>CALRLZ020000003.1:0-207099 GCA_943368975.1 Archangium gephyra
CGCCGCTCGTGGACCGAGGCGATGACCTTGCCGGCGGGGACGCCGAGGTCGAAGAGCACCGCCTCCGACAGCTGCAGGCTCGCCTCGATCGTCTCGGGCACCGCATCGGTGACGCCGAGGCTGTAGAGCTGCTTGGCATGGTCCGCATCGCGCGCCCGGGCGATGATGGTGAGGCCGGGATTGAGGGCGCGGGCGATCTGCGCGATCTCGTCGAGGGCCCCGGCCGTATGCAGGGTGAGGACGAGGGAGGCGGCGTCGCGGATGCCGCATTGCTCGAGGAAGAACTCGCTGTTGGCATCGCCGAAATAGACGTCGTGGCCCTGCCGGCGCAGATGGGCGATCTCGCGCGGGTCGCTGTCGACGGCGAGATAGGGCACCTGGTGGCGGGCCAGCATCTCGCAGACGAGCTGGCCGACGCGGCCATAGCCGACGACGATCACGCGCTTGCCGGCGGCGGCCGGCGGCCCGACCTTCAGTTCGGGATCGGGAGGCGCCTTCACCGCGAAACGGTCGGCGATCCATCCACCGCAGCGGTCGAGCAGCGGGACGGTCGCCATGCTGATGGCGGTCATGGTGATGATGAAGGCGCCCGTCTCGGCGCTGACGACGCCGGCAGCGGTGGCCTGGCCCATGGTGACGAAGGCAAATTCGCCAGCCGGGCCGAGCAGCAGGGCCGAACGGATCGCCACCAGCCAGCTCTGGCCGAAGGCGCGCACCAGCGGCACGATGATGGCCATCTTCACGGCGATCAGCGCCCCGACCGCAATGGCATAGGCCATCGGTGCGCCGACAAGGGCGCCGAGGTCGATGGACAGGCCGACCGAGAAGAAGAAGGCACCGAGCAGGATGCCCTTGAAGGGCTGGAGCGTCGCCTCGATGGCGCGGCGATACTCGGTCTCGGCCAGCAGGAGCCCGGCGACGAAGGCGCCGAGCGCCATGGAGACGCCGAAGGCGGCGGTGACGACGCCCGTTCCCACGACGATCAGGATGGCGGCGGCCATGAAGACCTGCGGCTCGTGCAGCGCCGAGACCTGGCGCAGGAAGGGGCGCAGGACCCGGCGGCCGACGGCGACCACCAGGAGAATGGCGATGGCGCCCTGGCCGATGGCCATGGCGAGCCCGAGGGCCACCGAACCCTCCTGGCGCTGCGACAGGGCGCCGATGAGGAAGAGGAGCGGGATGACCGCGAGGTCCTGCATGAGCAGGACGGCGAAGGTGGTGCGGCCGCTGGTGGTGGTCAGGCGCTTCTGTTCGGCCAGGTGCTCGACGACCACGGCGGTGGAGGACAGGGCGAGGGCGCCGCCGACGAGCAGGGCTGCGGCCACCGGCTGGCCGAGCCACCAGGCGACGAAGGCGATGACGGCCGCCGTTCCCACGACCTGCAGCGAGCCGAGCCCGAGGACCAGGCGCTTCATGCGTGTCAGGCGCTCGTAGGACAGTTCGAGGCCGATCAGGAAGAGCAGGAAGACGACGCCGAGTTCGGCGAAGGTGCCGATCTGCTTGCTGTCGGAGACGGTGATCCAGCTCAGCCAGGGAAAGGTTCCGGTCAACCCGCCGAGCGCCGTCGGTCCGACCAGGACGCCGATGCCGAGGAAGGCGAGGGCAGGGCTGATCCCCAGGCGCTTGAGCAGCGGCACCGTCACCGCGGTCGAAGCCAGAATGATCAGCACATCCTTGTAGGCGGCGAGTTCGACCGCAGCAGCCATGGGTCTCCGGATCCCGGTCGGGCACGCGCGGCAGGATGCCCCGCGCCAACCGGATTCATAGCCGCCCCTGCGGCATCATGTCCATGAACAGGACCCTTCGCCGGCGAAAATTCGGACGGGTTAACCCGATGGCCGATCAGGCAAATTTTCTTGCCCGTGGAAAATGGAAAGCGCTTGCGCCGGGTGCGAAATCTGCTATCTACGGCGCTGCCCAATTTCGCACGTGCCTGTGGTTGCGTGCCGGTTGGTGGGCATCCGGACAAGAGGCCGGACAGCCGCCCGAAGACTTGGGAATGCGCCGGGACCTACCGGGCCGTGTTCCAGGGGCGTCGCAAGACGCGGGGTCTTCGATACCTAACCGGCAGCCGGAGGCAAACCGGCGAACCCTGCCCTCCGCAGGGGACGCGACTTGAAGCAACGACGATCGGGCTTTTTTGGTCTCAGCTGGTGTCCAGAGCCAGCTACCGAAGAGGCTTGTTCTTCTTGCCGGCCGTGCGGAGCGGGATGTCCCCAATCCAATCGAAGGCGTCTTCGTCTCGCTGACGGGTGTCCAGCCCGGCCGCGGAAGAGATGTCTCGGCGAACGTCATCGGGTTGCCGACGTCACCGGTGTTCCGTCTCCACAGCGGACCCGCGAAGCGAACGCAGCCCATGGGTTCAACCCTTTGCTGGTCCTCGCGAGAGAGGGCTGGGGGGACATCACATGACCGACCGTATCCGCGAATTCCTCCGCAACCGCCGCGACGATGGCCCGATCATGGTCGTCGATCTCGAGGTCGTGGCCGAGAACTTCACCAAATTCGCCCGGGCCCTGCCCGACACGCGCGTCTTCTACGCGGTGAAGGCCAATCCGGCCCCGGAAATCCTCAACCTGCTCGCCGAGATGGGGTCCTGCTTCGACTGCGCCTCCGTGGTCGAGATCGAGCAGGCCCTGGCGACCGGCGCCGCGCCCGACCGCATTTCCTTCGGCAACACCATCAAGAAGGAAAAGGACATTGCGCGCGCCCTGCAGTACGGCGTGCGCCTGTTCGCCGTCGACTGCGAGGCCGAGGTCGAGAAGATCGCCCGTCAGGCCGCACTGATCGGAGCGAAGGACGCCAAGGTCTTCTGCCGCTTCCTGCAGGACTGCGAGGGCGCCGAATGGCCGCTCTCCCGCAAGTTCGGCTGCGCCGCGGAGATGGCGCCGCGCGTGCTGGAACATGCCCACCGCCTCGGGCTGCAGGCCTATGGCCTGTCGTTCCATGTCGGCTCGCAGCAGACGAACATGGGCGCCTGGGACCAGGCGCTGACCACGGCATCCTCGATCTTCGCCACGCTCGCCGAGCGCGGCATCGAGCTGAAGATGGTCAACATGGGCGGTGGCTTCCCGACCAAGTACCTCAAGGACGTGCCGGCGGCGGAAGCCTATGGCGCGGCCATCTTCGAATCGCTGACCAAGCATTTCGGCAACCGCCTCCCGGAAACGATCATCGAGCCGGGTCGCGGCATGGTCGGCAATGCCGGCATCATCGAGTCGGAGGTCGTCCTCATCTCGAAGAAGTCGGACGAGGACGAGGTGCGCTGGGTCTATCTCGACATCGGCAAGTTCCACGGTCTCGCCGAGACCATGGACGAGGCGATCCGCTACCCGATCCGCACGGAGCGTGACGGCGACGAGACGGCGCCCTGCGTGCTGGCGGGACCGACCTGCGATTCGGTCGACGTCATGTACGAGAAGAAGCCCTACGACCTGCCCGTGTCGCTCTCCATCGGCGACAAGGTGCTGATCGAGGCGACCGGTGCCTATACCACGACCTATTCGACGGTCGGCTTCAACGGCTTCGCGCCGCTGGCGAGCGTCTGCATCTGACGCTCCTCCTCCCGCCCGGGTGACCGGGCGGGCTCTCCGCCCAGCAACCGTCCCGACCGGCCGTGGCTCTGCGCCCGGCACGAGGGCTGTCGTCACTCTCTTGCCAGAGAAGGACCGCGGCCATGACCGTGTATGTTTCCCTCAAGGACCCCGCCCTCGCCGATCCCATCGTCGTTCGCGACGAGCAGGTTCACGACCTGAACGCGCGCGAGAGTCTGCTCGACGCCGCCTTCGGCGCCGACCGTGGCGCGAAGACCTCCGAACGGCTGCGCGAGGGCCGCCTGCCCGCCGAGGGCCTGGCGCTGGTCGCTGTCGCCGGCGCGCACCTCGTCGGGACCGTGCGCCTGTGGAACGTCACGCTCGGATCCGATCGCCCCGCGCTGCTGCTGGGGCCGCTGGCCGTCGACGGCGCGATCCGTTCGTCCGGCATCGGCGGCCAGCTGATGCGGGAGGCCATCGGCCGGGCGCGCGATGACGGCCACCGGGCCATCATCCTGGTCGGCGACGAACCCTATTACCGGCGATTCGGCTTCGCGGCGGCGAAGATGGAGCGCCTGTGGATGCCGGGGCCGGTGGAGCGGTCGCGGTTTCTCGGGCTGGACCTGGTTCCCGGCGCACTGGACGGCGCCCGGGGCCTCGTCAGCCCGACGGGCAGGGAAGTGCCGCGCTGGCAAGGTCTGGAACTTGCCGAAGCCTGGCGCCGCGCTGCCTGAGCAGGCGATGCCTGCCGGTCACAGTTCTTCAATCTGTGACCGGCATGCTCTCGACCCGGACGCGGCGTAAGGCTAGAGTTCGCCAACGCATCGGGAGCACCTCATGATCCGCAATTTCGCCATCGGCCTCGTCGCAGTGACGGCCGTCTTCGCCGTCGAAGCGGCCGTGCAGCAGGCCGAGGCCCAGCAGCGTCGCAACGCGCCCCCCGAGGTGCGCGTCTCGCGGCCGAGCTGGCTGGTGACCCCGAAGGTCACCTTCCCCGGCGACCGCATGAGTGCGCGCCCCGACATGCTCTTCGCGCCCTTCACCTCGAACGGCGATCTGGTGGCCATGTCCAGCTCGATGCGCGGCAAGCCGGGACGCGACCGCTTCTGGGGCGCGCCGGCCTATACGGTGAACTGGCCCTGGCCGGCCGCCTTCTACGCCGGCAACTGAGATCGCGCCGCCGCTTGTCGCGGCGCGTACCCGGCAGGCGTGTATAAGACCCTCGTCTCGCTCGCCTTGGCGCGCGGGACCGTCTAAACCTCGTGGCAAGATCAATTCCCAGTGAAGGGATGCCCAGGGATGGACGACACGGACCGCCGCATTCTCTCCGTTTTGCAGACGGACGCTTCGCTTTCCATCGCGGAAGTCGCGTCACGGTCCGGTCTGTCGACCACGCCCGCCTGGAAGCGCATCCAGAAGCTCGAGGCCGAGGGCATCATCAAGGGGCGGGTGGCGCTGCTCGACCCGAAGAAGCTCGGGCTCGGCCTGACCGTCTTCGTGTCGGTGGAGACCGCCGACCATTCCGAGGGGTGGCTCGGCCGCTTCGCCGAACTCGTCGCCGCCATGCCGGAGGTGATGGAATTCTACCGCATGGCCGGCGACGTCGACTACATGCTGCGCGTCGTGGTGGCGGACATGGACGCCTATGACGCCTTCTACAAGCGCCTGATCGCCCAGATGCCGCTGAAGAACGTCACGTCGCGCTTCGCCATGGAGCGGATCAAGCAGACGACGGCCCTGCCGATCCAGATGGGCAAGACATGACCATGCTCGAGAAACTGACGCCGGCCGCCATGCCGGCCCCCTTTGCCAAATATTCGCACGCCGTCGTCGTGCCGGCGGGAACGCGGATGCTGTTCTGCTCGGGGCAACTGGGCCTCGCCCCGGACGGCGTCATTCCCGAGACGGTGGAGGCGCAGGCCGACCTCTGCTTCGCCGCGATCGGCCATATGCTCGCTGCCGCCGGGATGGACATCGGCGATATCGTCCGCATCAATGCCTTCGTCACCGACCGGGCGCATATGGCGGGCTACATGGCCTCGCGCGACCGCCACGTCGCCAGCCCGCCGCCGGCCTCGACGCTGATGATCGTCTCGGGTTTCACCAGGCCCGAGTTCAAGGTCGAGGTCGAGGTGGTGGCGGCCAGGGCCGGCTAGGGGTCAGGACCGGCGCGAATCAGGTCGGGGAGACGAGCGGGAGGGCGCGATGCTGCCGAAACAGCTCTGGGGCGACATGACCACGGAGGAGTTCCGGTCGGCGGAGACGGGATCGTGGATCGCCGTCCTGCCGATCGCCGCGATGGAGCAGCACGGCCCGCATCTGGCGGTCTCCGTCGATACGGTCATTGCCGAGGGCAATGGGCAGGCTGTGCGCGACATCCTGCCGAAGGGGCTGCCGGTCACCTTCCTGCCGACGGTGTGGATGGGCAAGTCGGACGAGCACGCCGCCTTTCCCGGGACGATCACCCTGTCCGCCGAGACGCAGATCCGCCTGCTGAACGAGATCGGCGACAGCGTCGCGCGGGCGGGCGTGCGCAAGCTCGTCATCGCCAATTCCCATGGCGGCAATGTCGCGACGATGGACATCGTGGCGCGGGACCTTCGCCGCCGCCACGGCATGTTCGTCGTCCAGTGCTCCTGGCACCGGCTCGGCGCGCCGGAGGGGCTGTTCCCCGAGGCCGAGCACGTCCATGGCATCCACGGGGGCGCCATCGAGACGTCGCAGATGCTGCATTTCCGCCGCGACCTCGTGCACATGGCCAAGGCCCGCGACTTCGTCTCCGCCGCCGTGCTGATGGAGCAGCGCTACCGCCACCTCCGGGCGACGCAGCGCATTTCCTTCGGCTGGCTGAGCGAGGACCTCTCCACCGCCGGCGCCATGGGCAATGCGGCCGCCGCGACGCCGGCGAGCGGCCGCGAACTGACCGAATTCACCGCGCGCGCCTTCGTCGAACTGCTGCAGGACATCCACGCCTTCCCGGTCGAGCATCTGGGCACGGCGACGCTGGCCTGAGTCCGGCCCGCCGCCCGGAAGCCCGTCAGTGCAGGGCCTTCAGATATTGGCCGAGCATGTTGCCGGGCGCCAGCAGCGCCCCCGCCCAGACGAAGGCCGAGAGGATATTGGCGATCTGGAACTTCCATTGCGGCATGGCCAGCATGCCCGCCACCAGCGGCACGGAGGCGCGCAAGGGCCCGGAAAACCGGCCGATGAAGATGGCCCAGACGCCCCATTTGTCGAAGAAGGCCTGTCCCTTGGGCAGCAGGTCCGGGTGCCGCGACAGGGGCCAGATCTTTCCGATCCGGTCCTTGAAGACATAGCCGAACCAGTAGGAGACGGCGTCACCCAATATCGCGCCGAGGGCGGCCGCGGCCAGGATCGGCCAGAACGGAATCCCGGTCGTGCCGATCAGCGGGCCGAAGGCGACGATCATCGCCCAGGCCGGAACGACCAGCGACAGCACCGCCAGCGACTCGGCGAAACACAGCGCGAAGATGATGGCGGGAGCCCAGGCCTGGTTGGCTTTGACGAACTCGATGACCGGGGTGACGTAGGCTTCCATACATCTCACGCTTCGGAAAGAACGACGCCGGAGCGAAGACGATCACGCCCCCCCGGTCAAGCCGTCGGCGGTGGACAATTGGTCTCGGGCGTCGACGCCGGCCCCGCCGAGACGATAAGGAGGGACCGGTTCGCGGGGAGATCGACGGCCATGGATCTGGTGAAGCTGACGGCGAACGCCCATCGCGTCCTCGATGACGCGACCATTCCCGAACTGCCGAACCACTATCGCGGCAAGGTGCGCGACAATTACGACCTGCCCGACGGCAGCCGCGTCATCATCGCCACCGACCGCATCAGCGCCTTCGACCGCATCCTTGCGGCGATCCCGTTCAAGGGCGAGGTCCTGACCCAGACGGCGCGCTACTGGTTCGAGGAGACGGCGGACATCTGTCCGAACCACGTCCTCGCCTATCCCGACCCGAACGTGGTGGTGGGGCAGCGCCTCGACATCCTGCCCGTCGAGATCGTCGTGCGCGACTATCTCGCCGGCACCACCGGCACCTCCGTGCTGACGCTCTACAAGAAGGGCCAGCGGCAGATGTACGGCATCACCCTGCCCGACGGGCTGAAGGACAACCAGCGCCTGCCGCAGCCGATCATCACGCCGACATCGAAGGCTTTCGACGGCGGCCATGACGAGCCGCTGTCGCCGGACGAGATCCTGGCGCAGAAGCTGGTCACGCCGGAGCAGTGGCAGAAGCTGACGACCTATGCCTTCGCCCTGTTCGCGCGCGGGCAGAAGCGCGCCGCCGAGCGCGGCCTCATCCTCGTTGACACCAAATACGAGTTCGGCACCGACCGCGACGGCCGCATCGTCCTGGCGGACGAGATCCATACGCCGGATTCGAGCCGCTACTGGAAGGCCGACAGCTATCCCGCGCGGTTCGCCGCGGGCGAGAAGCCCGAGAGCTTCGACAAGGACTTCGTGCGCAACTGGGTCGTGGCGCGCTGCGATCCCTACAAGGACGCGATCCCGGAGATCCCCGCCGACGTGATCGTGGCCACCGCCGCGGTCTATATCGAGGCCTTCGAGACCATCACCGGCCAGCGCTTCGACATCCGCCCCGAGGCGGGTCGGGTGATCGACCGGATCCGCAAAAACCTCGCCGGGTATTTCTGAGGGGGCGGGTTCAAAAGGGCCCCACCCTTACCCTCCCCTCGCTCCGCGATGGGAGGGGGACCTTTGCGTCCCGGCCCGTTCGACGGCGGTGGGGCCAGGCACGACCGTCTCAGGGACTCGCCCGTCGTCGAAGTCCCCACTCCGCGCGCAGCGCGGGGAGGGTGCGGGTGGGGCCTCCCTGCGAGCCTCGATAACCCTCAGGCCTTCAGTGCCTTGCGCACCGCCGCGGCGACGCCCTCGCCGTCGAGCCCATAGTGGCGGTAGAGGTGGGTCGGCGGGCCGAGCACCGCATAGGCATCGGGCATGCCGACCTTGGTCAGGCGGGTGCCGAGCCCCTCCTCGGCGATGACCTCGGCGATGGCCGCGCCGAAGCCGCCGGTGACGTTCGCCTCCTCCGCCGAGATGATCGGGCCGCGCTTTGCGGCGGCGCGCACCGCCTCGAGGTCGAGCGGCCGGATCGAATACATGTCGACGACGGTGATCTCGATCCCCTCGGCTTTCAGGATGTCGTGGGCGTCGAGGCCAGCCTTCACCAGATTGCCGATGGCGAGCACCGTGGCGTGGCGCCCGTCGCGCAGGGTGTTGGACCCGCCGATGCGGAAGTCGAACTCCCTGTCGTAGACGACGGCCTCGCGGCCGCGGCCGGCGCGGAAATAGATCGGCGCGGGATGTTTGATGTTGGTCCGCAGCGCCGACGACAGGGCATGGCCGTCGCAGGGCGCCATCAGCGTCAGGTTGGGGATGGCGCGCAGGGCCCCGATATCCTCGCAGCAATGGTGCGATGTGCCGTAGAAGCCCATGGCGATGCCGGAATGGGTGCCGACCATCTTCACCGGCAGGTTGGTGTAGCAGATGTCGTTGCGGATGTTCTCCACGCCCATGAGGGCGAGGAAGAACGAGTAGTTCGAGATGACCGGCGTCAGGCCCATGGTGGCGAGGCCGGCGGCGGCGCCGATCATGTTGCGCTCGGCAATGCCGAAGTTGAAGTAGCGGTCCGGATAGGCCTGGCCGAAGCCGATGACCTGGGTCGGCCGGCCGAGATCGGCGGTGCAGACGACGATGTCGTCATGGCCGGCCTCCGCGAGTTCGATCAGGGTCTTGCCGGTCGTCAGCTGCCGGGACAGGCCGAGGGAGACGACCATGTCCCAGGAGCGCTCGTCGAAATCGTCGGTGACGGTCGATTCGGAGAGGTCGATGGTCTTCTTCAGCTCGGCCGACATGTAGGCCATGCCGGGGGCGGGGGGATTGGCGCGGTATTTGTCGCTCTGGCTCATGCCCGTCTCCTCACCCGATCTCGCCGGCTTCGATCTCGGCATAGGCGCGCTCGATGTCCTTCGGCCCGAGGAAGCCGAGATGCCATTGCCAGGTGCCCTCCATGAAGGAGACGCCCTTGCCGGCGACCGTATAGGCGAGGACACAGGCCGGGCGGCCGTCGGGGGCATTGAGCGCCCGGTTGAGCGCGTCGAAGGTCAAGTCGATGTCGTGGCCGTCCTTCAGGACGATGGTGTTCCAGCCGAAGGCTTCCCACTTTTCCTTGAGGGGCTCGGAGCGCAGGGTCTGCTGCGGATCGCCGTCGGAGCCGGCGCCGTTGATGTCGACGATGCCGATCAGGTTGTCGAGGCCGTAATGGGCGCCGGCCTGCGCCGCCTCCCAGACCTGGCCCTCGTTCATCTCGCCATCGCCCATGAGGCAGACGGCGCGGGCGGGCGAGCCCTTCAGCCGGGCGCCGAGCGCCATGCCGACGGAGACGGAGAGGTTGTGGCCGATGGATCCCGACGAGAAGTCGATGCCGGGAACCTTCTTCATCTCGGGGTGGTCGCCGAGGAATGAGCCCATGCGGCTGTAGGTGTCGAGCCATTCGGACGGGAAGAAGCCGAGATCGGCGAGCACCGGGAAGAGGCCGATGGCGGCATGTCCCTTGCCCATGGTGAAGCGGTCGCGGTCGGCCCAGCGGGGATCCCCGGCCTTCACATGCAGGAGCTGATAGTAGAGCAGCGCCACGATCTCGGCCATCGAGAAGGACGAGCCGTAATGGCCGGAGCCGCAGATGTCGGTCAGCCGCACGGTTTCGCGGCGGATGAGCCTGGCCTTGTCGCGAATGAGCGAGCGGTCGACGTTGCGCACAGCGCGCGACGGCATGGCATTTCTCCCGGCTGGTCTTTTTAATCGATTTATGGAAGAGCCTAGGTCATAAGCGTGGGGCCCTGCAAGCCTCGCATTCCACCTCCTGCCTGCCGGTAAGGGTTCTGTGGCTGGCGGGCCTCCGCAAGATCGAAAGCGCCTGCCGGCGTGATCATCGAAGCGTTATCAACATCGGCCGAGGCCGTCGTTGATTTGTCGCGGAAGGCACCGTAATTCTACAAGAACTACTGCGCATAAGGCCCCTCATGGCGCTGCATCTCGTCACCGACGATATTGCTCTCGAGCAGAAGCTGAAGGTCGGCTATTCGGCCTGGGCGCGCGGAGACACCGTCGCGCTCGCCGCGCTGTTCTGTGAGGATTGCGAGTTCACGCTGATCGGAAATACCGTTCTCAACCCCCATGCCGGCCTCAGGGTCGGCCTCGTGGGGCTGATGGAAGCGCTGGACCAGTTCCATCGCATGTTCGAGATTCGCGAGTTCCTGATCGAGAAGATCGTCGTCCGGGACGACGACGCCTTCGTCCACTGGCACTCCTCGCTGCTGTTCCGGCACAATGGCCGGGTCATCGAGAGCGAGCGCTGCGACCTCATCCGCTTCCGCGGCCGGCTGATCCAGAGCGTCAAGTGCTTCTATGATTCGGCCTCGATGGCGATCGCGACGGGCCGTGCCCAGGTCGCGAGTGTCGAGACGCATGTCGTCGCCGCCCCGGCCGAGCTCAAGGTGTCCTGAGCACGCGCCGCGGCGTCGCCTGCGGCAGCGCTAGCCCTCGAGGACCTGCTTGCTGGCGACCGTCGTGTCGGCGTTGAGGCGGTAGATCAGCGGCACGCCGGTCTTCAGTTCCAGCATCGGGATGGTCTTCTCGTCGAGGCGGTCGAGGACCATGGCGAGTGCGCGCAGCGAATTGCCATGGGCGGCGACGAGGACGCGCTCGCCGCGCATCACGCGGGGCAGGATCTCGGCGACGTAATAGGGCAGGACGCGCGCCACCGTATCCTTCAGGCTCTCGCCGCCCGGCGGCGGAACGTCGTAGGAGCGGCGCCAGATATGGACCTGCTCGTCGCCGTACTTGGCCGCCGTCTCGGCCTTGTTGAGGCCGGAGAGATCACCATAGTCGCGCTCGTTGAGACGGAAGTCGCGGATGGTCGGCAGGGCGGGCTGGCCGATCTCGTCGAGGATCAGCTTCAGCGTGTCCTGGGCGCGGGTCAGGGCCGACGTATAGGCGACGTCGAAGGTCAGGCCGAGCGCCTTGAGGCCGCGGCCGGCGGTCTTGGCCTCCTCGACACCCTTCGCCGTCAGGCCCGGATCCTTCCAGCCGGTGAAGAGGTTCTTCAGGTTCCACTCGCTCTCGCCATGGCGGGTGAGCACGAGAAGCCGTTCGGTCATGATGTGCGATCCTGTCAGGGGTCAGAGGCCGAGGACATCGGCCATGGAATAGAGGCCGGCGGGTTTGCCATGCGCCCAGAGCGCGGCCTTGAGCGCGCCGCGGGCGAAGAGCGCGCGGTCCTCGGCGAGATGGCTCATGACGATGCGCTCGGCGGGGCCGGCGAAGATCACCGAGTGCTCGCCGACGACCGATCCACCGCGCAGGGCGGCGAAGCCGATGTCACCGCGCCGGCGCGCGCCGGTCTGGCCGTCGCGGCCGCGATCGGCATGACCGGCGAGATCGATCCGGCGGCCGAGCGCCGCTGCTTCGCCGAACATCAGCGCCGTGCCGGAGGGGGCGTCGATCTTGCGGTTGTGGTGCATCTCGACGATCTCGATGTCGAAATCCTCGTCGAGGGCCTCGGCGGCCCGCTTCACCAGAGCGGCAAGGAGGTTCACGCCAAGAGAAAAATTGCCCGACTTGACGATGGTGCCGATGCGGGCGGACGAGGCGATGGCGTCGTTCTCCGCCTGGGAGAAGCCCGTCGTCCCGCAGATATGGACCTTGCGATGCTTGGCGGCCATGCCGGCAATGTCGACCGAGACGCGCGGGATGGTGAAATCGATGATGCCGTCGGCCTGTGCCAGGGCCGCGTCGGTGTCGGACGAGACCGGAACCAGGGTCCGGCCGACGCCGGCGAGCAGGCCGGCATCCTCGCCGATGGCGACATGCCCCGCCGGCTCGATGGCGCCAACCAGCTTCAAGCCCGCCGTCTCCTGGACGAGACGCACGAGAACCCGGCCCATATGGCCGGCCGCACCGGCGATGACGACGCGCATGTCCGACATGGATTGACCTCTTGGTCGCTGCTGGCGCGGTCTAGCAGCAGCGCTCCGCGATGGAAAGCGCGGGGTCAGCCCCGCGCGTCATAGGCGAGCACCGCCTCGAGCAGGACCTGGGCGCCGTTGCCGCAATCGTCCTGGGTGGCGCTTTCCGCCTCGTTGTGGCTGAGGCCCTCGGCACAGCGCACGAAGATCATCGTCGTCGGGCAGACGCGGGCCGTGTACATGGCGTCGTGGCCGGCGCCGGAGGTGATTTCGCGCGAGGGCAGGCCGAGTTTCTCCGTCGCGGCCCTCACCACGGCGATGCAGGCGGGATCGAAGGGCTGGGCCGGCGAATCCTGCAGCGGCTGGACGTCGTGGGCGGCGTGATGGCGCGTTGCCGCCGCGGCGATGGCCGCCTTGGCCGCGGTCACCATGGACTGGAGCACCGCGTCGGCATGGTGGCGCATGTCAAGGGTGAAGCGCATCTCGCCGGGGATGATGTTGGGCGAGCCGGGATAGGCGGAGACGATGCCGATAGTGGCGAGGCCGCCCTGGTCGATGGCGATCTGCCGGATCTCGCCGGCCGCTTCGGCGAAGGCGGCGAGCGCGTCGCGGCGATAGGCCATGGGCGTGGTGCCGGCATGGCTTTCCCGCCCGGTGATGGTGCAGTTGAACCACTTGATGGCCTGGATGCCGGTGACGATGCCGACCGAGAGGTCCTCCTCGTCGAGGATCGGCCCCTGCTCGATATGGATCTCGAAATAGGCCTGGAAGGCGAGGGCGCCGGGCCTGTCGCTGCCGCGATAGCCGATGGCCTCCAGCGCCGCGCCCTGGGTGATGCCGTCCTTGTCCGTCACCGCATCCATCTGCGCCTGGCTGTAGGCGCCGGCATAGACGGCCGAGCCGACCATTGAGGGGGAGAAGCGGGCGCCCTCCTCGTTGGTCCAGTTGACGAGGCACAGCGGCGCATTGGTCTCGTAGCCTGCCTGGTGCAGGGTCTTCAGCACTTCGAGGCCGCCGAGCACGCCGAGGATGCCGTCGAACTTGCCCCCCGTGGGCTGGGTGTCGAGGTGGCTGCCCATGGCGATGGGCTTCTTCGTCATGTCCTTGCCGGGGCGCAGGGCGAACATGTTGCCGGCGGTGTCGAGATGCACCGTGCAGCCGAGGGCCTCGCATTCCCGGCGGAACCAGTCGCGCACGCGGCGGTCCTCGTCGGACAGCGACAGGCGCCTGATGCCGCCCTTGGGCGTGCCGCCGATCGCCGCCGTCTCCATCAGCATGTCCCAGAGCCGGCGGCTGTCGATGGTCAGGTTGGCGCGCATGGCAGTCCTCGCGGCTTTGTCGGGCGATCAGGAGGCGCGACCATTCCACCGGCCATCGCGCCGAGCAAGACGGGCTGGCGCACAGGTCGTCCGCTGGCGCGCGACCTCAACCTCGCATTAACCATGACGGCCGCCATATCTTGGCCGTCTTCCCCGCCTTATCACTGGCGTGACCGAACAACAGGGTTCGCCGTGCCGTCACTCCGTCTCCTCGCCCTCTGCGTCCTGGCCCTGGCGGGTGCCGCGTCCCGGCCCGCCGCCGCCCATCCGCATGTGCAGGTGGAGACAGAAACGCTGCTGCTGCATGACGCCGGCGGGCAGGTGACGGCCTTCCAGCATGTCTGGACCTTCGACGAGATGTATTCGAGCTTCGCCACCCAGGGCCTCGACAAGAACCGCGACGGCCAGTTCAGCCGCGAGGAGCTCGCCGAGCTCACCCAGGTCAATGTCGAGCATCTGGGACAGCAGAAGTTCTTCACCGTGCTGCGCCACGAGCGGCGCTTCGTCTCCTTCGGCCCGGTGCGCGATGCCTGGTCCGAGGTGGTCGGGGGCAAGCTCCGGCTGCATTTCACCGTGCCGCTGGTGACCCCGTTCCGGGCGGCGGGCCGGCCGCTGACCGTCGAGGTCTATGATCCCGACTATTTCGTCGCCTTCGTGCCGGCCGACGGCGAGCCGATGCGCCTCATGGCGGCCCCCGCCGGCTGCCGTCTCGACTACACGCCGCCCAGGGGCAGCAATCTCGCCGTGGGCACGCTCTCCGAGAGCTTCTTCCAGGCGCTTGGCCCCAATGCGAACTTTGGCCAGCAATTCGCCGGGCGCTTCACGGTGAATTGCCCGTGACGCCAGGGCGCCGTGCGGCCGCGGTCCTCGCCGCGGTCATCGTCGTCGGCGGCCTTTGGGCCCTCGCGCCGGCCCTGGCGCAGGCGCCGCCCTCGGCCTTCGGCGGCGCAAGGCCGCCCGCTCCCGGCGGTCCCTTCGGCTGGATCATCGAGCAGCAGGCGCAATTCTACCGGCAGCTGTCGGCGGCGGTGCGCGGCATCCGGACGGGACAGGCCGGCGCCTTCTGGACGCTGGTGGGGTTGTCCTTCCTTTACGGGGTCTTCCATGCCGCCGGTCCCGGCCACGGCAAGGCGGTGATCTCGTCCTATATCGTCGCCAACGGCGCCACGATCCGGCGCGGCGTGGCGCTGGCGGCGCTGTCCTCGCTGGTCCAGGCGCTGACCGCCATCGCCCTCGTCGGGTTCCTCGCGGCGATCCTCGGGGTCACGGCGCGCACCATGAGCCGGGTGGTCAACTGGGTGGAGATCGCCGCCTATGGCCTGATCATCGTCATCGGCCTGCGGCTGACCTGGCAGAAGGGGCGCGCCTTCCTCGCGCGCCTCGCGTCCTGGCGCCTCAACCGGCCGGTGGCGGGCATGGGCTGCGACGACAATTGCGTCCATCTGCCGGCTGCCGAACAGGTGGCCCGCATCCAGTCCTGGCGCGAGGCGCTGGCGGTCATCCTCAGCGTCGGGCTGCGGCCCTGCACCGGCGCCGTGCTCATCCTGGTCTTCGCGCTGTCCCAGGGCATCGTGCAGGCGGGTGTCGCCGCGACCTTCGCCATGGCCGTCGGCACGGCTATCACGGTCGCGGCCATCGCGGCTCTCGCCTCGGGCGCCAAGGGGCTCGCGGTGCGCCTCGCCGCGGCGCGGACCGGTATGGCGACACTGGTATTGAGCGCTGCCGAACTCGCGGCCGCCGGCGTGGTCGTCTTCTTCGGCATCGGCCTGTTGACCGGCTATCTCGTGGTCGAGCGGATGATGCCGTTCTGACGGCGCGGCCCAAGAAAAAAGCCCTCTCCGGAGGGGAGAGGGCTCGTTGGGTTTCATCGCTTTTCTTGGTCGTGCAAGGCCCGCCGCCTCAAGGGTTCAGCCCGTCAGCGCCCGCCCACCTGCTTGCGGTCGCGGCGGCGGTCGGCGACCGGCTGGTAGGCGATGCGGGCGTGATAGGCGCAATAGGGAATGCCGGTGCCGGAGCGGGCGCCGCAATAGCGGAAATCGTCCTTGCCGGGCTCGCCGATCGGCCAGCGGCAGGAATATTCCTTCAGCTCCATGATGGTGCAGCGCTCGCCCATGGGCACGACATTGTCGACCTCGGGCAGCCGCGCCACTTCCGATTCCGGCACCAGGTCCGGCGCCGGGCGGGGCTTGAAGGCAAGGTTGGAGCGCGAGGCGGGCATCGACGGACGCGGCGGGGCGGAGGGTGCCGTGCGCGGCGCCTTGCGGGCGCGGGGGGTGCTGGAGGAGGGGGCCTTGGCGCGGCCCGACAGGCCGAGACGATGGACCTTGCCGATGACGGCATTGCGGGTCACCTGGCCGAGCTCGCCGGCGATCTGGCTGGCGCTCAGACCGTCGTTCCAGAGCTTCTTGAGGAGCTCCACCCGCTCGTCGGTCCACTGCAACTGCTGCATGTTCCTGTCTCCTCCTGGAAGGCTGCGGGCCATCGGAATCCGCAAGTCATCGCCGCCTCGCACGAGGCGTCGCTGCACTGCCGATACCCTTGTCACTAAGGTCCGCCGCACGAGATGTCGTATGCCGACGGCCGGACACTACGCTATTGATTGAATCGGCGGCAAGAGTCCGGGGAATCTCGCTTTCGTTTTCCCCAAGCGCGTCGGGGCTTTCGAGAATCCGTCCACAGGCCCTGGGGGTGACCTCGCCGGCCGATGCCTGAGTCTTACCAAGACCTTAAGGACGGTGTTGTTTTTGAGTCACTCTTGCCGGAACTTTTGACGGCAATCGGCTTTCTGCTTGGGCCGATGCATCAAACAGCGGGCGCGACCCTTCGTTCCATTCCAGGCATGGGGTCACAGGCGACCGTCCCGACCCGCGGACCCGCCCATTCCGTGACGGGCACCGGCCGGGGCCGGGAGACTGTCACGGTACTGTCGCATCACTTCGGTAGTTCCCGATATATGGATGATATCGAAACCATCGCGGCCCTGGCGGCCCTCGCCCAGCCGACACGGCTCGCCGCCTTCCGCCTGATGGTGGCGCGCGAGCCCGCGGGCATCCCCGCCGGCGAACTGGCCGCCCTGCTGGCCGTGCCGCAGAACACCCTGTCCGGCCATCTGGCCGTGCTGGTGCGGGCCGGCCTCGCCCATGGCGAGCGGCACAGCCGCTCGATCCTCTACCGCGCCGATCTCGATCGCTTCCGGGCCATGACGCTGCATCTGGTGCAGGATTGCTGCGCCGGGCGGCCGGAGATCTGCGTGCCGATCATCCGGGGCCTGACGCCCTCCTGCTCCCCCAAGGTGGACGTGTCATGACTGACAGAGACGACCAGGCGACCCCGGCACTCCGGGTCGGAATCAGCGGCATGGGCCGCATCGGGCGGCTCGCCCTGCGGGCGGCCATGGGGGCGGCGGGGCGCGGCGCCGATGATCCGCGTGCCGGCAACCGGCTCGACATCGTCCATCTCAACGAGATCAAGGGCGGCGCGGCCTCCACGGCCCATCTGCTCGAATTCGACAGCGTCCAGGGGCGCTGGCGCGGCGCCATCGCCGCCGACGGCGAGGACGCCGTGACCATCGGCGGCAGGCGCCTGAGCTTTTCCGCCCATGCCGCGCCCGCCGATATTCCCTGGGGCGATCTCGGCGTCGATGTCGTGCTGGAATGCACGGGGAAGTTCCTTACCCCCGCGACGCTCGAAGGGCACCTGAAACGCGGCGCCAAGCGCGTCATCGTTGCCGCTCCGGTCAAGGACCCCTCGGTCCTCAATGTCGTCGTCGGGGTCAACGAGCATCTCTATGAACCGGCGAAACATCCGATCGTCACGGCAGCCTCCTGCACCACCAATTGTCTCGCCCCGGTGGTCAAGGTCGTCCACGAGGCCCTCGGCATCGAGCGTGGCCAGATCACCACGATCCACGATCCGACCAACACCAATGTCGTCGTCGACGCGCCGCACAAGGACCTGCGCCGGGCCCGCTCGGCCATGCTGTCGCTGCAGCCGACGACCACCGGCAGCGCCACGGCGATCGCGCTGATCTATCCCGAGCTGAAGGGCCGGCTTGATGGCCACGCCGTGCGTGCGCCGGTGCTCAACGCCTCGCTGACCGATTGCGTCTTCCAGGTGAAGCGGCCGACATCCGCGGCGGAGGTCAACGATCTCTTCAAGGCGGCGGCGGCGGGACCGCTGGCCGGCATTCTCGGCTTCGAGCCGCTGCCGCTGGTCTCGGCCGACTATGCCCGCGACACCCGCTCGGCCATCGTCGACGGGCCTTCGACCCTGGTGACCGACGGCGTGATGCTGAAGGTCTATGCCTGGTACGACAACGAGATGGGCTATGCCTGCCGCATGGTCGATCTCGCCACCCACATGGCCCGGATCGGGATCTGATGGCTGCGATCTCCGCCGGCCTGCGCAACTATGCCATTGTCACGGCGGCCTATTGGGGCTTCACGCTGACGGACGGCGCGCTGCGCATGCTCGTCCTCTTCACCTTCTTCAAGCTCGGCTATTCGCCCTTCACGCTGGCGCTGCTGTTCCTGCTCTACGAGGCCGCAGGGATCGGTGCCAATGTTATCGGCGGCTGGCTGGCGACCCGCTATGGCATCACGCGCATGCTTACGGTGGGGCTCACGACGCAGATCGCCGGGTTCCTGCTGCTGTCGGCCATGTCGCCGGGCTGGGAGGCGGCTGTCCTGGTCGCTTGGGTGGTGGCGGGGCAGGGCATCTGCGGCGTCGCCAAGGACCTGACCAAGACGGCATCGAAATCGGCCATCAAGGTCACCGAGAAAGAGGCGCGCAGCGCCGGCGAGGGGGCAGACGGCCGGCTGTTCCGCTGGGTCGCCTGGTTCACCGGCTCCAAGAACGCCATGAAGGGCGCCGGCTTCTTCCTCGGCGGCCTGCTGCTGGAGGCCTTCGGGTTCAGCCTCGCCCTCTGGCTGATGGCGGCAGCGCTCGGGGTGGTGCTCCTTGGCGTCGTGCTGTCGCTCCCGCCGATGATGGGCAAGGCCAAGGCGAGCGGCACGGCACGCGAACTCTTCGGCAAGAGCCGCGGCGTCAACCTGCTCGCGGCCGCGCGGATCGGCCTGTTCGGCGCCCGCGACGTCTGGTTCGTGGTCGGCCTGCCGGTCTTCCTCTATGCCGCGGGCTGGACCTTTCCGATGGTCGGCGCCTTCCTCGCGGTCTGGACCGTGGGCTACGGCCTCGTTCAGGCCGCGGCGCCGGCGCTGGTGACGCGCAGCCCGGACGGTCTGTCCGCCGAGGTTCCGGCGGCGCGGCTCTGGTCGTTCGGCCTGATGCTGGTGCCGCTCGTCATCGCGGCGATCCTCGTCTTCCAGCCGCCGCGGGCGGACCTCGTCCTCGTCGCCGGGCTCGCCGTCTTCGGTTTCGCCTTCGCGGTCAATTCCTCGGTCCATTCCTATCTCATCCTCGCCTATGCGGGATCGGAGAAGGCGGCGGAGGATGTCGGCTTCTACTACGCGGCCAATGCCGCCGGCCGTTTCGCCGGCACGCTGCTGTCCGGCCTGCTCTACCAGACGGGCGGCATCCTGGGATGTCTGGCGGGATCCGCGGCGATGCTCGCCGCCTGCTGGCTGGTGACGCTCGCTCTTCCGGTCGTCCGTGAGGCGCCGCCCTCCTGACCGGCCTTTGGCATCGCACGACCCCGTCATGGCTTTGCGGACTGCGGGCGACAGGCCGGCCCCCTGCGACGCTTAGCCGGAACCACTGCGCCGCAGCATGCGGTGGATGGCGCGAACCTTGACTTTCCGCCCCCCCGATCGCATAGATTTCATCGCGCCGCCCTTCGGGGCGGCCGTTTTTTTCTGGGTTTCCGGGAGTTTCGACGGGAGGTCGAAGTGATCACGCCGCTGATGCCGAACTATGCACGGACCGAACTCGCCTTCGAGCGGGGCGAGGGCTGCTGGCTGGTGACGGCGGACGGGCGACGAGTCCTCGATTTCGGCGCGGGGATCGCGGTCAATTCCCTGGGACATTCGCACCCCCATCTCGTCGAGGCGCTGGTGCAGCAGGCCCAGAAGGTCTGGCACGTCTCCAACCTGCACAATGTGCCGGAGGCCGAGCGGCTGGCGAAGCGGCTGATCGATGCGACCTTCGCGGACTCGGTGCTGTTCTGCAATTCGGGCGCGGAAGCCAACGAGGGCGCCATCAAGATGGCGCGCAAGTACCACGCCGTGCGCGGCGAGGAGAACCGCTACCGCATCATCACCTTCGAGGGCGCCTTCCACGGCCGCACGCTGGCGACCATCGCCGCCGGTGGCCAGAAGAAATATCTGGAGGGCTTCGGCCCGAAGGTCGAAGGCTTCGACCAGGTGCCCTTCGGCGACCATGCGGCGCTGGAGGCGATGATCGGCCCGGATACGGCGGCGCTGATGATCGAGCCGATCCAGGGCGAGGGCGGCCTGCGCGAAGCGCCGAACGAGGAACTGCGCTATCTGCGCGAGCTCTGCGACAAGCACGGCCTGCTGCTGATCTTCGACGAGGTGCAGACCGGTGTCGGCCGGACCGGCAAGCTCTTCGCCCATGAATGGGCGGGCGTCACCCCCGATATCATGGCGATCGCCAAGGGCATCGGCGGCGGCTTCCCCATGGGTGCGGTGCTGGCGGTGGAGAAATGCGCCGCGGTGTTCACACCCGGCACCCATGGCACGACCTTCGGCGGCAATCCGCTGGCGGCGGCGGTGGGCAATGCCGTGCTCGACGTCGTCCTCGCGCCCGGATTCCTCGAGGAGGTGCAGCGCAAGGCCCTCCTGTTCAAGCAGAAGCTCGCCGGCCTCGTCGACCAGCATCCCAAGGTCTTCGAGGGCGTGCGCGGCGCCGGCCTGCTCACCGGTCTCAAATGCGTCGTCCCCAACGGCGACGTGACGGCCGAGGCGCGGCGCGCCGGTCTGCTCGTCGTGCCGGCGGGCGACAATGTCATCCGTCTCATTCCGCCGCTGGTGGTCTCCGATGCGGAGATCGATCTGGCGGTCGGCATGCTCGACAAGGCGGCCATCAGTCTCGAGGCGCAGATGGTCAAGGGAGCGGCCGAGTGACCCATGCGCCCCGTCATTTCGTCGACCTCGCCGATTTCGGCGGGGCCGAGCTGAAAGCCATTTTGCAAAAGGCCAGCGCGCTGAAGAGCGTGCGTCGCACGCCCGAGGCCGGCCGGCCGCTGGCCGGCAAGGTGCTGGCGATGATCTTCGAGCGGCCCTCGACCCGCACGCGCGTCTCCTTCGACGTGGGCATGCGGGAGCTCGGCGGCGAGACGATCATGCTCACCGGTGCCGAGATGCAGCTCGGCCGCGGCGAGACCATCTCGGACACCGCCAAGGTGCTGTCGCGCTATGTCGACGCGATCATGATCCGCATGCTCGACCACAATGCGGTGCGCGAACTGGCCGAGGCGGCGACGGTGCCGGTGATCAACGGCCTGACCAAGCTGTCGCATCCCTGCCAGATCATGGCCGACATCATGACCTTCGAGGAGAAGAAGGGCCCGATCCGCGGCAAGACGGTGGCCTGGGCCGGCGACACCAACAATGTCCTCGCCTCCTGGATCCAGGCCGCGCCGCGCTTCGGCTTCAAGCTCAACATCGCCACCCCCGAGGACCTGGCGCCCCGCCGCGAGGTCATCGCCGCGGCCCAGCGCGAGGGCGGCGACGTGTCCTGGACCTCCGATCCCTACCAGGCGGCCGATCGCGCCGACTGCATCGTGACGGATTGCTGGGTGTCGATGGGCGATGAGGATGCCGGGCGCCGCCACAACCTCCTCAAGGCCTATCAGGTCAACAAGCAGCTGATGAGCGCGGCCAATTCCGACGCCATCTTCATGCATTGCCTGCCCGCCCACCGCGGCGAGGAGGTCACCGACGAGGTCATGGACGGGCCCCAGTCCGTCGTCTTCGACGAGGCCGAGAACCGCCTGCATGCGCAGAAGGGCGTGCTGGCCTGGTGCTTCGGGGTCTAGCGCGCCGGATGGGTCCGGTCCGGCGCGGTCCGGGCCTCACCCTCGGCAGCGGGATCTGCGGTCGGATAGGGCCTGAATGCGCCCTCCGGCTGGGCGAGACGGTCGGCAAGGATCCGCAGGACCTGGAGATTGTGCGGCAGGCCGATATGGCTGCCGGTCACCTCGATGCTTTCCGCCAGCGGTCCGCCGGGCTCGATGCAGCTCTGCCAGGCGCAGATGCCGTCGGTCCGGCTGTAGATGGCGGTGGTCGGGACGGGCGGCGGCGGGCGGACCGGCCCGCCCATGTGCTGGTCGCGGCTGTCGACGGACTGGCCGCAGGCCCATTCATAGACCCGCCAGCCATGGGTTGACCGGGGCCCGCCGGCGAAGGGGCTGCCGAGGGTGACGACCGAGCGCACCCGGTGCGGGAAGACCTTGGCGAGCTGGCGGGCATAGATGCCCCCGAGGCTGATGCCGACGAGGCTGACCTTGCGGCCATGGCGCCCGGCGATGGTGCCAAGCAGATCGGCGAGATCGCTCTCCAGCGTGCCGCGCAGGCCGCGATTCATGCCGAAGCCCCAGCCATAGGCCGCATGGCCCCGGCGGGTGAGAAAGCGCCGCATCGGCAGCGATGCCAGGTCCGACGACATCAGCCCGGGCAGGACGAGAACGGGATGGCCATCGCCGCGCGGTGCGTCGCCGAGGGTTCGGTAGCGGAAGGTGAGCTCCGCCAGTTCCACGACGGACCGCAGTTCCATGGCCAGATAGCGCAGCGGCGGCGGTGGAATCTCCGGGGACGGGGAGGGGAGGTCCGGGGTGCGGCGCGGCGGCGTCATCCGTTTGCTCCCTCCCCTGGCCGGTGGCCGCAGCCGGCGGCGCCTGCTGCCGCCCTGTCATGCGTCCGGCTTGACGCCTCTTCTCTCCGGAACCATTCAAGGCTATGAGACCCGCCACCTTTTCAGAACGGGAGGTCCGCCATGGCCGCGCCGCGCACGCTATACGACAAGATCTGGGACGACCATGTGGTCGAAACGCAGGATGATGGCACCTGCCTGCTCTATATCGACCGCCATCTCGTCCATGAGGTGACCAGCCCGCAGGCCTTCGAGGGACTGCGCACCACCGGCCGCAAGGTGCGGGCGCCGCAGAAGACGCTGGCCGTGGTCGACCACAACATTGCCACGACCCCGGACCGCAAGTTCGGCATCAAGGACGAGGAAAGCCGCACCCAGGTGGAGGCCCTCGCCCAGAACGCCAAGGATTTCGGCATCGAATATTACGATGCCGCCGACATCCGCCAGGGCATCGTCCACGTCATCGGGCCGGAACAGGGCTTCACCCTGCCGGGCACGACCATCGTCTGCGGCGACAGCCACACCTCGACCCACGGCGCCTTCGGTGCCCTCGCCCATGGCATCGGCACCTCGGAGGTCGAGCATGTGCTCGCCACCCAGACGCTGATCCAGAAGAAGGCGAAGAACATGCTCGTCCGCGTCGACGGGCAGCTGAAGGACGGCGTCACCGCCAAGGACATCATCCTCGCCATCATCGGCGAGATCGGCACGGCCGGCGGCACCGGCTCGGTCATCGAATATGCCGGCGAGGCGATCCGCGCGCTGTCGATGGAAGGCCGCATGACCATCTGCAACATGTCGATCGAGGGCGGCGCCCGCGCCGGCCTGATCGCGCCGGACGAGAAGACCTACGCCTATCTGAAGGGCAAGCCGAAGGCGCCCAAGGGCATGGCCTGGGACATGGCGCAGAAGTACTGGGAGACGCTCTACACCGAGGAGGGCGCGCATTTCGACCGCACCGTGGTGCTCGACGCCAACGCCCTGCCGCCGATCGTCACCTGGGGCACCAGCCCCGAGGACGTCATCTCCATCGCCGGCGTCGTGCCGGATCCGGACGCGATCGAGGACGAGAACAAGCGCAGCTCCAAGTGGCGTGCGCTTGACTACATGGACCTCAAGCCGGGCACCAGGATCACCGACATCCGCCTCGACAAGGTGTTCATCGGCTCCTGCACCAATTCGCGCATCGAGGACCTGCGCGAGGTCGCCCGCGTCGTCCGTGACAAGAAGGTGGCCTCCACCGTCTCGGCGATGATCGTGCCGGGCTCGGGCCTGGTGAAGGAACAGGCCGAGCAGGAAGGCCTCGACAAGATCTTCATCGCCGCCGGCTTCGAATGGCGCGAGGCGGGCTGCTCCATGTGCCTGGCCATGAACCCCGACCGGCTCCAGCCGGGCGAGCGCTGCGCCTCGACCTCGAACCGCAATTTCGAGGGGCGTCAGGGCTACAAGGGCCGCACCCATCTGGTTTCGCCGATCATGGCGGCGGCGGCGGCCATCGAAGGCCATTTCGTCGACATCAGGACCTGGGGCTGAACACTGCCGGCGGATCACCCGGGCGGGCTCTGTCCCGGGTGAGGCCGGTCGTCGCGGCCGGCAGGGGCCATCGCGCCTGGGAGCTTGCCGGGCCCAGGGGCGACTCACATGCCACCGGCTGCGGCCGACTTCCGCCCTAGTCTTGCCCCGTTTGGACGTAAGTTACCCCAAGGGGAGCGACGTCAGGGCCGGGAAGTGCTGTTCAAAGGGCTATTCGCCATGGATTCGCCCGCGAATTAACCTCCTGTTTACCCTGATCTTCGACACCTAAGGGGCAAGTCCGGCGGGGCCGCCGTTCCCGTTCGCCCGTTTCCAGAGCCGAGTATTGCGATGCGCTGCAACAGAATCCTCTCCGTCCTGGCCTTCTCGGCCGTTGCCCTTGCCGTCACCAGTGCCGGTGCGCAGCAGCGGCAGCAGGCGCAGGCACAGGCGACCCGCCCCGCCGCCGGCGGTGGAGCCCAGCAGGGATCGGCGGTGGCCCAGTTCGGCGACTGGGGCGTCTTCACCTCCGGCACCCAGCGCGGCAAGGTCTGCTACGCCGCCTCGCAGCCCAAGACGCGCGCGCCGGCCAATCTGCAGCGTGACCCCGCCTTCTTCTTCCTGACCTCGCGGCCCGGCGAAAACGTCCGCAACGAGGTCTCGCTCACCCTCGGCTTCCCGCTGCGCGGCGATGCCACGGCGACGATCGGCACCGCCAATTTCGCCCTCTACACCCAGGCCAACGGCGCCTGGATCAAGAACGCCGCCGAGGAGGGCCGTCTCGTCCAGGCGATGCGTGGCGGTTCGCAGCTCACCGTCAGGTCGACCTCGGGTCGCGGCAACGTGACGACGGACACCTATTCGCTCAACGGTCTCGCCCAGGCGCTCGACCGCGTGGCGCAGGAATGCCGCTGAGGGCGGCAGCCGCCCTCCTGACGCTCGCCTGCAGCATCGGCCTCGCCGCGGCCGAAGACCGGCCGAGCGGGACCACCCGCACCGTCGTCCGTCATGCCGACTGGTCCGTCATCGTCGCCGAGACCGATCGCGGCAAGCTCTGCTATGCCGCCGCCTCGCCGCAGACGCGGCGTCCCCAAGGGGCGGTGAGAGGCCCGGCCTTCGTCTTCGTCACCGCGCGACCGACCGACCAGGTGCGCGACGAGTTCTCCGTCGAGTTCGGCTTCGAGGTCACCACCGGAGCGATGCTGTCCGTCGGCGGCGAAAACTTTCCGCTCGCCGGTGACGCCGTCGGCGCCTGGATCAAGGATATCGCCGACGAAACCCGGCTGGTGGCGGCGATGCGGAGCAACGACCATATGCAGATCCGGTCGATGTCGGTCCTCGCGGAGGAAACGATCGACACCTATTCTCTCGCGGGGTTCGCCGAGGCTCTGGCGCGGGCGCGCCGGGAATGCGCCGACCCCCATACGACCAGCTGACGCCACCGGCCCGTGAAAGGCTGCGTGGAGCGCGGCTTTCGTGCTATAGGCCCGCGCTTGCCAGGAAACCCGACCCGATGCCGACGCCCGATCCCGCGAATGCCGCCCCCGTCGAGAAGCCCGCTGCCGCCTCCGGCCCCCGCGCCCTGCCGGCGAAGCCCTCGCTCGTCGGCATGGGACGTGACGACCTGAAGGCGGCGCTGGCCGCCATCGGCATCGAGGGACGCGAAGCACGGATGCGCGTCTCCCAGCTCTGGGGCTGGATCTACCAGCGCGGGGCGAAGACCTTCGAGGAGATGTCCAACGTCTCCAAGCATCTGCGCGCCGCGCTGGCGGAGACCTACACGCTCGATCGACCCGAGGTTGTCGCCGAACAGGTGTCGCAGGACGGCACCCGCAAGTGGCTGATGCGCATCCCGCCCTCCATGGCGGGCGAGAAGTGGCACGAGATCGAGACCGTCTATATCCCGACCCGCGACCGCGGAACCCTGTGCATTTCCAGCCAGGTCGGCTGCACGCTGACCTGCTCCTTCTGCCATACGGGCACGCAGAAGCTGGTGCGCAACCTCACCGCCGCGGAGATCGTCGCCCAGGTGATCGTCGCCCGCGACCAGCTCGGCGACTGGCCGGGAGCCGAGCCGCCGGAGGGCGCCTTCGTGCCGACCGACGGCGGGCGCTTCGTCACCAACATCGTGTTCATGGGCATGGGCGAGCCGCTCTACAACGTCGAGAACGTCACCGGGGCGCTTCTCACCCTTCTCGACCCGGACGGCCTGCAATTCTCCAAGCGCCGCGTGACGCTGTCCACCTCGGGCGTCGTGCCGGAGATCGGCCGTGTCGGCGCCGATACCGGCGTCGCCCTGGCCATCTCCCTGCACGCGGTGCGCGACGACCTGCGCGATGAGCTTGTGCCGCTGAACCGCAAATATCCGATCGCCGAGCTGCTCGACGCCTGCCGCGACTATCCCGGGGCGTCCAATGCCCGCCGCATCACCTTCGAATATGTGATGCTGAAGGGCGTCAACGATTCCATCGACGATGCGCGGCGGCTGGTGCGGCTGCTGAAGGGCATCCCGGCCAAGATCAACCTCATCCCGTTCAATCCCTGGCCCGGCTCCCGATACGAGTGCTCGGACTGGGAGCAGATCGAGCGCTTCTCCGAGGTCGTTTTCGAGGCCGGCTATTCCTCGCCGGTGCGCACCCCGCGCGGCCGCGACATCCTCGCCGCCTGCGGCCAGCTCAAGAGCGAGACCGAACGTCTGCGCGCCAAGGACAAGGCGGTGCTGATGTCCAAGGCCGAGCAGGACGCCTTCCGCGCCATGAGCATGGTGGACTGAGCCCTTCTCCCGCGCATGCGCATGAAGCGCGGCAGCCGCCGCAGGCGCGCGCTTGACCCTCCCCCGGGCGGGTGGTGAGCTTCCGACAGCCGGCGACACAAGACCGGCCGAGACCACCATGATCCCGGGAGGATCCCATGCCGTTCCAAGGACTGCCGCCCGTGCGGGCCGGGGCCTTCGCCCTGGCCCTTTCCTGTCTTGCCGCCACGCCGATCCCGGTCTTCGCCCAGGCGGGTCCCGGGCCGGGTCCCGGGCAGGGCGGGCGCTTCGAGCGCGACGATCGCGGTTCGGGCGCCGAACGCGGCCAGGGCCGTTTCGACCGCGAGGGCCGCCGCGGCCGCGGCGAGGAGACCGTGATGGGCTTCTCGCGCGAGCGGCTGGCGCGCATCGGTCCGGTCATGCGCGAACAGGCCGACCGCGCCATGTTCCCGGGCGCCGTGACCCTCATCGCCCGGCGCGGCCGCATCATCCATTTCGAGGCGCACGGCTTCCGCGATGCGGCCAAGACGCAGCCGATGACCCGCGACACGCTGTTCATGCTGGCCTCGATGACCAAGCCGATCGTGTCGGCGGCGGCGGTGATGCTCATCGAGCAGGGCCGGATGAAACTCTCCGATCCGATCGCCACCTGGCTGACCGAACTCAAGGACCTGAAGGTGCAGGTCGAGCGCCGCAATGCCGACGGCACCACCGTGACCGAGGACGTCGCGCTCGCCCGCCCGATCACCGTGCAGGATCTGCTGCGCCACACGGCGGGCTTTACCTATGCCGGCTCGGAGCGGTCTCCCCGGATCAAGCAGCTGCTCGACGACCAGAATATCGAGGCCCGTACGGCCAATATCTCCGGTGACGAGATGCTGCGTCGTCTCGGCCAGATCCCGCTCGTTCACCAGCCGGCCACGGCCTTCCACTATTCGATCTCGACGGACGTGCTCGGCCTGCTGCTCGAAAGGGTTTCGGGCAAGCGGCTCGACGTGCTGATCAAGGAGATGATCCTCGATCCGCTCGACATGCGCGACACCGGCTGGTTCGTTCCCGAGAGCCGCCGGTCGCGCCTCGCCGAGGCGCTCGATTCCGACCCGGCCAAGGCGGGCATGTGGACCGCCTACCGCATCTTCGAGAACCCGGCCGATCACGGCCAGTATTTCAAGGGCGGCGCCGGCATGGTCTCGACCGCCGAGGACTATTTCAAGTTCGCGCAGATGATCCTGAACGGAGGCCAGTTCGAGGGCCGCAGGCTTCTGTCGACGAAATGGGTCGAGTTCATGCTGGCCGACCATCTCATCGGCATGGGCGGATCGACGGCCGCCTCGACCGGTCCGGGCTACGGCTTCGGCCTCGGCTTCGCCGTGCGCCGGCAGGACGGGTTCGCGGTGGCGCCGGGCTCGACCGGTGACGCCATGTGGGCGGGCGCCTGGGGCACCAGCTTCACCATCGATCCGCGCGAGGGCATCGTCGGGATCCTCATGGCGCAGGGCCCGTCGCATCGGGTGCATACGCGCATGCTGTTCAAGAACCTGCTCTACGGGGCGGTGGTGAGGTAAGGCCGCCGGCCGTTTCGGCCGGGCATCGCGACAGGCACCTCTCCCCGGCGGGGAGGGGGCCCTTCATGTCCCGCCGAGCACGGCGGGCATGCCGCTGGCCGCTATCGCGCGCGGCCGGCGGCGACTAGTTTCGTCGGCATGACTCGCTTCGCCTTCTATGCCCTGCGCCTCCTGCGCGTTGCAGCCGGTTTCCTGCTGGCCCTGGCGCTCGCGGCGGCCATCGTCGTCGTCTTCGACCTCAACCAGGGGCGGATGCCGGATCTCGTCGCCGGCGCCGTGGCCATCGGCTTCTACACGTTCCTGGCCGCCGGACTGTTCTGGCCGCTGCTGCTCATCCAGTTCGTCGCCGAAGCCATGCGCTGGCGGGCGCTTGCCTTTCACCTTGGCCTCGGTCTCCTGGGAGCTGTCGCCTCCCTCGCCTGGGTCTATGCCCGGGCGCCGCAGGAGGCCCCCGATCCCATCCTCGGCGATGAGCCGTCCATCACCGTCACGAAAGTCGTCGTGGCGGTGGTGGCGGGCCTTGCCGGCGGTCTCGTCTACTGGTTCGTGGCCGGCCGCAGCGCCGGCCTGCAGCGCATCGAAAGGACCCATCCATGACCTTCACCTGCCGCCCTCCCGCCGACCCGCAACTCCTCATCGACAACGACAAGGTCAAGGTGACGCGCTGGAACTTTTCCGACGGGGCCGAGACCGGCTGGCACACCCATGGCTGGGACTATGTGGTGGTGCCGCTCTCCGACGGCAGGCTGATCGCCGAGCTCGGCGACGGCACCTCGGGCGAGTACGAGATGAAGACCCACGAGCCCTATTTCCGCAAGGAGGGCGTCAACCACAACATCGTCAACATCACCGGCCGCGACTTCGCCTTCATCGAGATCGAGATCAAGCCGTCCTGACAGCCGCGCCCGCACGGTCTGTCAACGCGACATTTCGTCCGTGACTATGCGGTGACAGCCCGTGCGCCGCTGTCTATCATCGCCGGCAGAACCCGGTCCCAGAACCGGCACTCTTCAGAGAGGTGAATTATGCGTTTTGGATTGAAGCTCCTCGCGGGCGCGATGATTGCCGCCGTGACCTTCGTCACGGCCGTCGAAGCGCGGACCGTCCGGTGGGCCCGCTCGGTCGATGCCCAGACCCTCGATCCGATGTCGGCGAATATCGGCCCGACGTCGAATCTCGTCCACCAGATCTACGAGCCGCTGGTCATCCGCGGCTATGACGGCAAGCTCGTCGCCACCCTCGCCACCGAGTGGCGCATTCTTCCCGACGATCCGACGGTGTGGGAGTTCAAGCTCCGCCAGGGCGTCAAGTTCCACGACGGGTCCGACTTCACCGCCGAGGACGCCATCTTCTCCTTCGACCGCGCCCGCCGTCCGACCTCGGACTATCGCGGCCTGCTGACCTCGATCGACAGCGTCACCCAGGTCGATGCCCACACGATCCGGATCAAGACCAAGGCGCCGAACCCGCTCCTGGTCGAGAACCTCACCAACATCTTCATGATGTCCAAGGCCTGGGCGGAGAAGAACAACGCCCTCGAGCCGCAGAACATCCGCGAGCGGGCCGAGAACGGCGCCACCCGCAATGCCATGGGCACCGGCCCCTTCACCCTCGTCTCGCGCGAGCCGGACGTGCGCACGGTGATGCGCCAGTTCCCCGGCTACTGGGGCAAGGGCCAGTTCCCGATGCAGGTGACCGAGCTGATCGTCGTGCCGATCCAGCAGGACGCCACGCGCATCGCCGCGCTGCTCTCGGGCGAGGTCGACGTGGTCCATGACGTGCCGGTGCAGGACATCGCGCGCCTGCAGCAGAGCCAGGGCATCCGCGTCACGACGGGCCCCGAGAACCGCGTCATCTTCCTCGGCTTCAATGTCGGCGACGCCGAGCTGAAGTCCTCGGACATCAAGGGCAAGAACCCCTTCGCCGACGTGCGGGTCCGCAACGCCATCAACATCGCGGTCAACCGCGAGGCCATCACCCGCGTCGTCATGCGCGGCCAGGGCCAGCCCATCGGCTATATCGGCTCGCCCTTCATCTCGGGCTACTCGGCCGAGCTCGCCGCCATCCCGCGCTTCGACCCTGCCGCGGCCAACCGCGCGCTCGACGAGGCCGGCTATCCCCGCCGGGCCGCCGAGGGCAACACCCGCTTCTCGGTGACGCTCCAGTGCACCAACAACCGCTACGTCTCGGACGAGAACATCTGCCAGGCGGTGGTTGCCATGCTCGGCCAGATCGGCATCCGCGCCAACATGGTGGCGAAGCCGGCAGCCCAGCACTTCCCCGAGCTGCAGCGCCAGGAACTGGACTTCTTCCTCGTCGGCTGGGGCATCCCGACGTATGACGCGGAATATATCCTGACGTTCCTCTACCACACCCGCACCGCCAACAACGGCACCTGGAACGGCACGCGCTATTCCAACCCGGCCCTGGATGCGCGGATGCTGGCCCTGCAGACCATGGCGGATGTTCCCCGCCGCAATGCCGAGCTTGCCGACATCCAGAAGCAGCTGCGCGACCAGGCCATCTACATCCCGCTGCACATGCAGTCGATCAGCCACGCGGCGCGCGGCGGCATCGAGGTGCCGGTGCATCCGGATGCGGGCGCCTGGTTCAAGCTGTTCCGCTTCGCCGGCTCCTGATCTGTCCGACATGACGGCGAGGCCCTTTCCCGCCAATGGGAAGGGGCCTTGCTGCTTTTCATTATCGATTGTCGCGTCAACCGGTCGCCCTTCATGATCGCCTATGTCGTCAAGAGTCTCGCCCAGGCGGTCCTGGTCATGCTGGCCGTGGCGCTGGTCGCCTTTTCGATGTTCCGCTTCATCGGCGACCCGGTCTCCAATCTGGTGGGACAGGAGGCGACGCTCCAGGACCGCGAACAGCTCGCCCGCGATCTCGGCCTGATGGATCCCTTCCCGGTCCAGTTCGCCCGGTTCGTCTCCAACGCCGCCCAGTTGCAGTTCGGGGTCAGCTACCGGCAGGGGCGGCCCGTCGCCGACCTGCTGGCGGAGCGGCTTCCGGCCACCGTCGAACTGGCGCTGCTGTCGGCCCTGTTCGCGCTCGTCGTCGGCATCGCCCTCGGCGTCTACACCGCGATCAACCGCAACGGCCTTCTCTCCCACATGATCCTGTCGGTGTCGTTGATCGGGGTGTCGCTGCCGACCTTTCTGATCGGCATCGGCCTGATCTGGCTGTTCGCCGTGGAGCTGCGCTGGCTGCCCTCCTTCGGACGTGGCGACGTCGTCAAGATCGGCTGGTGGTCGACCGGCCTCCTGACCACGTCGGGGCTGAAATCGCTGGTCATGCCGGTCCTCACCCTCGGCTTCTACCAGCTCACCCTGATCATGCGCCTCGTCCGCTCCGAGATGCTCGAGACGATGCGCACGGACTATGTGAAATTCGCCCGCGCCCGCGGTGTCCCCGAGCGCACCATCTGGTTCCGCCACGCGCTGAAGAACACGATGGTTCCGGTGATGACCATTGCCGGCCTGCAGCTCGGCGGCGTCATCGCCTTCGCCATCGTCACCGAGAGCGTCTTCCAGTGGCCCGGCCTCGGCGCCCTCTTCGTGCAGGCCGTCCAGTTCGTCGACATTCCCGTCATGGCCGCCTACCTGATGTTCGTCGCCTTCGTCTTCGTGGTCACCAATCTCGTGGTCGACCTGCTTTATTTCGCGCTCGATCCTCGCCTGCGCGGCGCGGGTCCGGCATCGGCGCATTGAGGCCCGCCATGACCGCGATCGACGACACACCCAAGCCGCGCATCACCCTGAAGGCCCGTCTGGCACGCGCCTGGGATTCCGACCTTGCCTGGAGCTTTCGCCATTCGCCGGTGGCGATGATCGCCGCGGCGATGACGGTGATCCTGCTGGCGGCCTCGCTGGGCGCCAACTGGATTGCCCCGCAGGACGCCTTCGACCCCGCCGCGCTCAATCTGCTCGACGCCTATACCAAGCCGGGCGAAGCGGGCATGGGCACCAACACCGTCTATCTCCTGGGCACCGACAACCAGGGCCGCGACCTGTTCTCGGCCATTCTCTACGGGTCGCGCGTCTCGCTCTTCGTCGGCTTTTCATCCGTCGCCTTCTCGGTGGTGATGGGGGTGGGCCTCGGCCTTCTCGCCGGCTATGTCGGCGGGCGGACCGACGCCATCATCATGCGCGTCGCCGACATCCAGCTGTCGTTTCCGGCCATCCTGATCGCTCTCCTGTTCTTCGGCGTGGCGCGCGGCCTCATCCCGCCCTCGCAGCACGAGCAGATGGCGATCTGGGTGCTGATCGTCGCCATCGGCCTGTCGAACTGGGCGCAATATGCCCGCACCGTGCGCGGCTCCACCATGGTCGAGCGCAACAAGGAATATGTACAGGCCGCCCGCGTCATGGGACGGCCGGCCTTTTTCATCATGGCCCGCCATATCCTGCCGAATGTCACCGGGCCGGTCCTCGTCATCGCCACCATCAACCTGGCGCTCGCCATCATCGAGGAGGCGACGCTGTCCTTCCTCGGCGTCGGCGTTCCCGCGACCCAGCCCTCGCTTGGCACGTTGATCCGCTTCGGCCAGCAATATCTGTTCTCCGGCGAGTGGTGGATCCTGTTCTTCCCGGCGCTGGCGCTGGTGCTGCTGGCGCTGTCCATCAACCTGCTCGGCGACTGGCTGCGCGATGCCCTCAACCCGAAGCTGAGGTGAGCGGCGATGACCACACCTGTCCTCTCCGTCCGCGACCTCGTGGTCCAGTTCCCCACCCGCCGTGGCACGCTGACCGCCGTGGACCGCATCTCCTTCGACATCGCTCCCGGCGAGGTGGTGGGCGTCGTCGGTGAATCCGGCGCCGGCAAGTCCATGACCGGCGCCGCCGTCATCGGCCTTCTGGAGCCGCCGGGCCGCATTGCCGGTGGCGAGATCTGGCTCAAGGGCGAGCGGATCGACAATCTTGCCCCGGAGGCGATGCGCCAGATCCGCGGCAAGCGCATCGGCATGGTGTTCCAGGACCCGCTGACCTCGCTCAATCCGCTCTACACGGTCGGCGAGCAGCTCATGGAGACGATCCAGACCCATATGCGGCTGACGAGTGCCCAGGCCCGGGCCCGCGCCATCGACCTGCTCACCGAGGTCGGCATTCCCGCGCCCGACAAGCGGATCGACGCCTATCCGCACCAGTTCTCCGGCGGCATGCGCCAGCGTGTCGTGCTGGCCCTGGCGCTCTGCGCCGAGCCGGAACTGGTCATCGCCGACGAGCCGACGACGGCGCTCGACGTCTCGGTTCAGGCGCAGATCATCACGCTGCTGAAGAACCTCTGCAAGGAGCACGGCACCGCCGTCATGCTGATCACCCACGATATGGGCGTGATCGCCGAGACGGCCGATCGCGTCGCCGTCATGTATGCCGGACGGATCGCCGAGATCGGCCCGGTGCAGGACGTCATCAAGCGCGCGCGCCATCCCTACACGGAAGGGCTGATGGGCTCGATTCCCTCGCTTGACGCCACCGCCGACCGGCTGGTGCAGATCCCCGGCTCCATGCCGCGGCTCACCGCCATTCCGCAGGGCTGCGCCTTCAACCCGCGCTGCCCTAAGGTCTTCGCCCGTTGCCTCACGGAACGGCCGGAGCCGATACCGGTCGGCACCACCGAGGTCGCCTGCTGGCTCTATGCCGACGGCGCGGAGAAAGCCGCATGAGCGAGCCGCTCGTCACCGTCCGCAATCTGTCGCGCACCTTCGACGTGTCGAAGCCCTGGCTCAACCGCGTGCTGGAGCGCGAGGAGCGCCGGCTGCTGCGCGCCGTGCAGGACGTCTCCTTCACCATCGGCCGCCGCGAGACCTTCGCGCTGGTGGGCGAATCCGGATCGGGCAAGTCAACGGTCGCCAACATGGTCGTCGGCCTGCTGCCTCCCTCCGCCGGCTCGGTGGTGATCGAGGGCGTCGACATGGCCAAGACCGACGACCCGGTCCGGCGGAAGGCGCTGCGTTCGAAGATCCAGATGATCTTCCAGTCGCCCTATGCCTCGCTCAATCCGCGCTGGCGGGTCGACCGCATCGTCGCCGAGCCGATCCGCGCCTTCGGCCTGATGAGCGAAAGCCGCGCCATCGACGCGGAAGTCGGCAGGCTGCTGAAGACGGTCGGCCTCGATCCTGCCGACGGGGCGAAATATCCGCACGAATTCTCCGGCGGCCAGCGCCAGCGTGTCGCCATCGCCCGGGCGCTCGCCTCGCGTCCGGAATTCATCGTCTGCGACGAGCCGACCTCGGCGCTCGACGTCTCGGTGCAGGCGCAGATCCTCAACCTGATGCGCGACCTGCAGGACGAGTTCGGGCTGACCTACCTGTTCATCTCGCACAATCTCGCGGTGGTCCGGCACATGGCGACGCGGATCGGCGTCATGTATCTCGGCCGCCTGGTCGAGGTGGCACCGGGCCGGCAGCTCTTCGCGGCACCGCGCCATCCCTATACGCGCATGCTGCTCGATGCGGTTCCCGACCTCGACATGACGGGCCGCGCCCGCAAGCCCGTGCTGGGCGAGATCCCCAATCCGATCACGCCGCCTTCGGGCTGCCCGTTCAACCCGCGCTGCCCGCTCGCCAATGGCCGCTGCCGCAGCGAGGTGCCGGCCTCGGTGACGGATGAATTCGGCACGGTCGCCTGCCACGCCGTGACCGAGGGGCGGCTGGCGGCCTGACGCCCATCGGGCCTCAAGCCTGATCTCGGCCCTCGCCCTTTGCGCTGATCATTGGCGCGTGTCTGCAAGGGCGTTGTTCAAGGCGTTGATGCCGAGGCATGACGGAGGTTCTGGAGCCTGCCGCTGGACGACCGGCGCCCGCTTGTCCGCGTCATGCCCGGGCTTGCCCCGGGCATCCACCCCTTGCTTGAGGACGGCCAGGGCGCAGATGTCGAATATGCGGGAATCCTAGCTCACCAGCGTTGCGCTGTCAAGGACAATAATCCCAATTATATACTTGACAAAGCAGCTATGACGAATCAGTCTGAACAGCGACAGGCCGGCACTGACTTCGGATGGCTCTTAGGGGCGGTCCGCGATGGCTCGCTCGAACACCTTAATGGTGCGGGCGACCATGTCCGCGATTTGGGCAAGCGTTGGGATAACAGGATCGTTCTGGAAAGGGCCGACGTCGCCAAACTTTATGTCAACGGCGACGTGGAAATTGTTCTCTACGGCGATGGGGAGCCCATCGGACGTGATGATGTTCATTGGTTCTGCCGCGTTGTCCCCGAACATGCAGTTGGAAATAACGTGGGTGCCGATTCGCGCGTTTACATTCGTAACGCTGGCGAACGTGACAGTGGGGATGAGCAAGTTGTGCTTGTCGTCGTTGTCGAGGTCATGGAAGGCCCAAAACCTATCGAAAGCGTCATCGACGGGCCTTACCTGATCAAGAATGAGTTTCGTGGCACCGGGGATGGCCTTCTCTATAGGGCGGAGCATATTCGTAAGCCCTTTGTCGGGCGATACGAATGCTTCCCGTTCCCGCCGCATGGGGTAGTGAATTTTCGCCTCCGGGTCTTCCGATCTGGCGATCGCTGTCGCCAGGTGGTCCAGTGCAGCTCTGCAATTGTGGACCACGTCACCGATGACGAGTGCGAACGCTTCGGGGACTGGTTTCGTCGGGATGTATTTGAGGGTGTAGCGAAACGGCTTGTCGTCACCGGGAGCGGTGCATTCCTCAATGCCGAGACAGAAGAGGTCGGGGGACAGGGGGCTGCTCGCCATTCGCAATTCGTCAATGTGGCGATAGGCCCGCTCAACCTTTAGGTTTGCGCTGAGTGTGCAGATGGGTGGTGCCATGGCTGACGATCCCAAGAAGGACGACGAGAAGCGCGACGAGGTTCTGAAGCGGATGCTCGGGACCAAGCCGGAACAGAAGCCGGGTTCAAAACTCCCCCGACCGAGGAGCGATAAAAATGCTTAAGGCGCTGGACAGCCTCGCTCTCGCGCTGGCCGATCACGGGCACATCTGGACGAGCGAACAGCGCGCCCTTTACGAGCGCGCTGTCGCGTCAATCACGGCTTGCGATTGTAGGGGCTCTGGTTTGTCGGCTTCAGAGAGATGCCCTCTTGAGACGCTTTCGACTGAACCGCCTCAGGCGTCCGCCCCGTTTTGAGCCCAATGACCCGCGTAGGGGTGTTCTCCTTCGCGAGTTGCTTCAATTCTTTTACCTGCTGTGGGGTCCACGACTTTCCGTGGTTGCTCGGCTGTTTGGCCATGGTGGCCTCCTATGGCGAAGGCCGAGCTTGACCCCAAGCGAATCCGGACTCTTAATCCGGCTGTCCATCACTCGGATGCCCGCAGCCCGGCCAATGGGTTGTGCGGGAAACTCGGGGTCGCCGGTGTGGTAGCTGGCGGCCCCGAATCGTCAAACGAGGATGCTCCGCGATTCCCCTGCGGAATCCAAGGCCCCCTGTGCACGGTCCCCGCAGTTATCGAGGCGGCTTACGCTTCGGCCCCTTGGAATTCACCAATCCGCCGATAGGTGAGGCGCTTGCCGCTGATGCCTTTCAGGGCCTCGTCGCGGCGCTGAACATCGCCAATACCAAGCGCCACGCGGCGGTTGTAGCGGAAGTCGAACTCAGCAAGGTAGCGGTGCAGGTGCTTCTCGGCGCAATGCTGATAGACGCCCTTCATGCCGCGCTTGAAGATCGAAAAGTACCCTTCAATCGTGTTGGTGTGGACGATGCCGCGAGCATATTCACCGGTCGAATGGCGCACGGTGTCGTGGGCAGCGAACTCATGGCCCATCTTTTTGTAGAGCTTGCTTTCGTCGGTGTAGAGGATGCTTTCGCGGGACACGTTGGTCACGACGACCTCGCGGACGTACTCCACGCTGGCGTGAGCCACATGGAAGGAACGGACGGAGCCGCCGCGCTCAACCAGCGCCACAACGGCGCGCTTACCGGCGGGGCCGGTCTTGCCGCCCTTGGTGTAGGGACGGCCGCGACGGTGCGGTGAGGGCTGGGGATCGGCCTGCTTGCCGAAGTAGGTTTCGTCCACCTCGACGGTCTTGCCGGACCCACCGAGGGGGCCAGAAGACTTTACGTCCTCACGCATGGCCTCGCGGATGCGGTGGCACATGAACCACGCGGTCTTGTAGGTGACACCCATCATGCGGTGCAGCTGATGGGCGCTGATGCCCTTCTTGCTGGACGTCATGAGGTGGGTGGCAAGCAGCCACTTGTTGAGCGGGATCTTTGAACGCTCGAACACGGTGCCAACGGTGACGGTAAACTGCTCGCGGCACTCCGCGCACTGGTAGAGGCCGGCGCGGTGGGCCTTGCCCTTCAGAGCCTTAAGCTTCTGAGGGTCGGAGTTGCCGCAGTGAGGGCAGATGGGGCCGTTGGGCCAGCGCAGGGCTTCAAGGTGCTCGCGGGCCTTATCGGCGTCGGTGAAGATCGGATTCAGAAGGTCGGTCATGGGCTTGGGCTCCCGTTGAGCCCATATGAATCCCCATGGCCTGCTTTGTCAAGTATATAATTGGGACAATAATCCTACAATCGCCGGCAGCCGGCCGCTGGGATTCCAGCCCGGCCATGACGGCCGGGCCGCGGCCTCGGCCCGTCACGCCGCCTTGCCGCCGATGACGCCACGGCGGATCTGGTCCTCCTCGATGGATTCGAAGAGGGCGCGGAAATTGCCCTCGCCGAAGCCGTCGTCACCCTTGCGCTGGATGAATTCGAAGAAGATCGGACCCAGCACGGTGCCGGAAAAGATCTGCAGCAGGACGCGCGACATGCGGCCCTCCTTCTCGCCGATCGCCACCGCGCCTTCCCCGTCGATGAGGATGCCGGTGGCCTTCATGCGATCGACCGGCTCGCCGTGGCCGGGCACGCGGGCATCGATCTTCTCGTAATAGGTGGCCGGGGGCGATGGCATGAAGGGCAGGCCGTTGGCGCGCAGCGCCTCGACCGTGGCATAGATGTCGCGCGAGCCGCAGGCGATGTGCTGGATGCCTTCGCCCTTGTATTCCTTGAGATATTCCTCGATCTGGCTCTTGTCGTCGAGGCTCTCGTTGATCGGGATGCGGATCTTGCCGCAGGGCGACGTGAGGGCGCGGGAGATCAGGCCGGTGAGCTTGCCCTCGATGTTGAAGAAGCGGATCTCGCGGAAGTTGAACAGCTTCTCGTACCAGCCGGCCCAATGGTCCATGCGGCCGCGGTGGACGTTGTGGGTGAGGTGGTCGAGATAGTAGAGGCCTGCCTGTTCGGGGTGCGGATCGCGCCCGCCGGTCCAGACGAAGTCGACGTCATAGATCGAGCCCTTGTCGCCGTAACGGTCGACGAAATAGAGCAGCGAGCCGCCGATGCCCTTGACCGCGGGAATGGACAGTTCCATCGGCCCGACCTTGCCGATATAGGGCTCGGCGCCCAGCGCGATGGCCCGCTCATAGGCATATTTCGCGTCCTTGACCCGGAAGGCCATGGCACAGGCGCAGGGCCCGTGCTCGGCAGCGAAGGCCGCCGCGAAGCTGTCGGGTTCGGCATTGACGATGTAGTTGACGTCGCCCTGGCGGAACAGGGTGACGTCCTTGGAGCGATGGCGCGCGACGGCCTGGAATCCCATCAGGGAGAGCACAGTCTTCAGCGCCGCCGGGTCGGGATGGGCGAACTCGACGAACTCGAAGCCGTCAGTGCCCATCGGGTTCTGGTCGCTGATCGCGGCGGGCGGGGCTTCGTGGGGGAACGGGCCCATGGAATCATCCTCTGGCTGGGTCGATGTCGAGGGCGAGTATCGTGCAGTCGCAGCGCAAGGAGCGTGAGAAGATCGGGCGATTTTGCCTCTTGCCTGCATGAACCATGCATGATTGTCTCGTGAGATGAACGAAAGTGTCTCGGTAGACGGCTTCGACCTGCGCCTGCTCGATGCCTTGCAGGAGGATGGCGCACGGACCAACCAGCAACTCGCCGAGATCGTGCGCCTGTCGGCGAGCCAGGTGTCGCGGCGGCGGCAAAGGCTGGAGGAGGAGGGGCTCATCCGCCGCTACCGCGCCGATCTCGACGCCGCCCGGCTCGGCTTCGGCGTGACGGTCTATATCTTCGTGTCGCTCGCCACCCATTCGGGGTTGAACGCGAAGCGCTTCGGCGATCTCGTGCGCGCCATGCCGGAGGTCCAGGAGGCCCATGCGATGACGGGGGATGCCGATTATCTCCTCAAGCTGGTGGTGCGCGACCTGAAGGGCCTCTCCACCCTCGTCAACGAGGAACTGCTGCCGCATGAGAGCGTGGCGCGGGTGCGCTCGTCGATCGTGCTGGAGACGCTGAAGGACCAGTCCCGGCTGCCGCTGCTGTCGCGTCCGGGCGGACCGGGAGCCGCCGCACCGGCGCGGTGAGCTGTGGCGCCTTGCCGGGGGGCGTGACCGGAGGCGATGGAGAATGCTAGGGCTGCCGGGACACCACTGGAGACCTGCCATGCTCCCCGATGCACGACCGCTGCTCGCCCTCGCTCCCGTCATTCCCGTCCTCACCGTCAAGGACGTGCGGCAGGCCGTGCCGCTGGCGCGCGCGCTGGTCGCGGGCGGGCTGCCGGTCATCGAGGTCACGCTGCGCACGCCCCAGGCGCTCGACGCCATCCGCGAGATCGCGCGCGAGGTGCCCGAGGCGGTCGTGGGCGCGGGCACCATCACGCGCGTCGAGGACATCCAGGTGGCAACGGCGGCGGGCGCGCGCTTCCTCGTCTCCCCCGGCACGCCACCGGCGCTGGCCGATGCTCTCGCCACCGTCCCGATCCCGGTCCTGCCGGGCTGCGCCACGGTCACCGAGGCCATGGCCCTCGCCGCCCGCGGCTTCGCCGCGCTGAAATTCTTTCCTGCCGAGCCTTCGGGTGGCGCCGCCTTCCTGAAGAGCCTGTCGGGGCCGCTGCCCGGGCTGGTCTTCTGCCCGACCGGTGGCATCGATGCGGCCAGGGCGCCCAGCTATCTGGCGCTGGCCAATGTCGGGGCCGTCGGCGGATCGTGGATCGTGCCGGACGATGCGCTGGCAGCCGGCGACTTCGACCGCATCACGGTTCTGGCGCGGGCGGCGCGATCGCTGCGCCCCTGAAACGGAGCGACATCAAATCGGCCCACTTGTCGCACTTGCTGCACCACAGCCGATGCATAAGTCTGGATGACGTTCCAGGGAGAAAGCCTTTGACCGACATTTCCAAAATTCTGACCTCGGTCCTCGCCGGTGGCAGGCAGCAGGGCGGCGCGGGTGGGCTTCTCGGCCAGCTGGCGGATATGGCGCAGCGGAGCCAGCCGGGCGCAGCCGGACAGTCTGGCGCGGGCGGCCTGGGAGGCCTCGGCGGATTGCTCGGCGGGCTCGGTGGCGGCGCGCCCGCCGCGGGCCAGCAGGCTGGCGGCGGCGGCCTGATGGATCAACTGGGTGCCGCGCTGCGCCAGGCGCAGGGCGGAGCGCCCTCCACCCCCAATGCCGCTCCCCCCGCTGTCACGGGATCCGCGCCCGGCGGCGCCGGTGGCGGCAATCTCCTCGACCAGCTGATGGGCACGCTGCGCGGCGCCCAGGGTCAGGGCGGTGGCGGCGGTGGCGGCCTCGGGGGCCTCCTCGGCCAGGCCACTGACGTGCTGCAGAAGAATGCCGGCGGCTTTGCCGGCGGCGCGGCTGCCGGGACGCTGGCGGGGCTCCTGCTGGGAACCGGGGCCGGCCGCAAGATCGCCGGGACGGCGGTGCAGGTCGGTGGCCTCGCGGCGATCGGCGGCCTCGCCTATGTGGCGCTGCGCAACTTCCAGCAGGGCAAGCCCGTCGTGCAGGGCACGATCAACGATGTCACGTCGCTTCTCGGCATGGGCCAGGCGCCGGGTGGCTATGCCGAGGCCGGCGGGACGATCGAGGATACGGCCGAGATCCTGCTCCGCGCCATGGTGGCAGCTGCCTATGCGGATGGTGAGATGAGCCCCGACGAGCGGGCGATGATCGTCGGCCAGCTCGATTCGATGGGCCTCGGGCAGGCGGAGAAGAGCTTCCTCGACGGTGTCCTCGCCGCTCCGGTGAGCATGAAGATCATCGCCGCCTCCTGCACCACGGACGAGATGAAGGCGCAGGCCTATATCGCCGCCCATCTCGGCATGAATGTCGATACCGCCGCCGAGGCGCAGTTCCTGCGCGATTTCGCCCGGTTGCTCGGTCTTGAGGCTTCGCTGACAGCCCATCTCGACCAGGCCGCCGCCGAGGCCAAGGCCGCCGCCGCGGTCTGAACGGACCATGCACGCCTGATGCGCCGGAGCGATGGTTCCGGCGCATCGGAGCGGGCCCTATGGTCGGACCCGGCCCGCCGTCGGGCCTCGTCCGCCTCCATGCCCGGCCCCGCATTTGTCATCTGAGCCCGACCCCTCCGCCAAGAAGCCCCGCAACCTGATCGACGGCTCGACGCTGTTCGTGCTGGCGCTGGTGCTGGCCGGTGCGGTCCTCGTCTACCGGCGCGACGGCTGGCCCGGGGTCACGGCGATCCTCGTCGAGGATTCCTGGCTCTTCCTCGACATCCTGCCGAAGGTGCTCGCCGGCTGCCTCATTGGCGCCTTCGTCGCAGCCGTGCTGCCGCGCGAATTCGTCTCGCGCTGGATCGGCGGTGATTCCGGCCTCTCCGGTCTCGTCATCGCCACCGCCATCGGCGCCATCATGCCGGGCGGTCCTTTCACCATCTACCCGCTTGCCGGCGCACTGCTCGCCGTCGGAGCGGGCGTCGGCCCGGCCGTGGCCTTCGTCACGAGCTGGACGCTGATCGGCCTCAACCGGGCGATCATCTGGGAGGCGCCGTTTCTGGGCGTCGATTTCGTCACAACGCGGATGCTCGTGTCGCTGCCGCTGCCGATCGTCGCCGGCCTCCTGGCGCATTGGCTGGCGCGCCTCGTTCCCGGAGGGCCGCGATGAGCGCCACCCTCATCGTCAGCCTGTCGCTCTGGGTGATCACCATCGTTCTCGCCCTCGTCACCTGGCGCCAGGGCCGGGACGTCCTGCGGGAGGCGAGCCGGAGCGGCGTGCTCGATTTCCTCTACCTGATCCCGCGCCTCGCCATCGGGGTGATCGGGGCGGGGTTTCTCGCCGCCCTGCTGCCGCAGGATGTGGTGCGCTCCTGGCTCGGTCCGGACTCGGGCTTCACCGGCCTGCTGCTGGCGACCATCGCGGGAGCGGTGACGCCCGGCGGACCGGTCATCGGCTTTGCCATCGGTGCCTCGGCGTTGAAGAGCGGCGCCAGCTACCTCGCCGTCATGACCTATGTCACGGCCTGGGCGCTCTTCGCCTTCCAGAGGCTCATCGTCTGGGAACTGCCGGTCATGCCGACACGCGTCGTCTGGCTGCGGGTGGTGGCCTCGCTGCCGCTGCCGATCCTCACCGCGCTCGGCGTGATGCTGCTGACGGGGCGGGGGTAGGGCCCCGCGCGGCAACGTGTCTCGTCTTGCCCGGCCTTGTGCCGGGCATCCACGACTTCTTTTCCAGCTGCGGTGTTCAAGCCGTGGATGGCCGGGACAAGCCCGGCCATGACGAATGGGGCGGTGGACGCCGGACAGCGGATTGCGGAGCCGCACTTCCGGACTGCTGACATCAGCTGTTGCGCCGCTCCAGGAACCCCTTCATCCGGTCCAGCGCCTTGAGGATGTTCTCCGACGAATTGGCGTAGCTCAGCCGGATATAGCCTTCGCCATGGACGCCGAAATCCGGCCCGCCGATGGTGGCGACACCGGCATCCTCCAGGAGGGCGGAGGCCAGCGGCTTCGCCTTCCAGCCGGTCTGGCTGATGTTGGGGAAGGCGTAGAAGGCGCCCTTCGGCACGATGCAGGAGACGCCGGGCAGCTTGTTCAGCCCCTCGACGACGAGCTTCCGGCGGGCGTCGAACTCGGCGACCATCTTTCCCACCGCATCCTGCGGGCCGGTGAGGGCTTCCAGCGCAGCGAACTGCGAGGGCGCGTTGACGCAGGAGAAGGAGTTCACCGCCAGCTTGCGCGCATATTCGTAAAGCTTGCCCGGCCAGATGGAATAGCCGAGGCGCCAGCCGGTCATGGCATAGGTCTTGGACCAGCCGTTGAGCAGGATCGTGCGGTCGCGGATGGAAGGATAGGAGAGGAGGCAGACATGCTCCTCGCCGTCATAGACCATCTGGTCGTAGATCTCGTCCGACATGATGGCGACATCGGGGAACCGCGCCATGCCGGCGACGAGCTTGTCGATCTCCACTTTTGGCGTAACGCCGCCGGTGGGGTTCGCCGGCGAGTTGACGATGACGAGCCGGGTGTTCGGGGTGATCAGCGACAGGAGTTCGTCGGCGGAGAAGGCGAAGCCGTTCTCCTCGCGGATCGGCACGGGGATCGGCGTCGCACCGGTATATTCGATCATCGAGCGGTAGATGGGGAAACCGGGATCGGGATAGAGGATCTCCGCGCCCGGCTCACCGAACATCAGGATCGCCATGAACATGGTGACCTTGCCGCCGGGGACGATCATCACCTCTTCCGGCGAAACGCTGACCTTGAAGCGGCGGTCGAGATCGGCGGCCACCGCCTCGCGCAGCGGCAGAATGCCGTTGGCCGGGGTGTAGCCGTGATGGCCGTCGCGGATGGCCTTGATGGCGGCTTCGGTGATGTTCTCCGGCGTCGCGAAATCCGGCTGGCCGATGCCAAGATTGATGACATCCTTGCCGGCGCGCATCAGTGCGGTGGCGCGGGCGAGGACGGCGAAGGCGTTTTCCTCGCCGATGCGATCGAAATTGGCGACGGTCTTGAGAGTCATGGGACGTTTCCGGGTGGCGTCACGGCCGCGCTACAGGGCGACCTTCACATCCGTATGCCGGAAGTCGTCGCCCTTGAACAGCAGCGGGACGTCGAGATGCATGGCCGTCGCGTAGGCGATGCAATCGCCGAAGTTGAGCGCCGCCGGGTGACCTGTTCCGCGGCCGTAATGGGCGAAGGCGTCGGCGGCGCGGCGGGCGATGGCCTCGTCCAGGGGGATGCAGGTGATCCTCGCAACCTCTATCAGTTGATCGAGGTCCCGACGCCCCTCCCGCAGATATGACGCAACCATCGACGTTTCGAGGTAGCACGATGCGGGCAAAGAAGCAGATTGCGGTCCCGCGATGGCCTCCCGGTATCGCCTTGCATCAGGTTCATTCTTCAGGATCGCGATCAAGGCTGACGTGTCGCACAGGATCATTTGGGCAGGCCGCGCTCATCGTACATATTGGCCTCGAAATCAGCCATTGCCGCCCGTTCCTCGTCGGTAATGCGTTCGGCGATCCGTCGCTGGATTTCATCGAGCGCCCTGAGCCGGCGCGCCTGCTCCTCCCGAGGCACTTCATCGGCGGGCGCCTGCTCCAGCGCCTCCACGGCCTTGGCGATCACTGCCGAGGGGCCGAGGCCCCGCTGTCGACCGATCCGCTTGATCTTTTCCTCCAGCGCCTTGTTCCGCAAGGTGATCGCCATCATGCCCTCATCCGGAAGCATATGCTTCCGCAGATATCACATGCTGCCCTTCGCCGCATGTCCCATCCGCCGCTTTTGCCGTTGCAATCCGCCGGGCGTCGCGGTCAAATCCAGTGAAACGACGACGCGGCAAGCACTTCAATCGATTTGAACGCTTCGCAGCGCAACATGGGAGGAAGGGCATGGCCCGCCGGAAGATGAAGCCCCAGAACCTGCGGTCACGGCAGTGGTTCGACAATCCGGACAACCCGGGCATGACCGCGATCTATCTGGAGCGCACGGTCAACTGGGGCCTGACGGTGGAGGAACTGCGCTCGGGCAAGCCGATCATCGGCATCGCCCAGACCGGTTCCGACATCTCGCCCTGCAACCGCCACCACATCGAACTCGCCCACCGGGTCCGCGACGGCATTCGCGACGCCGGCGGCATTCCGCTGGAATTCCCGGTCCATCAGATCCAGGAGACGCTGAAGCGTCCGACCGCGGCGCTCGACCGCAACCTGCAATATCTGTCGCTGGTGGAGATCCTCTACGGCTATCCGATGGACGGCGTCGTGCTGATGACCGGCTGCGACAAGACCATGCCGGCCATGGTGATGGGCGCGGCGACGGTCAACATTCCCGCCATCGTCCTGTCGGGCGGGCCGATGCTCAACGGCTGGTGGAACGGCAAGCGCGCCGGGTCGGGCACGGTCGTCTGGGAGGCGCGCAAGCTGCAGGCCGACGGCACGATCACCTATGAGGAGTTCATCGACGTCGTCACCAAATCGGCGCCCTCCATCGGTCATTGCAACACGATGGGCACGGCCTCGACCATGAACGGCCTCGCCGAGGCGCTGGGCATGTCGCTGCCCTCCTGCGCGGCGATCCCAGCGCCCTATCGCGAGCGTGGCCAGATCTCCTACGCGACGGGACGGCGGATCGTGGAGATGGTCTGGGAGGACCTGAAGCCCTCCGACATCCTCACCCGCAAGGCCTTCGAGAACTGCATCGTCGCCAATTCGGCCATCGGCGGCTCGACCAATGCGCCCATCCACATCAACGCCATCGCCAAACATATCGGCGTCAAGCTCGACATCGACGATTGGGAGAAGGTCGGCCACGAGGTGCCGCTGCTGGTCAACATGCAGCCGGCCGGCGCCTATCTCGGCGAGGAGTATTTCCGCGCCGGAGGCCTGCCCGCGGTGATGAACCAGCTCCTCAAGGCCGGCAAGATCCACGGTGACGCGATCACTGCCAACGGCAAGACCATGGCCGAGAACGTCCAGGGCGCCGTCATCACCGACGAGGATGTCATCCGCCCCTTCGACAAGCCGCTGGTGAAGGATGCCGGGTTCATCGTGCTGAAGGGCAACCTGTTCGACTCGGCGATCATGAAGACGAGCGTCATCTCGGCCGACTTCCGCAAGCGCTACCTGTCGAATCCGAAGGACAAGGATGCCTTCGAGGGCCGCGCCATCGTCTTCGAGGGGCCGGAGGACTATCACCACCGGATCGACGATCCGGCGCTCGCCATCGACGAGACCTGCGTGCTCTTCGTGCGCGGCGTCGGGCCGCTCGGCTATCCCGGTTCGGCCGAGGTGGTGAACATGCAACCGCCGGCCGCCCTGCTGAAGAAGGGCATCCGCGACCTGCCCTGCATCGGCGATGGCCGCCAGTCCGGCACGTCGGGCTCGCCCTCCATCCTCAACGCCTCGCCGGAGGCGGGCGCCAATGGCGGTCTCGCCGTGCTGAAGACCGGCGACCGGGTGCGCATCGACCTGAAGAAGCGCTCGGCCAACATCCTCATTTCCGAGGAGGAGTTCGCCGCCCGCATGGCCGAGCTGAAGGCCAATGGCGGGTTCAAGGTACCGAAAAGCCAGACGCCCTGGCAGGAGATCCAGCGCTCGATGGTCAGCCAGCTCTCCGACGGCATGGTGCTGAAGCCGGCGGTGAAATACCAGAAGATCGCGCAGAAACGGGGCATTCCGCGGGACAATCACTGAGGTCCCATCGCCTCCAGCGATCCCTGCCATCACGAAAAACGCGATTGTCGCGCGGCGCCGTCCGCGCGACTTTTGCATTCCGGGCCCAGGGAGATCGTCCGATGGATGCCGCGCCGCAACGCACTGCCTTCCGCCGCCTGCATGAGAGCGGCTGCTTTGTCATTCCCAATCCCTGGGACATCGGCACGGCCATGATGCTGAAGCATCTCGGTTTCAAGGCCCTGGCGACAACCTCGTCGGGCTTCTCCTTCTCGCGCGGCCTTCCCGACACGGACTGGGCGGTGCCGCGCGACATGGCGCTCGCCCATATCGCCGAGATCGTGACGGCCACCGACCTGCCGGTGAATGCCGATTTCGAGTCCGGCTATGCGCGCGATCCCGAAGGGGTCGCAGAGAGTTGCCGGCTCTGCGCGGCGACGGGCGTTGCCGGTCTCTCGATCGAGGATCACGGCGAGAGCACCGAAGAGGTCATCTATCCCCTCGACCTCGCCGTGGAGCGTATCCGGGCCGCCGCCGATGCGCTGAAGGGCACGGGCGTGCTGCTGACGGCGCGCTGCGAGGCCCATCTCTTCAGCCTGCCGGAGGCCCAGTCAACGGTGCTGAAGCGGCTCGTGGCCTATGCGGAGGCCGGCGCAGACGTGCTCTATGCGCCAGGTCTGCGGACGGCGGATCAGATCCGCGAGGTGGTGGCGGCGGTGGCGCCGAAGCCTGTCAATGTGCTCATCTCCGCGCCCATCGGACTCACCGTCGCGGATGCCGCCGCGCTCGGCGTGCGCCGCATCTCCGTCGGCTCGGCGCTGGCGCGCGCCGCCTGGGGCGGTTTCCTCAAGGCCGCGCGGGACCTTGCCGCCGAGGGCAGCTTCGACGCGCTGGCCACCGCCGAGCCCTTCGGCGCCCTCAACAGCTTCTTCCGCTCCCATCATCCGCGGACCTGACCGGAGGATCGCCTTGAACGCCCCCATTTTCGGTTTCGCCGTCGATCCGACGCCGGCGCCGCGTCCGACCCAGGCCGTCATCGAAGGGCGCTACTGCCGCCTCCGCCCGCTCGATCCGTTGCGCGACACGGACGGGCTCTACGCGCTGTCGCATGGGCCTGAAGCCGCCTGGCAATGGGCCTATCTCTTCTCCGGGCCCTATCCCGACAAGACGGCCTTTGCTGGGCACGTGGCCGCCATCGCCGCCGGTACCACCGATCCGATCTACTGGGCCATCGCCGACCGGGACGACCGCGCCATCGGCTGGCTGTCGCTGATGCGCATCGACACGACGCACCGTGTCATCGAGGTCGGGTCGATCCTCTACACGCCCGCCCTGCAGCGGACGCCGGCGGCCACCGAGGCGCAGTTCCTGAGGATGACCTCCGTCTTCGAGACGCTCGGCTATCGCCGCTACGAGTGGAAGTGCAACGACCTCAACGAGCCCTCGAAGAAGGCGGCTGTGCGCTTCGGTTTCACCTTCGAGGGCCTGTTCCGCCAGCACATGATCGCCAAGGGCGCCAACCGCGATACGGCCTGGTACTCCATGCTGGATTGCGAATGGCCGCAGCGGCGCCTCGCCTTCACGCGCTGGCTCGCGCCCGACAATTTTGACGCCGGGGGCCGGCAGAAGGTCAGCCTCGCGGTGATGAACGAGACGACGGCCGAGGCGGGTGGCCTCAGGCTGCGCCGGGCGACCCTGCGCGACGTGCCGGCCATCACCGCGCTCAAGGAGGCGGCCTATCTGCCGAACGAGGTGCTGACCGGAAGTGTCTCGTTCCCGCGGATGGTGGACTATGCCGCATCCATCGCGACCCAGGAGATCTGGGTGGCCGAGGAGGACGGGGGGCTCGCCGCCTGCGCTGTCCTCGAGATGGCCGAGGATCCCGTGATCGTCTCACTGGCGGTTCACCCGCGCCACCACGGCAAGCGCTACGGCGACGCCATCCTGCGCTTTTCCGAGCGGCGATTGCGGGACTTGGGAGCGCCTTACGTGACGCTCTACACCAACTTCAAGCTGACCCAGCGGATCGCATGGTATGCGCGCCGGGGCTTCGTGCCCACAGCCGTGAAGGAGATGGAGGACCGCAAGGTCCAGTACATGCGGAAGGATTACGCCTGAGGCGGAGAGCCCGGCCTCAGCGGAACGGTTCGACCCTGTGGGCCGAACGGAAGAACGCGATGGTCGCGACGAGTCCGACGGCAACGCCGAGCAGGGTGGCGACAAGGACTGCCTGGTCACCCAGCTTCAACAGGCTGGCGATCGCCCAGCCGGTCGCTCCGCCGGCGCCGACCGCTTCGGAACCGACAATGACGGTCGCGCCGAGCACATTGGCGATGTTGGTCCAGTTGGTCGTCCCGGCTGCGGCCATCGGTGGTCCTGTCGACGCGCGTGCATTCGCCGCATGTTGTGGCGCGAAATCAGGCGCGGATCAAGCGGCGGCGCGGGAAAATGCCCCGCGCCATGGTGCGCGGGTCAGGACCGCGCCTCCATGACATGGCCAAAGAAGGCATTGAACTTAGTCTGGTCCATCCAGCGGGCGACCACCACCATGTCGGATTCCGGATCGACCCAGATGATGTTGGAGCCGGCGCCGAGCGCAAAGACGCTGGCTTCGGACGCGTTGGAGAAGCGGCTGCGCCCGCGGTTCAGCCACCAGAGATAGCCATAATCCGTATTGGTGGGGGAGGGGGTCAGCATGTCGGCGATCCACGCCCTGGACAGGAGCTGGCGGCCGTTCCATGCGCCATTGCGGCCGATCAGCATGCCGAGCCTCGCGTGGTCGAGGGCCGAGATGAAGATGCCACCACCCCAATGGGCCCCGCCCGGGACCGACTGGACCTTGCGGCCGTCGAGCTCGACCCAGGATGTCTCGTAGCCGTGCCATTTCCAGGTCTCGGAGGCGCCGATCGGATCCATGATCCGCTCCTTGAGCACCTCGGGCAGCGCCCGGCCGAAACGGCGCAGCAGGGCGTAGGAGAGGACGTTCACCCGGACGTCGTTGTATTCGTAGTGGGTGCCGGGGGCCTGCAGCGCCCGCTTCTCGCCCTTGCGGCTGTTGTCGGCACCGGCGCCGATCTGGCGGTTGTGGTCGACCTGGTCGGACTTGTCGAAGATGACGCCTTCCCATTCGCTGGACTGGTGCAGGAGGTGGCGCCAGGTGATCCGCGCATTGTGCGCGCTGGCGAAATGCGGGCCGTCGACGGTCTTGGCGACGGGATCGTCGATGGCGATGAGGCCGTCGTCGGAGGCGATGCCGGCGAGGATGGCGAGATAGCTCTTGGCGACCGAAAAGGTCATGTCGACGCGCGAGATGTCCCCCCAGGTGGCCGCCACCTTGCCGCCCCTGACGACGAGCCCGGCCGGCTTGCCGCGCGGAATGACCGGCCCGACGATGGCGCTCCACGGGCCGGTCTCGTTCCACTCGACGATCCCGACATAGCGGCCGTCGGGATAGTAGAGGCTCATCGGCCAGGGGCTCTCGGCCGTTTCGGCGAAGGCGGTGGCAGCCTTCAGCCTCGCGGCGTCGAAGCCGAGTTCGGCCGGCGTGGCGCTTTCCCAGCCGGCGGCGACGGGCGAGGGGATGAAGGTCGAGGTCATGGCGGATCCGGGTGCGACAGGCAGGACTTTGTCTTTGCCATGAAACAGGGAGGTGCGGTAGCGGCCCGCCGGGGTGGTGCCTTGCACTGCGGTGGACGGCTGCATCAGGGAAGTGCGTCCTTCGAGGCTCGCCACCGGACGATGCTGCCGCATCGCCGGGGCTCGCACCTCAGGATGAGGCGGGCGGCGCATGGCAGATTGGCCTCCACGCCGCTCGCGTTGACCGAGACCCAGCTTGCGACCCCAATGCAGCGCCCAACCGCCCTCATCCTGAGGTGCGAGCGACAGCGAGCCTCGAAGGACGCACTGGCGTCGCGCAGGTCGTCAGCCGGCCCAGGCTCACTCCGCCGCGAGCTTCACCTCCGGCTTCGGGCCGGCGCGGAAGTCGGCGAGCAGGGCCGCCTCCTCCTTCTTCGCCACGTCCAGATGACGCGCCTTGACGTGGCCGAAGCCGCGGATCTTCTCCGGGATGGCGGCAAGGCCGACGGCGAGGGCGTGGTTGTCGGGCGTCAGCTTCGCGACGATCTCGGTGACCAACGCCTCGTAGTCCTTGATCAGCTGGCGCTCGGTGCGGCGCTCGTGGGTGTAGCCGAACATGTCGAAGGCGGTGCCGCGCAGACCCTTCATGCGGGCGAGGACGCGATAGGCGGTCATCATCCAGGGCCCGAAGCTCATCTTGCGCGGCACGCCCGTGGTCGGGTCAGGCCTGGCCAGCAAGGGCGGGGCGAGGTGGAACTCGAAGGTGAGGTTCTGGCCGTCGAAGGTCTTGGCCACCTGCTTGAGGAAGTTGCCGTCGGTATAGAGACGGGCGACCTCGTACTCGTCCTTGTAGGCCATCAGCTTGTAGAGATAGCGGGCGACGGCCTCGGTCAGGCCCTGCCTGCCGGCGGCCTTCTCGGCCTCGGCCTTGCGGACGGTCTCGACCAGCCCTGCATAGCGCGCGGCATAGGCCGCGTTCTGGTAGCGGGTGAGCTGCTCGACACGGCGGGCGATGACCTCTTCGAGCGACGAGGACAGCTTCTCCACGCCGCTCGGCTGGGTCACCGGTGCGACCAGGGCCTCGACGGCGGCGCGGTCATGGGCGCAGAGGCGGCCCCAGCGGAAGGCGGTGATGTTCATCTTCACCGCCTCGCCATTGAGCTCGATCGCCCGCTCGATGGCGGCGGCGGACAGCGGCAGGCCACCGATCTGATAGGCATAACCGACGAGGAAGAGGTTGGTGGCGATGGAATTGCCCATCAGGGCCGTGGCCAGGCGCTGGGCATCGACGAGGTGAGTGGTCTCGCGGCTGGCATGGGAGATGATGGCGCGCTTCAGCCTCTCGGAGGGCAGGGAGAAGTTGGCGTCGCGGGTGAACTGGCCCGGCATGCTCTCCACGGTGTTCACCACGACCTTGGTGGTGGACTTCATGCCGGCGAGGGATTTCTTGCCGCCGGCGATGACGATGTCGCCGGAAATGACCAGATCGGCGGAGCCGGCATGGACGCGGATGGAGTGGATGTCCTCGGGCACGCGGGCGATGCGCATGTGCGAGAAGACCTCGCCGCCCTTCTGGGCGAGGCCGGCCATGTCGATGAGGCCGACGCCCTTCTTCTCCAGATGGCAGGCCATGCCGAGGATGGCTCCAACTGTCACGATGCCCGTGCCGCCGACGCCCTCGATCAGCACGTTGTAGGTGTGCTCGATGGTGGGCAGGACCGGCTCGGGCAGGGCGGAGATATCGGCCTCCACCGCCATGGCGCGGCCCTTCTTCGGCTCGGCGCCGTGCACTGTCACGAAGCTCGGGCAGAAGCCCTTCACACAGGAGAAGTCCTTGTTACACGACGACTGGTCGATGGTGCGCTTGCGGCCGAACTCGGTCTCCAGCGGCTGGACCGAGACGCAGTTGGAGACGACGCCGCAATCGCCGCAGCCCTCGCAGACGGCCTCGTTGATGATGACCCGCTTGACCGGGTCCGGGAAGGTGCCGCGCTTGCGGCGACGGCGCTTCTCGGCGGCGCAGGTCTGGTCATAGATCAGGACCGAGACGCCACCGACCGACGACAACTCGCGCTGGACCTGGTCGAGGTCGTCACGGTGGTCGATGGAGGTGCCGGTCGGAAAGGCGATGCCATGGCCGGCATATTTGCCGGGCTCGTCGGTGACGATGGCGATGCGCTCGACGCCCTCGGCGCGCATCTGCGCGGCGATCATCGGCATGGTCAGGCCGCCCTCGTGGCGCTGGCCACCGGTCATGGCGACGGCGTCGTTGAAGAGGATCTTGTAGGTGATGTTCACCTTCGAGGCGACGGCGAAGCGGACCGCCAGCGACCCCGAATGGTTGTAGGTGCCGTCGCCGATGTTCTGGAAGACATGGCCGCGCTTGGAGAACGGCGCCTCGCCGACCCAGTTGGCGCCTTCGCCGCCCATCTGGGTGAAGCCCTCGGTGTTCCGGTCCATCCACAGGGCCATGTAATGGCAGCCGATGCCGGCATAGGCGCGCATGCCCTCGGGGACCACTGTCGAGGTGTTGTGCGGGCAGCCCGAGCAGAAATAGGGGATGCGGGTGGCAATGACCGGGGTGGTCTTCAGGATGTCCTGGGCCCCCTTCAGCCGGGCGACATTGGCGGCGACCTGGTCGTTGTGGCCGACATGTTTCAACACCCGCTCGCCGATGCAGATGGCGACGTCATTGGAATCGAGAGCGCCGTGGACGGGGAAGAGCCAGGCGCCGGTCTCGTCCTTCTTGCCGATGACGATGGGCTGGTGGACGTGGCCGTAAAGCTCCTCGCGAACCTGCACCTCGATGAGCGAGCGCTTTTCCTCGACGACGATGACGAGATCGAGACCTGTGACGAAGGCACGCAGCTCGGCCGGGTCCAGCGGCCAGGGGCATGCGATCTTGAACAGGCGGATGCCGAGATCATTGGCCTTGACCTCGTCGATGCCGAGCTCGTCGAAGGCCTGGCGGACGTCGAGATAGCTCTTGCCGGTGGTGATGATGCCGATCTTCGGCTGGCGGCCGCCGGAGGTGATGATGCGGTTGAGCCTGTTGGCCTTGATGAAGGCGAGGGCGGCGGCCCGCTTGTACATGTGCAGGCGCATCTCCTGCTCGTGCCGGTCGTCGTTCGGCCGGATGGAGACGCCGCCGGGTGGCATGACGAAGTCCTCGTCGCCCGGCAGGACGATGCTGACGCGGTCCACCGCACCGTCGACGACACCGGTCGATTCGACTGTGTCCTTCATGCATTTCAGCGCTGTCCAGACGCCGGCATAGCGCGACATGGCCCAGCCGTAGAGACCATAATCGAGGATTTCCTGCGCCCCGGCGGGGTTCAGGATGGGCATCATCACATCGACGAAGTGGAATTCCGACTGGTGGGCGACCGTGGAGGATTCCGCCGTATGGTCGTCACCCATCAGCGCCAGAACGCCGCCATTCGGCGAGGTGCCGGCGAGGTTGGCGTGGCGGAACACGTCGCCGGAGCGGTCGACGCCCGGGCCCTTGCCGTACCAGACACCGAAGACGCCATCGAACTTGCCCTCGCCGCGCATCTCCGCCTGCTGGGTGCCCCAGACGGCGGTGGCGGCGAGATCCTCGTTGAGGCCGGGCGTGAAGATGACGTCGCTGGCGAGAAGGTTGCGCTGGGCCTTGAAGAAGGCCTGGTCGAGCCCGCCGAGCGGCGAGCCGCGATAGCCGGAGACGAAGCCCGCGGTGTTGAGCCCGGCGCGGCGATCGCGTTCCTTCTGCATCAGGGTCAGGCGGACGAGAGCCTGAACACCGGTGAGAAAGACCCGCTCCTTGGTCAGATCATACTTGTCGTCGAGCGAGACATCGTCGAACCGGATGGCATTGGCGAGATCGGCGGATGTGGGGGGAACCTTCGCCATCGCGCGCTCCTCTGGATCTGCGGGCTGCTCGCCGCGCAATCAGGATGTGGAGGGCGGCAGATGCCGCCCTTCTTAGGTCAAGGACGCTGTCACATTAGAATGGTTCTGTCGATTTCGTTCTGGACAGTGCGGGCGCAACGAGATTGCGCAACGGCTTGAGCGCAAAGGCATTTTTGCTGCGTTGCACAAGATGTGTTCGCGCCTGCGAGATGGGCAGCGGGTCAGCCCAGCCGCATGCCGAGCGCCTCGACCCAGGCCAGCCCGGCATCGGTGTCGCCGCGCGGGCGGTACTCGGCGCCGACCCAGCCGGCATAGCCCTGGTCGTCGAGGGCCTTGAAGATGGAGGGGAAGTGAATCTCGCCCTCGTCCGGTTCGGCGCGGCTCGGCACGGCGGCGATCTGGACATGGCCGATATGGGGCCACCAGGCCGACAGGTTGGTCAGGACGTCGCCCTCGGCGCAGCCGACATGGAAGACGTCGAACATGATCTTGACGTTGGGCTTGCCGACGCGGGCGATGATCTCGCCGGCGCCGCGCAGGGTCGCATAGAAATAGCCGGGCGCGGCGCGCGGGCTGAGCGGCTCGAGCAGGAGGGTGATGCCGTGGGCGGCGGCCTTGTCGGCGGCGCGCGACAGGTTGTCGACGAGGACGCTGGTGGCCGCTGGCCGGTCGGCCGGCTTCACCATGCCGGCCATGGCATGGATCGCCGTGCCGCCGGCCGCGACCTGCCAGGCGATGGCCTGGTCGATGGCGGCCTGGAATTCCGCCTCGCGGCCGGGGAGGGCACCGAGGCCGTTCTCGCCTTTCGCCGTGTCGCCCTTCACCGTGTTGACGCCGAGCATGGTCAGGCCGAGGCGCTCGCAGGCGGCGCGCACGGCCAGGGGATCGGTGTCGTAGGGCCAGTGCATCTCGACGGCGCGGAAGCCGGCGCGGGCGGCGGCCTCGATCTGGTCGAGGAGCGGCATGCCCTGCCAGAGAAAGCCGAGATTGGCGGAAAAGCGCGGCATGTCTGTCCTATCCCCTGAGTTTGAACGTCGCCTCGAGGTCGGCGATCTCTTGTGATGCGAGATGCCTGACCGCCATGCCGCGGGTGAGGAGGACGAGACGCGCCGTCTCCTCCAGTTCCTCCATGACGAAGACGGCCGCCTCCAGGCTGGTACCGGCGACCACCGGGCCATGGTTGCCGAGGAGGATGGCGGGATGGTCCGGCGCCCTGGCGCGGATGAGCGGCGCGACGTCGGCCGAGCCGGGGCGCGTATAGGGCACGACCGGCACCTTGCCGACGCGCATGACCACATAGGGCGTGATCGGCGGGATGGCGTCGTCCGGGTCGGTGTCGGCGAGGCAGGAGAGGGCGGTGGCGTGGGTCGAGTGCAGGTGAACCACCGCACGGGCCGAGGGCCGCGATTCGTAGAAGGCGAAGTGCAGCGGCAGTTCCTTGGTCGGCGGATCGCCGCCGACATGCCGGCCCTCACCGTCGAGTTTCGACAGCCGCTCGGCGTCGAGGAAGCCGAGGCAGGAATTGGTGGGCGTGAAGAGATAGCCGTCGTCGAGGCGGACGCTGAGGTTTCCGGAGGATCCGGGTGTCAGGCCGCGGTCGAACAGCGACTTGCCCCAGCGCACCAGGCCCTGGCGGGCGGCGGCCTCCCCGGCGTTCATGCGTCACCGAGGGCGGCGAGCGCCTTGTCGTAAAAATCGATCGCGCCGAAATTGCCGCTCTTCAAGGCGAGGCGGATGGGGCGCGGGCCCTCTGCCGCGAGGGCCGGAACGCCGGGATCGATTTCCGGGCCGATGTGGAAGCGGTCGACTTCCAGTGCGGTGACGACGGCCCCCGAGGTCTCGCCGCCGCCGACCACGAGCCGGGCGACGCCGGCATCGGCCAGCATGACCGCGAGTTCACCGAAGAAGCCCTCGATGGCGCCGGCGACCGCGTCCCGGCCGTAGCGCTCCTGTGCCGCCTTCACCTCGGCGGGATCGGCGGAGGAATAGACCATGGGGGCGTGGCCGATGCGCTCCATCACATGATCGAAGGCCTTCTGCGCGGTCATGGCGCCGCTCATGACGTCGTCGGGCATGACGGCGAGCCCGGGGTGGCGGGCCGTATAGGCCTTCACCTGCGCGCGCGACTGGTTGGAGCAGGACCCGGAAATCACCGCGGCGGCGCCATGGCCCGGCGTGAAGCCGGTGCCGCGGCCGGAGAGCAGGCCTTGCCGGCGGAAGTTCTCCGGCAGGCCGAGGGCGATGCCCGAGCCGCCGGTGACGAGCTTCGCCGCGCCGATCGCGCCGCCGATGGCGAGGAGATCGTCGTCGGCGACCGCATCCACCACCGCGAGGCGGCGGCCCGCCTTCACTTCCGCGGCCAGCGCCGCCTGGATCGCACCGGAGCCCTTCCGGACGGTGGCGAAGGGAACGAGCCCGACCTCTCCCTTCGTCTGGTGGGACAGCCAACGGCGGATGTCGGGATCGGTCATCGGCGTGAGCGGATGGTTCTGCATCCCGCTCTCGCTCAGCAGGACCCCGCCGACGAAGAGATGGCCGTTGAACAGCGTCCGGCCGGTGGCCGGGAAGACCGGGCAGACCACCGCCACATCGGCACCGAGGCGGTCGATCAGCGCTTCGGCGACGGGGCCGATATTGCCCTCCTGTGTCGAATCGAAGGTCGAGCAATATTTGAAGAGGATTTGCCGCGCGCCTTGCGCCAGCAGCCAGTCACAGGCGGCGAGCGACTGGGCGACGGCCTCGGCCGGGGGGATGGTGCGGCTCTTCAGCGCGACCACGCCCGCTTCGCAGTCCGCCGGCGCTGCTCCCGCGGGAATGCCAACGAACTGCATGGTGGCCATGCCGCCCTTCGCCAGCGTGTTGGCGAGGTCGCTGGCTCCGGTGAAGTCGTCCGCGATACAGCCGAGAAGCATGGGTCCGCCCTGATTTCGTTCTTGAACCCACCTCTAACCGTTTGAAACCGACCCGGCAATTCTTGCCGCGCAGGGCAGGCTTTTCCCCGCACGCGAAGCGGCGTCCTGGCGCGCCGGCATTGGAATCGCTGGTCTTTCCGCGCTCGTTCCGCTGGCCCGGGCCTTGCTGACCCCGAAGCCGGGTCGTTTTCGATCGCATGGGGCATTTCGTGGCAGCGTCATCGGCTTCTTCCATCACGAGCACGCAGCAGAGCGCATCAGCTCCGCGTGCCAGCCAGTCCGGGCGCCAACCGGTGGCGTCCTCGTCTTCGTCCTTCGCCGAGGCGCTGGATGCGATGGAGCGTCAATCGGCCGAGCCGGAGCGTGCCAACCGGCCGGCGCGCACGCGCGTCGCCAAGCCCGCCGCCGAGGCAGCGATCACCTCCGCGATCGAGCCGGCTCCCCCGCCAGCCGTCCGCGGCGAGCCAGCGAGACCGGCCGAGCAGATGCCGGCTGTCGCCGAGGGCGATGCGATGCCGAAACAGAGCGAGGGGAACGGGGACGACAAGCTCCTCGCCAAGACCGAGATGCCGGAGGCCAGCGCTGCCACAGCGCAGCCTGTCGAACCTGCGCCGCAGGCCCCGCCCGTTGCGTCCCCGGTCGTGGCGGCCCCAGCCGCGGCTCCGCCGACGAGCGGCGAGACAGCCGAGGCGCCCGCGGTGGAGGCCCCGGCGGTCGATGCCGCCGCCGCCGCCGCTGCCACTGTGCCACCTGCGGATGCGGGCGCGACGGCGGAGGGTGACGCTGCGCCCGTGCAGGCGGTGGCCGCAGGCACCAAGCCTGTGACAACGCCGGCATCAGGCGAAACGAACGGCGAGAAGACCGGGACCCCGGCGGCCGCACCACGCGACGCCGGCACCGATCCGCGAGCCACGACGGCGCGACCCGCAGCGGACCCGGCGACGGCTGCACCCGAAAAGCCGGCAGAACCCGCTCGCGCCGAGGCCGTCCGCCCGCAGGTCGCCGAAGTCGCGACGCCGACGGCTGCTGCCGTCGTCGACAGTGCCGTGCCGGATCCCGCACCCCCGGCCGGTGCAAGTGCCAGCCCGGCGCCGGCCAGCCCCTCCGCCTTCGGCATGGAAGTCGCCCAGAAGACGGCGCAGGCTCCGGCGCCCGGTTCGCCTGTGCCGGTTCATGCCCTCGCCGTCACCATCGCGGCGCGGGCCGGTTCCGGCGCGACCCGCTTCGACATTCGCCTCGATCCCGCTGAACTCGGCCGAATCGACGTGCAACTGACGGTCGACCGCGACGGCGCCGTCAAATCGAGGCTCGTGGTGGAAAAGCAGGAGACTCTGGACCTGCTGCAGCGCGACCAGCGCAACCTCGAGCGGGCGCTGGCGCAGGCCGGCCTGCAGACGAGCGAAGGCAGCCTCGAATTCTCGCTGAAGGACCAGGGTGGCCAGAACGCCCGGGACCGCCAGCCCGAGCCGCAGGCCTCCCGCCATCAGATGGTGGTCGAGGATCCAGAAGCCGCCTCGGCCCTGCAGGCCAGCGCGGCAGTCTATGCCCGCGCTGCCGCCATGCGCGGCGGCGTCGACATCCGTATCTGAAAGGACGGCGCGCGATGACCACGACCTCTTCGGTCTCGACGACCACGACCGGCACGCCGGCCACCGCCGGGACCCGGCTGTCGAACAATTTCGACACCTTCCTGCAACTGCTCACCACGCAGCTGAAGAACCAGGACCCCACCCAGCCGATGGACGCCAACCAGTTCACCCAGCAGCTGGTGCAGTATTCCCAGGTCGAGCAGCAGATCGCGACGAATTCGAAGCTCGACAACATGATCGCGGCCTTTACCGGCAACCAGACGACCACCTCGCTCGGCTATCTCGGCAAGACCGTCACCTATGATGCCAGCACCGTGTCGCCGACCGCGAAGGGCGCGACGTGGACGTTCACGCCGACGCAGTCCGGCGAATTCACGGTGAGAATCCGCGATTCCAACGGGGTCGTCGTCCAGGAAAAGAAGATCTCGCTGACCGGCAACCAGTCCAGCGAGTACCAGTGGGACGGCAAGCGCTCCGACGGCAAGACCATGGGCAGCCAGCCCTATACGATGGAGCTCTACAGCGGCTCTGGCTCCGCGACGACGCAGGTTCCCGTAACCCACAAGGGGCAGGTTACGGCCGTCGACATGTCCACCGGAACGCCGCGCGTGACGGTCGGCGCCCTCAACATCCCCCTCGCGCGCATTCTCGGCATCGCCCTCTGACGGTCACCGGAGCGGCCGATGTGCCCCCTTGGACGACGGTTCAACGCTCCGATGTCCGGCCGAATCCGGGCGCTTTCGGTCAATGGAAATGTTGAGTTTCATTGTCCCATCCCATTTAGGCCAAATTTAACGTCCTGCCGGTACTCTTGCTTCATGACGTGGTCAGTCGCGTGCGTTGTGTGAGAGTAAGTATGACCGAGCCCATGCGTCCCAGGGTGAAATATGTGATCGGACCGGACGGCAGTCCGCTGACGATCGCTGATCTCCCTCCGCCCGATACCCATCGCTGGGTCATCCGGCGCAAAGCCGAAGTGGTCGCCGCAGTGCGCGGTGGGCTCCTCAGCCTCGAAGAGGCTTGCAAGCGCTACACCCTGACCGTCGAGGAATTTCTCAATTGGCAGGCCTCCATCGACCGACATGGCCTGGCCGGTCTGCGCACGACGCGCATCCAGCAATACCGCCAGTAAGGCCTCGGTTCATCCGAGCAAGAGCCGGCCCCCCGTGGGAGCCGGCTTTTTCGTCATGGGCTGCCGCTTCAGCGCAGGGCGGACCGGCGCAGCGTCAGGTTGCCGACGCCCAGCGCGAGGTTGAGGCCGGTCTGGGCCTGAACGGAGAGTGGCTGCAGGGCGACCGTGTCGCGCGAGCCGCCGACCAGGGCGTTGGCTCCGAGGCCGACGGCAAAGGTCGCCTGGGCGCTGGCGCCGGAATAGCTGCCGGCGAGCTGATAGGGCGACAGGCGCCGGGTCGGCGCGAAGACGGCCCAGGCCAGAACGCCGCTGCCGGTGATCCCGATATCGAGGCCGACACGCGAGAACGTCCCGGCATAGCCTTCGGCGCGACCCCGGCGCTCGGGGCGGAAGACGCAGCTCAGTTCGCGGCGCGACCCGACGATGAAGCCGATGGCGGGAGCGATATTGCAGTTGAGCACGCCGACGCGGGTCGGGCGCGGCTGCGCCTCCGCGGCAGGGGGCATGGCAAGTCCGGCGGCGAGAAGGGTTGCGCCTGCGAGCGCGAAGGCACGGGTCATCATCGGGTATCTCCGGTGGCTGTGAGGTAATGCCCTCTCAACGCCGGAAGAGCCGAAAGGTTGCCCTCGCCCGTCCTTACCGGACCTGACGGTCGAGCCAGGTCGCGACCGCGGTGAAATAGCTCTCGCGCGCCGGCTCAGCCGACAGGGCGAGGTCGTGGATGCCGCCGGCGATACGGACGACGGTCACGTCCGCCCCGAGCTGTGGCGCGCGCGCGGTGATCTGCTCGACGTCGAGAACGCTGTCGGTGCGCGTGATGGCCTCGTGCCATCGGTCATTGGGGCCGCTGCGATCGGAACAGCAGACCAGGACGGGGACGTCGATGGCCAGCCCGCGTGCGAGCGCGGCATGGCCGCGGCGGATGGCCCGGAACCAGCCGGCGCGAACGGGGAAGCCTTCGATGGGTTTCCAGGCGAGGTTGTAGTCCCAGGTCCCCGTTCCGGAGCGGTGGATGCTGCGGCCGTAATGGGGGCCGAGCTGGCTGACCACGAGCCTTGGCGCGACTGCGCCGACCAGATCGAGCGCGGCCGTCACCGGCCCACGCAGGAAGGCATTGCCGGCAAGGTCGAACCAGGGGCTGTTCATCACCATGGCGTCGATCAGGCCCCGGCCGCGACGGCGATGGGCCCAGAGCGCCGTGACCAGGCCTCCGGTCGAATGGGACATGACGACGAGGCGGCGGTGGCCCTTCTCCTCGCGGATGATGCGCAGGGCGGCATCCAGTTCCTCGTCGTAGACGCCGAGATCGATGCAGAAGTTCGGAGTCTGGTGCGGCCGCAGCGAGCGGCCGTACTTGCGCAGGTCAAGGGCATAGAAGGCGTGGCCCAGGGCCTCCATGCGACGTGCCAGATGGTCCTGGAAGAAATAGTCGCAGAAGCCGTGGACATAGAGGACGGCCGGTCCGGGTCCGCCCGTCCTCCGCCGGTGCACGAGAGTCGCCCATGCTTCGCCCTCCGTGTCCGGCTGGAGCGGGAGGGGCCGGGAGACCCAGTCGTCGCCGAGGCAGTCCGGCTCCATCACAGGCGCGTCCATGCGATCTGCTCCCTGCACCGCCCGGTCGGCAGTTCCGATCATAGCGCAGTGCCCGTCAAGTTTCGTTCATCCTTTGCGATGGCGCACCCGGAGATGGTTGGACGGCGCCTTGTCGCTACTGTATAACTTTGCACTCAACGAGACCGGATCGTCGACGCCCTTGGCCAGTCCAGTTCTGCCCGCCAGCCCCCGCCCGGTTCCTGCCGGCGGCCATGATCACGGTCACGCCCATGACCATGATCACGGCCACCACCATGCGCATCCCGTGCATGACCATGCCGGCGCTGGCCGGCCCGCTCCGGGCCTGCGCATCGTCTCCGCCCTGACCATGTCGGTGGCGGGACGCCTGCTGGCAGCCGGTCTGATGGCCGCGACGCTCTGGCTCCTCGCCCTCTGGGCCATGACGTGAACCCGCCCATGTCCGCCGTCACCATCCGCGACCTGACCCTCGGCTATGACCGCCATCCCGCGGTCCACCATCTCGACGGACGGATCGAGGCGGGCGCCATGCTCGCCGTGGTCGGCCCGAACGGGGCCGGCAAGTCGACCCTGCTCAAGGGGCTCGCCGGCGCGATCAGCCCGCTCAGCGGCGCCGTCGAGATGACCCGCTCCGACCGTCATGCGATCGCCTACCTGCCGCAGGCCGCGGAGATCGACCGCACCTTTCCGATCACCGTGTTCGAACTGGTCGCCATGGGGATGTGGCGCCGCACCGGCCTGTTCGGCGGCCTGTCCCGGGCCGATCGCCAGGCCATCGAACAGGCGCTGGCGGCCGTCGGGCTGACCGGTTTCGAGGCGCGGACCATCGGCACGCTGTCCGGGGGACAGTTGCAGCGCATGCTCTTCGCCCGGCTGCTGGTGCAGGATGCCCGGCTCATCCTCCTGGACGAGCCCTTCACCGCGATCGACGCCAAGACCTGTGCCGACCTTCTGGACCTCGTGCGCCGCTGGAATGCGGAGAAGCGGACGGTCGTCGCCGTCCTTCACGATATGGAGACCGTGCGCCAGGCCTTTCCGCAGTCGCTGCTGCTGGCGCGCCGGGCCATCGCCTGGGGGCCGACCGACGAGGTCCTGACGCCGGAAAACCTGCTGGCGGCGCGGCGGATGACGGAAGCCTTCGACGATCATGCGGGCATCTGCGCCGAGGCGGCGTGAGCACCATGCCGATGTCCCCGCGGCACGAGGGAGCCTGTCCCCGTCATGTATGACGCGCTGATCGGCCCCTTCGTCGAATTCGAGTTCATGCGCCGTGCCCTGGTCGGCGCCATCGCGCTGTCGCTGGGCGGCGCGCCGGTCGGCGTCTTCCTGATGCTGCGGCGGATGTCGCTGATGGGCGATGCCATGGCCCATGCGATCCTGCCGGGCGCCGCGGCGGGCTATCTCCTCTTCGGCCTCGCGCTGGTGCCGATGACGGTGGGCGGGATCGCCGCGGGCTTCGCGGTGGCGCTCACGGCCGGCCTCGTGGCGCGTTTCACCATGCTGAAGGAGGACGCCTCGCTGGCGGCCTTCTATCTCATCTCGCTGGCGCTGGGGGTCATCATCGTCTCCATGCGCGGATCGAATGTCGATCTCTTCCGCGTGCTGTTCGGCTCGGTTCTGGCGCTGGACGATCCGACCCTGATCCTGCTCGCCGCCATCTCAACGGTGACGCTCGTGGCGCTCGCGCTCCTGTGGCGGCCGCTTGTGCTCGATTCCGTCGACCCCGGCTTCCTGCGATCGGTGTCGCGGTCCGGGGCCCCCTCCCATCTCGTCTTCCTCGGCCTCGTCGTTCTCAACCTTGTGGCCGGATTCCATGCCCTGGGCACGCTGCTGGCGGTCGGGCTGATGATGCTGCCGGCCATCGCCGCGCGGTTCTGGGGGCGTGACGTAACGACGCTCGCGGCCATCGCCATCGGCTTCGGCATCGCATCGGGCTATGCAGGGTTGGTGTTATCTTATAACATGGAAACTCCTTCGGGCCCTTCGATCGTCCTCATGGCGGGGGTGATCTATCTGGTGTCGCTCGTCTTCGGCCCGCGCGGTGGTCTCCTGCCCACCTACTGGCCGGCCCGGCACCGCGAGGCCTGAAGTCCCGACCGGAGGATGTTTCTCATGTTCACGCGACGCCACGCCGTTTCCGTCCTGCTCTCCGCCCCCGTCTTCGCCGGCCGCGCCATGGCCCAGGCGACGCCGCCGCTGCCGGTCATGGCGAGCTTCTCGATCCTGGCCGACATGGTGCGGCAGGTCGGCGGCGAACAGGTCGCCGTGACCAGCCTCGTCGGTCCCGACGGCGATGCGCACTCCTATTCGCCGACGCCCGCCGATGCGCGTGCCCTGACCGCGGCGAGGGTCTTCGTGGTCAACGGGCTCGGATTCGAGGGATGGCTGACCCGGCTCGTCCGCTCCTCCGGCACGCGCGCCAAAGTGGTGACGGCGTCGACGGGCGTGACGGCGCTCAAGGCCGAGGAGGGGCATTCCCACGGCCACTCCCATGGCCATTCGCATGGCGCCTTCGATCCGCATGCCTGGCAGGACGTCGCCAATGCACGGATCTATGTGAAAGCCATCGCCGCCGGGCTGTCGGAGGTCGATGCCGCGCGGGCCGATGTCTTCGCCCGCAACGCGGCCGCCTATGACGCGACGCTGGCGGCGCTCGATGCGGAGATCCGTGCCGCCATCGGCGCCGTTCCACGGGCCCAGCGACGCCTGCTGACCACCCATGACGCGTTCCGCTATTTCGCCAAGGCCTATGAGGTGGACGTGCTCGCGGTGCGCGGCGTGTCGTCGGATTCGGAGCCCTCGGCGCGCCAGATCGCCGCCCTTATCCGGCAGATCCGCCAGGGCAAGGTTTCGGCGCTGTTCATGGAGAACATCTCCGACCCGCGGTCCATCCAGCGCCTCGCCGCCGAAACGGGCGCCAGGATCGGTGGCAAGCTCTATTCCGACGCGCTGTCGGAAGCCGGCGGTCCGGCCGCGACCTATGTCGAGATGATGCGCCACAATGCACGGCAGATCGCCGGAGCGATGGCGCAGGGCTGATCGCCCATTCCGCAGCGCCCGCTGCTCGCCTATATGAGCGCCAATCCCTTCAGGCCGATGGAATGACCATGACCGACGCCGCCGCCACTTCCCCCACCACCGCCGCCCTGCAGAAGATTCCGGTGACCGTGCTGACCGGCTATCTCGGTGCCGGCAAGACGACGCTGCTCAACCGCATCCTGACCGAGAACCACGGCAAGCGCTTCGCCGTGATCGTCAACGAGTTCGGCGAGATCGGCATCGACAACGACCTCGTCGTCGGCGCCGACGAGGAAGTCTTTGAGATGAACAACGGCTGCATCTGCTGCACCGTGCGCGGCGACCTGATCCGCATCATCGAGGGGCTGATGCGGCGCAAGGGCAAGTTCGACGCGATCATTGTCGAGACCACCGGCCTCGCCGATCCCGCTCCGGTCGCCCAGACCTTCTTCGTCGACGAGGAGGTCGGTGCGCGGACGGCACTCGACGCCGTGGTCACGGTGGCCGACGCCAAATGGCTGATCGATCGCCTGAAGGACGCACCGGAGGCGAAGAACCAGATCGCCTTCGCCGACGTCATCCTGCTCAACAAGACCGATCTCGTGACGCCCGCCCAGCTGCGCGAGGTCGAGGCCCGCATCCGCGCCATCAATCCCTACGCGGTCCTTCACAAGACGCAGAAATGCGCCGTGCCGCTGGATGCCGTCCTGTCGCGCGGCGCCTTCGACCTGGAGCGCATTCTGGAGATCGAGCCGGCCTTCCTGCACAAGGACGACGGCCATCATCACCACCACGATCATCATGGTCACGATCATCATGGGCACGACCATCACGGCCACGACCACGATCATCACCATCATGATCACGACCATACCGGCCCGGATTGCGATCACCCGAGCCACGGGCTGAAGCACTATCACGATGAGCACATGCAATCGGTTTCGCTGCGGACCGACAAGCAGCTCGACCCCGACACGTTCTTCCCCTGGATCCAGGACCTGACGCAGGTCGAGGGAGCGAAGATCCTGCGCTGCAAGGGCATCGTGGCGTTCAAGGACGACCCCGAGCGCTTTGTCTTCCAGGGCGTGCACATGATCCTCGACGGCGATCACCAGCGCGCGTGGAAGGCCGACGAGAAGCGCGAGAGCCGCCTCGTCTTCATCGGCCGGGACCTGCCGATCGAGAAGATCCGCAACGGCTTCGAGAAGATCTCCGCCTGACGGCGCCATCACTGCGCCTGCCGCCCCCGGCCTTCAAGACCGGGTGCGGTCCCCGTCGTGGCTTCACCGCCGCGCAAGGCCGGAGGACCGGTTTTTGCCCGGCGATGGTCCGATTAGGAACGACGCCAACGTCTCCCCGTTGATCCCGTGACGGCCCCCGGTGCTCGCCGCCGAGGACCTCACTGCTTCAACGCGGCCGAGGGCTCACCGCCCGAAGGCCCATAACCGGAGACGCACCCTTGAAGAAATTTCTCATGGCTTCCGCCATCGCCCTCGCCGCCAGCACCGCTGCCTATGCCCAGACCGGCGGCAGCGCACCGGGCGGCCTGCCCGACTCCAACGCACCGCGCAACACCGGCACGATCAACGCTCCGAACATGGAGCAGCAGCGCCTGATCCGCTCGTACTGGCAGTCCCGGCGTCCGGCCGCCGTCACCCTGCCGAACGGCATGACCGTCACCCGCGGCGCCGTCCTGCCGCAGGCCGTCGAACTGCGGTCCTTCCCGGCCGACGTCGGCATGACGGAATACCGCTATGTGGTGGTCGGCGAGAACATGTATCTCGTCAATCCGTCGGACCGCCGCGTCGTCCACATCATGCAGTGACGGCAACAGCCGTTCTGTCTCGCAGCGCCCGGCCTCGTGCCGGGCGCTGTCGTCTGATCACTCGACCTTCCAGGGGAACGTCCAGGTTTCGGTCAGGGCGCGGTTGCCGATGCGCAGGAAGGCGCGCAGGTCTGCCGTCTGCCCGGCTTCGCCGACGACGTCGATGCCGGCACGGAAGCCCCGTGTCTGTGGGTTCGGGACGAGGAAGGTCCGCGTGATCCGCGCATTGGTGGCGGAGGGCACGACCTGCACCGCATCGGGCTGACTGGTGTGGTATTCGAGGTCACCACCGGCGAAATCGACGATGAACCGTGTCGCATTGGCGGGCGCCTGCTCGCCGGAACCCAGCGCGATCGGCTTGGTCCGGAACGTGTTCAGGGCGAAGCCGCCGGGATGCAGCCGCGCCTCATTCATGGTCGATACCAGGCGGTAGGCGAAGGTCAGGGTCTGCCCTGCCTCGACCGCCCGGTTCGGCACCCAATAGGCGACGATATTGTCGTTGGTCTCGTCCGTGGTGGGAATCTCGACGAGTTCGACGCGCCCTTCGGTGAACCCCTCGCGCGGTTCGACCCAGTAGCTCGGTCGCAACTCGTAGTTCAGGTCGAGGTCCTGGTAGTGCTCGAAGGTGCGGTCGCGCTGCATCAGGCCGAAACCGCGTACCTGGCGGTCGACGAATTGCGACACCTCGACCTGGCGCGGATTGCGCAGCGGCCGCCAGATCCATTCGCCGGTGTCGGAATGGATCAGCACACCGTCGGAATCGTGCAGTTCCGGACGGAAATCGTCGAAGGAGCGGCGGTCGTTCTCGGCATAGAAAAACATCGATGTGAGGGGCGCGACGCCGAGTTTCGCGATGGGCCGGCGCGGGAACAGCGTGCAGCGGATGTCGAGCACCGTCTCCTGGGCCGGAAAGACGGTGAAGCGGAAGGCACCGGTGAGGCTCTCGCCGTCGAGCAGCGCATAGATATGGCAGGACTGGGCCTCGGCCGTCGGCGTGTCGACCCAGAACTCGCGGAAGATCGGGAATTCCTCCTGGCCCGGGCCGGCGGTGTTGACGGCGATCCCGCGGGCCGAGAGACCATATTTCTGGCCACGCCCGAGGAACCTGAAATAGCTGGCGCCGAGGAACGAGATCAGTTCGTCATGGACGCGCGGGTCGTTGAGCGGATGGTGGATGCGGAAGCCGGCAAAGCCGAGATCGACGGGCAGCGGCCGCTCGAACCGGTTGCGGCCGTAGTCGAAGAGGGCGGCCGCATAGGGAACCGGCGTGGCGATGCCGTCGCGGATGATGTTGACCACCACGGGCGTGCGATAGATGAAGCCGAGGTGGAACATCTGCATGCGGAAGGCGCCGCCGCCCTGCGCCAGCATGGAGCGCTCGGGCCGGAACCTGAGATCGCGATACTGGTCGAAGTTCATGTTGGCCAGAGCTGCCGGCAGGTCCGGGCGCACGGCCTCATAGGGAAGGGCGGCGAGTTCGCGGGCGCGGCGTTCGACCTCCTCGAAACCGAAGCGGGCCTGGGGCTGCGGTGTCGCGGCCTGCGGCGCTGCGGCCGGGGGTTGCTGGGCGGCGGCGAGGGAGGGCCATGACAGCCCTGCGGCAGCGATGAGTTTCAGTGCGTCACGGCGGGCGAAGGTCGGCAGTCGCATGAAGCCTCTGGATCCCTGAATGCGCACTGCCGCACGGCAGCATCGGGGACATGCGGCCTTCGCGCGCGCGTCGTCAAGAGGCGCCCGTTGCGACCTGAAGTCCGGTGCATCGCTGTCCTCCACGCGGCCGGCTTGCCGCCGCCGCGCCGCCTTGCCAGTGTGCCCCCGATCACGGGAGAAGCGCGCATGGCGCCGAGAGACATTCTGGACATGGGCGGCCGCGTCGCCCTGGTCACCGGCGCCGGGACCGGGCTCGGTGCCCGTTTCTGCATGGCGCTGGCCGAGCATGGTGCCGCCGTGGTGGCCGTCGCCCGCCGGGCCGACAAGGTCGAGGGCGTCGCGGAGGCCATCCGCCGGGACGGCGGCCGGGCGATCGCCGTCGCCGGGGACGTGACCGACACGGGGTCCATCCGGACAGCCTTCGACGCGGCGGAGAAGGCCTTCGGCACGGTCGATGCGGTCGTCGCCAATGCCGGCATCGCGGTGCCCGGCCGTGCGTCCGACATTTCCGACGAGGACTGGCGCCGCACCATGGCGACCAATCTTGACGGCGTGTTCTACACCGCCCGGGAGGCGGCGCAGCGGCTGCTCAAGGCCGGCAAGCACGGCGCCATCGTCAACATTGCCTCGATCCTCGGCTACGGGGTTGGCAAGGGCAATGCGTCCTATGCGGTCTCCAAGGCCGCGGTGATCCAGATGACGCAGGCGCTGGCGCTGGAATGGGCCTTCAAGGGCATCCGCGTGAACGCCATCGCGCCGGGCTATGTCGTGACCGACATCAACCGCGACTACCTGACCTCGGGCAAGGGCGCCGAGATGACCAAGGAGATTCCGGTCGGCCGGTTCGGCCGCGAGCAGGATCTCGACGGCGCGCTGCTGCTTCTGCTGTCGGAGGCCGGCGCCTTCATGACCGGAACGACCATCACGGTCGACGGCGGCCAGCGCATCGGCGTGCGCGGCTCCTGACGCGCATCATCCCCGGGGAGACAAACGCCATGATCATCGACGAGCGCACCTACACGACGCATCCCGGCAAGGTGAAGGCCTTCCTCGAGGTCTATGAGCGCCTGGCCAAGCCCATCCAGTGGCCGATCCTCGGCGATCCCGTCGGCTTCTTCGTCACCGAGATCGGCACCCTCAACCAGGTCGTGCACCTGTGGAAATACGACAGCATGGCCGATCGCGAGCAGCGGCGCGCCAGGCTGGCGGTCGCACCCAACTGGGGCGATTATCTCGACGCCGCGACCCCGCTCCTCCTGCGGATGGAGAACCGCATCCTGGTTCCCACCGCCTTCTCTCCGATGAAGTGAAGCAAGACCCATGACCAAACCCATGAACGGGGCCGAGAGCCTCGTGCGCACCCTCGTCGCCGGTGACGTGACGGTGGCCTTCACCAATCCCGGCACGTCGGAGATGCATTTCGTCGCCGCGCTCGACCGTGTCGACGGCATGCGCTGCGTGCTCTGCCTGCACGAGACGGTGACGACCGGGGCCGCGGACGGCTACTGGCGCATGACGGGCAAGCCGGCCTCGACCTTGCTGCATCTCGGCCCCGGTCTCGGCAATGCGCTGGCCAACCTGCACAACCTCAAGCGGGCCCGTTCCGGCGTCGTCAACATCGTCGGCGAGCACGCTACCTATCACCGGGTGTTCGACGCGCCGCTGACCTCCGACATCGAGGGCATCGCAGGGACGATGTCGCACTGGGTCAAGACCTCGATGTCGTCGAAGGACGTCGCCGCCGATGGCGCCGAGGCGATCCATGTGGCGATGCAGGCGCCGGGACAGATCGCCACCCTCATCCTGCCCGCCGATACCGCCTGGACCGAGGGCACCGGCCCGGCCGCCGTCGCGCCGATCGCCGCGCCCGCCAAGGTGTCGGAGGATGCGGTCGAGGCCGCCGCCCGCGCCATCGAGGCCGGTGGCAGGCCGCTCATCGTCATGGGCACCTGGGCGGTGCGCGAGAAGCCGATGGTCCATGCCGCGAAGATCGTCGCCAAGACCGGCGCGCAGATCCGCGCCGAGGGCTCGAACGGGCGCATCGAGCGCGGCGTCGGCCGCATGCCGCTGGAGCGCGTGCCCTATCCGGTGGATGTGGCGCTCGCCGCCACCAAGGGCGTGACCCACCTCATCCTCGTCGGCGCCAAGGCGCCCGTCGCCTTCTTCGCCTATCCGAACAAGCCCTCCATCCTCTACCCGCCGGAGGCGGAGGTGGTGACGCTGGCCACTCCCGGCGAGGATGCCGAGGATGCGCTCGCCCGTCTCGCCGAGCGCCTCGGCGCCGACAAGGCCGTGCCGGTCCTGAACACGCCGAAGCGGCCGGACCTGCCGACGGGCGCGCTCAACCAGGATTCGATCGCGGCGATCATCGGCCACTACCTGCCTGACAATGCCATTGTCACCGACGAATCGGTCACCACGGGGCGCAACTTCTTCAAGGACACCCATGGCGCGGCGCCGCATGACTGGCTGTCGCTGACCGGCGGCGCCATCGGCGAGGGCCTGCCGCTCGCCGTCGGCGCGGCGGTGGCCTGCCCGGACCGCAAGGTCATCGCACTGCAGGCGGACGGCTCGGGCATGTACTCGCTGCAGGCGCTGTGGACCATGGCGCGCGAGCGCCTCGACGTCACGGTCTGCATCTGGGCCAACCGGACCTATGCGATCCTGAAGGGCGAACTGGCCAATGTCGGGGCCGAAAATCCCGGCCGGAAGGCCCATGACATGCTGTCGCTGGGGGATCCGAACCTCGACTGGGTGAAGCTCGCCGGCGGCATGGGGGTGGAGGCGACCCGCGTCGAGACGGCCGAGGCCTTCGCCGACGCCTTCTCCGCCGCCAACCGGCGGAAGGGGCCCTTCCTGATCGAGGTCGTGCTCTGAGCGGCTCGCCTGCCAGAGCCGTCTCGTCCATGATGCCGGCGTGACCGAACCGCCCGCCTCCTCATCCTTCGCCACCCGCTGCCTCCGTCTCGCGGGGGATGCGGGCTGGCGCGTGGCCTTGCACGCCTTGCCCTATGCAGTGGCCTGCGGGGTCATCACCGAAGGCATGCTGCGGCTGCGGCTGGCGGTGCTGTGGAAACTGCCGCTCGTCACCCTGACCCTGGCGAGCCTCTATCTCGCCGTCCTTCTCGGGACCCATGTCTCGACCCTGCGGCTGGCCGGTCGCAGCGGCCTCGTTCTCGCGCCGACCCGCCATGTCCTCGGCACGACGGCGCGGATCAGCGGCGAAAGTGCCGTCGCCGCTCTCGTCGGTCTGCTGGCGGCGCTGGCTCTCGTCGGGGCGCTGGACATCGGGATCGCCATGCTGGCGCCGGCCGGCGGGGCGCGCTGGCCCGAGACGCTGTTGCGGGCGATCGCCACCCTGGCCGCACTTGCGGGGCTGATCGTCATCCTGACCGCCGGAACGGCCCTGGCGGCATCGACCCTCGGACGGGTGGAGAGCTTCGCCACGGCGGCGCGCCAGCTCTTCCGCCACTCCGAGCGCACCACGGCCGTCGTCTGCACGGCGATTTTCGCCGGGACCGCGGTGGCGATCGTCGCGACGCGGCTTCTGGGCATGGCCGATCTCGGTCCGCCGATCATCGCGGCGGCGCTGGCCAAGGCGGCGGGCTTCCTCGCCCTGACCATTCCGCTGTCGGTGGGCGCGGCGGTGATTGCGGCCGAGGCCTGAACCGGCGCCAAAGAGAAGGGCCACGCGCCGGATGGCGGTGGCCCTGATTCGCGTCCTATGCCTGGAGGCGGCCGGTCAGTTCTCCTGGCCGTCCTTGCGACGCAGGCGCACCACGACATCGACGCGCGCCACCTCGTAGCCGGCCGGCGCCTGGGGCAGCTTGTCCACAGCCACATGCGGTCCGGGAATGTCGAAGACGGTGGTCTCGCCTTCGACGATGAAATGGTGGTGGTCCGAGAGATTGGTGTCGAAATAGGCCTTGGAGCCGTCGACGGCGATCTCGCGCAGGAGGCCAGCCTCGGTGAACTGGTGCAGCGTGTTGTAGACGGTGGCCAGCGACACCGGCACGCGCGCCTTGGTGGCTTCGTCGTAGAGCATTTCGGCGGTGACATGCCGATCGCCCTTGGCGAAGAGGATCCAGCCGAGAGCCATGCGCTGACGGGTCGGGCGCAGGCCCACCTCGCGCAGCATGGTCCGCACGTCATGGATCGGGCATCCCGTCTTCTGCAGCAGGCTCACCCGGTCATGGGCCGAGAGCTTGCCGTCCGTCGGGGGCGCGCCATCGTGATAGGTCAGGTCGATGAGGGTCCGGACAGTCATGACCTCATTCTAGGAACAAAGCGGTCGATCTGCAAGACGTCCGCCCGCGACCGGACGGCGCCGCGGCGATCGCCGGTTCCCCACCCAGGGGGCTTCGTGGCGACGCCGTCACCTGCGGCGGCAAAGGGCCATCGCCTTTTGCCCCTCCGGAACCCCTGTGTTAGACAGCAGCCCGATCGAGGCCGGGTCACCGGCCGGCAAGAGGCGGATCCTGCAGGCAATGACCGAGCGCAAGTCGAGTTTCACCTATGAAGAGCTTCTGGCCTGCGGCCGGGGCGAAATGTTCGGTCCCGGCAACGCCCAGCTGCCTCTGCCCCCCATGCTCATGTTCGACCGCATCACCTCGATCGCCGAGGACGGCGGTGCCAACAACAAGGGCCACGTCCTGGCCGAATTCGACATCAAGCCCGACCTCTGGTTCTTCCCCTGCCATTTCAAGGGCGATCCGGTGATGCCGGGCTGTCTCGGCCTCGACGCGCTGTGGCAGCTCACCGGCTTTCATCTCGGCTGGCTCGGCCTTCCCGGCCGGGGTCGCGCGCTCGGCGTCGGCGAGGTGAAATTCTCCGAACAGGTGCTGCCCACCACGAAGAAGGTGGTCTACGGCGTCGAATTCAAGCGCATCTTCAAGTCGAAACTGGTGCTCGGCATCGCTGACGGGTGGTTGGAGGCTGACGGCAAGCGCATATATGAGGTCAAGGACATGCGGGTCGGCCTCTTCGGCCCTGCCGCCTGATCGCCTGTTCCGTCCAGACTCGACCTTCAAGGGCTGCCCTGCCGGCCCGCAACGAAAAAGAGGCCCCCATGCGCCGCGTCGTCGTCACCGGAATGGGCATCGTGTCGTCCATCGGCAACAACACCAACGAGGTCCTGGCGTCCCTGCGCGAGGCCAAGAGCGGGATCGCGCTCGACCCCGCCTTCGTCGAGCACGGCTTCCGGTCGCAGGTCTCCGGCGCTCCGAGCCTCGACCCGGCGACCATTCTCGACCGTCGCGCCATGCGCTTCCACGGCGGCGGTTCGGGCTGGAACCACGTCGCCATGGACCAGGCGATTCTCGATGCCGGCCTGGACGCCGGTGACATCTCCAACGAGCGCACCGGCATCGTCATGGGCTCGGGCGGCCCGTCCACCCGCGCCCTGATCGACGCCTATGAAAAGGCCAAGGAGAGCGGCAATTCCAAGCGCGTCGGCCCCTTCGCCGTTCCGAAGGCGATGTCGTCGACGGCATCGGCGACGCTCGCCACCTGGTTCAAGATCAAGGGCGTCAACTATTCGATCTCCTCGGCCTGCGCGACCTCGAATCACTGCATCGGCAATGCCTACGAGCTGATCCAGTGGGGCAAGCAGGACATGGTCTTCGCCGGTGGCTGCGAGGAGCTGGACTGGACCCTGTCGGTGCTCTTCGACGCCATGGGCGCCATGTCGTCGAAATATAGCGACCGGCCCTCGACCGCCTCGCGGGCCTATGACGCCAACCGCGACGGTTTCGTCATCGCCGGCGGCGCCGGGGTGGTGGTGCTGGAGGAGTACGAGCACGCCAGGGCCCGCGGCGCGAAGATCTATGCCGAGATTGCCGGCTATGGCGCGACCTCGGACGGCTATGACATGGTGGCGCCCTCGGGCGAGGGCGCGGTGCGCTGCATGAACATGGCGCTGGCCGGTGTCGGTCCGAAGGTCGATTACATCAACCCGCACGGCACCTCCACGCCGGTCGGCGACCTGAAGGAGATCGAGGCGATCCGCGAGGTCTTCGGCGGCGCCGACAAGAGCCCGCCGATCTCGGCGACCAAGTCGCTGACCGGCCATTCCCTCGGCGCCACGGGTGTCCAGGAGGCGATCTATTCGCTGCTGATGATGAACAATGGTTTCATCTGCGAGAGCGCCCATATCGAGGAAATCGATCCGGCCGTCGCCGACATGAACATCGTGCGCAAGCGCATCGACAACGCCAAGCTGGGCTGCGTCCTGTCGAATTCCTTCGGTTTCGGCGGCACCAATGCCACCATCGTGCTGAAGCATGTGGATGCGTGAGTCGCGTTGGCACGACGTGGTCGTGTCACCGGCCCGTCGCAGGAACATGGCAATCGCTGCGGGACCTTCACCTCGCAGTGAACGCCGATGTGGACAGACCGGTTTGCGCATCCCCCGCTGCAGCTCGTCGCTCGCAGCCCGCAATCTGACCATGAAGCGAGGAGGTCGCGCGTGACCGCATTGATGAAGGGCCGCCGCGGCCTGATCATGGGAGTGGCGAACGACCATTCCATCGCCTGGGGCATCGCGCGCACGCTCGCCGCTCACGGCGCCGAACTCGCCTTCACCTACCAGGGCGAGGCGCTTGGAAAGCGCGTCAGGCCTCTTGCGGAAAGCCTGGGGACGCCGCTGGTCATTCCCTGTGACGTCGAGGACATCGCCACGGTCGATGCGACCTTCGCCAGGATCGCAGAGGCCTGGGGCGGGCTCGACTTCGTCGTCCATGCCATCGGTTTCTCCGACAAGAACGAGCTCAAGGGCCGCTATGCCGACACGACGCGCGAGAACTTCTCGCGCACCATGGTGATCTCGTGCTTCTCCTTCACCGAGATCGCCAGGCGGGCGGCGGCGCTGATGCAGCCGGGCGGCACCATGCTGACCCTGACCTATGGCGGCTCGACGCGGGTCATGCCGAACTACAATGTCATGGGCGTCGCCAAGGCCGGGCTCGAGGCCTCCGTGCGCTATCTCGCCGCCGATTACGGCCCGCTCGGCATCCGCGTCAACGCGCTGTCGCCCGGACCGGTGCGGACGCTGGCCGGGGCCGGCATTTCCGATGCGCGGCTGATGTTCAACTTCCAGAAGCGCCACGCGCCGCTGCGCAAGACCGTGTCGCTCGACGATATCGGAGGATCGGCGCTCTACCTGCTCTCCGACCTCTCGGGCGGCGTGACCGGCGAGATCCACCATGTCGATTCGGGCTACAACATCATCTCCATGCCGCGGCCCGAGGCGCTGAAGACGCTCGATGCCGCCGAGCAGGCGGTGGAGGATGCGGCCGGACGCCGTGCCGGCGAGGCTGCCGAATAGACCTCGCCACCGTCCATTGGATCCATTCGGGCCCGTCGCGAAAAAAATCGCGGCGGGCCCGAACCTTTTTCTGCGCTGGCGCCACCCATGGATATCGGTGGCGCAACGAGCCCCGGCCAACCTCAAGGGGACCTGCCATGAACCGCTTCAAGACCCTCGCCATCGCCGCCCTCGCCGTCGCCACCCTGTCGGTCGGCGTCGCCTCCCAGGCCGAGGCCGGCCCGTTCCACCGCCGCCACATCGGCTGGGGCGTCGGGGCGCTTGCCACCGGCCTGATCGTCGGCGGCGCCATCGCCGCCAGCCGCTCCAACGCCTACGCTTCCGACTGCTACCTGACCCGCCGCTGGGTCGACGGCCCCTACGGCCCGGAGCGTCGCACCATCCGCGTCTGCGAGTGATCGCAGGCCCCAAGTCTGCGGGGCTCTCCTCCAGGCCTCGTCAGATGAAAGCCCCGGCCATGCACCGGGGCTTTCGTGCGTCCGGGCGTCAGCGGGGAACGGCGAAGAGGTCCTCGTGGCCGACATGGCAGGTGACGCCGGCCTGGCGCGCGGCGAGCCAGGCCGCGATGGTGGCCGCGTCGACGCGGCCGGTCTCGCGGACGGCGCCGGCGAAGCCCGTCACGAGCTCGCGGGCGAGATCGGCGAAGGCGGGGCCGAGCTCCCAGGGACTGGCGGCGCGGGTGACGGCATAGCCGGCGGCCGCGAAGGCCTTCGCCATCACCGCCGTCGCCTGTGGGCCGGCGGCCGGTCCGAAGCCCTTGTCCGAGCCCTGATGGGCATGGAAGGCCGCCAGCATGGCCGCATCGGCGGCATGGGGCGGGTCCCAGTGCTCGGTGCCGTCATAGGTGAGCACCGTGTAGAGGGGCAGGCGGCGGCGGGCGAGTACCGCGACGAAGCCGTCGATCCAGGCGGGCGAGACGAGGTCGAAGAGGGCAGCGGCGGTGACGAGGTCGGCATCGGCGGGCAAGACCTGGTCGAGGTCGCCGGTCAGGTCGGCCTGGTGAAAGGTGACATTGATCTCCCGGCCGTCCTTGCGCAGCACGAGACGGTCGCCGTCCTCGGCGGCCGTATCGGCCCAGGCCGCGAGGCGCTGGCGCGCCGCGGTGAGCAAGGCGGGATCATAGTCGACCAGGCGCCAGGACTGGATGCCGGGCAGGGCGGCGAAGGTGCCGCGCAGGTTCGAGCCTGCGCCGCAGCCGAGATCGACGACGCTGATGCGGTCCCTGCCGGCAAAGCGCTGGCGGAGCGCGTCCAGAAGCCTGTCCGAGCGGGCGGCGTGGTCGGCTGGTTCGCGCAGGGCGAGCCATGCGGGGGAAAAGCTCATGGGGAAGGTCCTTCCTGCGCCGCGGGATGGGTCGGGCCGCTGCCGACCCGTGCCAGCACGCCGGCGACGATGCGGGCGGTGTCGTCCCAGCCCGGCAGGGACTGGCCGGCGGCGAAGGCCTTTTCGGCGAAGGTGGCGCGCAGCCGTGGATTGCCGATGAGGCGCGAGAGGCCGGCGGCCAGCGCTGCCGCATCGCCCGGCGGAACCTTGATGGCGGCGCCCTCGGGAACGGTCTCGGCGGCGGCGCCACCGGTCGTGGTGACGATGGGAAGCCCCCGGGCCATGGCCTCCCCCAGCACCATGCCGTAGCCCTCGTAGCGGGAGGGCATGACGAAGAGGTCGGCGCCGTCATAGAGCCGGTCGAGCTCGTGGTCGCTGACCGCGCCGGCCAGGGTGATCCGCTGGTCGAGGCCATGGCGGGTGATGGCTTCGCCGAGGGCCGCATGGATGTCCGGGCTGCGCTCGGTGGCTCCGGCGATCACCAGGCGCCAGTTCTCGCCGCCGAGCCTCGCCAGTGCCTCGACCAGGACATCGTAGCCCTTGCGGGCTGACAAGGCCCCGACGGCGAGAAGGACGGGCGTGGAGGCGCCGGAGCCGCCGGCGCGCGGCACGGGATCGGTGCCCGGCTCGGCGACGGCGATGCGGTCGGCTGGAACGTCATAGTCCTCGACCAGGATGCGGCCTGTCGAGCGGCTGGTGACGATCACCCGCTGGGCATGGGCGAGGGCGGCTCTCTCGCTGGCGCGGAACCGGTCCGCCGTCTCGGGCGGGATGCCGCTCTCCAGCGCGAGCGGGTGGTGGACCAGCGCGACGATGGGGCTCTTGATCGACAGGCAGATGCTCTCGGGCAAGGCGCCATAGGCGAGGCCGTCGATCAGCAGCACGTCGTCGGAGGGCACTGAAACCAGAGCCCCTGCCGCCCGCAGGAGATCGTCGGCGGCGGGATAGGGATAGGCGCCGGGCAGGGGGAGGTGGGTGAGCGCCACGCCGGCGGCAGCGGCCCGCGCCAGCACCTCCCGGTCATAGCGATAGCCGCCGGTCGGGGTGGCGAGGTCGCCGGGAATGGCGAAGACCGCCCGCGTCATGAGGACCTCCCGCCGGCCGGCACGGTCGGTCAGACCGGACCGGGGAGCGCCGCCTCGAAGGTGGCGCGCGCGAGGTCGTGTTCATGCAGGGTGACGCGGATCTTGGCGAGGCCCGCCGCGTCGGCACCGAGCGCGCCGGCGGCCGCCGCCTCCGCCATGCGGTCGAAGACATATTTGCAGAGGAATTCGGTGGTGGTGAGCTTGCCGGCGAATTCGGGCAGGGTGTCGAGGTCCTGATAGGCGAGCCGCTTCAGCGTCTTGCCGAGCACGTCGAGGGCCGCGCCGATATCCACCACTACGTTCTGCGGCGTCAGGGTCTCGCGGAAAAAGGCGACGTCGATGACGAAGCTGGCGCCGTGTTTGCCCTGGGCCGGTCCGAAGAACGGATCGGGGAGGGAATGGGCGATCATGATGCGATCACGGACTTCGACGGAATACATGCGCTCTCCAGATCAGTAGGTGACGGCGGTCATGAGGCCCTGGGCCCCGGGCTCGAGGATGCGGGGCAGGGCGGCGGGCAGGTCGTCGAAGGCGACATCCCCGGTGATCAACTGGTCGAGGCGGTCGTCGGCGAGGAGGCCGAGGGCCTTTTCGAGCCGCCTCGCATACGACCAGCGCGGGCGTCTGGATGTGGCGACCATGCCGACCTGCGAGGAGATTAGCCTCAGGCGTTTCGAATGAAAGCCCGCACCGAGCGGGACGGCCGGGTCCTGGTCGCCGAACCAGGAGAGTTCGACGACGGTCGCCTCGTCGCCGCAGCAGGCGAGGGCGCAGGCAAGGCCCGCGCCCGTCGCCGAGGCGTGAAAGGCGACGTCGCAATCCGCCGGACCGTCCAGCGGCTTCTGGAACCTGACGCCGAAGAGTTTCGCGAAGTCGCGACGGGAGGGTTCGAGGTCGACCAGCGTCACTTCGGCGCCGGGGATCTGCGCCACGATGAAGGTGACCAGCAGACCGAGCACGCCGCCGCCGACGACGACGATGCGGTCGCCCGGGCCGGCGCCCGAATCCCAGACGGCGTTGAGAGCCGTCTCCATGTTGGCGGCGAGGATGGCGCGGCGAGCCGGGACGTTCGCCGGCACGGGGACCACCGAGAGCCTGTCCGTCGGGGCGAGGAAGCGGGTCTGGTGCGGCGCCAGGGTGAAGACGGTGCGGCCGACGAGATGGGCAGGACCGGCCTCGACCTCGCCCACGGCGCAATAGCCGTATTTCACCGGAAAGGGGAAATCGCCGTCCTGCAGCGGGCAGCGCATGCGCTCGCGCTCGGGGGCTGCGACAAGACCGTTGAAGACGAGCCTTTCCGTGCCACGGCTGACACCGCTATAGAGCATGCGGATCTCGGCGTCGGCCGGTCCGCGTTCATCCAGTGTTGTGTCGCGCAGGTCTACCTTTCGGCGCGAGACGTACCAGAGGGCTCGGGCGTTCGCCGCCATGCTGCTTCTCCCGTTTCGCCGCCCTGTCGGGCGACGGAGGCTTGTCGATGAATGATCTTTCGCCGTTTCCGGCAACGACCGGCGGCACCGCCCCGGAACAGGGCTCTACGACGCCGACGGGTGTCCAGTCCACGGCAGAATTGCGCCGGCGGCGCTGGATCGTTGTGGCGCTGAACGTCGTCACCTGGTTCCTGCTCAATTCCGCCGCCTGGTCGGTCCTGGGAACCGGGGGCTGGACGCTGGTGGACATCGTCCTGGCGCTGGCCTTCGCCATTGCCACGCCCTGGACCGTCCTCGGGTTCTGGAACGCGCTGCTCGGCCTCTGGCTGCTGCACCGTGACGACAGGGCGATGGCCGAGGTGGCGCCCTTCGCCGTGGCGGGGGACCTGCCGACGCCGCTCACCATCCGCACCGCCGTCTTCATGACGCTGCGCAACGAGGATCCGGAGCGGGCCATCGGCCGTCTCGCCATCGTCAAGGACAGTATCGACGCGACGGGCGAGGGTAGCCAGTTCGACTATTTCATCCTCTCCGACACAAACCGCCCCGACATCGCGGAACGAGAGGAAAAGGCGGCTGCCGCCTTCGCCGCCGCGGCGGGCCAGGGCCGCGTCGTCTACCGCCGCCGCACCGACAATGCCGGCTTCAAGGCCGGCAATGTCCGCGACTTCCTCGACCGCTGGGGTTCGCGCTACGAACTCATGCTGCCGCTCGACGCCGACAGCCTCATGGCGGGCGCCACCATCGTCAAACATGTGCGGATGATGCAGGCCCATCCGAAGCTCGGCATCCTGCAGAGCCTCGTCGTCGGCATGCCGTCCTCGTCGGCCTTCGCCCGGATCTTCCAGTTCGGCATGCGTCAGGGCATGCGCGCCTATACGATGGGCCAGGCCTGGTGGGTGGGCGATTGCGGACCGTTCTGGGGGCACAATGCGCTGGTCCGCATCCGCCCCTTCATGGAGGACTGCCACCTGCCGCTGCTCTCCGGCGATCCGCCGCTCGGCGGGCATATCCTCTCGCACGACCAGGTCGAGGCGACCTTCATGCGCCGCGCCGGCTACGAGGTCCGCGTGCTGCCGGTGGAGGAGGGCTCCTGGGAGGAGAACCCGCCGACCATTCTCGAATTCTCGCGCCGCGACGTCCGCTGGTGCCAGGGCAACATGCAGTATGTGAAGCTGCTGGACCAGCCGGGTCTCAAGCCGATCAGCCGTTTCCAGCTCGTCTGGGCGATCCTGATGTTCGTCGGCGTGCCGGCCTGGACGCTGATGATCACGCTGTCGCCCTTCCTCGCCTGGCACAGTCCGAGCCGCGAGGCCTTCCCGGTCGCCTTCGCGGCCACCGTCTATGTCGTCTTCTTCCTCATGTATCTGATGCCGAAGATCGCCGGCTTCGCCGATATCCTGATGAGCCGCGGTGGCACCGTGCGCTATGGCGGCCGGCTGCGCTTCCTCGTGGCGGCGGCGACCGAACTCGTCTTCTCCTTCCTGCTCGGCGCCCTCACCTCGTTCCGCATCACGGTTTTCATGATCGGGCTCGCCTTCGGCAAGTCGGTGGTCTGGGGCGGCCAGCAGCGCGACGCCATGGCTCTCACCTGGCGTGAGGCCTGGGACGCGTTCTGGCCGCAGATGGCCTTCGGCTGGGTGATCTTCGGCCTGCTCTGGGCCGCCTCGCCGGCCGCGGCGCTGTGGTCCCTGCCGCTGACGGCAGGTTTCCTGATCGCCGTACCCTTCGCTGTTTTCACGGCGTCGCCGCGCCTCGGCCGGCTGTTCGTCGCCACCCGCTTCTGCGGTATTCCCGAGGAGTTCGCCATGCCGGACGAAATCGCCCGGGCGCGCGCGTCATGACCGGGCTCGACCTGCGGATCGCCGAAATGGTCGCCGTGGCGAAGTCGGTGGTCACCTATCACGGGGACGCCGCCAAGAACGCCGCCATGGATGCGCTCTACCGGCGCTTCGTGCCGCCGGGAGGCCTGGCCTTCGACATCGGCAGCCATGTCGGCGACCGCGTCGCGAGCTTCCGGCGCCTCGGCGCGCGCGTGGTGGCGCTGGAGCCGCAGCCCGGTCCCGCCGGGGTGATCGCCCAGCTCTTCGCCGGCGACGAGGCCGTGACGCTGCTGCGGGCGGCCTGCGGCGCGCAGGCGGGCGAACTGGTTCTGAAGGTCAACACCGCCAACCCGACGGTGACGACGGCCTCCCAGGCCTTCGTCGCCTCGGCCGCCGGGGCGGGTGGCTGGGAGGACCAGGTCTGGGACCGCGAGATCACCGTTCCTTGCCTGACCCTCGACCGGCTGATCGCCGACCACGGCGTGCCGGATTTCGCCAAGGTCGATGTCGAGGGTTTCGAAGCCGATGTGCTCGCCGGGCTCACGCGGCCCTTGCCGGCACTCTCCTTCGAGTTCACGACGATCCAGCGCGAGGTCGCCTTCGCCTGCCTCGACCGGCTCGCGGCCCTCGGCCCCTATGGCTTCGACGTGGCGCTCGGCGAGAGCCAGAGCCTCACCTTCGGCCGTTTCGTCGACCGCGCGACGATGACGGCCCATCTCGCCGGGCTTCCCCATGCCGCCAATTCCGGCGATGTCTATGCGGTTCTCGCAAAGGACTGATCGATGCGCCTCGCCCTCGCCGCAGCCGCGCTCCTGCTGAGCGCCGCCGCCCACGCCGCCTCGCTCGACGGCCTGCCGGTGGAGATCACCAACGCGTCCGAACCGGTGCTCTGCGCCGAGAAGGACAATGTCACGCTCAACCTGACCGCCCCCGCCGTGCGCGCCTTCCGGATCGAGGCGGCGCATCCGGCCTATATCGGCTCGCTGGCGGTCGACCGTTTCGCGCCCGACTGGACCGCCTGCCCGATGAAGGAAGAGGCGCTGGCCCAGCCGATGCCGCAGCGCATCACCCTCTACGAGACGGTGGAATGGCAGGTGATCGGCTATCGGGAGCAGAATTTCTGGCGTCCCTCCGACACGACGGTCAAGGTCGGCGACCGGGTCGAGCGCAATATCCATCTCCTGCAGATCTGGTACCGGTTCCGCGATCGCGCCGAGGAGGTGCTGGTCCTCTACCCGACCGACGGCTATTGGCGCGCCCGGCCGCTGCCGCCCTCCAATCTCCGATGGACGGCCTATGGTTCGTCCTTCCTCATCGGCCCGGTGGTGGTGGAGGGACGCCCCATCGTGAAGATCAGCCAGGTGGCCTTCGACCCGGCGACCCGGACCTTCACGTTGACCTATCCGGACGGCAACAGCGCCACCGTGCGGCTCTCGACCCTCAACCAGGAACTGATCGGCCTCGACGTGGCCTTCGCCCGTCCGATTGCCGGCGGCCCCTTCGCGGCGCTGCGCTCGATGTACATCACCGAGTTCAACGCCGACGTCGCCCGGGTCGCGGTGCGCGAGAAGGATGCGCCGGGCTGGCGGGAGGAGCCGATCATGCCGTTCCGGCGGGCGCTGGCCACCGATCTGTGGGCCGGGCGCCTCGTCGCCTCGCGCCATAACACCTCGGCCCCCGACATGGTGTTCAACGCCTTCCGGGCGGCGCCGCCCCAACTCGCCGCTCCTGCGATCGACAAGTGACGGAAGAGCCGCGGCCCCCGGGCATCCTGAGCGAGATCCTGAGCCGGATCGTGTGGACCGGGCTTCTGTCCGGTGGCCTCGGCCTCGCGCTCTATGGCGGTTTCGCCATCGCGTCGGGCAGTCCCGCCGCGCCGTTCATTCTGGCTATCGTCCTGTCCCTGCCGCTCGCCGCGCTCTGCCTCTGGCAGGTGGCGGAGGGCTGGCGTTCCGGCGCCCTCATTCTATGGCGCGGCGGCCCGGTCCGGCGCGACGAGCAGCCGGCATCTTACCGGTTCGGCATGGGCCTCTACGGTCTCTGCGCGCTGGCGCTGGTGGGCCTGATCGCGTGGAACGGCTGGCGGTTCGTCCAGGTGGGAACTCCGTAGGGGCAACCGCGCCGCTCACCGGGCGTTCAGCATTTCTGATGTAAGACTGCGCGTCCTGGTCGTTCTCTTCGAGGTTATTCTCAATGGTTCGTCGCATCCGCAAGGCTGTGTTCCCTGTCGCCGGGCTCGGCACGCGCTTTCTTCCCGCCACCAAGGCGATCCCGAAGGAGATGCTCACCGTCGTCGATCGACCGGTGATCCAGCATGTGGTCGACGAGGCCCGCGAGGCGGGGATCGAGCATTTCGTCTTCGTCACCGGTCGCAACAAGCAGGTGATCGAGGACCATTTCGACAAGGCCTTCGAGCTCGACACGACGCTGGCCGCGCGCGGCAAGACCGCGGCGCTGGAGGAGTTGAAGCGCGACCTGCCGGCGGCGGGCGCCACCTCCTTCACCCGCCAGCAGGAGCCGCTTGGCCTTGGCCATGCGGTGTGGTGCGCCCGCGACATCGTCGGCGACGAGCCTTTCGCCCTCCTCCTGCCCGACATGCTGCACCTGGCCAGGTCCGGCGCCAAGGGCTGCATCGCGGCGATGATCGAGGCCTATAACGCCACCGGTGGCAATTATGTCGCCGGCTACGAGGTTCCGGACAGCGAAACGCACCAGTATGGAATCATCGGCAAGGGCAAGCCGGCTGCGGGCGGCGGCTACGAGATCGCGGCGATGGTCGAGAAGCCGCCCAAGGGCACGGCGCCGTCCAATGTCGCGATTTCCGGGCGCTATATCCTGCAGCCGGAGATCTTCCGCATTCTCGAGACCCAGGAGCGCGGTGCCGGTGGCGAGATCCAGCTGACCGACGGCATGCTGAAGCTCAAGGACCAGCAACCCTTCTTCGGCTTCACCTTCGGCGGCGAGATTCACGACACCGGCACCAAGCTCGGCTTTCTCACCGCCAACCTCGCCTATGCGCTTCGCCGCGACGATCTCGCCGGGCCGCTGCGGGCCGAGATCGCGCGCCTCAAGGGCTGACGGGGCCCGCGGAGGGCCCTTGCCGCGGCGTTGCCCGCGTGCCTCGCGGCGCGCCTCAGCGCTGCAGGCGCAGTCCGAACAGGACGACATTGGCCGAATAGCTCTGGCCTGCCTCGTTCGATTGCAGCGTCTCGCGGCGCAGCTCGCCGCGGATCTGCAGGTTGCGGGAGGCCCGGTAGATCAGGCCGAGGGAGGCGACCATCCGCTGGTCGACGCGCGGCGTGCCGCGATAAGTGTCCTGGCCGTAGGCGATCCGCGCCGTGCCCGCGAGCCAGCGGCGGAAGGCATGTTCGAGTTCCAGCGAGACGTCGCGCCGCTCGATGCCGGATGCACCGGTGGTGAAGCTCTCGTCGATGGTCGATTTGGCGGTGAAGCGCAGGGTTGTCAAAGCCGTGGCGGTCCAGACCAGCGAGGCGTCGAAGACCGGAACTGCGACGTCGCGGAAGGTCGGCTCGATGTTGTCGCGGACGAGATAGCCGGCCGAAATCTCGCCGGTCAGCAGTCGCGTCAGCTCGAAGGTCGTCCCGACGCGATAGGTCATCGCCGTCGACCCCTGCAGCGTCCCGCCGGATGACACCAGCGTGTCGAAGCGGCGCCGGTCGATGGCTGCCTCGACGAAGGGCCTGAGGCCTGGTGTGAGCTCGTAGGATGCGCGCAGGCGCGCCCCGAGGGCGCTGTAGTCGCGCTCGCCTTGCGGCAGCACCGCGCCTGCATTGGTGACGGCGTCGTTATAGGTGTAGCGGTCGACCGTGCCGCGCAGGCTGAGCTGCAGCCGGCCGATATCCTGCACCACCCCGGCGGTCGCCCCATATTGATGAATCAGCGGCAGGTTACGCAGCCCGTCCGGCGCAGAGGGCAGGTTCGACGAGCCCGGCGAATTGGTGTTCAGGAGATAGCGCGCCTCACCTTCAAGCCGCGTGTCGCGGGCGACGTCAAGGCGCCCGGTGACCACGGCGTTGAGTTCCGGCCGGTTGACGCCGGGGTCCGAGGCATAGGCCGCATAGGTGCCGCGCAGGCGGGCCGTCAACTCGTGGCGGGACCAGTCGGATCGCGCCTGGACCTCGCCATAGGACTGGGTGAACAGTGAACCGGAGCCGCCTGACGGCAGGCGGCGCGGATTGGAATCATAACCGGCGGTGGCATCCAGCGTCGGCGTGACAATGAAGCTGCCGAGACGGATACCGGCGGGGGCGAAGGGATCGGCCTCGGCCTGGGGGCGACGGTCGAAGGAAATGACCTCGCCGGTCCGGGGGTCGATGACGACGTTGCGGCCGAGCGGATTGGCGTTTGGCAGCACCCGCCCGGAGGGCAGCTGGTTGCGCTCGGTGACGATGGGGACGTCGACCGGCCGGCGCGGCTGGACGGGCGGCGTGACACCGCGCAGACCGCGGTCGAGGGCGCGGGAATCCTCGCGGTTGGGTGCCAGCGTGCTCGGTCCGCGCGGAGCCACCGGCGTCAGCGTGCGCAGCCCGCCGAGCCGGCTGCCGGCCGATGCGGTTGCCGGGCGCGGTGGCATGCGTCCGGTCCGGCGGTTGGCCATGGGGGCAGGCTGAGAGGTGACCCGCGGCAGGCCCTGCGCGGCTGGCGGCGGTGCCGCCACGCCGGCATCGGGCGGCAGCGCTGTCGGGCCGACCGGGCGGGCGTTCCAGGGCGTGCGCCGCGCTTCGGCCCGCGCCCTGTCGCGCTGGGCGCCGACGGTGCGCGATTCGCCCGGCACCGGCGCAACGGTCGACCTCAGCCCCGCGGCTTCGGCATCGCTCGGGGGAGCGGAGAGCGGGTTCGGCGCTTCCGGTTCGACCGGGCCGAGGCCCTGCCAGCCGGCGTCGCGACCGGCATCGTCCGTGCTGGTCGGTGGGGTCGCGGTCTGCAGGCGCTGGGCAAAGGCCGGCGAGCCCGTCCCGGCAAGGACGAGCGTCAGGGCGCTGACACCCAAGAGCAGGCGGGCGATGTGACCCAAGACGCGATTCTTCCCCGCGGATTTCCTCAACAAGTCGTAAAGAGCCGTGGTTAACGCGGGGTTGATGGCTCATCGCTCGCCCTCGCGGAGGATGCGTCCGGCAATGCATCATGCTAAGGGACCGGCCTTCCGCCAGCCCCGTCGGCGCCGGTGTCCAGCCGGATGGTCCGGCCATCGAACTGAGCCATGGCAAATCACGCGTCCTCGTCCGAGCCCCGGTCCACCGCCCTCGCCTCGGCGCTCCGCACCCTGTCGGTCGAGGCCTCCGGCCTCGCAGCGCTCGAGGCTGCGCTGTCCAATGGTCTCGGCGAGCCCTTCGCGGCTGCCGTTGCGCTGCTGAAGGACGTCAAGGGCAGGGTGATCGTCACCGGCATGGGCAAGTCCGGTCATGTCGGGCGCAAGATCGCCGCGACGCTCGCCTCAACGGGGACACCGGCCTTCTTCGTCCATCCGGGCGAGGCGAGCCACGGCGATCTCGGCATGGTGACGGCCGACGATGCGATCCTGGCCCTCTCCTGGTCGGGCGAGACGGTTGAGCTGCGCGATCTCGTCGCCTTTTCCCGCCGCTTCGGCGTCGGTCTCGTGGCCATCACCTCGGCGGGCGAATCAGCGCTCGGCAAGGCCGCCGACGTCGTCCTCGGCCTGCCGCGGGCGGAGGAGGCCTGCCCGAACGGGCTGGCCCCGACCACCTCGACGCTGATGCAACTCGCCATCGGCGATGCGCTGGCCATCGCGCTGCTGGAGGAACGCGGCTTCACCGCCGCGGATTTCCGCACCTTCCACCCCGGCGGCAAGCTCGGCGCCGTTCTCGCCCAGGTCCGCGACGTGATGCATCAGGGCGCAGCCCTGCCGCTGAAGCCGCTCGGCACCCCGATGAGCGAGGTGCTGATCGAGATGACCGCCAAGGGCTTCGGCTGCTGCGGCATCGTCGATGCGGGGGGCGCGCTGGCCGGAATCGTCACCGACGGCGACCTGCGGCGCCACATGCAATCCGATCTTCTGGCCATGCCGGTCGAGGCGGTGATGACCCGCGCCCCCAAGACGGCCCGGCCCGACCAGTTCGCAAGCGAGATCCTCGACCTCCTCAACCGCACCAAGATCACCGCACTCTTCGCGGTCGAGGCCGGGCGGCCGGTGGGCATCCTGCATGTCCACGATCTCCTGCGTGCGGGCGTGGCGTGAACGCCCCGGAGGAGGCCCGCAAACTGCGCGTCGGGATGGCGCTGATGACACTCGGCATGCTGCTGTTCGCCACCAACGACGCCATCGTCAAGGCCTATATGGGTTCGCTGACGGTGGCCCAGTCGCTCGGCGTGCGCGGCATCTTCGCAACCCTCGGCGTCGCCGCCTGGCTCGCCGTGTCGGGATCGCGGTTCTCGCTGCGCGGCTTCTGGCACCCGCTGGTCGTCGGCCGTTCGCTGGCGGAAGGCCTCGCGGTGTTCTTCCTGTTCCAGGCGCTCTGGCGCATGCCGATCGGCGATGTCACCGCGGTGTCCCAGTCGATGCCGATGTTCCTGCTGCCGATCGCCGTGCTTGTGCTCGGCGAGAAGGTCAGCCCGCTCCAGTGGCTGGTGGTGATCTGCGGCTTCGTCGGCATCATGCTCATCGCGCGCCCCTTCTCCTCCGGCTTCGATCCGGCGATCGGTCTGGTGCTCGCCACAACGGTCTGCTTCGTGTTCCGCGACATCACCGTGAAGTTCCTGCCCGCCCACATCGCCTCGGGAACCGTGACCTTTTCCACGGTCAGCGTTGTCATGGTCGCCGCCCTCGCCCTTGCCACGGTGCAGGGTCTCGCCCCCATGGGCATCGAGCAGACGCTGATGATCGGCCTCGCCGGGCTTCTGCTGGCCGGTGGCCAGGCGGCCATCATCGAAGCCTTCCGCATGGCGCCTGTCTCGCAGGTCGGACCGTTCAACTACACCAAGACCGCCTTCGCGCTTTTCATCGGCATGGTATTCTTCGGCGAGCGGCCCGATGTCGTGACCTTCGCCGGGATCGGGCTCATCGTCGCATCGGGCATCGCCATCGCGGCGGGGCTGGGGCGACCGAAGGCGTAGGCCGCACGCTCACCCCGCCAGCAGGCGCAGGACGACGACGGCGGCGACGCCGATGGCGATGACCCCGAGCAGCGGCAGCCGAAGCGCGGCGAGGATGGTGACGGCGCCCGCCAGCGTCTCGGGCCAGCCGGTGGCGAAGAGCGTCGGGGCGATGACGGCGGTCAGCACCGCCGGCGGAATGGCGTCGAGGGCGGCCTTGGCGCGGCCGGCCAGCGCCAGGCGTGCGCCGACCAGGAGGCCGGTCAGCCGGCAGGCATAGGTACCGAGGGCCATGCCGAGAATGGCGAGGAGGGTCGTGACGTCGAGGCTCATGGTGCGGCCTCCGGCGCGGGGACCCAGACCAGAAGCGCCATGCCCATGCCGGCGAAGGCGCCGGCGAGCACGTGCCAGGGCGAGCCGAGCGTCCAGTGGGTGAGGGTCGCCGCCGCGGCGCTGGCGACGACCACGGCGACTTGGCGACGGGTTGTCACGAAACTCGCGACGAGGCCGATGAAAATGGCGGTGAAGGCGAAGTCGGCGCCGAAGCGACGGGGGTCGCCGATGATGGGTCCGAGGATGGCACCTGCCCAGGAGAAGGCCACCCAGTTGAGCCAGAACACCGCCCCGGCACCGAGGAAATAGGGGAGTGTCAGCCGGCGCATCGCCGCGCGTCGCTCCGCCAGCGCCCAGTTTTCGTCGGCGAGGACATGGAAACCGGTAAGGCGCGCCCAGAGCGGCATATGGGCGACCTTGGGGGCGAGCGAGGCGGCCATCAGCACATAGCGCGCATTGATGAGCACGGTGGAGAGGACGATGGCCGCGACAGGAACGGGGGTCGTCCAGATCTCTATCGCGGCGAGCTGGGCGCCGCCGGCGAAGACCAGCCCCGATGACAGCGCCACCGCGAAGGGCGAGAGCCCCTTGCTCGCGGCGATGGCGCCATAGAGCAGGGCCAGCGGCATGGCCGCGATCATGGCGGGGGCGAGTTCGGCGATGCCCTCGCGCCATTCGGACAGGGGGCTGGCGGAGGAATCGGGGGATGAACCGGTCATGGGCTCTCCATGCCAGAGACGGAGGCCGGCTTCTTGAACGAAATTGCCGTGCTTCGCGCCGTTTAGGCCGCGGCATGCTCGCCGCGCACAGCCCTGCGGTAGGCCCCGGGCGGCACGCCGATCCGGGCCTTGAAGGCGCGGGTGAGATGGGCCTGGTCGGCAAAGCCGGTCTCGACCGCCGTGGTGGCCAGGCCTGCGCCAGCGCGCAGGCGCATCTGCGCGCGCCGCACCCTGACGTCGATGAGATAGGCGTGCGGGGTGAGGCCCACCTGGCGACGAAAGGCGCGGATCAGGTGATGGCGGGACCAGCCCACCGCCGCTGCAAGTTCCGCCAGCGAGAGGTCCTCCTGATGGCGGGCCTCGATCATCTCACGGATGCGGTTGACCGGGATGGCCTCGTCGCCCTCCGGCGCGGGCGCCATACCGGCATGAAGGACGAGGGTCCGCGCATAGGCGCGCAGCAGAAGCTCCTCGCCTGCGAGGCCCTCGCCGCCCGCCTCGAGCGCGTGGTGCGCGGCCGCGAAGAGGCGCGCGCCTTCGGGATCGTGGACGACGGGATCGCGGAAGAAGGGCGCTGCGGGGACGGGACGCCGGGTCACGGCCTCCGCAAGGTCGCGGAGGAAGTCCTGCCCCGGATAGGTCATGCGGTAGGAGTAGCCTCCCTCGGCCGGCGCACCGTCATGGACGTCCTGCGGCATGACGAAGACCAGATCGCCCGGCCCCGCATGGCCCTTCCTGCCGAGCGCCGAGACCTTCTCCCAGCCGCTCTCGATGGTGCCGATGACGTAGGTATCGTGCATGTGCGGGGGATAGACATGGGTGCGGAAGGTGGCGCTGAGGCAGTCGATGCCGTCGAGCCTGTGGGCCGCGAAGAAACGCGCCATCTCGCCGGCCGAGAGCGGCCCGAGGCTCATTGCGTCACTGGTGTCGCCGGCAGGGGTCATCCGCGACCTCTTACCACGGGGGACGGGGGGTTCTTGAAGAAAAGCGGCCTGCCCGGCCGTCTTTGGCTTTCCGTAACGGCCATCCGTCGTCCGGCCGAGCCGGCTATAGCCTTTGGTCCCCTTGATTTCGGCGAAGGTGCGTTCAACTATCCGCTCCACTTCGCTCCGGTTGCCGATCGAACGGATCCGGTGTGACGCAGAGCCCGAAAACGGGCCGTAACAGGACCCGAAATAGGGCCGTAGAGGGAATGGCGTTGCGTCCGACGGGTGCAGCGCACATGGAAACAGGGAGGACGCCGGCCGTGGCTCACCACGCCGACGCGCGCGCCGTCACCGGTGCTCACGACACATTTCCGAAGCTCCTGGGGCTGAATGCCGTGCGCTTCGCCGCGCGACCGGCCATGCGCCACAAGGATCTCGGGATCTGGCGGACCTGGACCTGGGCCGAGGTGGCCCGCGAGGTGCGCGACTTCGCGCTCGGTCTCGGCGAACTCGGCCTGAAGCGCGGCGACAAGGTCGCCATCGTCGGGCGCAACCGGCCGAAGCTCTACTGGTCCATGGCTGCCATCCAGTCCTGGGGCGGTGTCCCGGTGCCGGTCTATTCGGATTCGGTCGCCGACGAGATGGCCTATGTGCTCGAACATGCCGAGGCCTCGATGGCCGTGGTCGAGGACCAGGAACAGGTCGACAAGCTGCTCTCGGTGTCCGAGCGGCTGCCGCACCTCGCGCATGTCATCTACGACGAGCCGCGGGGCCTCAGAGACTACGACCATTCGCGCATGCATGCCTTCGAGGAGGTGCAGGAGATCGGTCGCAAGGCCGCCGGTGATCCCGCCAAGGTCAAGGCGCTGGACGATGCCATCGCTCTCGGCAAGGGCGCCGACCTCGCCATCATGCTGTACACGTCGGGAACGACGGGGCGGCCGAAGGGCGTGATGCTGTCCAACGACAATGTCATCGTCTCGGCGAAGAACGGCGGCCTGTTCGACGGGCTCACCGAGACCGAGGAGACCATCGCCTATCTGCCGCTCGCCTGGGTCGGCGACAACATCTTCTCCTATGCCCAGTCCTATGTGCTCGGCTTCTGCGTGAACTGTCCGGAGAGCGCCGAGACCGTGATGGAGGACCGCCGCGAGATCGGCACCTCCTATGCCTTCGCGCCGCCGCGCGTCTACGAGAACCTGCTCACCCAGACCATGGTGCGCATGGAGGATGCCGGCCCCCTGCAGAAGAAAATGTTCGACTATTTCATCGGCGTCGCCAAGGAATGGGGCGAGAAGATCCTCAACAAGGAGCCGGTGCCGCTCGGCGCCAGACTGCAATATGCGGTGGGCGAGATGCTGGTCTACGGCCCGCTGAAGAACCGCTTCGGCCTCACCAATATCCGCGTCGGTTACACGGCGGGCGAGGCGATCGGGCCAGAGATCTTCAAGTTCTTCCGCTCGCTTGGGATCAACCTCAAGCAGCTCTACGGCCAGACGGAAGCCAGCGTCTACATCACCGCCCAGCCCGACGGCGAGATCTATGCCGATACGGTCGGCAAGCCGAATATCGATGTCGAGCTGAAGATCGACGACAACGGCGAGGTTCTCTACCGTTCGCCCGGCGTCTTCCTCGGCTATTACAAGGATCCCGAGAAGACCGCCGAGACCAAGACCGCCGACGGCTGGGTGCGCTCCGGCGATGCCGGTTTCTTCGACCCGAAGACCGGCCACCTGAAGATCATCGACCGGGCCAAGGATGTCGGCAAGCTGCGCTCGGGCGCGCTGTTCGCGCCGAAATATATCGAGAACAAGCTCAAGTTCTATCCGAACATCAAGGAAGTGGTGGCCTTCGGTCAGGATCGCGACTTCGTCACCTGCTTCCTCAACATCGACCTGACCGCGGTCGGCTCCTGGGCCGAGCGCAACAATGTCTCCTATGGCTCCTACCAGGAGCTCGCCGGGAATCGGGACGTGCTGAAGACGCTGACCGCCCATGTCGACGCGGTGAACCGGTCCCTCGCCGAGGAGCCGCTGATGGGCGGCGCCCAGATCCGGCGCTTCCTCGTCCTGCACAAGGAACTCGATGCCGACGACGGCGAACTGACGCGCACCCAGAAGGTGCGCCGCGGGTTCATCGCCGAGCGCTACATGCCACTGGTCGAGGCACTCTATGACGGGTCGAAGCGCGGCCGGATCCGCACCGAGGTGACTTTCGAGGACGGACGCAAGGGCATCATCGAAGGCGATGTGGAGATCATCGACATGACCGTCCATCCGGTCATCGGCAGCGCGTTCAGGGAGGCCGCGGAATGAGAGCGCCGTCTGCCACCGACATCGCCGCGGGCGAGGTCATCCTCGCCGTCGACAACGTCTCGCTCAGCTTCGGCGGCGTGAAGGCGCTGACCGACGTCTCCTTCGACATCAAGAAGGGCGAAGTGCGCGCCATCATCGGCCCCAACGGCGCCGGCAAGACGTCGATGCTCAATTGCATCAACGGCTTCTATCACCCGACCGAGGGCCGGATCACCTTCAAGGGCGAGACCCGCCCGAAGATGCGCCCGCACGAGGCGGCTGCCGGCGGTATCGCCCGCACCTTCCAGAACGTGGCGCTATTCAAGGGCATGTCGACGCTGGACAATATCATGGCCGGCCGCACCCTGAAGATGAACCGCAGCTTCTTCTGGCACGTCCTGCGCTACGGCCCGGCCATGGACGAGGAGATCGCCCACCGCCGCTTCGTCGAGGAGATCATCGACTTCCTCGAGATCCAGCACATCCGCAAGACGCCGGTCGGCAAGCTGCCCTATGGCCTGCAGAAGCGCGTCGAGCTCGGCCGGGCCCTGGCCATGGAGCCCGAGGTGCTGCTGCTCGACGAGCCGATGGCCGGCATGAATCTCGAGGAGAAGGAGGACATGTGCCGCTTCATCCTCGACGTGTCGAACCAGTACGGGACGACCATCGCCCTGATCGAGCATGACATGGGGGTGGTGATGGACCTGTCGGACCGTGTGGTGGTGCTCGAATACGGCCGCAAGATCGCCGACGGAACGCCGGACGAGGTCAAGCGCGACCAGCGCGTCATCGATGCCTATCTCGGCGTCGGGCATTGAGGGACGGGTCATGACGGATGCCACCCTGACGACACGCAAGCCGTTCCTCGGCGAGAGCCAGCGCAACGGCCTGATCGCCGGCGGCGTGCTCGCCCTGTTCATCGCCGCGCTGGTGGTGGCGACACAGACCGGCACGATCACGCGCAACGACTGGACCTACAAGATCTTCGTCGACCCCTTCGTGTCGATGGTCGACATGCCGGATCTCCTCGTCCAGACGGTCTGGGAGGGCTTCGTCGCCGGCGTGCTCTATTCGCTCATCGCCCTGGGCTTCGTGCTGATCTTCAAGGCCTCGGGCGTGTTCAACTTCGCCCAGGGGATCATGGTGGTCTTCGCCGCCCTGTCCCTGGTCGGCATCTACGAGTTCCTGACGCTGACCCTCGGCATGCCGGCGGGCTTCGTCGCCGCCATCGTGGCGATGGCGGGCGCGCTCGGCATCATGTTCGTCCTCGCCGTTGCGGTGGAGCGCATCGTGCTGCGCCCGCTGGTCAACCAGCCCGACATCATCATGCTGATGGCGACCGTCGGCCTGACCTATTTCCTCATCGGCTTCGGCGAATACATCTTCGGCGGCAGCCCCAAGGTGATGATCACCTCGCAGCTCGGCCTGCCCACCGGCTCGACCATGCTCGATTTCGCCGGCGGACGCATCAATATCCAGCACCTGGATCTGGCTGCGGCGATCATCGCCGCCGTGATGATCGCCGTGCTCGGGTTCTTCTTCCAGTACACGCGCATCGGGCGGGCGCTCAGGGCGGTCGCCGACAGCCACAAGGCGGCGCTGTCGGTCGGCATCTCGCTCAACCAGATCTGGGTGATCGTCTGGTTCACCGCCGGCATCGTGGCGCTGCTCACCGGCATCATGTGGGGCGCGCGCTCCGACGTGTCCTTTGCGCTGGAGATCATCGCGCTGAAGGCGCTGCCTGTGCTGATCGTCGGCGGCTTCACCTCCATCCCCGGCGCCATCGTCGGCGGCCTGATCATCGGCGTCGGCGAGAAGATCGGCGAGTTCTACTGGGGCCCGCTGCTCGGCGGCGGCATCGAGAGCTGGCTCGCCTATATCATCGCGCTGATGTTCCTCATGTTCAGGCCGCAGGGCCTGTTCGGCGACAAGATCATCGAGCGGATCTGACCGGAGCGTCCCATGTTCTATCGCGAGGCCGGCCAGTACAAGACGACCTACCAGTCCGACATGGCGATCTTCCCGCTCCGGCAGGATCGCATCGGCATTCTCATCATCCTGGCGCTGGCCTATGTGGCCGTGCCGCTGATGGCGAGCGACTTCATCCTCAAGACGATCATGCTGCCGTTCCTGGCGCTGGTCCTGGCCGTGATCGGCCTCAACATCCTCACCGGCTATACCGGCCTCATCTCGCTCGGGACGGCCGGCTTCATGGGTGTGGGAGCCTATGCCTGCTACAAGCTGACGACGATCTTTCCCGAGGTGAACATCCTCGTCTGGATCCTGGTCTCCGGCTTCTTCTCGGCGGGCATCGGCGTGGTGTTCGGGCTGCCCAGCCTGCGCATCAAGGGCCTCTATCTCGCCGTCGCGACGCTTGCCGCCCAGTTCTTCCTGCAATGGGCCTTCGTGCGCATTCCCTGGCTCTACAACTACAATCCCTCGGGGGCCATCGAGGTGCCGCTGCGCACCGTGTTCGGCGTGGCGGTCACCGGGCCGACCGCCGCCATCGAGGTCAAGTATCTGATCGCCCTGACCTTCGTCGTGGTCCTGACCTGGGTTGCATCGAACATCGTCCATGGCCGCATCGGCCGCTCCTGGATGGCGGTGCGCGACATGGACATCGCCGCCCAGCTCATGGGCATCAAGCTGCTGGAGACCAAGCTTCTCGCCTTCGCGGTGTCGTCCTTCTATTGCGGCGTTTCCGGTGCGCTCTTCGTGTTCATCTATCTCGGCGGGGCCGAGGCCGGCACCGAGTTCGGCATCCGCCTGTCCTTCATCATCCTCTTCGCCGTGATCATCGGCGGGCTCGGTTCGATGATCGGCTCCTTCTTCGGGGCCGGCTTCATCGTCGCGCTGCCGACCATCCTGAAATTCGGTCTGCCTGCCATCGGCATCGCCATCACCGGCGCGATCGCCGAGAAGATCGTCGTCATGGTGATCGGTGCGCTCACCATCTACCTGCTCATCGTCGAACCGCACGGCCTCGCCCGGCTCTGGCAAATCGCCAAGCAGAAGCTCAGGGTCTGGCCGTTCCCATACTGACACCCATCCACAACGATCGGGCGCCATACGCCCGGCAGCCTTCGATAAAAACCGTTCCAGGGGAACGTTCCAAAGGGAGAACGCCATGAAGACCACCAGATTGGCCCTCGGGCTCGGGCTCGGCCTTATCGCCGGGTTCGCCGCGGTGTCGCCGGTCGGCGCACAGGAATCGATCAATTTCGTGCACAACACCTACCGGACCGGCGCCTTCTCCGGCTCCGGCATTCCGGTGGCCGACGGTGTGCGCGACTATTTCACCATGCTGAACAACCGCGATGGCGGCATCGGCGGCGTCCGCATCAACTTCGAGGAATGCGAGACCCAGTACGATACCCGTCGCTCCGTCGAGTGCTGGGAGCAGGCCAAGGCGAAGAACTCGGTCGTCTACGTGCCCTGGTCCACGGGCGCCGCGCTCGCAACCATCCCGCGCGCGCATATCGACAAGATGCCGATCTTCTCGATGGCCTATGGCCTCTCGGCTGCGGCTGTCGGCGGCACCTTCCCCTGGGTGTTCAATCCGCCGCTGACCTATTGGGACGGCGCCTCGGTCTGGATCCAGTACATCGCCCAGCGCGAGGGCGGCCTCGACAAGCTGCGTGGCAAGACGATCGGGCTCATCCTGCTCGACGCGCCGTTCGGCCGTGAGCCGATCCCGGTCCTCGAGGCTCTCGCCCGCGAGCACGGCTTCACTCTCAAGACCTATCCGATCCCGCCGGCCGAGATGCAGAACCAGTCGTCGACCTGGCTCGCCATCCGGCGCGACCGCACCGACTGGGTGCTCGTCCAGGGCTGGGGCGCGATGAATCCCACCGCCGTGCGCGAGGCCGGCCGTACCGGCTTCCCGCGTGACAAGGTCATCGGCATCTGGTGGGCCGGCGGTGACGACGACGCCCGTCCGGCAGGCCCCGACGCCCGCGGCTACCTCGCCCTGTCCTGGCACCAGGTGGGAACGAACTTCCCCGTCATCCAGGACATCCTGCGACATGTGGTCGATCGCGGCCAGTCCAACTCGGCCCGCGAGAAGATCGGCGAGAACCTCTACAACCGCGGCGTCTACCAGGGCATGCTCATCGCCGAGGCGATCCGCAACGCCCAGCGCCTCACCGGCAAGCGCGTCGTGACGGGCGAGGATGTCCGCCGCGGCTTCGAGGTGCTGAACATCAGCGCTGCCCGCTGGACCGAACTCGGCGCTCCCGATTTCGCGGCGCCGGTGGCGCTGACCTGCGCCGATCATAACGGCCACCACGCGGCCTTCGTGATCCAGTGGGACGGCACCAAGTGGAACCGCGCCTCCGACTGGATCCGCCCGGACCGTGCCCGCATCCGCCCGATGCTGGAAGAGGCGGCGCGCGCCTATGCGACGTCCAATGCCGGCTGGCCGGCGCGCAGCGAGACCTGCGACCAGCCGTCCTGACGCCTGACGGCGGGAGCCGCGGTTTGCCGCGGCTCCCGTCACCCTCGCCTGCCAAGACGTCATGCCCGGGCGCGTCCCGGTCATTCACGACCGATCACCGTCCGTCGGATCGTCGTCGCGGCCCGGAACGCCCCCGGGCCTGACGAGCGACGGGTATGAGGACCTCCATGACCGCCCAGCCCCATGCGACGCCCGCCCCCGCCCCCGCCCAGGACCTGATCCTGAACGTCAGCAATATCGAGGTCATCTACGACCACGTCATCCTCGTGCTGAAGGGTGTCTCGCTGGTGGTGCCGCGCGGCGGCATCGTCGCCATTCTCGGGGCCAACGGCGCCGGCAAGACAACGACATTGAAGGCGATCTCCAACCTGCTCCATGCCGAGCGCGGCGAGGTCACCAAGGGCTCCATCGTCTTCGAGGGCGAGGAGGTGCAGGCGCGCTCGCCGAACGAACTCGTCCGCCGCGGCTGCATCCAGGTGATGGAGGGGCGGCACTGTTTCGGCCATCTGACCATCGAGGAGAACCTCCTCACCGGTGCCTTCACCCGCCGCGACGGCAAGGCCGCCATCCGCGACGACATGGACAAGATCTACGCCTATTTCCCGCGTCTGAAGGAGCGCCGGCATGCGATGTCCGGCTACACGTCGGGCGGCGAGCAGCAGATGTGCGCCATCGGCCGGGCGCTGATGAGCCGGCCGAAGATGGTCCTTCTCGACGAGCCCTCCATGGGGCTGGCGCCGCAGATCGTCGAGCAGATCTTCGAGATCGTCCGCGACATCAACGCGCGCGAGGGCGTCTCCTTCCTCGTCGCCGAGCAGAACACCAACATGGCGCTGCGCTACGCCACCTTCGGCTACATCATGGAGACCGGCCGCATCGTCATGGACGGCGATGCCAAGGCGTTGCGCGAGAACGAGGACGTCAAGGAGTTCTATCTCGGCGTCTCCGAGGGCGACAAGAAGAGCTTCCGCGACGTGAAGAGCTACAAGCGGCGCAAGCGCTGGCTGGCTTAGATTTTCGTCTGTTTCTTGATCTTTTTGCGCATATCGGGATCCTGCATTATTGAGAACGCATAGGTCTTTGCTTCGTCTGAACTAGAGTATAATCGACTTCCTGTCTTTTCATGAATCTTGAGGATGTATCCCTCTGACTTCTTGAGCAGATGGATATCAATCCCAAAATATCTCCTATGTTCGCCAGTCTCAGTCGAGATCCACGAACATGAGAAGCGTTGGAGTCTTTCTATCCAAATCTGATGCTCCGCAGCTTCGGTGCTACCGGTCAGTCGCTCGCAGCAGAACTCACCGACAGTTAAAGTGTCCGCCCAATTTGGGTGGAATATCGAGTATTCGTATCTAATGTCTGTTCCGCAAGCGTCGCACTTGCCGTCTAATTCCCCAAGATCATCAACTGAAATAAACTCCCAGTCCTCGCTAGGCATGATCAAACCGTGCTCTACCGCATGGCACCGCTTGCATAATGTTTCGCAGTCGGAATTCTCATACTCCCAAGGTTTCCTTCCTTGCACGTATCGTTTGTGGTGTACTTGTAGCGATGCGTCTATTCGCCCGCAACGGCAGCACTTATAGCCATCTTCTTTTAGGATTTCGGATCGAAACGATAGCCACTCTTTGCTGCGATAAAGGTTTCGCATTGACGGCTCCGTCCTGTGTGGTCGATGCGATCATAAGTTGCATTGACGGGAGGCGCTAATTTTTTATCCTTCGGCGCTCTTTGTTGAAGACGATTTGGCATTATGTCGGCTTGATCATGCCCTTTCTCATCCTCCTCGGCGTCGTCGCCCTGCTCGCCCTGATCTTCGGCCCGCAATGGTGGGTGAAGCGGGAAATGCGCCGCCACGGCGTCGTGCGCGAGGATTTTCCCGGCACCGGCGGCGAACTCGCCGTCCACCTCCTGGAACAGGCCGGGCTTGCCGACGTCACGGTCGAACTGACCGATGCGGGTGATCACTACGACCCGATCGACCGGGTGATCCGCCTGTCCCCGGAGGTCCATGACGGCCGCTCGGTGACGGCCGTGGCGGTCGCCGCCCACGAGGTCGGCCATGCCATCCAGCACCGCGACGGCGACCGCCTGTTCCTCTGGCGCATCCGCATGGCCCAGGCGGCGCAGAAGCTGGAGATCGGGGCCGCCATCCTCTTCGCGACGGCGCCGCTTGTGCTCGCCTTCGTCCGGTCGCCGGTCATCGCCGTCGTCCAGGTCGGCGTCGCCATTCTTCTCCTCGGGTCGCGGCTGGCCATCCATCTCGTCACGCTGCCGATGGAATTCGACGCCAGCTTCGGCAAGGCGCTGCCGGTGCTGTCGGGCGGCGGCTACCTGCAGGAGCAGGACGTGCCCGCGGCGCGCTCGGTGCTGAGGGCGGCCGCCTTCACCTATGTCGCCTCGGCCCTCGTCACGCTCCTCGATTTCACCCGCCTCATCCGCGTCTTGCGCTGAGGGCGCGAGGCCGGCATTTAGAGAGCATGAGCCAAGCTGTTCTCGACCGTTGGTATGCCGCCCTGAAGGCGGGCGATGCGAGCGCCCTCGCCGCCGTGACCACCGACGATGTCATGGTGCGCTGGAACGGCCCGCCGGGCATCGTGCCCTGGGCGGGCGTCTGGGAAGGGCGCACCAAGGTGCTGACCTTCTTCAAGCGCGTCGCCGAGCACCTTGAGATCCTGTCGATCGAGACCGTCGCCCGGATCGAGGGGGACGAGGGCGTGGCCATCGTCCTGGCAGGGCACTGGCGGGTGCGCGCCAGCGGCGAGGAACTGAACGTCCGGGCCGTCAACCTCTTCCGCTTCGCGGGCGACCGCGTCGCGGCCTACGAGGTCTATCCCGACAGCTATGCCTTCGCGAAGGCGCTGGCGAAGGCGTGAGGCGGCGAGGAGGCAGGCACCGCGGGAGCAGTGGTTCCAGGGCCCGATTCCAAGGCCCCACCCGCACCCTCCCGGCTGCGCGGGGAGGGAGACTTCGACCGCCCGGATCGTCTGACGGGTCGAGCCAGGCACAACCGTCCGGACAGGGCGCCACGTCGTAGTCCCCCTCCCCGCGCAGCCGGGAGGGTGCGGGTGGGGCATTGACTGCCCTGCCGCCCGCGCCCACGAAAAAGGCCGGGCGCGGGCCCGGCCTTGACAGCAGCGTCACCGATGCTGCGACTCAGTCCTTGGCGCGCTCGGAATAGGAGCCGTCCTCGGTCATGACGACGATGCGGGTGCCGACGCCGATATGGGGCGGAACCAGCGTGCGCACGCCGTTCGACAGGATGGCGGGCTTGTAGGAGGAGGAGGCGGTCTGGCCCTTGGTGACCGGCTCGGTCTCCATCACCTCGAGCGTCACACGCTGCGGCAGTTCGATGCCGACGGCATTGCCCTCATAGACCGACAGCTTCACTTCCATCTCGCTCTGGAGATAGGCCTTGGCGTCGCCGAGGATGTCGTCTGGAACGGCGATCTGCTCGTAGGTTTCCTTGTTCATGAAGTGGTTGCCGTCGCCATCGGAGTAGAGATAGGTGTGCGGCCTGTCCTCGACATAGGCGCGCTCGACCATCTCGGTGGTGCGCCAGCGCTCGGAGACCTTCACGCCGTCGGAGAGGCGGCGCATGTCGACCTGGGTCACCGGCGTGCCCTTGCCCGGATGAATGTTCTGGGCGGTGACGATCAGGTAGAGCTTGCCGTCGACTTCGAGAATGTTGCCCTTGCGGACGGAGGAGGCGATGACCTTCGGCACGGGTTTGGTCCTTGGGATGGGCGAGGCTCGACCCCGCGTGATCTGTCGGGCCGTCGCATAGACGAAGTCGCGGCAAAGCGCCACCCCCGCGCGCTAGTCGCGGAACCAGACGACCTGCGTGGTGGTGGCGAGGAGCTTTCCCGCTGCCGACCAGATCTCGGCCTGCTGGTCATGGAACTGGTCGCCGAAACGGATGGAATCGGCGCGCGCCAGCACCGGCCTGCTGCCCTGCTCGGCGAGTTCGCCGGCACCGGCATGGAAATAGGATGTCATCGACACCGTTGCGGCGGGTGTGCGCAGGCCGCGAACCTGGAAGACCCTGACGATGAAGATGTCGCAGAGCGAGGCCAGCGCCACATGGTCGAGCGGGCGCGGCGGCTGGTCGGCGACCCAGAGCAGCGACTGGGCACTCTGCGGCGTCGCATGGGCCTCACTGCCCATGATCGGCAGACCCGAGACGTAGCGGAACTCGTAGGCGTTCAGCCAGGCGAGGGGCGGCTTGCGGCCGAGAACCGGCACCGCCTCCGGCGGCGGCGCCACCGGCATGGCGGAGGCGTGGTGGCGCCAGGTCTCGCTGCGGCGGGCGAAGACCATGGTCGCGTTGGCGGCGATGGTCTCGCCCTGGACCAGTTCGGCATAGAGATGCTGGACGGAGCGGCCGGAACGGACCTCCTTCACCCGGATTGCGAAGCCCCCCTCGGCGATGGGGGCGCAGAAATTCACGGTCTGGGCCACCGGCTCGCCGATGCGGGCGGGATTGTCCATGGCCGCCTTGAGAAGCTGCGCCGCGGTGATGCCGCCGAAAGGGCCGACCATGTTCCAGTAGGCCGGCGACGTCGTGCCGGCGAGCGATCCGTCGGCGGCCGCCGTGAAACGCGTCGCGGCGTCGAAGGGGTGGAGGGCGGCGGTGTCTGACATGCGGGCTCGCTCGGCTGCGCGACAGGGCGGGTTGCCTTGGTCGCGGCGGAGCCTATGAGGGGAGGGGCGCGCTCCGCAACGACGTCGAAGGAACGACGACAGCTTGGAGGCGCGCCGGAGAGCCGTCCATGACCCCGTCCCCTTCACCCTGGTGGGATGCCGACCGTCACGCCGATCGCCGGCCATTCCTCGTCGCGCGCGGGCGGATCAAGGCGGCGCTGCGCCACTGGTTCGCGGGCCACGACTTCACCGAGGTGGAGGCGGGCATCCTGCAGGTCTCGCCGGGCAATGAGACGCATCTTCATGGCTTCGCCACTGCGGCGGTGACGATCGACGGAAGGCGGGCGCCGCTCTACCTCCACACCTCGCCGGAATTCGCCGCCAAGAAGCTCATCGCTGCCGGCGAGACGCGGATCGTCGATTTCGCCCGCGTCTTTCGCAACCGCGAGCGGGGGCCGCTGCACCATCCCGAATTCACGATGGTCGAATGGTATCGCGTCGGCGAACCCTACGAGCAGTTGATGGACGACTGCGCCGAACTCCTCAGGCTCGCCTGCGCCGCGGCGGGGCGGGACAGCCTGGTCTGGCGGGACGGGTCCTGCGATCCGGCGCTCGCACCGGAGCGGCTGACGCTGGCGGAGGCCTTCCGCCGCCATGCGGACATGGACCTTCTCGCGACGGTCGGGGCCGCGGGAGAGACCGACCGCGAGGCGCTGGCGGCCGAAGCGAGCCGCGCCGGTGTCAGGGTTTCGGACGACGACGGCTGGGCCGACATCTTCTCCAAGGTGCTGGTGGAGCGCATCGAGCCGCGCCTCGGCTTCGGGCGGGCGACGATCCTGTGCGAATACCCGGTCAGCGAGGCGGCGCTGGCCCGCCACAAGCCCGGCGATCCGCGTGTCGCCGAGCGGTTCGAGCTCTATGCCTGCGGCGTCGAACTCGCCAATGCCTTCGGCGAGCTGACCGATCCGAAAGAGCAGCGCCGGCGGTTTGAGTCGGCGATGGCGGAGAAGCAGCGCGTCTATGGCGAGACCTATCCCATCGACGAGGACCTGCTCGCCGCCCTGGCGCTGATGCCGCCGACGGCGGGCATCGCGCTGGGCTTCGAGCGGCTGGTGATGCTGGCGAGCGGGGCGCGGCACATCGAGGATGTCGTCTGGACCCCCGTGCCGGACGTCTTCAGATGAGGGGAATGCGCGGCGCCGCCTCGCGCGGGATGGCACCGGCGAGCCGCGGGTCATACATCACCTCGATGGCGCGCTTGTAGGGCGCGAATCCGCAGCGCCGGTAGAAGGTGAGGGCGCCGGGATGGTCAAGCGTGCAGGTATGCAGCCAGACCCGCCGCGTCTCCGGCCGCCAGGCCTCTTGAAGCGCGGCCGCCATCATGCGGGGGCCGATGCCCTGGCCTGTCGCCTCAGGCACGAGGCCGAAGAAGCTGATCTCCACGTTCTCGGGGTTACGCCTGTCGATCTCGACGATGCCGGTTTCGCCCGCCGCGCCGTCCGCTACGAAGAGCGCATTGTCGGGATGGTGAAGGATCGCACCGAGAGACACGTCGTCCATGAGCAGCCGCGATGTCCACAGCCAGTCGAGGCCGATCCTCGCATAGAGGCCGCGATACCAGGCGATGTCCGGCGCGGTGACCGGGCGGAGCGGCAGCGGCTCGGCGGGCGGCGCGGCGGGTCGTTCCGGCATCTCCAGATAGGTCACCACCGCGGCGATCTTGCCGGCGGGCAATTCCGTATAGCCGTCGAGGTTGAGTGGCATGGTTTCGGCGGTCATGGCGGGTGCGTCCTGCTGGCCCTCGACGCCGGTGGAACGACGGGGCATGGTCCCCCCGACCTCTACACCGAAGGAGACGGCGCATGAAGCTCGGCATCGGCAGGGTAACCCCGTCCAAGGCCGCGTGGGCCTGCTTCTGACCATGGCGCGCGGGATCGACAGGCGGCTGGCTCTCGGGACGCTCGCGGCGGGCCTCGCCGCCCCGGCGCTCGGCCGGACGCCGTTCGTGATCGACGGCGCCGGACGGCAGGTGCCGATCCCGGCCCGCGTCGGCCGGGTCTTTCCCGCGGGGCCGCCGGCGGCAATCATGCTCTACACCCTCGCCCCCGATCTTCTCATCGGCTGGCCGCGGGCGAACCGGCCGGACGAGCGCGAATTCCTGCTGCCCGACATCGGGTCACGGCCGGAGGTTGGCCGCATCACCGGACGCGGCAATACGGCCAATCTGGAGCTCGTCCTGGCGCTGAGCCCGGACCTGATCCTCGACGTCGGTTCGACCCGGCGCACCTTCGCCGAACTCGCCGACCGGGTGCAGGGCCAGACCGGCATTCCCTATGCGCTGCTCGACGGGCGTTTCGAGGCGACCGCCGGCACCTTCATCACTCTCGGACAGCTCACCGGGCGGGGGGACAGGGCCCGCCGTCTCGCCGCCTGGTGCGAGGAGACGATGAAGACCCTCCTCACACGGATCGAGACCGTTCCGGCGGAGCGGCGCCCGCGCGTCTATTATGCCCGCGGGCCACGCGGTCTGGAGACCGGCCTCGCCGGGTCGATCAATGTCGAGACGGTGGAATTCCTCGGCGCGGTCAATGTCGCCCGCGACGGCGTCGGCGGCGGTCTCGCGCAGGTCTCGCTGGAACAGGTGCTCGCCTGGAATCCGGAGGTCATCATCACCATCGACCAGACCTTCGCGGCCAATGTCCGGTCCGATCCCGCCTGGCGGGGCGTCAGGGCGGTCGTCGACGGTCGCGTCCACCTGTCGCCGAAACTGCCGTTCGGGTGGGTCGATTTCCCGCCCTCGGTCAATCGGATGGCCGGGCTCTGGTGGCTCGCCAAGATTCTCTATCCGGCGCTGGTGCCCGAGGACATCCGCACGCTGACACGCGATTTCTACATGCTGTTCTACCATGTGACGCCGGGCGACACGCAGATCGACCGCGTCCTGGCGGGCCGTGACTGACATGCAGCCCCTCAGATCCCTCGGCGGCGGTGCCGTGGTGGCCTCGGTCCTCGTCCTCGGGGTCGTCGTCGCCTTCTCCGTCGGCCGCTTCCCGGTCAGTCTTGCCGACATCGTCGTCGCCCTGTGGTCGCGGGCGACGGGCGTGCCCTCGGGGCTGTCGCCCGCGGTGGAGGCGGTCGTCTTCCAGATCCGCGGCCCCAGGGTGCTGGCGGCGCTGGCCTGCGGTGCGGCGCTTGCGGTGGCCGGGGCCGCCTTCCAGGGCCTGTTCCGCAATCCGCTCGTCTCGCCCGATATTCTCGGTGCGTCGTCGGGGGCAGCGCTCGGCGCCGTCCTCGCCATCCTCCTGTCCTTCGGCATCTTCGGCATCCAGGCGGCGGCCTTCGCCGGCGGCCTCGTGGCGGTGGCGGCGGTCTATGCGGTCGGCTCTACGATCCGGTACGGCGATCCGATCCTAACGCTGGTCCTGACCGGCGTCGTCCTCGGCTCGCTGCTCGGGGCGGGCGTCGGCCTCGTCAAGGTTCTCGCCGATCCCTACAACCAGCTGCCGGCGATGACCTTCTGGCTGCTCGGCTCGCTCTCGGCCACGAGCCCGGCCGACCTGGTGCCGCTGATCGCGCCGGTCGTGCTCGGCGCCCTCGTGCTGATGGCGCTGCGCTGGCGGATGAATGCCTTGTCGCTGCCCGAGGAGGAGGCCCGCGCCCTCGGCCTGCCGACCGGCCTGCTGCGCGTCGTCATCATCGCCGCGGCGACGCTGACCACCGCGGCGAGCGTCGCCGCCGCCGGCATCATCGGCTGGGTCGGGCTCGTTGTGCCGCATCTGGCGCGCTTTCTGGTCGGGCCCGATTTCGGCCGGCTGATCCCCGCCTCGGCGGTGCTTGGCGGCGGCTACCTCCTGCTGATCGACACCCTGGCGCGCACCCTCGGCCCGGTCGAGGTGCCGCTGGGCATCCTCACCGCAGTGATCGGCACCCCCTTCTTCATCTGGCTTCTGGCCTCCTCCCGCGGCGGCTGGTCATGACCCTCGCCGCCGACAACCTCGCCTTCGGCTATCGCGGCCATCCGGTGGGCCGGGGCGTCACGCTGGCGATAGCGGCGGGCGAGGTGCTCGCCCTGCTCGGGCCCAATGGCGGCGGCAAGACGACCCTGCTCAAGACGATGCTCGGCCTGCTGCCGCCGCAGGACGGGACGGTGAGCCTCGACGGACGGCCGCTGGCGGCCCTGACCATCCCCGAGCGGGCGCGGCTCGTCGCCTATGTGCCGCAGAGCCACCAGGGCACCTTCGCCTTCACCGCCTTCGACCTGGTGCTGATGGGCCGCACCGCCCATGGTGGGCTTTTCGCGCGGCCGGGGACGCGGGACCGCGCCGTCGCCGCAGCCATGTTGGAGCGGCTCGGCATCGCCCATCTTTCGGACCGGCCGGTGACCATGATCTCCGGCGGCGAGCGCCAGCTCGTCCTGGTGGCGCGGGCGCTCGCCCAGGAGCCGCGCTTCATCGTCCTCGACGAGCCCACGGCAAGTCTCGACTTCGGCAACCAGGGCAAGGTGATGCGGCAGATCCGCCAGCTCGCCGCCGACGGGCTCGGCGTGCTCTTCACCACCCACGATCCCAACCAGGCGCTGGGCCATGCCGACCGGGTGGCGCTGCTCCGTGGCGGCGGGGTGATGGCGGAGGGGCCGGTGGGTGCGGTGCTGACGCCGGAGCGGCTCGCCGCACTCTATGGCGCGCCGGTGGAGACGGTGGCGGAGCCCGGAGGGCGGACGGCGTTCCTGCCGGGGTGACTGATCGTTGCCGCTCTCTCCTTGGAGATCGCCCGAACCTCACCCGTCATACCCGGCATTGTGCCGGGCATCCACGAATTTTCAAAGGGCGGAGGTCAAGTCGTGGATGCCCGGGATAAACCCGGGCATGACGGATTGCGGGCGCCCTTCGGTCGACGAGCCTCGGCCGCCCCTCACTTCGCCTTCGGATCCAGCGCGTCGCGCAAGCCGTCGCCGAACAGGTTGAAGCTCAGCACCGTGATGAAGATGGCGATGCCGGGGAAGATCGCCATCCACGGTGCGTTGGACAGGAAGCGCTGGGCGACGTTGAGCATCGAGCCCCAGGAGGGGGCGGGCGGCTGCTGGCCGAGGCCAAGGAAGGACAGGGAGGCCTCGGCGATGATCGCGGTGGCGATGGTCAGCGTGCCCTGGACGAGGAGCTGCGGCATGACATTGGGCAGGATGTGCGTCCAGGCGATGCGGAGCCGGGTGTTGCCCACGGCGCGGGCCGCCTCGACATAGTCCTCCGTCTTGATCGACAGCACCTGGCCGCGGGTCAGCCGCACGAAGACCGGCGTCGCGGTGATGCCGATGGCGATCATGGCGTTCTGCAGAGAGGGGCCGAGGAAGGCCGCCAGCGCGATGGCGAGGATCAGGAAGGGGCAGGCGAGCATGGCATCGGTGACGCGCGAGATCAGCGCGTCGGTCCAGCCACCGACATAGCCGGCCAGGAGCCCGAGCGGCACGCCGGCGACGATGGCGATCGCCACGGAGATGACCCCGGCGGAGAGCGAGGCGCGGGTGCCGTAGATCACCCGCGAGAAGATGTCGCGGCCGACCTCGTCGGAGCCGAACCAGTGGGTGAGCGAGGGCGCCTGGCGCACGGCGCGCCAGCTCTGCTGCGTCGGGTCGTGGGTGGCGATGAAGGGGGCGAAGATGGCGAGCAGCGCCAGCAGCACCAGGAGGACGAGCGCCACCATGGCGGTGCGCCGCTTCTTCAGCCGCCGCCAGGCTCTGGCGCCGGGGCTCTCGAAGGTCTCGCGCACGGGAGCGCCGACGCCGGTCGAGGTGAGGGCCATGGCTCAGGTCCTCAGGCGCGGGTTGGCGAGGATATAGCCGATATCGGCCAGAAGGTTCAGCACGATATAGGTGGTGGCGGTCACCAGGACGACGCCCTGCACCACGGCATAGTCGCGGTTGAACACGGCGTCGACGATGAGCTTGCCGAAGCCTGGAATGGAGAAGATCTGCTCGGTGAGCACCGCGCCGGACAGCAGCGTGCCGAATTCCAGCGCGCCGAGGGTGATCACCGGGGTCAAGGCATTGCGCAGTCCGTGCTTGAGGATGACGGTGCGCTCGTCCAGCCCCTTCGCGCGGGCGGTGCGGACATAGTCGCTCTCCATCACCTGGAGCATCGCAGCGCGGGTATGGCGCATGATCACGCCGGCGAAGGAATTGCCGAGCACGAAGGCTGGCATGATCGTCGCCGCCATGGAGGCCCAGAAGTCCTCGAAGGGCGAGACATAGCCCGATGCCGGCAGCCAGCCGAGCTGCACGGAGAACAGGAAGATCAGCATGATGCCGAGCCAGAAGTTCGGCGTGGAGATGCCCCAGAGGGCGACGACGTTCACCACATAATCCCAGGCGGTGTCCTTCTTCACAGCCGAGATGATGCCGGCGGGAATGCCGATGCCGAGGGTGAAGATCATCGCCATGACGGCGAGCTGGATCGTGACGGGCAGTTTCTGGGCGACGAGGGTCGACACCGGCTCGGACAGGCGCATGCTCTCCCCGAGGTCACCCTGGAAGACGCCGCCGATCCAGGCGAGGTACTGGATCGGCAGCGGCTGGTCGAGCCGGTAGCGTTTGCGGATCTGCTCGATCACCTCCGGGTCCTTCTCCTCGCCCGCCATGACGAGCGCAGGATCCCCCGGCAGCAATTGCTGCAGGAGGAAGATCAGCACCGACACGAAGAAGATGGTCGGGATGAGCTGGATGAGCCTTTTGGTGATGAGCGTGAACATGGCGGGCCGTCAGTTGCCGCGGAAGCGCAGGCCGACGACGCGCACCAGGCCGTCGGGCAGGGCCTGGAAGCCTTCCAGCCGGGCGGAATGCACGATGACCACGGGGCGGTGGTAGAGATAGACGATGCCGCCCTCGGCCAGGAGGATCTCGGTCAGCTTCTCGTAGATCGCCTTGCGTGCTGCCGGATCGGTCTTGGTCCGCGCCTCATTGAGGAGCGCGTCGGCCGCCGGGTTGCAATAGCCCGAATAGTTCAGCGGCTGGCGGCAGCCGTGGAACGAGAACAGGTTGCCGTCCGGATCGGTGCGGCCCGACCAGTTCAGCATATAGGCCTGATAGCGGCCCTGTTCGGCCTCCTGCAGCGAGGTGGCGAACTCGGTGACGCGGATCTTCAGGTCGAAGCCGGCCTCCGCCGTCATGGCCTGGAGCACTTCGGCGATCTGCCGCACTTCCGGGTTGTTCGGCACCATGAAATCAATGGCGAGCGGCCCGGTGACGCCGGCCGCCTGCATGAGCTGGCGGGCGCGCGCGACGTCGCGCTGCGGCACGGGGAAGCGGGACTGGAAATAGGGGTTCTGCGGGTTGATCCACTGATTGCCGGGCATCGCCGAGCCGTTGAAGACGACCTGGTTCAGCGCCTGCCGGTCGATGGCCAGCGAGAAGGCCTGGATGATGCGCGGGTCACGGCCGAAGGCCTGCTTGCCGGCATCGGACTTGGCGATGTTCAGCGTCACGCCCTGGTAGCCGAGGTCGACGCCGACGGCCATGCGCAGCTGGGCATTGGCGCGGATCTGCGGAATGTCGGTGGCGAGGGCCCGCTCGATCAGGTCGAGCTGGCCCGAGCGCAGGTTGGCCAGACGCACGGTGGCGTCGGCGATGGGGCGATATTCGATCCGGCCGATCGTGACCTGGTCCTTGTTCCAGTAGTCGGCGAAACGCTCGACGACGATGCGGTCCTGCTGGACGCGCTCGACGAAGCGGTAGGGGCCGGCGCAGACGGGCGTCGAGCCGAAGCGCTCGCCCAGTTCGCGGGCGGCCTTCGGGCTGACCATCATGCCGGCGCGATCGGTGAGTTGGGACAGCAGCGGCGAGAAGGGCTGCTTCAGCACCAGACGGACCGTGAGGGGATCGACCACCTCGACCTTGTCGATGGCGGAGAGCTCGGGCCGGCGGAAGGAGCCCTGCATGTTCATGTGGCGATCGAGGGAGAACCTCACCGCCTCGGCGTCCATGGCCTCGCCGTCATGGAACTTCACGCCCGGGCGGAGCTTGATGGTGACCGTCAGGCCGTCGGCCGAGGTCTCATGCGACAGGGCGAGCTGCGGAACGATGTTCAGCTTGTCGTCGATGTCGAAGAGCTTGTCGCAGATCGAGGCAAAGACGATGCGCCCGACATAGGTCCGGCCGCGGGTCGGGTCGAGAACGTCCGGGTCCTCGGCGAGACCGATGCGCAGCACGGATTGCTGGGCGGCGGCGCCGGTGAGCGAGGCTGCGAGAAGGAAGGCGCTGGCCGTCCAGGTGAGTGTCCGTCGCAAGGTGGTCATGGGTCCTGTCCTCTGTCGGTTCGGCGCCTCTGGCGCTCTTCTGGGGAGATGGGGTGGTCGGGTCAGCCGCCCGCCTCGCGGGCGAGAGCCGCCTCGATGGCGGCGTTGATGAGGTCGCGGTCGATGGTGCCGGTCAGGTCGCGGCGGGTGGCGAGAAGAGCGTTGAAGTGCTTGGCGCGCTGACGCCAGACCTGCTCAAGGCGGTCGAGTTCCGCCAGTGGCTCTGCGTGGTCGTCGACGCGCAGCGACAGAAAGGGATAGTCCTCGGTGGTGTGGATCAGAAGCGCGGCCGACTGCTTGCCGCGCTTGTCGCCGCCGGCGGCCTCGCCCGCCTGCATGGCGGTGATCAGCCGCCGCGGGAAGGGCAGGGTGGCGTTCGCGGCGAAGGCCCGCGCCGTCTCGTCGATGACCTCGGGTCCCGCCAGCATGTTGCCGGCAACCGAAAATCCGTCGTGAACCGCGTGGCCGCACCAGCCGATACAGTCGACACCCGTATGCGCGGCGAAGCGGCCGGCGCTGTCCATGATGTGGACCTGACGCTGGCTGGCGCCGCCGTCCGAGGCAAGCAGGACGCGCAGCACCTCGGCCGCCGGCAATCCCTCGCGCAGCAGTCTCAGACCCCGCGGGCCATAGGTGAGATTGGCGAGAGCCTGGGTGGCGACCGCGCCGTGATCAGAATCGACATTAGGAACGATGGAGCCGACGGCGAAGGCGCGCGTCGCCACCGCGATGCCCTTGGCGCCGGTAGCCTCGTCCGTGGCGATGATCGACCAGGTCATGGCGCGCTCCTCATGGCGTTGTCCTCATCGTCCGATCGCATAGGCCTGCATGCCGCGCGGATTGGCGGCGGCCTTCAGGCGGTGGCCCTCTTTCCGCGCGGCGGTGAGCCGGCCTTCCGACCAGGCACCGCCGATCTCGACCTCGTGGCCGCGGCGGCGGAGTTCGTCGATGGTCGCCTGCGGGAAACGGCTCTCGACGACGATGACGCCGGGCCGCGAGGTGCGCGGCCAGAAGGAACCGGGAAAATGCTCAGTATGCCAGGCGGGGGCGTCGATCGCCTCCTGCAGGTTCATGCCGGCATGGACATGGCGCAGGAACATCTGCGGGATCCACTGGTCCTGCTGGTCGCCGCCGGGCGAACCCCAGGCGAGGTAGGGGGCGCCGTCACGATAGGCGAGGGTGGGTGTGAGGGTGGAGCGCGGGCGCCGGCCGGGCTGCAGGGCCGCGGGATGGCTCTCGTCGAGCCAGAACATCTGGGCGCGCGAACCGAGGCAGAAGCCGAGATCGGGAATGATGGGCGAGGATTGCAGCCAGCCGCCGGAAGGGGTCGAGGAGACCATGTTGCCCCAGCGGTCGATGATGTCGAAATGCACGGTGTCGCCGCGCGTCACCCCGTTGGGATCGGTGTCGATGTCGCCCACCGTCGGCTCGCCGGCACCGGTCGCGCCGACCGCGACACGCTTGCCCGAGGCGACGCGGGCATCGACCTTGCCGCCGGCCCCGGCGATGGTGCCCGGCCGCAACTCCAGCGAGGCGGTGTCGCCGATCAGCTTGCGGCGCTCGGCATTGTAGGCATCGGAGAGCAGGGTCTCGATCGGCACGTCGACGAAGGCGGGGTCGCCGTAGAAGGCCTCGCGGTCGGCGAAGGCGAGCTTGGCGGCCTCGGTGATGACATGGACGAAATCCGGGCCGGTCACCGGCATGGCGTCGAGGCCCATGCCGTTCACCAGCGCCAGTTGCTGCAGGCAGGCGAGGCCCTGGCTCCAGGTGCTCGGCTTGAACACGCGGTAGCGGCCGTAATCGTAGTGGATCGGCGCCTCGACCGAGGCCGACCAGGTCGCCATGTCCTGGCCGGTGAGGACGCCGCGATTGTGCTGTCCGGTGACGTCGAAGACCGCCTCGGTGCGGCAGTAGCGGTCGATGGCCTCGGCGACGAAGCCCTGGCTCCAGATGCGGCGGGCGCGGGCGATCTCCTCCTCGCGGGTGCCGCCTTCGCAGTCGCGCAGCACGCGCTCATAGGTCTCGGCGAGCTTCACGTTGGTGAAGAGGTCGCCGGGCTTAGGCACCTGGCCGCCGGGCAGATAGACCGCTGCCGAGGGGGGCCAGTGCTCGCGAAAGAGACCCTCGACGGTGGCGATGGTCTCGGTGATCCGCGAGACGAGCGGATAGCCGTGGCGGGCATAGAAGATGGCCGCCTCCAGCACGTCGCGCGGGCGCATGGTGCCGTAGTCGCGCAGCATCAGCATCCAGGTGTCGAAGGCCCCGGGAATGCAGGTGGCCAGGAGACCGGTCCCGGGCACGAGGTCGAGGCCGAGGGAGCGGTAATGCGCGATGGTGGCACCCGCCGGGGCCGGGCCCTGGCCGCAGATGACCTCCACGGCGTCCTTCTTCGCATCATAGAGAATGACCGGCACGTCGCCACCGGGGCCGTTGAGGTGCGGCTCGACGATCTGCAGCGTGAAGGCCGCGGCGCAGCCGGCATCGAAGGCGTTGCCGCCGCGCTCGAGGATGCCCATGGCCACAGCCGAGGCGATCCAGTGCGTGGTCGTCACGACGCCGAACGTGCCGTCGATCTCGGGCCGGGTGGTAAAGCGCGACATGGTCCGGGGTCATCCTTCCAAGCCCTCGCCGGGACACGACGCGGGACTGCCTTCGCAAAGGCTTGTATCATAAGCAAGACATGAGCCAAGCCCCGGAACGTGAGGCCCCTCAACGCTTGAATGCCAGTCCGCCGTCGATATCCAGCGTCGCTCCGGAGACATAGCCACAGGCCGGAGAGGCGAGGAACGCCGCCGCATTGGCGATTTCCCGGGGGTCGATGAGGCGACCCAGCGGCAGGTCGGTGAGCATCTCCTCCCAGCGGCTGTCGTCGCCGAAAGCGTCAATTGCCCTCTGTTTGGACAGCGAGACGATGCGATCGGTGCGGGTCCCGGCCGGGTTGATGCCGAAGATGCGGACGCCCCATTCCTGGGACTTGCCGCCGGCAGCTCCCGTGAAGGCCATCAGCGCCGCATTGCCGGCGCCGCCGCAGACATAGTTGTAGCGCGGCAGGCGGCCGGCCATGCCAATGATATTGACGATGACGCCGCCACCGCGCGCCTTCATGCCACCGAGGGCCAGTTTGGTCAGATGGATGTAGCCCATCACCTTGAGCGCCCAGGCCTCCTCCCAGGTCTCCATGGAGAGGTCGAGAAGGCCGCCGGCGGGAATGGCGCCGGCATTGTTGACGAGGATGTCGGCGTCGGTGTGGTTGGCCCAGAGCGCCTCGCGGTCGGCGACGCGGGAGAGATCGGCGGTGGTGATCTCGACCGGTCCCTGATGCCGGGCCTGGATCTCTGCCGCGGCGGCGGAGAGCCGGGCCGCGTCGCGCGCCACCATGACAACATGCGCGCCCTCGCGCGCGAAGACCTCGGCACAGGCGCGCCCGATCCCCTTCGACGCGCCCGTGACGATGACCTTCTTTCCGGCGAGACCGAGATCCATGGCCTTGCTCCCTATTCGCCCCTGAAGGCGGGCAGGCGCTTTTCGAGGAAGGCCTTCTGGCCCTCCTTGTAGTCGGCCGAGGCGAAGCAGCGGGCGACGAGGGCATCGACGGCCTCGGCGTCCTGCTCGGCTTCGGGCCGCGACAGTTCGACCAGCGAGCGCTTGATCGCGGCGAGGGTCAAGGGCGCGTTGGCCGCGACCGTCGCGAGATAGGCCTTCACCTCGGCCTCGAAGCTGTCGCGCGGCCAGGCGCGGTGGATGACATTGGCGCGCTCGCCGTCGGCGGCGTCGAGAATGCGCGCCGAGATAAGGATATCGGCGACGGCGGCCGTGCCGAGCTTCTTCACCATCATCTTGATGCTGGAAAAGCCATAGCCGAGCCCGAGCCGGGCGGCCGGCACACGGAAGCGGGAATCGGCTGTGGCGAAGCGCAGGTCGCAGGTCAGCGCCAGGGCGCAGCCGCCGCCGAAGCAGATGCCGCGGATCACGGCGATCGTCGGCTTGGCGGCATCGTGGATGGCGGCCATGCCATTGGCCACCGCCTCGTCATAGGCGCGCACGGCCTCCTCTCCGGTGCGCTTGGCGCCGAACTGGGAGATATCCGCGCCGGCGCAGAAGGCCTTGTCTCCGGCGCCGGTGACGACGATGACGCGGACGGAGCGATCCTCCTCCGCCTGTTTCACCAGGCCGGGAACGCTCGCCCACATGTCGAAGGTCATGGCGTTCATCTTGGCGGGCTGGTCGATGGTGAGCGTGGCGATGCCATCCGCCACGGCATAGCGGACGGAGGGCGTGTGCGGGGCGGGTTCGGTCACGGCATGTCCTTTCAGGCGGAAATCAGATGATTTTGGCGGCGCGCAGGCGCGCCACGTCACCGGTCGAATAGCCGGCCTCGGCCAGCACCTCGGCGGTATGTTCTCCAGGCTCGGCCACCGGGGTCTCGATGGCCGGCGGGGTGCGCGACATGACGAGGGGCTGGGCGATCAGCCGGATGTCGCCGCGCGCATGGTGATGGATCGGCACGGCCATGCCGAGATGGTCGACCTGCGGATCGGTGAAGACCTCGTCCATGGTGTAGATCGGCCCGGCCGGGACACCTTCGCTCTCCAGCCTGTCCAGCCAGTGCGCCGTCGGCCGGGTGCGGAAGAGGTCGCCGAGGAGCCCCATCAGCGCCGGCCGGTTGCGGAAGCGCAGCTTGGCGTCGGCATAGTCGGGATGGCCGGCGAGGTCGGCGCGGCCGACCGCCTGGCAGAAGCTCTTCCACTGGCCCTCGCCGCCGACGCCGACATTGATGTAGCCGTCGGATGTCGGCAGCACGCCCATGGGCGTGGAATGGGGATGATCGTTGCCGTTCTGCGGCGGCACCTTGCCATCGACCGTATAGACCGCGGCCTGGAAGTCGCACATGGCGATCATGGCCTGCAGCAGCGAGGTCTGCACCCATTGCCCCTCGCCGGACTTTTCGCGCTCGGCGAGGGCCACGAGGATGCCGGTGGCAGCATAGACGCCGGCGGCGGAATCGGCGACCGCAATGCCGGCGCGCATCGGCCCCTGGCCGGCATGGCCGGTGATCGCCATGAGGCCGCCCATCCCCTGCGCGATCTGGTCGAAGCCGGCGCGGGTTCGGTAAGGCCCGGTCTGGCCGAAGCCGGAGACGGAGGCGAGGATGATGCGCGGATTGACCGCCTTCAGGGTCTCGTAGCCGATGCCGAGGCGGTCCTTGACGTCGGGACGGTAGTTCTCGACCACGACGTCGGCGGTCTCGACCAGCTTCAGGAAGACGGCCCGGCCCTCCGCGGTCTTGAGATTCAGGGTCAGCGACCGCTTGTTGCGATGCAGGTTCTGCATGTCGAAGCCATGGCGATCGCCCGACATGTTCTCGTTCGGATCGACCCCGGGCGGCGCTTCGACCTTGATGACGTCCGCACCGAAATCGGCGAGCACCCGGCAGCAGGTCGGTCCGGCGCGCACCCGGGTGAGGTCGAGGACGCGGATATGGTCGAGCGCGGTCGAGGGGCGCGGTCTGGGCATGGGCTGTCCGGGGGCAGTCTCAAGGGGAGGGCAGACTAGGATTGTTTCCGGGCCTTGCGGAAGGGGACAGGCGGCATGACAGGCCTCCCCTGTCGGGTCGTCGCCAGCCGCGGTCGCGTCCAACGCTTGATCCAGCGCAGCGACCGCTGCGGTGCCCGCATGCATGGATGGTGCTTCATCCACGATGGAGGACGCCATGCTCGCCAGGACTCCTGCCCACTCCCGGTGCGACAAGTCGCAAGACGCCGCCGACGCCGTGATCTTCGCCGCCACCATGCCGGCTGTCGCCTCGGCGCTCGGCGCAGAACTCCGCGATTTCGCCGCGGAACGCCTCAAGGCCCATGCCGAGCGCATACGCGCCTGGTCGAAGGTCGGCTCCCCCCTGGAATTCATCGAGGTGGAGCTGCGCTTCGCCGTCGAGACCATGGGCGTCTATGCCGATGAGGCCATGCATCTGCAGGAGGTCGCGCGCAACGCGGCGGCGGTGGTGGCTCCCGACGGGAAGGGTTGAGTCATGGCCCAGCGCCGCATCGCCGTGATCATCGGGCATCCTGACCCGGCGTCCGACAGGCTCTGCCGCCAGCTGGCAGCAGCCTATGCGAGCGGGGCGGAGGCGGCCGGCCATGCCGTCCGCACCCTCGACCTTGCGGTGCTGGAGATCCCCTATCTCAGGACCCAGGTCGACTTCGAGACCGGGACGGGCAAGGGCGATGTCGCCAGGGCCCAGGAAACCCTGGCCTGGGCCGAGCACTGGGTCATCCTCTACCCGCTCTGGCTTGGTTCGATGCCCGCCCTGCTCAAGGCCTTCTTCGAACAGGTCTGCAGGCCGGGCTTCGCCTTCCGCTACCGGGACAAGGGTTTTCCGGAAAAGCTCATGACCGGGCGGATGGCCCATATCGTCGTGACCATGGGCATGCCGGCCTTGGCCTATCGCTGGTTCTTCTTCGCCCATAGCCTGCGGGCGCTGAAGCGGAACATTCTCGCCTTCATCGGGGTGAAGCCGGTCCGCGAGACGATCATCGGTGGGGTCGGCGGGTTGACGGCCGACAAGGTCGCCGCGCTCATGGCGCAAATGCGCGCCGCCGGCACCGCTGCCCGCTGAGCGCTCGCCGCGAGGCCGTGCCGCTCGTCATGCATGGCCTGCGGTCTGGTCGCCGTGCGCCAAGTATGGTTTTGTGCCGCCCCCGATGCGGACCGGGCGGACCTCTCGTCCGAACCGGTCCTTCGACGTTCGTGCGAGGAGGCTAGGCCCATGACCACCGTGTTCCGCAATTTCATTGCCGGCGAGTTCGTTTCTCCGGCCAAGGCCGCCCCCAACCTCAATCCGTCCAACACCAACGAGGTCGTCGGCGACTATGCGCAAGGCGGCGTCGAGGACCTGAAGGCGGCCGTCGCCGCTGCCAAGGAAGCCTTTCCGGCCTGGAGCCGCTCCAATCCGCAGCTGCGCTACGACGTGCTGATGAAGGCCTCGAACGAGGTGATGGCGCGCAAGGAAGAGCTCGGCGCCCTGCTCTCCCGCGAGGAGGGCAAGACCCTGCCGGAGGGCATCGGCGAGGTGACGCGTGCCGGGCAGATCCTCTCCTTCTTCGCCGCCGAGGCGCTCCGCCTCAATGGCGAACTGGTCAATTCCATCCGCCCCGGCGTCGGCATCGAGATCACCCGCGAGGCGGTCGGCGTGGTCGGCCTGATCACTCCCTGGAACTTCCCCATCGCCATTCCCGCCTGGAAGCTCGCCCCGGCGCTGGCCTATGGCAACACCGTTGTCATCAAGCCGGCCGACCTGGTTCCCGGCTCGGCCTGGGCGCTGGTCGACATCCTCAACCGTGCCGGCCTGCCGAAGGGCGTGCTCAACATCGTCATGGGCCGCGGCTCGGTGGTCGGCCAGGCCATGCTGGAACATCCCGATGTCGCCGCCATCTCCTTCACCGGCTCTGTCGCCACGGGGCGGCGCGTTGCCGCGGCCTGCGTCGCCGCCACGCCGATGAAGAAGGTGCAACTCGAGATGGGCGGCAAGAACCCGCTCGTTGTGCTCGACGATGCCGATCTGGCGGTGGCGGTGGAATGTGCCGCCAACGGCGCCTTCTTCTCGACCGGCCAGCGTTGCACGGCCTCCTCGCGCCTCATCGTCACCGAAGGAATCCATGACCGCTTCGTCGATGCGATGACCGAGCGGCTGAAGGGCCTCGTGGTGGACGATGCGATGAAGGCCGGCACCCATATCGGCCCGGTCGTCGACGAGAGCCAGCTCGGTCAGGACGAGAAGTACATCGCCATCGGCCGCGACGAGGGCGCCAAGCTCCATTGGGGCGGCGAGCGGCTGAACCGTGAGAATCCCGGCTTCTATCTGCAGCCGGCGCTGTTCACCAACGTGAACAATTCCATGCGCATCGCGCGCGAGGAGATCTTCGGCCCGGTTGCCGCCGTGCTGCGCGTGAAGGACTACGAGGAAGCGCTGGCGGTCGCCAACGACACCGAGTTCGGCCTGTCCTCGGGCATCTGCACCACGTCGCTGAAATATGCCTCGCACTTCAAGCGCAATTCGGAGGCCGGCATGGTGATGGTCAATCTGCCGACGGCGGGCGTCGACTATCACGTGCCCTTCGGCGGCCGGAAGGGCTCCAGCTACGGCCCGCGCGAGCAGGGTGCCTATGCCCGCGAGTTCTACACGACGGTGAAGACCGCCTACACGCTGGCGTGAGGCCGTCTCCAGGGATGGCGAAAGGCGGGCCCGGCGCCCGCCTTTTTCGTTTCATCCCAGCAACTGGCCGCCATCGACGACGAGGGTCTGCGCCGTCATCCAGCTCGCATAGGGCGAGGCGAGGAACATGACGACGCTGGCGATCTCCTCCGGCGTGCCGAGCCTGTTGAAGGGGATGGCGCCGAGGACCTTGTTGTAGAGCGCCGGGTCGGAGGTGCGGCGCGCCTCCCAGGTACCGCCGGGAAACTCGATCGAGCCGGGGGCAACGCAGTTGACGCGGATTCCCTTGGGCGCCAGCGCGGCGGCCTGGCTCGTCGTGTACTGGATCACCGCCGCCTTGACCGCCGCATAGGCCGCCGTGCGGATCGACGGGCGATAGCCCGAGATCGAGGCGATGTTGATGATCGAGGCCCCTGTCGCGGCCTCCAGAAAGGTCAGAGCCGCCCGGCTGGCGCGGACGGTGGCCATGACGTCGACATTGAGGCCCTTGGCCCAGCCGTCCTCGGTGTCGCCGATGCCGAAGCCGGAGGCGTTGTTGACCAGCACGTCGATGCCGCCGAGCGCCTTGGCTGCGGCGGGAATATAGGCCGCGATGGCGTTGCCGTCGGCGAGATCGCAAGGCGCGAAATGTGTGATGCCGCCATGCGCGGCCATCTCCGCGGCGGTGGCCTTCAGGCCGTCCTCGCCACGGGCGCAGATGGAGACGGCCGCACCCGCCGCGGCAAAGCCGAGCGCGATGGACCGGCCGATGCCGCGGCTGCCGCCGCAGACCACAACGTGTTTTCCCTTGAAGTCGAAGGCCATCGGCATGTCTCCCTGTGCTGGCCGGACTGTGCCACGGCTCCTCTCCACGCGCTCGGCGGCAGCGTGGCGGCAGCCATGCGGCGCCCCTCCTTTGATGGAGGGCTGCGGCACAGGTTCCTGTTGCCTTCCCGGTCCCGCGGGGCTTCAATGCGGGCAAGAAACATTCGCTCGGGTATGTTTTCGGGCGAGGATGACAGACGCTCGCGCCTCGCCGGCGCGGCCCGTCCAGGGAGGTCCGCATGGAACTGAGGTTCACCGACGAGGAGATCGCCTTCCGCAAGGAGGTGCGCGCCTTCATCGACGCCAAGCTGCCGAAGGCGCTGCGCGAGAAGCTCGCCGCCGGCCACCATCCCACCCGCGACGACATCGTCTTCTGGCAGAAGACGCTGAACGACAAGGGCTGGGGCGTCGCTCATTGGCCCGTCGCCTATGGCGGCACGGGCTGGGACGCGGTCAAGCAGTACATCTTCCTCGAGGAGATGATGATGGCGCCCTCGCCGCCGCCGCTCGCCTTCGGCACCTCGATGGTCGGCCCGGTTATCTACACGTTCGGCTCCGAGGCGCAGAAGAAGCGCTTCCTGCCGCGCATCGCCAGTCTCGACGACTGGTGGTGCCAGGGCTTCTCCGAACCCGGTGCCGGTTCCGATCTCGCGGGCCTCAAGACCAAGGCGGAGAAGGTCGGCGACCATTGGATCATCAACGGCCAGAAGACCTGGACGACGCTCGGCCAGTATGCCGACTGGATCTTCGTCCTCGCCCGCACCGACGCCTCGGTGAAGAAACAGGAGGGCATTTCCTTCATCCTGGTCGACATGAAGACGCCGGGCATCACCGTGAAGCCGATCCAGACCATCGACGGCGGCCATGAGGTCAACGAGGTCTTCTTCGACGACGTGAAGGTGCCGCTTGAGAACCTCGTCGGCCAGGAAAACAAGGGCTGGGACTACGCCAAGTTCCTGCTCGGCAACGAGCGCACCGGCATCGCGCGGGTCGGCATCTCCAAGCAGCGCATCCGCAAGATCAAGGAAATGGCGGCGATCGAGCAGCGCGGCGGCCGGCCGTTGATCGAGGACCAGCGCTTCCGCGAGAAGATCGCCGAGGTGGAGATCGAGCTGAAGGCGCTGGAGATCACCCAGCTGCGCGTCATCGCCGGCGAGAAGAAGCGCGAGAAGGGCAAGCCCGACCCGGCCTCCTCCGTGCTGAAGATCAAGGGCTCGGAGCTGCAGCAGGCGACGACCGAATTGCTGATGGAGGTGATCGGCCCCTATGCGGCGCCTTTTGCGCCGGAGGAGCCGGGATCGAACGAGCCGCCGATCGGGCCGGAATGGGCCCAGACCATCGCGCCGACCTATTTCAACGTCCGCAAGGTCTCGATCTACGGCGGCTCCAACGAGATCCAGAAGAACATCATCGCCAAGGCGGTGCTCGGGCTTTGAGTCTCATGGGCTGCCCAAGGTTGGCCCCCACTCCGTCATGGCCGGGCTTGTCCCGGCCATCCACGACTTGAACACAACCGCCGCTGAATGAAGTCGTGGATTCCCGGCACAAGGCCGGGCATGACGACCTCGAAGCTTCAGCTCACGCGGAACCGCACCGACAGGCTCCTGCCATGGATTTTGACCTCTCCGAAGAACAGCAACTCCTCAAGGACTCGGTGGAGGGCTTCCTGTCCGACACCTATGACTTCGAGAGCCGCAAGAAGATCGCGGCCCTGCCGGGCGGCTGGAGTCCGGATGTCTGGGCCAAGTTCGCCGAGCTCGGCATTCTCGGCCTGCCCTTCTCGGAAGAGGACGGCGGCTTCGGCGGCGGCGCGGTGGAGACCATGCTGCTGGCCGAGAGCTTCGGCAAACATCTCGTGCTCGAGCCCTATCTCGCCACCGTCATCCTCGGCGGCGGGGTGGTGAAGCGCGCCGGTTCCGCGGCGCAGAAGGCCGAGCATATTGCCGCCATCGCCGAGGGTTCGCGGACCTTCGCGCTCGCCACCACCGAGCGGCACTCGCGCTACGACCTGTTCGACGTCACCACCACGGCGAAGAAGGACGGCGCGTCCTTTGTGCTGGACGGCGAGAAGGCGGTGGTCGTCCATGGTGGCTCCGCCGACCGGATCATCGTCTCGGCGCGCACCGCGGGCAGCCGTCGCGACCGCGGCGGCATCGGCCTGTTCGTGGTGCCGGCGGATGCGCCGGGCCTCTCGCGGCGCTCCTCGCCGACGCAGGACGGCACCCATGCGGCCGAGATCACCCTGTCGGGTGTCCGCGTCGATGCGGACGGCATCCTCGGCGATCCGGAGGGCGGGTTGCCGGTGCTGGAAGCGGTGGCGGACGAGGCGATCGCCGCGCTCTGTGCCGAGGCCGTGGGCGCGATGAGCGAGCTCACTGACCTGACCGTCGACTATCTCAAGCAGCGCAAGCAGTTCGGCGTCCCGATCGGCGGCTTCCAGGCGCTGCAGCACCGTGCGGCGGAAATGTTCGTTGCGCTCGAACAGGCCCGCTCCATGGCCATGTTTGCTGCCATGACCGCCAGCACCGAGGACGCGACCGAGCTACGGGCCCTCGCCTCCGCCGCCAAGGTGCAGATCGGCCGCTCGGCGAAGTTCATCGGCCAGCAGGGCATCCAGCTGCATGGCGGCATCGGCATGACGATGGAGTACAAGGCCGGGCACTATTTCAAGCGCCTGACGATGATCGACACGCTGTTCGGCGATGCCGATCACCATCTGGCGCAGGTGGCGGATTACGGGCAGCTCGTCTCGGCGGCCTGAGCCCATCCACCGTCAAACTTCCTGCGGGCCCGTCGCGAAAAAAAATCGCGGCGGGCCCGAACCTTTTTGGCGGCTGGCGCAACCCATGGAGGACCGGGGCGAACGAGCCCCACCGAACCTGAGAAAGGACCCTCGCCATGAACCGCTTCAAGACCCTCGCCATCGCCGCCCTCGCCGTCGCCACCCTGTCGGTCGGCGTCGCCTCCCAGGCCGAAGCCGGCCCGTTCCACCGCCGCCACCTCGGCTGGGGCGTCGGCGCCCTCGCCACCGGCCTGATCGTCGGCGGTGCCCTCGCCTCCTCCCGCGCCCATGCCTACGGCTACGGCTATGCCCGCGACTGCTACCTGACCCGCCGCTGGGTCGACGGCCCCTACGGCCCGGAGCGTCGCACCATCCGCGTCTGCGAGTGATCGGTCCCCATCATCCTCGCTACGCCAGCGGAGCCCCGGTCGAAAGGCCGGGGTTTCTGCATGGGACGCGTCGGTCGCCACGATCTGTCAGCAGCCGTCGCGCAGCGGCCTCACAAGGGTCGACGGAGGACCGCGGCTGCGTCACATTGGGGGTCCATCGTTCCTGCCCGTTTGCATGAGTCGTCCCCGCGCGCCGCCGCCGTCGGGGCCGGCTCGCTTTTCGTCCGGACATCCCATTTCATGCTGCGCTATTTGGAAACCCGTATCGATCCCGTCGCCCTGCCACCCGGCGACGGGCCGCCGGCTGGTCTCATCGCCTTCTTCTGGTACTTCATCCGTCAGGCGCGATGGCTCTTTGCCGCGCTCGTCATCGTCGGCATGATCGCTGCCGTGGTCGAGACGGCCATTCCCTATTTCATCGGGCGGCTGGTGGCGATCCTCACCGAGACGCCCCGCGAGCAGCTATTCGCCACGGCCGGGCCGACCTTCGCGGTCATGCTCCTCGTCGTGCTCGTCCTGCGGCCGCTGGTGCTCTTCGTCCAGCGGGCCATTTCCAACCACGGCATTTCCGGCCCGCTCAACACGCTGACCCGCTGGCAGAGCCACCACCATGTGGCGCGGCAGTCGCTGAGCTTCTTCCAGAACGACTTCGCCGGCCGCATCGCCAACCATGTCATGCAGGCGGGCGGCGGCGTGCGCGAAACCGCGCTCGCCACGATGCGGTCCGTGCTGCACATCCTGTTCTACGGCGTTGCGGCGACCGCCCTGATGATGGCGCAGGACTGGCGCCTCGCCCTGCCCATCTTCGCCTGGTTCTGCCTCTACGTGATCCTGCTGGCCGCCATGGTTCCCCGGCTGCGGGACAAGTCCCGCGCGGCCTCGGCCAAGCGATCGGCCGTCACAGGCAAGGTCGTCGACAGCTACACCAACATCCAGACGGTGAAACTCTTTGCCCGCACGGCGGAAGAGGATCGCTACATCCGCGACAGCATGGTGGAGATGAACACCGCGTTCCTTGCCCAGCATCGGGTCAACACGCTGTTCACGGTGCTCCTCAATGTGCTCAACGCCGTGCTGCTCGCCGCCGTCGGGACACTCGCGGTGATGCTCTGGCAGGCCGGCCAGGTGGAGATCGGTGCGGTCGCCATGGTCCTGCCGCTCACCATCCAGATCATCAGCATGTCGGGCTGGGTCGCTGCCGAGATCCAGGGCATTTTCGAGAATGTCGGCGTCGTGCAGGAAAGCATGGGCTCCATCGCCCGTCCTCTCGCCATGCAGGACGCGCCCGGGGCGCAGCCGCTCGTCGTGGCGGGCGGCGAAATCGTCTTCGACCATGTCAGCTTTGGCTATGGCCGTCCCGACCGGCCGGTCATACGCGACCTGTCACTGCGGGTGAAGCCCGGCGAGAAGGTCGGTCTCGTCGGCCGCTCAGGAGCCGGAAAGTCGACGCTGGTCAACCTGCTCCTGCGATTCCACGATGTGGAGAGCGGCCAGATCACCATCGACGGGCAGGACGTGCGGTCGGTCAGCCAGGAGAGCCTCAGGCAGGCCATATCGGTGGTCACGCAGGACACCTCGCTCCTGCACCGGTCGATCCGCGACAACATCCTCTATGGCCGCCCAGGGGCCGACCCGGCGATGATGGAGGCCGCCGCGGCGCGGGCGCATGCCGACGGTTTCATTCCCGACCTGCGCGATAGCGGTGGGCGGACGGGCTACGACGCCCAGGTCGGGGAGCGGGGTGTCAAGCTCTCCGGCGGCCAGCGGCAGCGTGTCGCGATCGCCCGCGTCATCCTCAAGGATGCGCCGATCCTGATCCTTGACGAGGCGACGGCGGCCCTCGACAGCGAAGTGGAGGCGGCGATCCAGGACAGTCTCGGTGCGCTGATGGCGGGCAAGACGGTGATCGCCATCGCCCACCGCCTGTCGACCCTGCAGATCATGGACAGGCTGGTGGTGCTCGACCAGGGGCGCATCGTCGAGGAGGGCACCCATGACGGGCTGCTGGCGCGCGGCGGCCTCTACGCGAAGCTCTGGGCGCGGCAGTCGGGTGGCTTCCTCCTCGAGCCGCGGCACGCGGCCGAATAGGGCGAGGCCCCCGGGGCCACCGCGCCCCGCGGCTGCACGCTGCTGCGGCAAAGTGCTGCGCCCACATGGGGCACGGTGCCTGGATCGAGGTCAGATTGCGGCAGCGCCGTGGACATCGCGTGAATTCGCGTTGACTTCCGCACCCGAAAACGCTCCGATCCCCGCTTCGCGCGCCGGAACCATAATCCGGCCCGACCAGAGTGGCTCGCCCAGCACGTTTGCGAGGAGTGATTGCGATGAACGAGACCGAAATCCACGGCATGGTCGCCGACGTCAAGGAGGGCAAGCTCTCCCGCCGCGGCTTCATGCAGCGCCTCGCCGCCTTCGGCGTGGCCGCGCCGACCGCCTGGCATATCCTCGACTTCCACGGCGTGGCGCAGGCCCAGTCGCTGACCGCCTACAAGCCGACCAAGGCTGGCGGCGGCGGTCCGCTGAAGATCCTGCTCTGGCAGGCGCCGACCCTGCTCAACCCGCATTTCGCCATCGGCACCAAGGACCAGGAAGGTTCCCGCGTCTTCTACGAGCCGCTCGCCGGCTGGGACACCGACGGCAACCTCGTTCCCTTCCTCGCCGCCGAGATTCCGAGCCGCGAGAACGGCAGCGTCTCCGCTGACGGCCTGTCGGTCACCTGGAAGCTGAAGCCCAACGTCAAGTGGCACGACGGCAGGCCCTTCACCGCCGACGACTGCCTCTTCACCGCGGAATATGCCGCCGACCCGGCGACCGCGGCGACGACGATCGGTACCTACAAGGACATCAAGATCGAGAAGGTCAACGACCTGACGATCAAGATCACCTTCCCCAAGCCGACGCCGTTCTGGGCCGATGCCTTCGTCGGCGCCGCCGGCATGATCCTGCCGAAGCACGTCTTCGAGCCGTTCAAGGGCGCCGCCTCCCGCGACGCGCCGGCCAACCTGAAGCCGGTGGGCACCAGCGCCTACAAGTTCATCGATTTCAAGCCGGGTGACATCCTGCGCGGCGAGCGCAATGCCGACTACCACATCGCCAACCAGCCCCATTTCGACACGATCGAGGTGAAGGGCGGCGGCGATGCCGTCTCGGCGGCCCGCGCCGTCATCCAGACCGGCGAGTTCGATTATGCCTGGAACATGCAGGTGGAGGACGAGATTCTGCTGCGCATGGAGCGCGGTGGCCGCGGCAAGGCCATCCCGGTCTCCAGCGGCAATATCGAGTTCATCATGCTCAACACGACCGATCCGTGGACCGAGGTCGACGGCGAGCGCTCGAGCGTGAAGACCAAGCATCCGACATTGACCGATCCGGCCGTGCGTGCGGCGATCAACCTGCTGATCGATCGCGAGTCGGTGCAGAAGTTCATCTACGGCCGCGGCGGCCGGGCGACGGCGAATTTCGTCAATGCCCCACCGCGCTACGTGTCGCCGAACATGAAATACGAGTTCAACATCGACAAGGCGAACAAGATCCTTGACGATGCCGGCTGGGTCCGCGGCGCCGATGGCATCCGTGCCAAAGGCGGCAACAAGCTGAAATACGTCTACCAGACGTCGATCAACGCCCCCCGCCAGAAGAACCAGGCGATCGTCAAGCAGGCCGCCCAGCGCGCCGGCATCGACATCGAGCTGAAGTCGGTGACGGCTTCGGTGTTCTTCTCCTCGGACGTCGCCAACCCGGACACCTACTCCAAGTTCTACTGCGACATGCAGATGTACACAACGACCATGCTGCAGCCGGACCCCGAGCGGTTCATGCTCCAGCTGGTTTCGTGGGAGATCGCCAACAAGGACAACAAGTGGCAGGGCCGGAACATCTCGCGCTATTCCAGCGCGGAGGCCGACGCCGCGTTCCGGGAAGCGCAGAACTCGCTCGATCCGGCCCGCCGCACGGCGCTGTTCATCCGCATGAACGACATCTTCTGCGGCGAGAACATCATCGTTCCCGTCCTCGCCCGCACCCGCATGGCGGCCTCCAGCAACAATCTGGTGGTCCAGCCGAGCGGCTGGGACCTGGATCTGTGGATGCTCAATGCGTGGTTCCGGCCCTGACGCCATCCGGCGTCAGGTCCCGCTCAAGAGGAACCAGGCACAGCTTTCATGGGTACCTATCTCGTCCGGCGATTGTTGATCGCCCTTCCGAGCCTGCTCGGCATCAGCGTCGTGCTGTTCACGGTGCTGGCGCTGGCTCCCGGCGATCCCTTCGAGGAGATGGCCACCAACCCGAACATCCCTCCCGAGGTGCGTCTCGCACTTCGGGAGAAGTTCGGCATCGATGATCCGGTCTATCTGCGTTATTTCCGCTGGCTGGCGGCGATGATGCAGGGCGACTGGGGCTTTTCCTTCGCCAGCCGTGTCGATGTCGACACGCTGATCCTGCAACGCCTGCCGGCGACGATCTTCGTCATCGGCTCGTCGCAGATCCTGGCGCTGGCGATCGCGCTGCCGGTGGGCATCTATGCGGCGACGCGGCCCTATTCGATCTTCGACCAGATCGCCAACACCTTCGCCTTCATCGGCTTCTCGCTGCCGACCTTCTTCACCGGCCTCTTGTTCATCCTGGTCTTCTCGATCTGGCTGGACTGGCTGCCCTTCGTCTATCGCTCCGACATCTCGGCGACGGGGTGGCGCTGGTACTGGGAGCAGATCCGCCAGGCCATCATGCCCGTCATGGTGCTCGGCCTCTTCCAGGCCGCCTCCTATACCCGTTACGTGCGCTCGGCCGTCCTCGACGTGATCCGTCTCGATTTCGTCACCACGGCCCGTGCCAAGGGGCTCGGCGAGAAGACCGTCGTCGTGCGGCACGTGGTGCGCAACGCCCTGATCCCCGTGGTCACGCTGGTCGCGCTGCAGATGCCGACCGTCTTCGGCGGCGCCATCGTCACCGAGCAGATCTTCCGCATCCCGGGGATCGGTTCGCTGCTGATCAGCGCCATTCTCGCCAATGATACACCCGTCATCATGGCGGTGACCTTCGTTTTCGCCTGTCTCGTCGTCACCTTTAACCTGATTGCAGATGTCCTCTATGGCTGGCTCGACCCCCGCATCGCCTTCCGCTGATCCGGCGGTGGCCCAGATCGGAGCCGTCGTCACCGCCGAGCACGTCTCGCCGATGGTCGACGCCTGGCGCAAGTTCCGCCGCCACAAGCTGGCGGTGGCGAGCAGCGCCGCGCTGCTCAGCATCATTGTCGCCGTCATCGTCGGCCCCTGGCTCTGGCCGGTCGCCATCGACGACATCGATTTCACGGCGCGGCTGCAGGGACCTTCCTGGTCCCATCCCTTCGGCACCGACGACCTCGGTCAGGACCTGCTCGCGCGGATGATCTATGGCGGGCGCATCTCGCTGGCCGTTGGCCTCGCCGCGATGCTCGTTGCCATTATCGTCGGCGTCATTATCGGCGCGATCGCAGGCATTTCCCGCGGTTGGGTCGACACGGCGCTGATGTGGCTGACGGACCTGTTCCTGTCGCTGCCGCAGCTGCCGCTGCTGCTGCTGATCATCTATCTGTTCCGCGACTCGCTGAAGAGTGTCTTCGGCGTGGAAATGGGCGTCTTCATCCTGATCGTCATCGTCATCGGCGGCCTCAGATGGATGCCCGTGGCCCGCCTAGTGCGGGCCCAGTTCCTGTCCCTGCGCGAGAAGGAATTCGTCGAGGCCGCCCAGGCCCTCGGCGCGTCCAAGACCCGCCAGGTGGTGCGGCACATCCTGCCGAATGCCATGGGGCCGGTGATCGTGGCTGCGACCATCGACGTGGCAGCGGCGATCATCGCGGAATCGACGCTGTCCTTCCTCGGCCTCGGCTTCCCGCCGGATATTCCGACCTGGGGACGGCTGCTGTTCGATGCCAAGGACTTCCTGGACTATGCGCCGCACTGGGCGCTGTTCCCGGGCGCGGCGATCTTCATCACGGTTCTCGCCATCAACTTCATCGGCGACGGCCTGCGCGACACGTTCGATCCGCGTCGGGTTCTCTGATCCTCCGGCCCGTTCCGGTCCTGCCGACCGCCGCGTTTCGCCAGAAGCGCGGCGGTCTGCGTTTCAGCCGCCGGGGGCGCCCTGCGTGTTGACGTAGAGCGCATAGAGTGCCCGCCCGGTGGCCATGAACAGGCGGTTGCGGTGGCGACCGCCGAAACAGACATTGGCGCAGCGTTCGGGGAGGGCGATCCGCCCGATCGCCGTGCCGTCGGGGGCGAAAACCATGACGCCGTCGAGCTCCGGCTTCCCCATGCCCCAGCCGCACCACAGATTGCCGTCGATGTCGCAGCGGATGCCATCGGGTGTTCCGCCGGGGCCGGCATCGGCGAAGACGCGCCGGTTGCCGATCGAGCGGCCGTCGGCGGACACGTCATAGGCGGCGATCAGGCGATGCGGCGTGGCGCGCGATTCGACGAGGTAGAAGGTCTTCTCGTCGGGTGAGAAGCAGAGGCCGTTGGGACCGGCGATTGCCTCGGCCACGACGGTGATCTCGCAGCGCGCCGGGTCGACGCGATAGACATTCTGCGGCAGTTCCGGCTCGGCGACGGTGCCCTCGTAATGGCTGAGAAGACCGAAGGCCGGATCGGTGAACCAGATCGACCCGTCCGATTTCACCACGACATCGTTGGGCGAGTTGAGGCGCCGGTCGCCGTAATGGCTGGCGATGACCGTGATGGATCCGTCATATTCGGTGCGGATGACGCGACGGCCCCCGTGCTCGCAGGTGACGAGCCGGCCCTGGCGGTCGCGGGTATTGCCGTTCGCCTTGTTGCTCGGCGACCGGAATGGGGTGATGGCGCCGGTTTCCTCGTCCCAGCGCAGGATGCGATCATTGGGAATGTCGCTGACGAGCAGGCAGCGCTGGTCGCCGATCCAGACCGGTCCCTCGCCCCAGCGCAGGCCGGTGGCGAGGCGTTCGACCGCCGCATTGAAGAGGCGGTACTTGAGGAAGCGCGGATCGAGGATCTCGATCGCGGCATCCGGATAGATCGGGCTCGGTTCCCACATGGCGGCGTCCTTTTCGGCGTTGCTCCCGGGCGCCAGTGTCGAGCGGGGGAGGGGGCGGCGCAACCCGCGCCGTTGCCGGACCGGTCCCCGTTCTGCGGAGGCGCTGCTTCACCCCGGGGCCTTGGGCTGTAACCCTCCAAGGGGTTGCAGCGGCCGCCCTCCACCCGCCGCGATCCCGCGCCCGAATGATTGCGACAAGAGCGCGCGGGTGGCGGGAACCCCCGGCATCCGTCGTAAGACATGACGCGCTCGTCAGGTATTTCGATTGACTACGCGTCGCGTGCCATGCAGCAATGCCGGCCAACGCACAGACAAAGAACAGAGTGCATGGTGGGAACGACCGACGACATCATCCTTCAGACCCATGGTCTGACGAAGGACTTCAAGGGCTTCACCGCGGTGAGCGAGGTCGACCTCGCCGTCAGGCGTGGCACGATCCATGCGCTCATCGGCCCGAACGGGGCCGGCAAGACCACATGTTTCAACCTGCTGACCAAGTTCCTCATCCCCACGCGCGGGACCATCACCTACAAGGGGCAGGACATCACCCGGGCGAAGCCGGCCGACATTGCCCGCCTCGGCCTCGTGCGCTCCTTCCAGATTTCCGCGGTCTTTCCGCATCTGACGGTTCTCGAGAACGTCCGCATCGCCCTGCAGCGCAAGCGCGGTGACAGTTTCGACTTCTGGAACTCCGAGCAGGTGCTCAAGGCGCTCGACGGCGAGGCGGCGCGCCTGGTGGAGGCCGTCGGTCTCGGCGAGTTCTCGCGCCATCAGGCGGTGGAACTCTCCTACGGGCGCAAGCGCGCGCTGGAGATCGCCACGACGCTGGCGCTCGATCCCGAAATGATGCTGCTGGATGAACCAATGGCCGGCATGGGTCACGAGGATGTCGACCGCATCTCCGAACTGATCCGCCGCGTCTCGGCCAACCGCACCATTCTCATGGTGGAGCACAACCTCTCCGTCGTCGCCTCCCTCTCCGACCGCATCACCGTGCTGGCGCGCGGCAAGGTTCTCGCCGAGGGTGACTATGCCAGCGTCTCGAAGGATCCGCGCGTGATCGAAGCCTATATCGGAGCCGGTCATGGCTGAGGCACTGGACACGACCCGCCAGGTCACGGCCGCCCCGATGCTGGAGGTGCGCGACCTGCACGCCTGGTACGGCGAATCGCACGTCCTGCATGGCGTCAATCTCGAGGTTGCCGAGGGTGAGGTGGTCACCCTTCTCGGGCGCAACGGTGCGGGCAAGACGACGACGCTGAAATCCATCATCGGCATCATGGGCAAGCGCCAGGGCGCCATCCGCTTCAAGGGCGCCGAAACGGTCGCCATGTCATCGCGCGCGATCGCGCGCCTGGGGATCGGCTACGTGCCGGAGGAGCGCGGCATCTTCTCCTCGCTATCGGTGGAGGAGAACCTGCTGCTGCCGCCGCAGGTGCAGCCGGGCGGCATGTCCGTGGAGCAGATCTTCGATCTGTTTCCCAACATCAAGGAGCGTCTGCAGAGCCAGGGCACCAAGCTGTCGGGCGGCGAGCAGCAGATGCTCTCCATCGCCCGCATCCTGCGAACGGGAGCGAAGTTCCTGCTGCTGGACGAGCCGACCGAGGGCCTCGCCCCGGTCATCATCGAACAGATCGGCCGCACGATCGCGCGGTTGAAGAGGGAAGGCTTCACGATCATTCTCGTCGAGCAGAACTTCCGCTTCGCACAGACGGTCGCCGACCGCCACTACCTGGTCGAGCAGGGCCGCGTCGTGGACATGATCCTCAACGCCGAGCTCGACAAGAACATCGACAAGCTGCATGCCCATCTGGGTGTGTGAGCCCGCAACAACAAGAAAAACCGACCCGAACGGACCCCTTTTTGGAGGATACGACCATGACGACGTTCCGCATGAACCGCCGCTCCGTCCTTGCCGGCGCAGCCGCCACCGCCTTCTCCGCCCGCTCCATGGCGCAGGCGCAGCAGCCCATCACCATCAGGATCGGCGTGCTCAACGACCGCTCCGGTCTCTATGCCGACCTGACCGGCGAGGGATCCGCCATCGCCGCCCGCATGGCAGCGGAGGATTTCGGCGCCGCCGCCAAGGGCCTCAACGTCCAGATCGTTTCGGCCGATCACCAGAACAAGCCCGACGTCGGCGCCAACATCGCGCGCCAGTGGTATGACAATGACGCCGTCGACGTCATCGCCGACGTGCCGACCTCCTCGGTGGCGCTCGCCGTCAACCAGATCACCCGCGAGAAGAACAAGATCTTCCTCAATTCGGGAGCCGCGACCTCCGATCTCACGGGCTCCCAGTGCTCGCCCAACACGGTTCACTGGACCTACGACACCTACATGCTGTCGCAGGGCACCGGCGGCGCGATGGTGAAGGCGGGCGGCGATACCTGGTTCTTCCTCACCGCCGACTATGCCTTCGGCCATGCGCTCGAGCGTGACACGACGGCCGTGGTCCAGCGTCAGGGCGGCCGGGTTCTCGGTGCGGTCCGCACGCCCTTCCCGGGCACCGACTTCTCCTCGTTCCTGCTGCAGGCCCAGGCGTCGCGCGCCAAGGTGATCGGCCTCGCCAATGCCGGCGGCGACACGGTCAACTCGATCAAGCAGGCGGCCGAGTTCGGCATCACGGCGGGCGGCCAGAAGCTCGCCGGCCTGCTCGTCTTCGTCAACGACGTGCATGCCCTCGGCCTGCAGACCGCCCAGGGCCTGGTGCTGACCGAGACGTTCTACTGGGATCTCAACGACAGCACCCGGGCCTGGTCGCGCCGCTTCGCCCCGCAGCGCGCCGGCAACATGCCGAGCATGGTGCAGGCCGGCGTCTATGGCTCCGTACTGCACTACCTGAAGGCCGTTGCCGCGACCAAGTCGAAGGACGCCGCGCAGGCCATGGCCTGGATGAAGGGCAACGAGACGGACGATCCGCTGTTCGGCAAGGGCACGATCCGCGCCGATGGCCGCAAGATGCACCCCGCCTATCTGTTCGAGGTGAAGAAGCCGTCGGAGTCCAAGGGTCCGTGGGACTATTACAAGCTGCTGGCGACCCTGCCTGCCGAAGAGGCGTTCCGGCCGCTCAGCGCCAACGCCTGCCCGCTGGTTCGCGCCTGATCCAACCCGCATCCGGGGCGCCGCGCGTCGGCGCCCCGCCTTCCCTTGGGATCCGCAGTCCATGTTCGAGCTCTTAGGCATTCCGCCCCAGGCCCTCTTCGGACAGCTCCTTCTGGGGCTGATCAACGGCTCGTTCTACGCGATCCTCAGCCTCGGCCTCGCCGTCATCTTCGGCCTGCTGAACATCATCAACTTCACCCACGGCGCGCAGTACATGATGGGCGCGTTCATCTCGTGGATGCTGCTCAACTGGCTGGGCGTCGGCTACTGGCCCTCGCTGCTGCTCGCCCCCGTGGTGGCGGGCGTCTCCGGCGTCATCATCGAGCGATTGTTCCTGCAACGGCTCTATCACCTCGACCATCTCTACGGCCTGCTGCTGACCTTCGGCCTCGCCCTCATCATCCAGGGCCTGTTCCGCAACTATTTCGGCTCGTCGGGCCTGCCCTACCAGATCCCCGCGGAACTGCGCGGCGGCCAGAACCTCGGCTTCATGTTCCTGCCCAACTACCGCGCCTGGGTGGTTGTCGCCTCCCTCGTCGTCTGTCTCGCCACCTGGTTCGTCATCGAGAAGACCCGCCTCGGCGCCTATCTGCGGGCCGCCACCGAGAACCCGACCCTGACCCAGGCCTTCGGCATCAACGTGCCGCTGCTGATCACGCTGACCTACGGGTTCGGCGTCGGCCTCGCCGCCTTCGCCGGTGTCCTCGCCGCGCCGATCTATTCGGTCAACCCGAACATGGGTGCCGATCTCATCATCGTGGTCTTCGCCGTGGTGGTCATCGGCGGCATGGGCTCGATCCTCGGCGCCATCGTCACCGGCTTCGGTCTCGGCATCATCGAGGGGTTGACCAAGGTCTTCTATCCTGAGGCCTCGGCCACCGTCATCTTCATCATCATGGCCATCGTGTTGCTCGTGAAGCCCGCCGGCCTCTTCGGGAGGACCGCCTGATGGCCGACGTCACCATCGCTGCTCCCGCCACCGAGACCGCCGAGCAGGCCGATCATTCCGCGCTGCACCGCACGCTGTTCATCGCCATGGGGGCGCTGCTGGTCGTGCTGCCCTTCATTCCGGTGGTCGGCTATCCGTTCTTCCTGATGAAGGTGCTGTGCTTCGCGCTGTTCGCCTGCGCCTTCAACCTGATGCTCGGCTATGGCGGCCTCTTGTCCTTCGGCCATGCCGCCTATTTTGGCTTCGCGTCCTATGTCGCCGCCTATACGGCGAAACACTGGGGCCTGACGCCGGAAGTGTCGATCCTGCTCGGTACAGTCTCGGGCGCCGTTCTGGGCCTCGCCTTCGGCGCGCTCGCCATCCGCCGCCAGGGCATCTATTTCGCCATGATCACGCTCGCCCTGGCGCAGATGGTCTATTTCTTCTCGCTGCAGGCGCCGCGCTTCACCGGTGGTGAGGACGGCATCCAGGCCGTGCCGCGCAATGCGCTGTTCGGCGTGCTGCCGCTCGGCAACGATACCGTCACCTACTATCTCGTCGCCGCCATCTTCTTCGTCGGCGTGCTGCTGATCTACCGCATCATCCACTCGCCCTTCGGGCAGGTCCTGAAGGCGATCCGTGACAACGAGGCGCGAGCGGTGTCGCTCGGCTACCGCGTCAACCAGTACAAGCTGGCCGTCTTCGTCCTCTCCGCCTCGCTGGCCGGTCTCGCCGGTGCCACCAAGGCGATCGCCGTGCAGCTCGCGTCGCTCACCGATGTGCACTGGAGCATGTCCGGCGAGGTCGTGCTGATGACTCTGGTCGGCGGCATGGGAACGGTCTTCGGTCCGATCGTCGGCGCGGCCGTGATCATCTCCATGCAGAACTTCCTCGCCGGCCTCGGCGCCTGGGTCACCGTCGTCCAGGGTGTCATCTTCGTCATCTGCGTGCTGGTCTTCCGCGAGGGCATCGTCGGCGTCATCGGCAAGTGGTTGAAGAAGCCGCTGTGATTTGACCGGGCGCCCCCCGCAATGCCCGCGCGGGGAGCGCTCCCGATGAACGACGTTAAGGCAAATGTCACGCCCTGCCTCGGCATGGTCGCTATTGCGCCGCCTTTCCTGCGTGCCATGGTGGTGACGTCGGGTCGGTTCCTGATCGTCCCGACCCGAGGCTCTGGGAGATAACCATGCACGCGATCAAACGCGCCCTGCTCGCGGGGACGATCCTTCCCGTCCTCGCCGTGATGCCGGGCTTCGCCCAGGGCCTTCGCGCTGAAGGCGCCATCATTCTGGCCCAGGCGCAGGACCAGGATCCGCGCCAGCGCCGTCCCGGCCAGCCGCAGCAGGGCCGACCCAATGTGCAGCCGCCGCGCCAGCCGGCGGCCCCGATCCAGCAGCAGCCGCGCCAGCCCGCGCAGTTCGCTCCGCAGCGCCAGGCCCCGCCGATCCAGCAGCGTTCACCCGTTCAGGCGAGCCCGCCGCAACAGCCGCGTGCCCCCGTCCAGGCCAGCCCGCCGCAACAGCCGCGCGTCACGGCTCCCGCCGCCGTCCAGCAGCGGCCGCCGGTGGGGGCACCTCCGGCGAACCGGTCGGGCCAGGCCCAGCAACCGGCCGTCCGGGGCGCCCCTCCGGCGATCGGCGGCCGTCCCGTGGCGCCACCGCCGGGTTTCGTCCAGCCTCAACAGGGCCGCGGCGCAACGCCGCCCGCCGCAACGGGCCAGCGAAACGTGCCGCCGCCGGCCGCCGGCGTTCCTTCGCGGCCTGCCGGCTCTCCCGGCGCGATCCGGCCGTCGGATGGCCGTCCTCCTTTCAGCGGCAATCCGCAGGGTCAGGCGGTACAGCCGCCGGTGTCCGGTCAGCGCAATCCCGGGATCCCCGGCCAGCCTTCCGCGGGCGAGCGCAGCCCCGGTATTCCCGGCCGGCCACCGGGCGGCCAACCCGGTACGGGCCAGCCTCCTGTCACCGGCCAGCCGGGCATCGGCCAGCGGGCTCCGGGGGCGCCGCTCGTCGGCCAGCCCGGCACGGGCCAGCCTCCTGGCGTCGGCCAACCGGGCATCGGCCAGCGCGCTCCCGGTGCTCCCGGAACACCGCCCGGCGTGGCACAGCCTCCCGGCACGCCGCCGCCGGCCATCGGCCAGCGGGTTCCCGGGACTCCCGTCGCTCCCGGAACGCCGCCCGGCGTGGCACAGCCTCCCGGCACGCCGCCGCCGGCCATCGGCCAGCGCGTTCCCGGGACGCCGCCCGTCGGCCAGCCCGGCACGGGACAGCCGCCTGTCGTCGGCCAGCCGGGCCTCGGCCAACCCGGCACCGGTCAGCCTCTTGTCCCCGGCCAGCCGGGCATCGGCCAGCCGGGCATTGGCCAGCGCGCTCCCGGGACGCCGCCCGTCGGCCAGCCCGGCACGGGACAGCCGCCTGTCGCCGGCCAGCCGGGCATCGGCCAACCCGGCAGCGGTCAGCCTCTTGTCCCCGGCCAGCCGGGCGTCGGCCAGCCGGGTATTGGCCAGCGCGCTCCCGGGACGCCGCCCGTGGGCCAGCCCGGCACGGGACAGCCGCCTGTCGTCGGCCAGCCGGGCCTCGGCCAGCCCGGCACCGGTCAGCCTCTTGTTCCAGGCCAGCCGGGTCTGGCGCAGCCGGGTCCGGGCCTGCCGCCGACACCCGGACAGCCCGGTTTCGGTCAACGCGGGCCCGGCGGATTGCCCGGACAGGTGCCCGGCGCTGCAGGCCCCGGTGGCCTCGCCGGCGGCCAGTTGCCCCCGAGTGGCCCGCCTGAACGCCGCCGTGGCTCGCGCATCGGTCCCGCCGGGGCTGCGGCCATCGGGCTCGGTGTCGGTCTGATCGGCGGATTCATGCTCAACCAGGGCGCCCGCGCTGACGATGTCAGCGAGGTGCGCTCACGCCGCCGCGAGTTCACGGAGGACGGCGTCACCGTCATCCACGAGCCCGGCCGGACCATCGTGCGCGACGGCGAGGGGGTGTTCATCCGCCACGACGAGACGGCGCGCTTCCGCGATCTGGGGGGTGATTTCCGCACCGAACGTCGCGGCGACGAGATGATCTCGTTCTACGAGCGCCCCGGCGGCATGCGCGTCATCACCGTGACCGATGAGAACGGCCAGCTGCTGCGCCGCATCCGCCGCTACCCGGACGGCCGCGAGGTCATCCTCATCGACAATTCCTTCCGGCCGCGGGCACGCACCTTCGAGGAGCAGATCATCGTTCTGCCGCCGCCGGAATATTCCATGTCGCAGGAGCGCTACATGGTCGATGCCGGCGAGGCGCCGCCCGAAATGATCTACGAAGCCCTGACCGCGCCTCCGGTGCAGCGCCCGCCGCGGCGCTACACGCTGGACGAGGTGCGCCACAGCCCGACGGTACGCGCCTATACCCGCAGCGTCGACGTCAACACGATCAATTTCGATGCGGGTTCATGGGAGGTGAAGCCGGACCAGATCGGTCGCCTCGATACGATCGCGGCGGCTCTCGGCCGGGCCATCACAGCCAATCCGAACGAAGTGTTCCTGATCGAGGGCCATACGGACGCCGTCGGCAATGACACGGACAACCTGTCGCTGTCGGATCGCCGCGCCCAGTCGATCGCCGCCGTGCTGACGCAGACCTACAACATCCCGCCGGAGAACCTGACGACGCAGGGCTATGGCGAGCAATATCCGAAGGTGCAGACGCAGGGGCCCTCGCGGGAAAACCGGCGCGTCACGTTGCGGCGGGTGACGGAGCTGCTCAACCAGCAGAACACCCAGGCGCCGCCGCAATAGGGTGCCTTTGTCAGGACACGGAGCGGGCGCCTCCTGGCGCCCGTTTCGCGTTCAGGGCCGGTGCAGATGCAGGCCGACGAGGGTCTGGTCGAAGCGGAAGCCCAGCGTGGCATAGAGATTGACGACGCCCAGATTGGCAGCCGAGATCATCGTCTCGGCACGGCTGACGCCTTCCTCCCTGAGCTGCTTCATCACGGCGATCCAGAGTGGATAGGCAAGGATGCCGGCCCGCGGCCGCGTCCCGGCGAGGATCAGGTCGGCGATGCCCGTGTTGACGCGCAGAGCCATGAAGGCTGCCGGAGCACCGTCGAGATCGGCAACCAGCACGCGCGCGCGTCCGGCCAGAAGGCCCTCGATCCAGTCGATCTGGCGACGCCGGTTGACGTCCGCCGGCATCCAGGGATCCTCGGCGAAACGTCCGTAGCGAAAGCTGTCCGCAGCCTGCGCGACAAGTGCCGTGTGGTCGTCGGGCCGGGCCTCGCGCAGGGTGACGGTCCGGGTCACGCGGGCGGGCGGTTCATAGCGCGCGACGTTGCGGCAACTCAGGCGATAAGCGGTCTCCACATAGCGAAATCCGGCTCCCTGCAGGCGGCCGATGGCGGCGCGGCGGTCGGCATCGACCCTTATGGTGACGAGGCCGGCGGCGCTCTTCTCGCAGAGTGCGTGGAACTGCAGGAAGAGGGCCTCGTCCGACGCCGGATCGGCGCCAGTTTCCACCGCGAGGGACAGTTCGGTGATGTCGAGTGTCGGGCGGCCGAAGGCGCGCGCATCCCACGGCGTCTCCCGCACGGCCAGGAAGACGTCGTCGGTGATTGCGATCCTCGCCGTCATCGTCAGGCGGGCGTGCGCCGGAAGGCGGCATGCAGATCAAGGACGAGGTCGTCGGGGCCGAGGAGGTCCGCTGGCGGGGGCTGCATCAGGGCGAAGGCCTTCGGCGTTGGCGAGGCGGCCCGCGGATCGCGGCGGCGGATGATGGCGGCGCGGATGGCGGGCGTCAGGCTCTCCAGCGTGTCGTCGGTGATCATGTCGTCGAGGACGACGAGGGGGCGGGCCTGGGCGCGGGCCTCGGCGACGAGGGTCTCGATGGCGCAGAGACCGGACACGACGGTGCGCATGTCCGGGTGGACACCGTCCCAGCCATAGGCGCGGACGCGGCGATCGAGATGGTAGGCATGGCTCCAGTTGCCGGCATTGACGTGCAGGTTGATGGCCACCTGCATGCGCTTCAGCGTGAAGTCCTGGAAGCGACGTAGCAGCGGCGCCGACTGCTCCGGATCGGCCAGCGGCGCGGGGTCGATGAAGGAGGCGAAGAATTCGATGCCGCCGCGGAAGCGGTCCCAGCCGTCCATGGTCTCGCTGTTGCCCGAATGGTTGACGCCGCCCTTGGAGATGGCGGTGACGCGAGCGAAGGGCTGCGGCGCGAAGAGCACCGAGCCGACGGTGAGGGCGCGGGCGAGATGGGCGAAATAGTGGAAAACGAAGCCCGTCACCGGCTCGATCACGTCATGCACCACGTCGGTGCGGATGATGAACCATTCAGGAAAGATGTGGTGGCCGAGCATGTAGTCGAGGCAGGCGGCATGGTCGCCGCGGCGGAACAGCCGCTCCCCGGTGATGCGATAGAAGGTGCCCATCTCGGCGTTGTCGCGCGTCTCGTCGATGAGCATCCAGGGCGCCTGGACCATGACGAGGTCGGGATCGGCGGTGAGCCGACCGAGATAGTCCATGACGACGTCCGGGACGAGAAGGTCGTCGTCGCCGACCCAGATGGCGAACTGGCCGCGGGCCTGCCGCCAGGAATAGAGGAAGTTGCCGGAGGCGCCGATGTTTTCGCTCTGCCGGACCGAGCGGATGCGCGGATCGGTGGCGGCCCAGCGCGCCACGATCGCCGCCGTGCCGTCGGTCGAGCAATTGTCGGAGACGAGGATCTCGAAGTCGATGCCGCGGCTGGTGAAGGCGTCGATATGGTGGGTGAAGAAGCGGTCCAGATATTGCGCGCGGTTGTAGGTGGGCAGCGCGATGGTGACGAGCGGCCGCGCGGCGGGGACGGGAGCCGCCCGCGACAGGTCTTGAGCGGCGCTGGCGGCCATGGGGCGGCTCCGATAAGTCAGGCGGCGCGGCGGGCGTGCCGCTGGAGGATGGATTTCAGCGCGCGCGACACCCGGGCCGCCACGGCCCGCGTGACATTGTAGCCGCTCGGCAGATTGATGCCGGTCGGCGAGATCGCATAGGCGACGGGGTTCCGGGTGGTGGCGCCGGCGGCGGAGGGCTGGTTGCGGAAGGCGGGCTGCCAGCTGAGCGGATAGAAGAAGGGGCGCGTGTCGATGCCCTCGGCGCCGAGCTCGGCGGCGACCTGCTGCTTGAGCAGGCCGAGCTTCGGATCGAGGACCGCGGTGACCATCCAGTAGCTGTTGAATACCTGGGCCGGTTCGGCATTGAGGGTCAGCCCCGGCGTGCCCTCGAGGGCCTCGGCATAGAAGCGGAAGATATCGCGCTTCATGGCGATGAGCTCGTCGAGGCGCTCCATCTGGGCGATGCCCATGGCGGCCTGCATGGCCGACATCCGGTACTTGAAGCCGACCTCTTCGGTAATCAGCGCGCGCGACGTCGGGTGGCGGCCCTGGTCGCGCAGGATGTTCACGCGTTCGGCGAGTGCATCGTCGTCGGTGACGAGCATCCCGCCCTCGCCGGTCGTGACCGTCTTGGAGCCGTGGAAGGAGAAGACCGAGGCATGGCCGAAGGCGCCGGCCGGCTTGTCGCGCCAGCGCGAGCCGATGGCCTCCGCCGCATCCTCGATGAGAATGATGCCGGCATCCCGGGCGATGGCTTCCAGGCGCGCCCAGTCGGGCATGCCGCCATAGAGGTCAACGACGATGGCCGCCCTGGTCCGCGGCGTGATGGCGGCGGCGAGGCTCGCCGGCGACAGGCACCAGGAAACCGGGTCGATGTCGGCGAAGACGGGCGTGGCGCCAACCTGCACGACCGGGGAGGCGGTGGCGACCCAGGTGCATTCCGGCACGATCACCTCGTCGCCGTGGCCGATCCCGAGGCCTGCCAGCGCCAGATGGATCGCCGAGGTGCAATGGGCGAGCGAGATGGCGTGTTTCCGCCCTGTCTGCGCCGCGACCATGGCCTCGAAGCGCAGGTTGTATTTGGCGTGGTTCTCGAACCAGGCATGGCGGGCGGCTTCGGCCGTCAGATCCACCTCGCGCTGGGTGATGGAGGGGCCGGCCACCGGCACACGCTCGCGCTTGACCGTCAGCGGCGCCGTTTCGCGCGCGCCGCTCCAGGTGAGGTCGGCCGCAAGGGCGCCCTTGTCCATGAGGTGTTTCAGCCGGGCAAGGCGCACATAGCGCTGGCCCGTCAGATCCTCGGCCGCGGTGCGACCGGCCAAGGCGGCGACCAGTTCCTTGGCGCCGGAGGCGGCGGTGTGGAGGAATCGGAAGTCCGGGAAGGCGGCGGCGAACTTGCCGAAGTCGACGCGGTAGGAGCGCGGATCGATGGTGTTGCCCGCGGCAAAGGTGACCTTGGCGCCCGGCACGGCCTCGGCGACGATCGCGGCGATGTCGCGGACGAGATGGTTCTCGTCGTTCTGGCCGATATTGAAGGCCTGGCCACGGATCTTGTCGGGGTCTGCGGCCAGGATGGCGGCGGCGGCGCGGGCGAGGTCACGGACATGGAGGAGCGGGCGCCAGGCGAGGCCGCTCGACAGCAGCTTCACCTCGCCGGTCGACAGCGCCGAGACGACGAGGTTGTTCAGCACGAGATCGGTGCGCACCCGCGGCGACAGGCCGTAGCAGGTGGCGTTGCGCATGAAGGTGGGCGCAAAGGTGGCGTCGGCGAGGGGCAGGAGGCCGCTCTCGCTCTCCACCTTGCTCGCCGCATAGGCCGTCAGCGGATTGACCGGGGCGGTCTCGTCGAGCAGGAGGTCCGGATTGCCGGCGCCGTAGATGGAGCAGGACGAGGCGAAGATGAAGCGCGACACGCCGGCGGCCTTGGCAGCCCGCGCCAGGGCGATGGTCGCGTCGCGGTTGATGGCGGCGGTCAGTTCCGGGGCAAGGTCGCCCATCGGATCATTGGAGAGGGCGGCGAGATGCAGGACAGCGTCGAAGCCGGCGAGATCCTCCGCCGTGACGTCGCGCATGTCACGGGCGAGGCTGAGACCGGGCTCCACGGGTTCCATGCCCTCGGTGTGGCACGGTGCAAAGAAGCCGGTATCCATCCCGACGACCTCGTGACCGGCTTCCGCCAGGACCGTGGTGGCGACCGAACCGACATATCCGGCATGGCCGGTGACCAGAACTTTCATGATGCCCTCACGCCGCCGCAACCGCTCGGACCGGCTCGTCGGTCCAGGTCTTCCAGGGCGCCTTGCCGCTGTCCCACAGGCCTTGCAGCAGCCTGAGTTCGCGCAGCGTGTCGACGCATTGCCAGAACCCCTCGTGGCGATAGGCGCCGAGCTTTCCTTCACGGGCGAGACGCTCGTAGAGAGCGACCTCCAGCGACCCCTCGTCGCCATCCAGCGCCAGATAATCGAAGACGCCCGGCTCGAAGACGGCGAAGCCGCCGTTGATCCAGCCCTCGCCGATCTGCGGCTTCTCGACGAAGCCGGCGACATCATCCCCCTCGAAGCGCAGGCCGCCGAAGCGGGCCGGGGGATGAACGGCGGTGATGGTGGCGAGATGGCCCTGGGCGCGGTGCTGGTCGATGACCGCCTGCATCGGCACGTCGCAGACGCCGTCGCCATAGGTCACCAGGAAGGGCGCGCCCTCGAGATGCGGCTTCAGGCGCAGGATCCGGCCGCCCGTATTGGTGTCGAGCCCGGTATTGACGATGCGCACGCGCCAATTGTCGAAGGCCGGTCCGGAGCGGGTGACACGGCCGCGGCGGGTGTCGACGGTGAGGTCGCCCGCCATGCGCACCTCGTCGAGGAAGAAGCGCTTGATGACGTCGGCCTTGTAGCCGCCGGCGATGATGAAATCGTCGAAACCCTGCGCCGCGTAATGGCGCATGATGTGCCAGAGGATGGGGCGGCCGCCGACATCGACCATCGGTTTCGGCTTCACGTCGGTCTCTTCCGAGATCCGCGTGCCGCGCCCACCGGCGAGAATCACAACCCGCATCGCCTGCCCCTAAACCATATCGCCCGGAGGATGGGCGGACATGGTAAACGACTGGTAAATGCAGTGGGTCGCCGCGGCCCTCAGGGCTGAGCGGGGGCGCTGTCGGCGGCGGCGAGCGCGAGGGCCATCAGCGCCTGCTCACGCTCCACCAGCAGCCGGGCATGGTCGAGGGCGAGAGCAAAATCCTCCTCCAGCAGCGCGAACTGCATGCCGAGGACGAGCGGCCGGGCGCTCGGCATTGCTTCGAGGATCAGGGCAATCCGTGCGGCGAGATCGGCATGGCTGATGGCGTCGAAGCCCTTGAGCAGCATCTCCTGTACCAGAAAGGCGATGCTCTTGCCGATCGTATCGACCTCCTCGATGCGCAGCAGGAGGCCCAGTTCGCGGGCGACCGGGGCGTCGGGAAGGGCGGGGGGCACGGGAAGGCCGGACATGAATCACCTGAAGTCTCGCCAGAGCCATTTAAGTAAGTTGTCAAGGTTAACAAATCATAAACATAGTAGAATTCGCGCAACATTTACCATTAATTCCGGCTCATCAAAGTTCAGGGAAGAAAAAAGTCTTTTTTAATGGGCGTAAGGGACAGTCGGCGTGCCTTCGAGAATTGAAGGACCTCCCAGAAAGCGGAGGCGTCATCGTCCACCCCTCAGAAGCAGGGGTCCCTAGGAAAGGATTCTACCATGTCTGACATCACCATCTCGCGCGGCGTTCGTTCGAACCTCCTCGCTCTCCAGAACATCGCCGCCGGCCGTGAGACCATCCAGGGCCGCCTCGCTTCGGGCAAGAAGGTCAATTCGGCCCTCGACAACCCCACCAACTTCTTCACTGCCTCGTCGCTGAACTCGCGTTCCAACGACCTCGGTGCGCTGCTGGACGGCATGTCCAACGGCATCAAGACCCTGGAAGCCGCCGACAACGGTCTGAAGTCGATCACCAAGACGGTCGAGTCGCTGCAGTCGACGATCCGCCAGGCCCGTCAGGACAAGTCCTGGAAGGGCGAGAGCTACGCCTTCACCGCGACCTCCGGCACGGGTGACATCGTCTTCACCGGCGGCGCCGTCGGCACCACCGCCGTCACGGTGGCGGTCTCGGCCAATGCCTCGGTCGACGACGTCGTCGCCTCCATCAACGGCAACTCGTCGCTGACGTCCAAGGTTCGCGCCTCGAACGACAACGGCAAGCTGCGCGTCGAGAACCTGTCGACCTCCGACCTGACCGTCACCGACACGGCCGTCGCCACCACCGGCACCGGCGGCACCATCGGCGGCAACACGGTCCGCGCCGATCTGGTGAAGCAGTTCAACGACCTGCGCCAGCAGCTCGACCGCACGGCGGAAGACGCCTCCTTCAACGGCATCAACCTGCTGCGCGGCGACGCCCTGTCGATCACCTTCAACGAGACGGGTTCGTCGTCGCTGAGCATTCAGTCGAAGGACGGCAAAGCGATCAACTCGACCAACCTCGGCATCGACACGCAGGCGACCTCGGTGGCCGATTCGGATACCGGCCTCGACGCGGTCCTGTCGGATCTGTCGACGGCTCTCGGTTCGCTGCGGTCGCAGTCCTCGTCCTTCGGTTCGAACCTCTCCATGGTGCAGAACCGCCAGGACTTCACCAAGTCGATGATGAACACGCTGCGCGGTGGTGCGGATAACCTCACCCTCGCCGACCAGAACGAGGAAGGTGCCAACCTGCTCGCGCTCAACACCCGCGCCCAGCTCGCCACCTCGGCCCTGTCCTTCGCCTCGCAGGGCGACCAGCAGGTCCTCCAGTTCCTCCGCTGATCGTCCAGCATCTCCAAGCTTCGAAAGGGCGGCCTCCGGGCCGCCCTTTTTCGTTTGCGCGCTCGGGTCGCCTCCGCGCCATTGCTCCATACCGGCATGCTCTCCCCGTAGGGGAGGATCGAGGTCGTTGCATGCATGCCGGCATCAAATGCCTATTTCACGAACGTTGGGCGGAAAATTAACGGTAACGGTTGATGATGTTTCTCGCCTCCGAGGATCGGTGGCCCTTCCTGTTCGGAAGGTGCGTAAAGCCCCCGTGTGCTGGGGGACCCTAGAAAAGGGACACGAGTACCATGTCTGACATCACCATCTCGCGCGGCGTTCGCTCGAACCTCCTCGCTCTCCAGAACATCGCCGCCGGCCGTGAGACCATCCAGGGCCGCCTCGCTTCGGGCAAGAAGGTCAATTCGGCCCTCGACAACCCCACCAACTTCTTCACCGCCTCGTCGCTCAATTCCCGTGGCAACGATCTCGGCGCGCTGCTGGACTCCATGTCCAACGGCATCAAGACCCTCGAAGCCGCCGACAACGGCCTGAAGTCGATCACCAAGACGGTCGAGTCGCTGCAGTCGACGATCCGCCAGGCCCGCCAGGACAAGTCCTACAAGGGTGAGAGCTATGCCTTCACCGCGACCTCCGGCACGGGTGACATCGTCTTCACCGGCGGCGCCGTCGGCACCACCGCCGTCACGGTGGCGGTCTCGGCCAATGCCTCGGTCGACGACGTCGTCGCCGCCATCAACGGCAACTCGTCGCTGACGTCCAAGGTTCGCGCCTCGAACGACAACGGCAGCCTGCGCATCGAGAACCTGTCGACCTCGGAGCTGACCGTCGCCGACACCGCCGTCGCCACCACCGGCACCGGCGGCACGATCGGCGGCAATACGGTCCGCGCCGATCTCATCAAGCAGTTCAACGACCTGCGCCAGCAGCTCGACCGTACCTCGGAAGATGCCTCCTTCAACGGCATCAACCTGCTGCGCGGCGATGCTCTGGCCATCACCTTCAACGAGACGGGATCGTCCTCGATCACCATCCAGTCGAAGGGCGGCGATCCCATCAACTCGACCAGCCTCGGCATCGACGTCCAGGCGACCTCGGTCGCCGATACGGATGCCGGCCTCGACGCGGTCCTGTCGGACCTGTCGACGGCCCTCGGTTCGTTGCGGTCGCAGTCCTCGGCCTTCGGTTCGAATCTCTCGGTGGTGCAGAACCGCCAGGACTTCTCGAAGTCGATGATCAACACGCTGCGCGGCGGTGCGGACAACCTCACCCTCGCCGACCAGAACGAGGAAGGTGCCAACCTGCTCGCGCTCAACACCCGCGCCCAGCTCGCCACCTCGGCCCTGTCCTTCGCCTCGCAGGGCGATCAGCAGGTCCTTCAGTTCCTCCGCTGATCGTCCAGCATCTCCACGCTTCGAAAGGGCGGCCTCCGGGCCGCCCTTTCTCGTTTCAGGCGCGGTGTGGCGCCCGGAAGCCGCTGGGGAGGCCGCAAGGGTCCGTCAAGGATAATGGGGGGTGTCGAGACATGGTAAAAACTTTTGTCGCGTATGCGCTTTGTTAACGATGTTGCTGCAACGTAAGCCCGTCTTCGAGAACTGAAGGCCCTCCCAGGATGTGGAGGTTGCGTATCGACCACCCCTCAGAATCAGGGGTCCCTAGGAGAGGGTAGTATCCATGTCTGACATCACCATCTCGCGCGGCGTTCGCTCGAACCTTCTCGCGCTCCAGAACATTTCGTCCCTGCGCGAAACCATCCAGGGTCGCCTCGCGTCTGGTAAGAAGGTCAATTCGGCCCTCGACAATCCCACGAACTTCTTCACTGCTTCTGCGCTCAATTCCCGCGGCAACGACCTCGGCGCGCTGCTGGACTCCATGTCCAACGGCATCAAGACCCTGGAAGCCGCCGACAACGGCCTGAAGTCGATCACCAAGACGGTCGAGTCGCTGCAGTCGGCCATCCGCCAGGCCCGCCAGGACAAGTCGTGGAAGGGCGAGAGCTATGCCTTCACCGCGACCTCCGGCACGGGTGACATCGTCTTCACCGGCGGCGCCGTCGGCACCACTGCCGTCACGGTCGCGGTCGCGGCCAATGCCTCGGTCGATGACGTCGTCGCCGCCATCAACGGCAACTCGTCGCTGACGTCCAAGGTTCGCGCCTCGAACGACAACGGCAAGCTTCGCGTCGAGAACCTGTCGACCTCCGACCTGACCATCACCGACACGGCCGTCGCCACCACCGGCACCGGCGGCACGATCGGCGGCAATACGGTCCGTTCCGACCTGATCACGCAGTTCAACGACCTGCGCCAGCAGCTCGACCGCACGGCGGAAGATGCTTCCTTCAACGGCATCAACCTGCTGCGCGGCGACGCGCTCGCCATCACCTTCAACGAGACGGGATCGTCCTCGATCACCATCCAGTCGAAGGGCGGCGAGTCGATCAATTCGACCAACCTCGGCATTGATGTGCAGGCCGCATCGGTGGCCGACTCCGACACCAGCCTCGACGCCATCCTGACGGACCTGTCTGGGGCCATGAGCTCGCTGCGGTCGCAGTCCTCGGCCTTCGGTTCGAACCTCTCGGTGGTGCAGAACCGCCAGGACTTCACCAAGTCGATGATCAACACGCTGCGCGGTGGTGCGGACAACCTCACCCTCGCCGACCAGAACGAGGAAGGTGCCAACCTGCTCGCGCTCAACACCCGCGCCCAGTTGGCCACCTCGGCCCTGTCCTTCGCCTCGCAGGGCGACCAGCAGGTCCTCCAGTTCCTCCGCTGATCGTCCAGCATCTTCACGCTTCGAAAGGGCGGCCTCCGGGCCGCCCTTTCTCGTTTCAGGCGCGGCGTTAGAGCCGCATTAACCATCTTCGCGAAGAGTGCGGATTCGATGGGCCCACTGCGCGCGGCCCGCAGCGACCGTCTGTGGAGATCGTGATGGCCAGAGCCCTCGAATGGAGCCGTCCCCTCGACGAGCGGACAATCGGTCATGCGGTCGATTATGCGACGCGGTCCGCCGAGGCCGCGCTGACCCGCGGCGAAGCCTCGATCGCAGTGCGCATCGCCCGGCAACTCGGGCTCGCCCAGCCCGGGATCGCCGCCCACCGCGAACTCCTCGACCGGGCGCTCGCGGTGCTGGACGAGGCGTCTGACTTCATCGCCCGCCACAGCGGCAGCAGCGATCCGGACATGGTGGATGCGGTGGCGGCGGCGCATCTTGCCCGCGGCGACCTGATGACCGCCAGCCAGCTCTGGCTGTCGCTGGCGAAGGCTGATTCCAGCCGTGCCGACGCCTTTCTCAGCTTTGCCTGGTGCATGGCCCGTGCCGGAAACAACGAGAGCGCCGAGACGATCGTCGCCCATCTGTCGCGTCTGACCAGCCATCCGAAGATCGATGCGGTGAGCATGATGATCGCCATGGCGCGGGGGGATTTCGACGGGGCCCTGCTGCAGGCGCAGAAGGCTCTCGCCAGTGACCCGGAGGCCCATGTCTGGCTGCCGCTCGGCCCGGTCTTTCACAGCACGGGGGTGGCGAACGAGGCCGCCTTCGCACTCGGCATGCGGCTCGAGGATCTGAGCGCCCTGATTCATCTCTACGAGGTCGGACAGCACGTCCAGGCGGGACGGAACCGCGAGGCGGTCGCCGGGGCCGATGTCGCCCTGGCCCTCATTCCCGACGACCGTTGGGCCTCCATGTTCAAGATCATGGCGCTGATGGCGTCCGAGGACAAACTGGGCGCGGCCCAGGCTCAGGCTTCTCTCGCCGCGGCCACCGGCGCGAGGCTGGACGTGCTGACGCGGCTGATTGACCTCCTCTTCGACGCCAGCGCCCACCAGCAGGTCGTCGATCTCGGCCGTATTGTGCGCGAGCGCCTGCCCGAACACAGTGCCCTGCTGTCCACGATCGCCCATGCGGCGTCGCATGTGGTGGAGATGGATCTCGCCGACGAAATCCTCGCCTCGCTCGAACCGCTCGGAGAGACCATCGTCAAGGCGGGGCTGTCGCCCTTCATGGTTCTGGCGATGACCGACGACCCGGCGATCCAGCGGATCGCCTCGGAACGGCGCGGGCGCACCCTGCCGGGACCGACCGAGCCGCTGGACGTGCCGCTGCCGCTCCCGCCGGCGCCGGGCGAGCGGCTGCGGATCGGCTATTACTCCAACGATTTCCACAATCACGCGACGCTGAAGCTGCTGACCGAAGCGCTGGAATGCACCGACCGCCATCGCTTCGAGGTCGTCGCCTATTCCTACGACGCCCATGCCGAGGATGCCGAGCGCGTCCGCCTGAAGGGTGCCGTTGACCGCTTCGAGGACGTGACGATGCTCACGGAAACCGAGACGGCCAGCCTGATCCGCCGCGACGGCATCCACGTCCTTGTCGATCTCAAGGGCTATACGGGCGGCTCGCGGCTCAGCCTGCTGAAATACCGCGCGGCGCCGATCCAGGTGAACTGGCTCGGCTATCCCGGCACCTATGGTCTGGCCGAGGCCGACTATATCATCGCCGATCCCTTCATCGTCCCGGCCGAAGCCGAAGCCGGCTATTCGGAAGCGGTGGTCCGTCTGCCGGACTGCTACCAGCCCAACCGGCGCAGCCGGGATGTCGTCGCAGCGCCCACCCGCGAGATGGTGGGGCTGCCGGAGACAGGGTTCGTCTTCGCCTCGTTCAACCATGTCTACAAGGTCGGCGGCACGCTCTTCGCCGCCTGGATGGACATTCTCAAGGCCGTGCCCGGCTCGGTGCTCTGGCTCCTGTCGAAGGACCCGGCGATCGGCAAGCGCCTGCGTGCGCGCGCGGAGGCCCATGGCGTCGACCCGACGCGGCTGGTCTTCGGGCCGGTGATGGACAACGAGTATCACCTGTCGCGGTACAGCCTGGTCGATCTCGCCCTCGACACCTATCCGGTCGGCTCGCATACGACGGCGAGCGACGCCCTGTGGATGGGCGCGCCGCTGCTGGCCCTGTCCGGGAGAAGCTTCGTCTCGCGCGTCTCGGGGAGCATCCTCAGGGCGGCCGGCATGGAGCAGCTCATTGCCACCAGCTTCGACGAGTACAAGGCCAAGGCCATCGCCATCGGCAACGATCCCGGCACGGCGCAGGCGCTGCGCGAGACGCTGCTGCGGACCCGCCAGAGCATGCCGCTCTTCGATCCCGACCGCTTCGCTGCCCATCTGGGCCTTGCCTACGAAGGCATGGTCGAGATCTGGCGCCGCGGCGAGGCACCGCACAGTTTCGACGTGCCGGCGATCGGCAGCGCGCCAGCCCGATCAGTGGAAGTCGCGTGACTTCGGCAGGATCCTGACATCGCGCGGGTGGCGGCCGCCGCCACGTGGATATTGCGGCCGTGAGACCTCGTCGGCGCGGGCGAGGCTGTCGCGCATCGGGTCGTCCGACAGGCGCTGCAGATCGGCCGTGCGGTCGATGATGTCCTCCGCCATGAGGTGGACGACGCCCTCGGGGCTCCGCTGGACCAGGCCCTCGACCATGAGCAGCCGCGCGCCCATGATCGCGCGGCGGAAGCGCTCCATCCTGCGGGCCCAAAGCACCACGTTGGTGATGCCCGTCTCGTCCTCCAGGGTGATGAAGACGGCGGTCCCCTTGCCCGGCCGCTGGCGCACCAGCACGACGCCCGCCACGCGCGCGCGCGCGCCATTGGCGGCGGCTGCGATCTCCGCGCAGGTCGAGATGCCCCCGGCGGCGAGGCTCTCACGCAGGAACTGCAGCGGGTGCGCCTTCAGTGACAGCCGGGCCGTCTGGTAGTCGGCGACGACATGTTCCGACAGCGGCATGGCAGGCAGGAGTGCGGCGGCCTCCGCGCCGAGTTCGCGGGCCTCCGCCGCGGCGAAGAGCGGCAGAGGCCGGTCGTCCGGCAGGCGCCGCACCGCCCAGAGGGCCTCGCGCCGGTCGAGGCCGATGGATCGGAAGGCGTCGGCATCGGCGAGAATGTGGAGCGCCCGTGCCGGCAGGGCGCAGCGGCGGGCGAGGTCCTCGACATCGGCGAAGGGGCGCGCGCGGGCCGCGACCAGCCTCTCGGCCCAGGCCTCGTGGAAGCCGTCGAGCTGGCGGAAGCCGAGGCGCAGGGCATGGCCGTCCCGGCCGCGCGCGAGGCTGTTGTCCCAGAGGCTCGCATTGACGTCGACGGCATGGACCTCGACGCCATGCTCGCGCGCGTCGCGGACGATCTGGGCCGGCGCATAGAAGCCCATGGGCTGGGCGTTGAGGAGGGCGCAGGCGAAGATCGCGGGGTGGTGGCATTTGATCCAGGAGGAGATGTAGACCAGCTTGGCGAAGGAGGCGGCGTGGCTCTCGGGGAAGCCGTAGCTGCCGAAGCCCTTGATCTGGTCAAAGCAGCGCTGGGCGAAGGCCGGATCGTAGCCGCGCGCCACCATGCGGCCGGTCATCAGCGTCTCGAACCGGCCAATCGTGCCGACATTGCGGAAGGTCGCCATGGCGCGGCGCAGGCCGTTGGCCTCGTCTGCGGTGAATTTCGCCGCCACCATGGCGAGGCGCATGGCCTGTTCCTGGAACAGCGGCACGCCGCAGGTCTTGTTCAGCACCTGGTAGAGCTCGTCCGGATCGCCGTGGCCCGGTGCCGGCGAGGGATAGACGACGGGCTCCAAGCCGGCCCGGCGTTTCAGGTAGGGATGGACCATGTCGCCCTCGATCGGCCCCGGGCGGACGATGGCGACCTGGATGACGAGGTCGTAGAGATTGCGGGGTTTGAGGCGCGGCAGCATGTTGATCTGCGCCCGGCTCTCCACCTGGAAAACGCCGATGGAATCGCCGCGGCACAGCATGGCGTAGACGGCGGGGTCGTCGGGCGGCACGTTGAAGAGGTCGAGGTCCGGCCCGCCGGTCTCGCGCAGCAGGGTGAAGGCCTTGCGGATGCAGGTCAGCATGCCCAGCGCGAGGACATCGACCTTCATCAGGCCGAGCGCGTCGATGTCGTCCTTGTCCCATTCGATGAAGGTGCGGTCGGCCATGGCGGCATTGCCGATGGGAACCGTCTCGTCGAGTCGCGCGCCGGTCAGCACGAAGCCGCCGACATGCTGGGAGAGGTGACGCGGAAAGCCGATGAGGCGCTCGGTGAGGCCGACGGCGCGGCGGATGAGGGGGTTGGCCGGGTCGAGCCCGGCCTCGCGCACATAGTGGTCGCCGATGGCGGTGCCCCATGAGCCCCAGACCATGCCGGCGAGGCGCCCGGTGACATCCTCGGTGAGGCCGAGGGCCTTGCCGACCTCGCGGATGGCGCTGCGCGGCCGGTAGCTGATGACGGTGGCGGCGATGCCGGCGCGCTCGCGGCCGTAGCGGGCATAGATGTGCTGGATGACCTCCTCGCGGCGCTCGTGCTCGAAATCGACGTCGACGTCCGGCGGCTCGCGCCGTTCGGATGAGATGAAGCGGGCGAAGAGCAGGTCGTGGTCGTTGGGGTCCACCGCGGTGATGCCGAGCACGTAGCAGACGGCGGAATTGGCGGCCGAGCCGCGGCCCTGGCAGAGGATGCCCTTGTCCTCGGCGACGCGGACGATGTCGACGATGGTGAGGAAGTAGCGGGCATAGTCGAGGCTGGCGATGAGGGCGAGTTCCTCGGCGAGGAGCTTCTCGACCTTCGCCGGCACCGCGCCACCATAGCGGTGTGCGGCGCGTTCCCAGGTGATCTTTTCCAGCCAGCCCTGCGGCGTCCAGCCGGGCGGCACCGGCTCCTCCGGATATTCGTATTTCAGCTCGGCCAGCGAGAAATCCATGCGGGACAGCAGGTGCTGCGTCTCGGCGATGGCCTCCGGGCAGTCGCGGAAGAGCCGCGTCATCTCCTGCGCCGGCTTCAGGTGGCGCTCGGCATTGGCCGCCAGCCGGAAACCAGCCTCCTCGATGGTGACGCCCTCGCGGATGCAGGTGAGCACGTCCTGCAAATCGCGCTGGGCGGGGTCGTGGTAGAGCACGTCGTTGACGGCGATGAGCGGCACGCCCGCCGCCTCTCCCAGGGCCTTCAGGCGGAAGAGGCGGCGGCGGTCCTCGCCGTGGCGGCCCATGGTGGCGCCGAGCCAGAGCTGGCCGGGCGCTGCCCCGGCGAGGGCGCCGAGCGGCGCCCCGAGATCCGCCGCGTCCTCGCCCGGCATCAGGATGAGCAGGAGATCGCGGGTGTCGGCGAGGAGATCATCGAGGGTGAGACGGCACTCGCCCTTGCCGCCGCGCAGGTTGCCGGTGGTGAGGAGCCGGCAGAGCCGCCCCCAGCCCTGCCTGTTGGCCGGGTAGGCGATCACCTCCGGCGATCCGTCGCAGAAGACGAAGCGGGTGCCGACGGCGAGCCGGAAGCGCTCCGCCGCTGCCCTGAACGCCTCCGGCGTGAAGCCGAGGGCGCTGGCCTGGGGCATGTCGATCCAGACGAACTCGCCGGGGGAGGAGCCCTCCTTCACCTTGTCCGGGGGAATGAGTCCGTCGGTCCTGATCTCCTTCAGGAAGGCATGGGCACGCACGACGCCGGCCACCGTGTTGCGGTCGGCGATGCCGATGCCGGAATGGCCGAGGGCGAGGGCGGTGAGCACCAGGTCGCGGGCATGGGAGGCGCCGCGCAGGAAGGAGAAATTCGAATGGGTGGCGAGTTCGGCATAGGCCGCTTCCGGATAGGCCATGGGCGGCTCAGGCGAAGAGGCCGTGGACGAACCAGCGCGGTGCGGCCGTCTCGGTGCCGTAGAGGCCCTGGCGGAAGACCCAGAAGCGGCGGCCCTCGCGGTCCTCGAGGCAGTAATAGTCGCGCGTCAGGGTGCTCTCGCCGTCGCGCCACCATTCGGTGGCGATGCGCTCGGGACCCTCGGCGCGGGCGATCTGGTGGGTGGTGCGGCGCCAGTGGAAGGTCACCGGCGGTCCGTCCGGGACCTCGGCGAGGGTATCGATGGGCTGGGGCGGATCGAAGAGCTGCAGGGGCCGGGTGAGGGGGCGGGCGGCGCGCATGGCCGGCCAGGCCAGCGTGGCGCCGACGGCGATGGCGGGGCGCATGGCCTCGGCTCGTTCGGGAATGTGGGAGTGGCGGTCGACGAGGCGCACGACGCTGTCGCGACCGAACCGGGCGACCAGCCGGTCGATGAGGGCGACGGTCTCGCGGTCGGCCTCGCCGCGGCCGTCGAGCCGCGCCTGGCGCTGGACCTGCGCTTCCGTGCGCAAGACGGCGAGGCGGATCAGGTCGAAGCCGAAACCGGGATCGGAGGGATCGTCGATGAGGTGCATCTTCTCGGCGAAGAGGCGGCTGAGGGCCGCCGCGTCGCGGGTCGCCTCGCCGGTCTCCACCCCGATGCGACGGACGACGCCGTCGGTGCGGAAAAAGCTCGCCTCGAAGAGCCGCCCGCCCTCGCCGCGTTCCTCCAGCGTCGTGCCCGCCGTGCCGAGGATGAGGCCAAGCGTGCCGAGGAGGTCCTCGCGCCGGCCCACCGGCTCGGCGAAGCGGCGCTCGACCATGCAGGCGGCCACCGCGCGGCGCGGCGTCAGGCGCGTGTCCTCGCGGCCGGTGACCCGGCGCAGCCGCGTCGCCAGAAGCGCCCCGAACCGGGCGACGAGGATGTCGGCCGGCCGGGCCGCGAGGTCGCCGATCGTCTTCAGCCCGGCGCGGGTGAGGGCCAGGGCGACGGCGGGATCGAGACCGAGCGCCACGACCGGCAGGGGGGCCACCGCCTCCTGTTCGCCGCCCGGCGGCACGCGCTCGCAGGTGGCGTAGCGGGCGAGGGCGGAGGCCGCTTCCGGTGTGCCGGCGATGGTGGCGCGCGCCGTCAGCCCGGCGCCGACGAGGCGGCGCAGGAGGTCCCGGCGAAGGGCCGCCTCGCCGCCGAAGAGATGGGCGCAGCCGGTGATGTCGAGGATGAACCCCTCCGGCGGTTCCAGCGCCACGAGGGGCGTGTAGCGGTCGGCGGCGTCGGCGAGACGCTCCAGGAGATGCCGGTCAGCGTCGCGGTCGTGCTCCAGGGCGATGAGGGCCGGGATGCAGGCGCGGGCGTCGGCGAGCTTCTGGCCAGGAGCGAGGCCGAGGGCGCGCGCCTTGACATCGACGGCGGTGACGAGCAGGGCGCCGCCGACCTTCTCGGTGAGGACGAGCGGGGTATCATCCGGCGCGACGGAAGGGCAGGGCGGGCGCCTGCGGCGCAGCCGCTCGGTCGCCAGGAAGGGCATCCAGACGGCGAGGTAGCGCCGCCCGCTCGCGGAAACGGCGGTGTTCACGGTCCCACTCCATGGGCCAGTCGCGTTGCGGAATGCCGGCCCGGTGGCGCAGCAGGGTGACGAGAAAGGCGGGCAGGCCGGGCAGGCCGCCCTCGCCCGCCTCCGAGACCATGGCCCGCACCTGCCAGCGCGACTGGGCGGCGGAGGCGGCGGGCACGCCGGCGGTGCGGGTGGCGATGAGGGTGACGCCGCTCGCGGCGGCGGCCAGCGACAGGCGCCGGCTCGCGGTGAGGTCGAGGGCTCTCGGCGTGCCCCAGATCTCGGAGAGGACGACGCCGACGGCACCACAACGGACCGCATCATGGGTTGCCTTCAGCACCGCCTCCGCATCCCGCGCCCGGACGAGGACGAGGCGGCCGGGATCGAGACCGAGGGCGGCAATGCCGTGGCCGTAGGGGTGGCCGAATTCCTGGTCGAGCATGCGCTGGCGGATCCAGACCACGGGCGCGGAGGGGGCTGCCCGCAGCGCCAGGCCGAGGGCGAAGCCGGTGGCGGAAGGGCCATGGGCCGGGCTCGCGGCGAAGACCTCGTGCAGGGCCGCGCGGGCGAGCCCGCCGCCGAGCAGGGCATCGAGCCCGGGCGGTCCGAGGGAGACATGCGGCGACGCAGAAGGCATGGCCCCCCGCTCCAGACGCGCAAGGGTACCCTTCAGCGCCGCGAGAGTATCGCGGTGCGTGGTCATGATTGTTCCTGTTTCGTTCTATAGAAGACGGACTCTTGCCGGGAGAGTCAAGGCGCTCCGATTCAACCCAGCGGTGAGAAGAGGGGCGGCCGACAGCTGGCGTCCCGGCGCTCTGCCGCGCCGGGCCGTCGCGACGGATGGAGATGGCGGGCCGCCCCGCCCCCGGCTCAGTGCAGGCGGAATTCGGCGCCCACCGCACGCATCTCGGTGGGGCCGATGAGATCCTTGTGCGCCACCGTCACCCGGTAGAGCTTGCCGTCCAGCCTGGCCTGCCAGAAGGCGAGGAAGCGCTTGAGCTCGGGAAAGCGGGGGGCGAGGTCATAGGCCTGCCAGACATATTCCTGGAGGATGGCCGGGTGGTCGGGCAGGCGGTAGAGAATGCCTGCCGTGGTCAATCCGTAGCCCTCGATCTGGCGGGCGAAATCGGCCGATGCCATGCGCGAACCTCCTTTGCCGGACGCGAATCCCATCGCAGCGCAACATCAGCGCCCTGGCAAGGCGAAAACATAATTCATCATTGAAATCAGGTTGTTAGCACTCGTTTTATAAATGTGCTGATACCGGCCTGTTCCGTCTAGGCCATGCTGCGGCGGCATGGACTTTCCACGGCGCCGGTCCTAAATTACCGGCCGGCGCGCGGGTGACTGCCGCGCTTTTCTCCGCCCGGGCCGTTCCTCGGTGCTGACGAGGTGCGCAAAATGCCGCATACGCCGGGCTGTCTCCTTCCTGTAATTTCCTTGCCCTAGGGGACGGTATCGGGTTCCAGTACCCGGACGCCTCCCGGTCCTCGCCGTGTCCGCGCCGCTACTGCCTTCCCCCCGCATCGGTACGGAGCCGACGACTGTGACTGAACCGGACATCGCCACGCGCCCGCAGGCCCGCTCTCATGCCGAGCCTCAGGCCACCGATCCCGCGCAACCGCCGCTGCGTTGGGTCCGCATCTGCGCCATTCTCTCCGCCTATGCCCTGATCATCGTTCTCGGCCATTTCGCCGGTCGCTGGCTGCAGCAATATCTCGGTTTCGACCCGATGAACCTGCAGGATACGACCGCCCAGACGGTGCTGGTTCTCGGGCTGATCCTGTTCATCGTCATGCTGGCATTGCCCTTCGTCCCCGGCATCGAGGTCAGCCTCGCGCTCTTCGCCATCTTCGGTTCGGCGGTCGCGCTGCCGATCTATTTCGCGACGATCGCAGCCTTCGTCCTTTCCTATGCGGCGGGCCGATTCGTGCCCCTCGCGAGCCTTGCGCGGTTCTTCGATTATATCGGGCTGACCCCCGCCAGCGCCCTCGTCCATCGGCTGGGCGCCATGTCACCGACCGAACGCGTCGAGGCGCTGGTGGAGACCGCGCCGAACAAGGTCGCGCGCCTGCTCGTCAACCATCGCGACCTCGCGCTCATGGCCGCGCTGAACATGCCGGGCAATGCGCTGATCGGCGGCGGCGGCGGCATTGCCATGGTCGCCGGCATGAGCGGCATGTTCAGGCCCGACCGATTTCTGGTCGCCGTCGCCATTGCCGCGCTTCCGATTCCCCTTCTCATGGTGGTCGCCGGGCATCTTCTGAAGTGAGCCGTGCCGCCGGTCGGTACTGAAGACGGGCCAGGCCTTCCAGCCTGGTTCCATCGCCGGTATCACTTCCGCCCGATTTAAGCGGGCAGGCGATGGCCGCCTCGACCTGACGGACATGCCGTCGCGATGCCGGGAAAACCCGCTCCCGGCTGCTGCCATTCTCCCCCTCCCGCCGGGGGCCGCGAGCCTCTATGGTCCCGGCCATGACCTCCATCATCAAGGTTGCCAATCTCTCAAAGCGCTATGGTTCGGGCTTCCAGGCGCTCAGGAAGATCGACCTCGACATCCGGCAAGGCGAGATATTCGCGCTTCTGGGGCCGAACGGCGCCGGCAAGACGACGCTGATCTCGACCATCTGCGGCATCGTGCGGCCCTCGGAAGGGACGGTCACGGTCGGCGGTCATGACATCGCGACGGACTACCGGGCCGCTCGCGGCATGATCGGCCTGGTGCCGCAGGAACTGACCACCGATTCCTTCGAATCGGTCTGGGCCACCGTGACCTTCTCGCGCGGCCTGTTCGGCAAACCGCCCGATCCCGCTCTGATCACGCAGATCCTCAAGGACCTGTCGCTCTTCGACAAGAAGGACGCGAAGATCATGACGCTGTCCGGCGGCATGAAGCGCCGCGTGATGATCGCCAAGGCGCTCTCGCATGAGCCGCGCGTGCTGTTCCTCGACGAACCCACGGCCGGGGTCGACGTCGAGTTGAGGCGCGACATGTGGCAACTCGTCGGGCGGCTGCGTGAGCGCGGCGCCACCATCATCCTGACCACCCACTATATCGAGGAGGCCGAGGAAATGGCCGACCGGGTGGGCGTTATCTCCAAGGGCGAGATCATCCTCGTGGAGGACAAGACCGCGCTGATGGCCAAGCTCGGCAAGAAGCAACTGACCATCGACCTGCAAAACCGGATCGACGCGGTGCCGGAGAGCCTGGCTCCCTTCCATCTCGGCCTCGCCGACGGCGGCGGCGCGCTGGTCTATACCTACGATACCCAGGCCGAGGGCACCGGCATCACCGCCCTGCTGCAGGCTCTGGCAGATGCCGGACTGCGGCTGAAGGACCTCCATACGCGGCAGAGCTCGCTTGAGGAGATCTTCGTCAACCTGGTGAGCGACCGATGAATCTCCATGCGATGAAGGCCATCTACCTGTTCGAGATGGCGCGCACCTGGCGCACGCTCTGGCAGAGCATCGTCTCGCCGGTCATCTCGACCTCGCTCTATTTCGTCGTCTTCGGCGCGGCGATCGGCTCTCGCATGCAGGAGATCGACGGCATCGCCTACGGCGCCTTCATCGTGCCCGGGCTGATCATGCTTTCGCTGCTGACCCAAAGCATTTCGAACGCCTCCTTCGGCATCTATTTCCCGCGCTTCACCGGAACGATCTACGAGGTGTTGTCGGCACCGATCTCGACCTTCGAGATCGTCGCCGGCTATGTCGGCGCGGCCGCGACGAAATCGGTCATCCTCGGGCTGATCATCCTGGCGACGGCGGCGCTGTTCGTGCCGCTGCGGATCGAGCACCCGCTGTGGATGCTGGCCTTCCTGGTGCTGACGGCGGTGACGTTCAGCCTGTTCGGCTTCATCATCGGCATCTGGGCGGAGGGCTTCGAGCAGCTGCAGTTCGTGCCGATGCTGGTGGTCACGCCCCTGACGTTCCTCGGCGGCAGCTTCTACTCGATCGACATGCTGCCGCCGCTGTGGCGGACGATCAGCCTGTTCAACCCCGTCGTCTATCTGGTGAGCGGCTTCCGCTGGAGCTTCTTCGGGACGGCCGACGTGCATGTCGGGGTCAGCGTCGCGATGACGCTGGTCTTTCTGGCGCTGTGCCTCGCCGGCATCGCCTGGATCTTCAGGACGGGCTATCGGCTGAAGGCCTGACCGGTCCGGATCAGGCCCGCGCGATGGCGGCGAGTTTCTTTTCGTCGAGGACCCGCACGGCCTCCGGCACGATGAGGATGATGCCGTCGCGGGCGAGCTTGGTCAGCGTCCGGCTCACCGTCTCGATGGTGAGGCCGAGATAGTCGGCCATGTCGATCCGCTGCATGGGGAGCTGGATCGTCACCGACGGGCCCTTGATGCGGGCCCAGCGCTCGCGCATGGCGATCAGGAAGGCTGCGACGCGCTCCTCGGCCGAGCGGCGACCGATCAGCGTCATCTGTTCCTGGGCGATCACCAGTTCATGGGTGGCGAATTCGTGCAGGCGGCGCAGGAAATGCGGCTTGGCAGTGATGAGATTGTCGAAGTCGCGCCGGTCGAAACGGCAGAGCGCGACAGGGTCCACGGCATCGGCCGAAAAACCATAGCGGTTGTGCAGGGCGAGGCCGAGAAAATCGCCCGGCATGGCGAAGCCGATGATCTGGCGGCGGCCGTCGGAGAGCAGCTTGTAGAGCCGGACCACGCCTTCCGAGACGGAGAAGACCGATTCGGCCGTCTCCCCCTGGTGGATGAAGGTCGTCTTGGCTTCGGCACGGGTGTGATGGACGATATTGTCCAGTTCCGGCAGTTCTTCCGACCCGAGCGCCGCGCAGACGGCGAGCGACCGGACCTTGCAGTTATCGCAGTAGTTTTCGCCGGGTTGGCGACCGCAGGCGTGTACCCGCGGGTGAGCAATTTCAATAATTTCGGTCATGGCAGTGACCCTTGGTGGGGGAACAAGGCACTAGTAAGACATACATATTCAAAAACTCATACACCTGATTTGATCCAGAACAAGGACGCATCGCGGACGCCCTCCCATGGTACCAGCATCCATGCGCTGTGGGAGCCCGCGCCTCGATGTTCAAAGGCCGCATCATCGAAGCGAACGAGGCCATGACGGTCTTCGGTCTGGTGCGCCTGTGCTATCCGGACATCGAAATCGAGGCTTGGCGCCAGCATCTGGCCGGGCTCGGGAGCGGCAAGCGCCGCCGCTCGGGCTGCGTCGTGGTCGATGATCGGCGCGGCTATGTCCATGCGGCCTGCCTCTACCGCATCGCCCCTGACCCCCGCTCAGGACGCCGGCTCGAGCTGTCCTACCTGTCCAAGGCCGAGCTGCCGGCGAGCACCGCTCCCACCACGCTGTTTGACTTCGTCGATGATCTCGCCCGTGGCGAGGGCTGTTCCACCATCCTGATCGAGGATACGAGCGGCCGGGTGGCGCCGGAGCGGCTGGCGACCTGGGTGGATATCGACCGGGCGCTGACGGCTCACAATTTCCGGCCGGGCTCGATCGGTTTCGTCAAGACGGTGCCTGTCGCCTCCTGATCGGCCGTCAGGCGGGCCGATTCCGGGATCTTGTCGTCGTCCATGATGGCGCGCCAGGCGGCACCGTCGAGATCGTCATACTGCCCCGTCTTGAGCGACCAGAGGAAGGCGGCGAGCCCGAGGCCACCAAGTCCCAGCGCCAGCGGCACCAGATAGACCAGAACGTCCATGGCTCGTCCTCACAAACGGCCGCGCCGCGCCCTGAGGGCGTTGGCGGTGACGATCACCGAGGAGCCTGACATGGCGAGAGCGGCGATCAGGGGCGTGACCATCCCGGCAATGGCGATGGGCACGGCAACGGCGTTGTAGACCACGGCGATCCAGAGATTTTCCTTCATCAGCCGGTGAGCCGTGCGCGACACGGCGAGAGCATGGGCGACGGGGGCCAGCCGGTCGCCGAGGAAGACCGCATCGGCGGCCGCCTGGGTCAGGTGGACGGCGGTGATGGGCGACATGGAGACATGGGCCCGGGCCAGGGCGGGCGCGTCGTTCAACCCGTCACCGACCATCAGGACCCGGCGTCCTGCGGCCTTCAGGGCATCGAGGCGGGCGATCTTGTCCGCGGGTTTCATGTCGCCGCGGGCGGCGGCGATGCCAAGCGTGCGCGCCACCGTGGCGACGGCGGCAGGCCGGTCGCCGGAGAGGATCTCGATAGCAAGCCCCGCGGCCTTCAGGGCGGCCACCACCGCCACCGCATCCGGCCGCAGGACCTGACGCACGGCGAAGACGTGGCGGAGATCGCCATGGCGGAAGGCGATGAGGGAGGCGTCGGGATGCCGTTCGGCGACCGCGGCGCCCTCTGCGGCGGCGTCGCAGAAGGCGAGGCTGCCGAGGCGGATCTCGATGCCATCGACCATGGCGCTGACGCCCCGGCCGGGTTCCTCGGCCGCACCCGCCAGCGGCCTTGCCGCGGGGAAGGCGGCGGCGACGGCGCGGGCGAGCGGATGGTGCGAGGACAGCGCGAGCCCGCCGGCGAGGACCAGGGCCTCGGCCGGGAGGCTGTCGGGCCGGTCGAGGGCGGGTTCGGGCAGGGTGAGCGTGCCGGTCTTGTCGAAGACGACGGTATCGACCGCGGCGAGCCGTTCCAGCGCGTCGCCCGACTGGAGCAGCACATGGGCCTTGAACAGGGCGCCGGAGGCGACGACCTGGACGGCGGGAATGGCGAGGCCAAGGGCGCAGGGGCAGGTGATGATCAGCACGGTGATGGCGATGATGAGCGCCGGCTGCCAGGCGAGGCCGGCGAGAATCCAGCCGGCGAGCGTCGCGATGGCGGCGATGTGCACGACCGGCGAATAGAGCGCGGCGGCCCGGTCGGCGAGGCGCCGGTAGGACGAGCGGGCCTCCAGGGCCGTCTCGAGCAGGCGGCCGACCTCGTCGAGCAAAGTGCCGCGGGCAGCGGCCTTCACCTCGACCGTCAGCATGCCGCTGGTGTTCAGCGTTCCGGCATAGATCGCGTCCCCCGGACCGACCTCCTGCGGCAGGGTCTCGCCGGTGACGAGGCTCTGGTCGAGCGCCGATCGCCCGTCGATGATGAGGCCGTCGACGGCGACGCGCTCGCCGGGGCGGACCATCACCCTGTCGCCGGTCTGAATGGCGGCGATGGGCACCTGGCGCAGGGCGCCGTCCGGCATGATCTTGACCGCCGTCTCCGCCTTGAGAGCGGCGATGTTGGCGGCAACTGTGCGCGTCTTGCGGCGCATCAGCTGCTCGAAATAGCGGCCGATGAGCAGGAAGAAGAGCAGCATCACGGCGCTGTCGAAATAGGCGTGGGTGGCGTGGTTGGCGGTCTCCACCAGCGACATGCCGACTGCCAGCAGGACGCCCAGCGAGATCGGCACATCCATGTTGAGCTGGCGGGCGGCGAGCGCCATGCGCGCCGAGCGGAAGAACGGCCGGCCGGCATAGGCGACGGCGGGCACGGCAATGAGCGCGGAGAGCCAGTGGAAGAAGTCGCGCTGCTCCTGGGTGATGTCGGTGACGTTGCCGGACCAGACCGACACGGACAGCAGCATGATGTTCATCATGGCGAAGCCGGCGACGCCCAGGCATTGCAGCAGGAAGCGGGCCTCGCGGGCCTCCTCGCCCTCGACCGCCTTCGGGTCGAAGGGGAAGGCGCGGAAGCCCATCGCCGTGAGGCGCTCGATGATGCGCTGCGGCGTGGTGGCGGCCTCGCGCCACTCCACGGTCAGGCGGCGATGGGTGAGGTTGACGCGGGCGGCGTCGACACCGGGCTCGCGCGCGAGACCCTGTTCGATGACCGGCATGCAGGCGGCGCAGGTGATGCCGTCGACGGCGAAGTCCATGCGCGCGCGACCCTCGCCGAGCGGTTCGACATAGAGCGAGAGGTCGGTCCCACCTGCGGTGAGTGGCGGCAGCGGCAGCGGCAGGGGCCGCTCCGCGGGCGCAGGCGCCGTTCCGGGTCGGTCTTCTGCGAGCAGGGTGCCCATCGTGTCGCTCACGGCAGCATGACGCGGTTGCGCGAGCGGTAGAGAACGGCGCCGTCGCGCTCGACCTCGATGACGAGGTCCTGGGCCCCTGCGATGACGCCTTCGGCCGTGCCGACATAGAGGCCCGGGCCGCTCCGCGTCACGTCGAAGCTCCGGTCGTTGGTCCGGTGCGCGGGGTGCATGAGTCGTGCCTTGACGCTGATCCGCTCGACGGGGGGGCCGTCGGGCTCGCGCACCGAGACGGTCATGGCGGCGATGCCCGCCGGGTCGCGGTCGACCCGTGCCTCGACCGCCCAGGCCCGGGCCGTCCGCTCGCGCGCGGCCGTCAGGTCCTGGTTGAACCGCTGGCTGGCGCGGTAGGAACTGTCGGTGGTGGTTCCCGGCATGGTGTCGAGCGCCAGGCTCATCATCAGGGCATTGACGCTGAAGACGACGGCAAAGAAGGCGGCGAAGCCGAAAAACACCATGCGGCCGGTGAGGCGGCGCTCGCGGGGCAGGGCAGGGGAGGCGGAACTGGACATCGGGGGGTCCTCAGGTCAGCGGGAAATGAAGTGGTCGCCGACGCTCGCCTTCTCGCCGGTTCCAAGCTCGGTGATGCGGAAGGTGACGCGGCGAGACTGCGGCAGGTCGGCCGGCTTGGCGGCGGTGACATGGACGATGAGCTCGCGGGTCGAATCGGGGCCGATGTCGATGACCGGCCAGTCCCCCGACGTCATCGTGATGCCGACGGCGCTGAGCCGGGCGAGGGGCAGATCGTCGACCGCAAGCACGAAGATGCGGTGGAGCGGCCGCTTGTTGAGGATGCGCACCGTGTAGCTGTTGCGCACCGACCCGTCCGAGAGCTGGACGAAGAGCGGGTTGCGGTCGTGCAGCACCGACAGTTCGGTGAAGGAGCGCGTCATCAGCCCGTAGAGCATGACGAGGCCGACGGCCGCGATCATGGCGGCATAGAGCATCGTGCGGGTGCGGATGACCGGATAGACCTCCTCCTGCCCCTGCCGGCGCCGGTCCATGTTGACGTCGTTGTCATAGGCGATGAGGCCGAGCGGCCGGTTCACCTTGGCCATGACGGAGTTGCAGGCGTCGATACACAGGCCGCACTGGATGCAGCCGAGTTGCGCGCCGTCGCGGATGTCGACACCGGTCGGGCAGACGACCACGCATTGGTGGCAGTCGATGCAGTCACCCGCGGGCTGGTCCGCCTCGCGCGCCCGGGCGGCGGCCTTGGTCGACATGCGCGGCTCGCCGCGGTCGTAGCGATAGGTCACGTTGAGGGCATATTGGTCGGTCAGCGCCGCCTGGATGCGCGGCCAGGGGCACATGTAGAGGCAGACCTGCTCCTTCATGAGCCCGGCCAGGGCATAGGTCGTGAAGGTCAGGATGCCGATCCAGATATAGGCCACCATGGGGGCCTGGAAGGTCGCGAGATCCTTCACGAGCGTGGGGGCGTCGGCGAAATAGAGCACCCAGGCGCCGCCGGTCCACCAGGCGATCATCAGCCAGAGGAAGTGCTTCAGGACCTTGCGGCCAGCCTTGGCCGCCGACATCGGCTGGGCGTCGGCGATCATCCGCTCGCGCCTGTCGCCCTCCACCCAGCGCTCGACGACCGTGAACAGGTCGGTCCATACCGTCTGCGGGCAGAGATAGCCGCACCAGACCCGGCCGGCGACCGCATTCATCAGGAAGAGGATGAGCGCTGCCATCACCAGCAGGCCGGTGAAATAGTAGATTTCCTGCGGCCAGATCTCGATGAAGAAGAAGTAGAAGCGGTTGTTGGCGATATCGACCAGGACCGCCTGATCCGGCTGGTTCGGACCGCGGTACCAGCGCAGGAACGGCAGGAAATAATAGACGCCAAGGCAGGCGAAGAGGACGACCCACTTGATGGTCCTCAGGCGCCCCTTGACGCTCTGCTGGTAGATCTCGCGCCGGCTCTCGTAGAGCGGCTCGTCATCCGCGCTCGGGATGATCGGGTCGGTCTCCGCGGCGGTGGACTTGCGTGAGGCTTGGGCGAGGAGGTCCGACATGGGGGCGTCCGGGGGCAAGGTCGTGCCACCCGAGGCGGCACGTCGTCACCATCAGCCAATTGCGGATGGCCAGCCTTGACCTGTCTCAACAGCGCCCCCGAAAAGATGAAGGTGCGCGCCGCTGCCACGGCGCGCACCCCCATCCCGCGCTCGGTTGAGACGGGCCTACTGCCCGCCGCCCAGCGCGTGGACGTAGACGGCGAGAGCCTTCACCGTCGTTTCGTCCAGGCGGGTGGTCCAGCCTGGCATGACACCGCCGCGGCCAAGGGTGATCGTCTCGATGATGGTCTTCTCGTCGGAGCCGTAGACCCAGTTGCGACCCGTCAGGTTGGGGGCGCCGAGGTCGCGGTTGCCGCGGCCGTCTTCGCCGTGGCAGGCGGCACAGTTGGCGATGAAGAGCTCCTTGCCCTTGGCGAGATCGGCGCCCGGACGGGTGGATTGTCCGGACAGCGAGCGCACATAATTGGCGACCGTGACGATCTCGTCGGCCTTCAGCACACCATTCGGGCCGCCGAGGGCCGGCATCACGCCCTGACGGGCACGATCGTCGCCGTTGCGGATGCCGAAGGCGATGGTCTGGTGGATATCCTGGATGCCGCCGCCCCAGAGCCAGGAATCGTCGCGCAGGTTGGGGAAGCCGCGCGAGCCGGTGGCCGACAGGCCGTGGCAGGGCGCGCAGTTGTCACCGAAGGCGGCCTTGCCCTGGGCAAGGGCGAAGGTCAGCAGGTTCGGGTTCCTGGCGATCTCCTCCAGCGGCGTGCCGGCGAGCGCGGTGGAACGCTCCGCCCGCAGGGCCCGCAGGGCATCGAGGTCGCGGACCACATCCTGGCGCGACGAATAGCCGAAGGCGCCCTTGGTGTAGTTGGTCACCAGCGGCCAGGCCGGATAGACCACCCAGTAGCCGATCGACCAGACGATGGTGGCGTAGAAGATGTAGAGCCACCATTTCGGCAGGGGCGAATTCAGCTCCTTGATGCCGTCCCATTCGTGACCGGTCGTGGTGCGGCCGGTGGCCGGGTCGATTTCGGGTTGAACGGCCATGGTGTCACTCCTCCCTCAGCGGGATCTGGGCGGCCTCGTCGAAGCGCGTCTTGTTGCGCGGCCAGAAGGCGTAGACGGCAATCGCGAGGAACATGCCGACGAAATAGAGAAGCCCTGCGGTCTGGGCGAAGTTGGCGAGGGTCGTATAGGTGCTCATGATCCTCTCCCGCCTCAGCGCATGTTCGCGCGTGCGTCATAGGTGCGGAAATCCACCATGGTCCCGAGCACCTGGAGATAGGCGACGAGGGCGTCCATCTCGGTGACGGTGCCGTTGACGGTCGCCGCGGGATTGCCGCCGAAGGCACGCACGGTGGCGCCGGGATAGCGAACCTGCAGGGCCTGGACGTTTGGGCTGTCCGGATTGACCTGGGCGCGCAGGTCGGTCAGGGCGTTCGCGATCTGCTCGTCGGTGTAGGGAACGCCGCCGAGGCGGTTGGTCCTCAGGTGCCCGGCCACCTGCTCGGGCTGGATCTCGGCCCGGGCGAGGAAGGCATAGCCCGGCATGATCGACTGCGGCACGATCGAGCGGGGATTGGCCAGGTGGGCGACGTGCCACTCGTCCGAATATTTGCCGCCGACGCGGGCGAGGTCGGGCCCGGTCCGCTTGGAGCCCCACTGGAAGGGCTTGTCGTACATGCTCTCCGCGGCCAGCGAGTAGTGGCCGTAGCGCTCCACCTCGTCACGCAGCGGCCGCACCATCTGGCTGTGGCAGTTGTAGCAGCCCTCGCGGACGTAGATGGCGCGGCCCGCCAGTTCCAGCGGGGTGTAGGGGCGCACGCCCTCCACCTTCTCGATGGTGCTCCGTAGGTAGAAGAGCGGAGCGATCTCGACGAGGCCGCCGATGGCGACCACGACCAGGATTCCGACCGTCAGGACGATCGAGTTCTTCTCGAAGATGGCGTGCTTGTTCCAGAGCGACATGATCCGTCCTCCTCACTGGGCCGGAACGAGGGCGGGGGCGGATTCGGGCTCTGCAGCCTCGCCCTGGCGCACCGTCATGATCAGGTTGTAGGCCATGATCAGCGAGCCGAGGACGAACAGGGCGCCGCCAAGAGCACGGATCACGTAGTAGGGGTGCATCGCGTCGACGGTCTCGATGAAGGAGTATTCGAGGAAGCCGAGTGCGGTGTAGGCGCGCCACATCAGGCCCTGCATGATGCCGGCGACCCACATGGCGGAGATGTAGAAGACGATGCCGAGGGTTGAGACCCAGAAGTGCCATTCGACAAGGCGGTTCGAATAGAGCTGCTTGCGGTTCCACAGCCACGGAACGAGGCAGTAGATGGCGCCGAAGGAAATGTAGGCGACCCAGCCGAGCGCGCCGGAATGGACGTGGCCGATGGTCCAGTCGGTGTAGTGCGACAGGGAGTTTACCGCCTTGATGGACATGAGCGGACCCTCGAAGGTCGACATGCCGTAGAAGGCCAGCGAGACCACCATCATGCGCAGCACGGGGTCGGTGCGCAGCTTGTCCCAGGCGCCCGAGAGCGTCATCAGGCCGTTGATCATGCCGCCCCAGGAGGGCATCCACAGCATGATCGAGAAGGTCATGCCCAGCGTCTGCGCCCAGTCGGGCAGGGCGGTGTAGTGCAGGTGGTGCGGACCGGCCCAGATGTAGAGGAAGATCAGCGCCCAGAAATGGACGATCGACAGCCGGTAGGAATAGATCGGCCGCTCGGCTCGCTTCGGCACGAAATAATACATGATGGCGAGGAAGCCGGCGGTCAGGAAGAAGCCGACCGCGTTGTGGCCGTACCACCACTGGAACATGGCGTCCTGGACACCGGACCAGACGATGTAGCTCTTCGGCGAATAGATGGAGACCGGGACCGCAGCGTTGTTGCCGAGATGGAGGACGGCGATGGTGACGATGAAGGCGAGGTAGAACCAGTTCGCCACGAAGATGTGCGGTTCCTTGCGCTTCCACAGGGTGGCGAGGAAGACAAGGAGATAGGTGACCCAGACGACCGTGAGGAAGAGGTCGGCATACCATTCCGGCTCGGCGTATTCCTTGCCCTGGGTGATGCCGAGCAGGTAGCCGGTGCCGGCGATCAGGATGAAGAAATTGTAGCCGAGGACGACGAACCAGGGAGCGATCTCACCGGCGAGGCGGGCCCGGGAGGTCTTCTGCACGACGTAGAACGACGTCGCCAGCAGCACGTTGCCGCCGAAGGCGAAGATGACCGCCGAGGTGTGGAGCGGGCGCAGGCGGCCGAAATTGGTCCAGGGCAGATCGAAGTTGAGGACCGGATAGGCGAGCTGCAGTGCGATGATCAGGCCGACCGTGAAGCCGGCAATGCCCCAGAACACCGCCGCCACCGTCGCGAACTGCACCGGCGCCATATTGTAGTTCGGCTTGCCGTTGATCTCCTGCGGGATCGCCGCCGGGCGCGCCATGTAGCGGTTGCCGAGGGCGAAGATCGCGGCCACCGAGGCGGCCGCGAAGAGGTAGACGTGGAAGGAATAGGCCGGGTCGACCGAGCCTGATGCAATGAACAGGCACAGCATGGCGGTGGCTGCGAAGGCCACCATGCTGGTGACCTCCGGTACTGACAATGTCTTCTGGGCTTGACCCTGGCTCATCTCGTGCCCCTCGTCCTGCTGGCGGCAGACGGTCCGCCGGAACAGGCGACCCCGTAGTGCAGGGCACCATTGGCAGGCACAGCGGGAGGGACATTGATGTGCATCAAGACGGCGCGACGGGGCGCGGCGGCCGTCCGCGGTCGTTGATATCGATCAACGCGCGCGCATCCGCATCGGTGAAAATCCAGAACGTCGGCGGATATGGTGCCGCCCTGTCCGGAGGTCCGCCCCCATGACGTCCTCGACGCAGACGGCAGCCGCAAGCGCCGCCGCATCCGCCCCCCGCGACGCGGCCTTTCCGGCCTCGATGGGCAATATCGCCCTCGCCGAGAGAAGCGTGCCCCGCTACACTTCCTATCCGACCGCGCCGCATTTCACGCCGGCCGTGACGGCGGCGACCTATCGCCGGTGGCTCGGCGAACTGTCGCCCTGCACCAGCCTGTCGCTCTATCTCCACGTGCCCTTCTGCGCTGCGATGTGCGCCTATTGCGGCTGCCACACCAAGGTGACGCGCCGGGCCGAGCCCGTCGCCACCTATCGCGACCATCTCGTCGCCGAGATCGACCTCGTCGCCGGCCTGACGCCGGCCCGCCAGGTGCGCCACCTGCACTGGGGCGGCGGCACACCCTCCATGCTGGGCGAAGCCGGCCTCACCGCCGTCGCCGAGCGGCTGGCGCGCCGCTTCCGGATCGGCGCCGATACCGAACACGCCATCGAACTCGACCCGCGCCAGCTCGACCGCACCCTCGCCGCGGCGCTGAAGCGCGTCGGCGTGACGCGCGCCAGCCTCGGCGTGCAGGACCTGAATGCCCATGTCCAGGAGGCGATCGGCCGGGTCCAGCCCCATGCCGTCGTGGCCGCGGCGGTCGAGACGCTGCATGCGGCGGGGATCGACGCGCTGAGCTTCGACCTGATGTACGGTCTGCCGCACCAGAGCCTGCCGGACCTGATGCGGACCGTCGAGCTCGCCGCGGCGATGCAGCCGAGCCGCATCTCGCTGTTCGGCTATGCCCATGTGCCCTGGTTCAAGACCCACCAGCGGCTCATCGACGAGCAGGCTCTTCCCGACGCGGTGGAGCGCTTCCGCCAGCAGACGGCGGCGCGCGAAGCCCTCCAGGCCCTCGGCTACGAGGCGATCGGCCTCGACCATTTCGCCCACCCCGACGACACCATGGCGGTGGCGGCGCGTGACCAGAAGCTGAAGCGCAACTTCCAGGGCTACACGACCGACGACGCGCAGGCGCTGATCGGTTTCGGCGCCTCGGCCATCGGCCGGCTGCCCCAGGGTTTCGTGCAGAACGCCCCGGATATCGGCGCCTATCACCGCGCCGTCGACGCTGGCGCGCCGGCCACGGTGCGCGGCCTCGCCCTGTCGCTGGAGGACCGCGTGCGGGCCGATGCGATCGAGCGGCTGATGTGCGACTTCTCCGCCGATCTCGAGGCGGTGGCCAGCCGTCACGGCGTCTCGCGCGACTTCTTCGACCGGGATCTCGAGGAGTTGCGGCCGCTGGAGAACGAAGGCCTCGTCTCGCGCTCGGCGCGCACCGTCGTCGTCAGCGATGCCGGCCGCCCGCTGGTGCGGGTCGTCGCCTCGCTGTTCGACGCCCATCTGGCCAAGGCGGGCCGCCATTCCAGCGCGGTCTGATCCATCGGTTTCCCATGACCCCTTCGTCCCTGACCCTCTTCGCCGGAATCCTGATGGGACTGGCCTCCAGCCTGCATTGCGCGGGCATGTGCGGCAGCATCGGCTCGGCCCTGATGCTGACAGTGCACCCGGACGGCGATGCGCGGCAGCGGGCGCGCATGCTGCTTGTCACGCAGCTCGGCCGCGTCCTCGCCTATGCGGTCGCCGGCGGCATTCTCGGCACCTTCGGGTCAGGGATCGCCGGCGCCTTCGACCAGACGGCGGCCTACCGCGTCATGCAATGGGCGAGCGCGGTGACGCTGGGCTGGATCGGCCTGTCCACCGCCGGCCTCATTCCCTCGCTCGTCGCCTTCGACCGCCTGGCGGCCCCGGTCGGCCAGGCGATGATGACCATGACCTCCCGCCACCCCGGTTTCGGCGTCGGCGGGCCGATGGCGCTCGGAATCGTCTGGGGGTTCATGCCCTGCGCCATGGTCTATGGGGCGCTGTTCACCGCCATGCTTGCGGGGACTGGGGCCGGCGGCGCGGCGCTGATGCTCGGCTTCGGCCTCGGCACCGTGCCGGCCGTGATGGCCAGTGCCATGGGGGTCGCGACATTGAAGAGCCTCGGCCGCAATCCGGCGGCTTCGATGGCGGTCGGCCTCGCGATCACCGCCTTCGCCGTTGCCTCGGTGCTGATCGGACCCGAGGGCGGAATCCTTTGCCTGCCGGCCCTCCGCTAGCCCGGCAGCCTGCTTCATTTCGCCTGTTTGCGCCGCAGCCGGGGATAGACGACAGTGCCGGCCATGGAGCCGCTTGTCGATCCCCGCCGCGGTGATGCCGAAGACGACGCGTCGAGCCCGGCGACCCGTTCCTTCATCAAGCTTGCAGGCTCGCTTTTCGCCGAGATCAGCCTGCCCAAGCTCGTTTTCGCGTGGACGAGCCTCATTCTGGTGCCGGGCCTGCTCCTCGGTGCGGCGCCGCTGGTCGTTACCGGCTGGGTCGATACGCTGTCGGGCCGGATCACCGCCCTGGCCGGGTTCAGTTCCGTGCTCCTGCTGCTGCTGGTGGCCGTCGTCGGCTGGTTTGGCTGGCGTCCGCTGTTCCGCTCGGCGGAGCGCAGTTTCTGGTCGCTCAACGCGCTGGCCATCCAGCCGGGCTATGCGACGAGCCGTGAGGCGCTGCGCCATGTTGTCGAGCGTTTCTCGCCGCGGGCGACCCTGCCCGAAGGCCGCGCGCGGCTGAGGTCGCTCTCCGCCATCGGCGCCGCCGCCCTGCTCGCGCTCACTGCCATCGGCGTCATCCTGCTCGTCTGGCCCTCGACCCGCTGGACGGCGGATTTCATCGATTTCGCCCGGCCCAACCGGCTCGTCCGGCCGGCGCTCGCCAATGCGGTCGTCCTGGTGGCGGTCTATATGGCGATCGCCTCGATCAGCTGGGGCTATGCCGATTCGACCATGGCGCCGCCCGCCGATCTCGAGGCCTTCGACCTGCCGGCGATGGGCGGGCGGTCATGGCGGGTCGTCCATCTTTCCGATCTTCACATCGTCGGAGAACGCTACGGCTTCCGCATCGAATGCGGGCGCAGGGGGCCGCGCGGCAATGGCCGGCTGGTGCGGATCCTGGAAAGGCTGGCGGCGCTCCACGCCGCCGAACCGCTGGACCTGATCATGGTGACCGGCGACACGACGGATGCCGGCCGTTCGGCGGAATGGGCGGAGTTCCTCGACCATGTCTCGCGTCATCCGGAACTCGCGGCGCGGATGCTGCTGCTGCCGGGGAACCATGACCTCAATATCGTCGACCGGGCCAATCCCGCCCGGCTCGACGTGCCGTTCAGCCCGTCCAAGCAGTTGCGTCGGCTGCGGACCCTCTCCGCGATGGTGACGATCCAGGGCGACAGGGTGCGGCTCCTCAACCGGGATCGCGGCGTGCTCGGCCAGACGCTCGCGGCGGCGGCCGGGCGCAAGCAGGAGCTCATCCAGGCGCTCGCCGAGACGGCCTCGCTGGGATCCGCCGTGCATTTCGCCACCTTCTGGGACAACCTCTTTCCGCTGGTCCTGCCGCCGGCGACCGATGACGGTCTCGGCGTCATCCTGCTCAATTCCAATGCCGAGACGCATTTCTCCTTCACCAATGCGCTGGGGCTCGTGTCGCACGAGCAGGAGGCCGCCCTGGCGGCGGCGATCCGGCAATATCCGCGGGCGTCGTGGATCGTCGCCCTGCACCATCATCTGATCGAGTATCCCCGGCCCGCCCGCGCCTTCTTCGAACGGGTGGGGACGGCGCTGGTCAACGGCAGCTGGTTCGTCCGCCAGCTCGATCCGCTCGGGGGGCGTCTGGTCGTCATGCATGGCCATCGCCATGTCGACTGGATCGGCCAATGCGGTCAGGTGCGCATCATTTCGGCGCCATCGCCGGTCATGGTCACCGACGAGGCGGCGCCGAGCGTCCTCTACCTCCACCGGCTCTCCTCCGGCGCGGGCGCAGGTCCCCGCCTTCGGCTCGCCGAGCCCGAACGGATCATCGTCCCACCGGAGGCGCCGTCCCTGGCCTCGGACTGGCGTGACGCGGCCGGAACCAGACGGGCGGGACGGCGCTAGAGCGCCAAGGCCCACGCCGGTCGCAATGGCTGTGGAGCACCTTCGCCGGCTGAGGCCTAACCCTTTCGTGATGGCGCCGATGGGTCTAGTGATTGACCCGGGCATCGCGGTCCTGTTCAGTAAAATGCAGTTTTTCCAAGCGTTTCCGAGATCATGACAGGGCCAGGCACCGCTACCTCACACAGCTGGCGCCGCCGGGCAGACCTGGCCGTCGCGCTGCGGTCGCGCTCGCTGCCCCTGGTGCCGGTCGCCCTCGCCCTTGGCCTTGCCGGCTGCGCCGTCGGGCCCGACTACCAGTCTCCGACGCCCGCTCTCACCGCCAACCATGCCAATGCCCGTCATGCGCGCCCGATCCGACCGGGTGAACTCACGGACTGGTGGAAGCGTTTCGGCGATCCGACACTGAACCAGCTGATCGACGAGGCTGTGGCGGCCAATCTCGACGTCGCCGCCGCCAAGGCGCGCATCCGTGCGGCGCGGGCGACACGGGTACAGGCCGCCGCGGGCCTTTTTCCGCAGGTCAATGGCGGGGCCTCGTCCTCGCATGCGCGGTCGAGCGCCTCGGCCTCCGGCGTGAACTTCACGTCAAACCTCTACCAGGCGGGTTTCGACGCGAGCTGGGAGCTCGATCTCTTCGGCGAGACGCGGCGTGGCCTCGAAGCCGCGGACCGGGGAGTGGAAGCGGCGGAGGAGAGCCTGCGCACGACGCTTCTGACCCTCGTCGGCGACGTCGCCCAGAACTATGTCGAGGCGAAGGGTTTCCTCGCCCGCGCCGGCTTCGCGCAGCGGACTGTGGCGATCCAGCGGCAGACGGCGGCGCTGACCCGCGCCAGGTTCGAGGCCGGCGCCGCCTCGGCCGTCGACGTTGCCAAGGCGACGGCCTTTGCCAGCAGCACCAGCGCCAATATCCCGACGCTGGTGACCGCCTTCTCGGCCGCCGCCCACCGGATCGGCGTGCTGATCGGCCGGGAGCCGGCCGCGGTCGTCGCCCTGCTGCGGCGCAACGCGGTCATTCCCGCACCACGCCACAATCTGCCGCCCGGCGTCCCCGCCGACGTGCTGCTGCAGCGGCCCGACGTGCGTCTGGCCGAGCGCCTCCTCGCCCAGTCCACGGCGCGGATCGGGCAGGCGGAGGCGGCGCTCTATCCCAGCATCTCGCTCACCGGCTCGCTGCGCACCAGCGGGATACGGATCGGCGATCTCGGCAATGGCTCGTCGCTCGCCTGGTCCTATGGGCCGTCAGTGACGATCCCGGTCTTCAATGCCGGGCGGCTCCGGGCGGCAGTCGAGGTGGCGGAAGCCCAGCGCGACCAGTCCTATGCGGCCTTCCACCAGGCGGTCCTGTTCGCGCTCGAGGACGTGGAGAACGCCCTCGTCGGTCTCGCCCAGCAGCGCATCCGCTACCAGAGCCTGGCGACCGCCGTGCGCAATTACCGCGAGGCCGGCCGCCTCGCCCGTGTCGTCTATGGCCAGGGGGCGTCGAGCTTCCTCGAGGTGCTCGATGCCGAGCGCTCCCTCTACGATTCGGAGGATTCGCTGCTGCAGAGCCAGGTCCTGATCGCCACCCGTTTCATTGCGCTGGGCAAGGCGCTCGGCGGCGGGCCGGGCGGCGTCATCGACGTGGCGCGGCCGCTCGTCGTCGACGGCGAGCGGGGTCCCAGGCTTGCCCGCTGAGGCCGCCGCGGCTCAGACGAACTGCACCGAGACGCTGCCGAGCGGGCCGAAATCGGCATGGAGCGTGTCGCCCTTCGCCGCCCAGACCGGCCGGGTGAAGGAGCCGGACAGCATGAGGTGGCCGGGCTCCAGCACGGTGCCGAAACGGCCGACCTTGTTGGCGAGCCAGGCGATGGCCATGGCCGGGTGGCCGAGCACGCCGGCAGCGATGCCGGTCTCCTCGATCTCGGCATTGCGATAGAAGATCGCGCCAACCCAGCGCAGGTCGACCGCGTCGGGGCGGACCGGACGGCCGCCGAGGACGATGCCGGCGGCGGCGCCGTTGTCGGCCACGGTGTCCTGGATCTTGCGCGGGTTCTGGATGCGGGCGTCGATGATCTCGATGGACGGCACGACCCACTCGGTGGCGCGCAACACGTCGACGAGACCGATACCGGGGCCCTTGAGCGGCTCCTTCAGGATGAAGGTGAGCTCCGGCTCGACGCGCGGCACGCAATAGTCCTCGAAACGGACCTTGGCGCCGTCGTTGAGCAGCATGGAATCGAGGAGGTGGCCGTAATCAGGCTCGTCGATCTGCGAGGAGGCCTGCATGGCCTTGGAGGTGAGGCCGATCTTGTGGCCGATCAGACGGGCGCCGCGGGCGATCTTGGTCTCGGTCACCAGCGAGGAGATGGCGTAGGAATCCTCGATCTGGATATCCGGCCAGGTCTTGGTGAGCTGGAGCGCCGGGGTGCGGCACTCCTCGGCGGCGAGCAGGATGTCAGCCGCCTTGCGGCGGTCGGCGTCGGACAGCATGGGGCGGTTCCTCTGATGGGGGGCGTCAGGCCTTGTCGGGGAAGAGGCCCGTGAGGACCTCTCCGGCGAGGTTGAAGGCCGCGACACCGCGGAAAAGCGCCGCGACGGCGGCGGCGGCGTGCAGTTCCTCCAGCGTCGCGCCGGCCTTGATGGCGGCCTTGGCGTGGTTGGTGGCGGCCTCCGAGGTCTGGGTCAGCAGGATGGCGAAGGCCATGAGCTGGACCGTTTTCTGGTCGAGGGCGTCGGGCGTCAGGGCGGTGATGCGCCAGTCCTCGATGGCGGCGACGACCTCCGGGGCGACGGCCATGCCGAGCTTCAGCCGCTTGGCGATGCGCGGCGGCGTGAAGCCGATCATGTCCTCGTAGCGCTGTTCCAGCTCTGCGAGGGTCGGGAGGTCGTCGCGGGTCTTGGCCATGAGGTCTCTCGATGGAGCAGGGGAGGTGGCGGGCGCCGTCACTGGGGCGGAACACCGGCGGCCTTGATGATGGCCGACCACTTCTCGGTCTCTGCCTTCAGGTAGCGGCCGAAATCGTCACCGAAAACGGTGCCTGGTTCGGCGCCGAGTTCGGCGAAGCGGGCGATGATGGCAGGCTCCTTGAGGACCGCGGCGGTGGTCTCGACCAGTACCTTCAGCGCCGCCGGGGGCGTCGCTGCCGGCGCGACGAGGCCGAACCAGGACGAGGCCTCGAAGCCAGGGACCCCGGCTTCCGCCATGGTCGGCAGTTCGGGATAGAGCGAGGAGCGGGCCGCCCCGGCCACGGCAATGGCGCGGATCTTGCCGCCGGCGACCTGCGGGCGGACGGCCGGCATGTTGTCGAACATCATGGGAATATGTCCGGCCACCAGGTCGTTCATCGCAGGGGCTGCACCGCGATAGGGAACGTGCTGGACGTTGATACCGGCCAGCGACTTGAAGAGTTCACCCGCCAGGTGGTTGGTGGAACCGGCGCCCGAGGAGCCGAACTGCAGCTTGCCGGGCTCGGCCTTGGCGAGGGCGATCAGGTCGGCAACCGTGTTGGCGCGCACCTGCGGGTGGACCGCGAGGACGATGGGCACTGAGGCGGTCAGCGCAATCGGCGCGAAGTCCTTCAGCGGATCGTAATTCATGCGCTGGAAGAGGGACGGGTTGATGGCCAGCGGCCCGGGCGCGGCGAGCAGGAGCGTGTAGCCGTCGGCATCGGCGCGGGCGACGGCCTCGCCGCCGATATTGCCGCCGGCGCCGCCGCGGTTCTCGATGACCACGGGCTGTTTCCAGATCTCGGAGAGGCGCTGGCCGATGATGCGGGCGATGACGTCGTTCGAGCCACCGGCCGGGAAGGGCACGACGATGCGCACGGCGCGATCGGGGAAAGCGGCTGCGGGCAGGGCGCCGAGCGTGAGGGCGAAAAGCCCGGCCGTCAGGGTCATGAACCAGCGGGACATCGTGTTCTCCTGATGAAAATATCGATTATTTATAGATCATCGATTTTTATGGTACACTATCGGCCGATCCGGTCAATGGGACGGGCCGGGGACACGGAGGGGCGGTTATCGCTCTGTAAATGACGTAGAGGTAGCCCATGAACGCCCCTTCCGAGAGCGCGCCGGTGCCCAGATCCTGCGAAGGACCCGACCGTCATCCGCGCCGCCCGGCCTTCGCTATGCCGCGCGGCGCCTGCGACACCCATGTCCATGTGTTCGGGCCAGCGGCGGTGTTTCCGTTCAGTCCGGCGCGCAGCTATACGCCCGAGGACTGCACCGTCGACGACCTCTTGGCCCTGCACGGGGTGCTCGGCATCGACCGGGTCGTCATCGTCCACGGCGGCGCCCACGGCACCGACAACAGAGCGACGCTCGCGGCACTCGCCCGCGCGCCCGCGCGCATGCGCGGCGTCGCCGTAATCCCCTCCGGCCTTCCGCAGGCGAAGATCGCGGACATGCACCGGCGCGGCATGCGCGGCTGCCGCATGTCCACCGTTGTCAGCGGCGGCGCCTCCTTCGACCATCTCTCCCGGCTCGCCGCCGAGACGCGCGACTTCGGCTGGCACCTCGTGCTGCATTTCCATCGCGCCGACGAGCTCCTCGATGTCGAGGCGGACCTCGCGGCCTGCGGCCGCCCCTTCGTGCTCGACCACCTCGCCCGCATCACCGCGGCGGAAGGGGTCGATTCGCAGCCCTTTGCGGCCATGCTGCGCCTGCTCGACACCGATCGCTGCTGGGTGAAACTCGCCAGCCTGTACCGCCTGTCGGCGGAACCCTATCCGCACCGGGACATGCTGCCGCTGATCCATCGCGTCGTTGCCCACCGACCTGACCGCATCCTGTGGGGCAGCAACTGGCCGCATCCGATCTGCCCGGTGCCGATGCCGAATGACGGCGACCTCGTCGATCTCGTCCCGCTCTGGATTCCGGACGCGGATCACCGCAGGCTGGCGCTGGTCGACAATCCGGCCGCGCTCTACGGATTCGATGACGTCGATGACTGAGAGGCCAGAACGATGAACCTGCGCGATGCGACGCCCGCTTCCCCGGCCACGCTGACGACGACGCTGGCAGGGCGGCTGCGCGGGGCCATCCTGCGCGGCGATCTGGAACCAGGCTCGAAGCTGGTGCTCGACCGCATCCGGGCGGGCTTCGGGGTCAGTCTCAGCCCGCTGCGCGAGGCCCTGTGCCGGCTGGAGAGCGAGGGCCTGGTGGAGGCCGAGGACCAGCGCGGGTATCGTGTCTCGCCGGTCTCCGCCGACAACCTGACCGAGGTGATCCGCCTCCGGGTCGAGCTCGAGGGCATGGCGGTGCGCGAGGCCATCCTGCATGGCGATGCGGCCTGGGAGGGGCGCGTCGTCTCGGCGTTGCACCAGCTCAGCCGCTGCGTCCGCGGCGCCCGCTCGGAAGAGGAGCAGGAGGCCTGGGAGGCGCGGCACCGGGCTTTCCATGCCGAGCTGATCTCGGCCTGCCGCATGCCGCTGCTGCAGCAGTTCTGCGAAACCCTGCACGACCAGTCCGACCGCTACCGCCGCATCTTCCTGAAGGACAATGCGCCCGACCGGGACGTGCCGGCCGAACATGCAGCCATCGCGGCCGCGATGGTCGAGCGGCGCGCCGAGGATGCGGTGCGACTGCTGCGCGAACATGTCGAGCGGACCGGCCGCAACATCCAGGCGGCCCTGCGCGGCGCAGCCTGAGCGGCGTCAGGCAGCCGAAGGCTTCAGCCCGAAGGCATGCTGCATCATCTGCCAGGCCGGGGGCGCCGGAGACCCGTCGGGATAGGTGCCGCCGGCCTGCGCCGTCAGCGTGGCGACCAGGCTCTCCTTGACACCGAAGACGGCATCGCTCGCGAGCCAGGGATCGCCCGGCATGAACAGATGCGTCACCAGCGTCTCGTGGCCGGGCGCCGCGATGCGGAAATGGATATGGGCGGGGCGCATCGGGTGGCGCTTCGTCGCCTCCAGCAACTGGCCGACCGGACCGTCATGGGGGATCGGATAGCTCGACGGCACGATGGTGCGGAAGCCGAACCGGCCGTCGGCATCGGTGATGAAGCGGGCGCGGAGCGAAGGCTCCTCGGTGCCCTTCTGGGCATCGTAGAAACCCTCGTCGTCGGAATGCCAGATGTCGACCGCCGCCCCGGCGATGGGGGCGCCCCCAGACGAGGCGACCGTGCCCGTGACGAAGAGGCGTGCGCCCGGCTCGTCCGCCGCGATATCGGCGCCATAGGGGGTCACGCGGTGCTCGCCGAGATAGAAGGGGCCGAGCACCGTCGTCTCGGTGGCGCCATCCGGCATGCGGTGATTGATCGCGTCGACCAGCATGGAGATGCCGAGCACGTCGGAGAGCAGGATGAATTCCTGCCGCTTTTCGTCGCACATGTGGCCGGTGCGGGTGAGGAAGCCGATGGCGGCGATCCATTCCGCCTCGGTGAGTTCCACCTCCTTGACGAAGGCATGGGCATGGCGGACCAGCGCCTGGACCACCTGTTTCAGCCGGGGATCCGGACAGTCGGCGAAGCGGTTGACCACCGCGTCGGTGAGATTGTGCTCGTCGAAGCTCAGCATGGCGTCACTTCACCAGTGCGGTGGCGAGGAATGGGAAGAAGGCGATGAGCACCAGTCCGACACCCATGACTGCGAGATAGGGGATGGCGCCGGCGAAAATGGTCTCGATCCCCACTTTCGGGTCTCCCAGTGTCGCCTTGACGGTGAAGACCGAGATGCCGAAGGGCGGCGTCAGCAGTCCCATTTCGACGGCGATGATGGTGACGATGCCGAAATGGATGAGGTCGAAACCCATGGCCGAGGCGATGGGCGCCCCGATCGGAACCATGATCAGGAGGATCGAGGTGGAATCGAGGATCATGCCCATCAAGAGGACGACGATGACGAAGGCGAAGAGGAAGCCGTAGGGCCCGAGGCCGAGGTGCTGCACGAAGTCGCCGATCGCATTGGGCACGCCTGCCATGGAAAGCATGCGGGAGTAGAGGCTGGCGGCGATGAGGAGGAAGAGGATCGATGCCGACACGATGCCCGCTTCCTTCAGCACCCGCCAGAATTTCGGCCAGTCGAGCCGGCGGCGGACGAGGGCGATGACGAGGGCGCCGGCGGCTCCCACCGCGCCAGCCTCGGTCGGCGTGAAGAAGCCCGTGTAGAGGCCGCCGAGGATGAGCACGACGAGGCAGGCGATCGGCACGGACTTGGCCAGCATCTCGGCGGTGCCCATGGCAGGAACGTCGTCCACGTCGGACCTGCCGGCATCGACGAAGATCTTGTGCGGCCAGACCGTCGCGTAGACCCAGATCATCACCGTGAAGCCGAAGGCGATGATGAGGCCGGGAATGACACCGGCGACGAACATCCGGCCGATCGAGACCTCGGCCAGGACCCCGTAGACGATCATCAGGAGGCTCGGCGGGATGAGCATGCCGAGAATGGAGGAGCCAGCCACCGTTCCGGTCGCGAAGCGCATGTTGTAGCCGTGGCGCACCATCTCCGGCACCGCCACCTTGGTGAAGACGGCGGCCGAGGCGATGGAGACGCCCGTCACCGCGGCGAAGACCGCATTGGCCGCCACGGTGGCCATGCCGAGCCCGCCGCGGATGCGCCGGAGCAGCGCCTGCGCCACCTCGAACGTGTCCTTGCCGACGTCGGATATGCTGACCAGCAGCCCCATCAGGACAAAGAGCGGGATGGTGGCGAAGAGATAGTCCTGAATGCCGGAATAGGTGGCGAGCGCGGTGAAGCGGAAGGCGAGGTCGACATTGTCGCGGATCAGCCAGACGCCGATCGCGCCGGTGCTGATGAGGGACAGGCCGATCGGCAGGCCGAGAAGGATCAGCGCCACCATGGCGCCGATCAGGACGAAACCGAGCGTGATGTCTTCCATGGCGGCTCAGCCCCCGGCCGGTTTGCGCCGGCCACCGATCTCGGCGACGAACAGCATGAGATAGGCAAGGGCCCCGGCGCTCCCGCCGAGGATGATGAGGGCGCGAAAGGGCCATGTCGGCACGGTGAACAGGCCCTGGACGCCGAAGAATTCGCGGGACGCCAGCGAGCCCCACATGCCCGGCCAGGCTGCCCAGGCGACGAAGGCCATGACGGCGGCGCCGATCAGCAGGAACAGCGCCTCGATGGCTCGTCCGACGGCAGGATGGCGGTGCAGCACGCCTTCGATCAGGAAATCCGCCCGTGTCATGCGCTTGCCGTAGATGGTGGCGCCGATCTGCAGGAACACGATGCCGACAATGGAATGGGCGGCGATCTCCGAGACACCGGTGATCGGCATGGAGAGGAAGGACCGCCCGATGACGTCGGCGCAGATGAGCAGCATCAGTCCGAAGGTCCAGACGGTGCCGATGGCGGCGAGGGCGTCAAGGATGAGGCGAACCGGATCGAAGGGCTGAGGGGCGCTTGCGCGCTCCAGCGCCGAGACGTCGATGTCGTCGGCCATGCAAATCTCTCCAGGCGGCCTCGGAAGGAATGCGGATGAGGCCCGGGCGCCGGCGGGGTGCCGGCGCCCGGGATCGTGGTCGGATCAGGCCGAGGCTTCGCGGTCCCAGTCGCGGCCCGGCGTCTGGCCGGCGGCGCGGATGGCGGCGAAATAGGCCTTCAGCACGTCGCGCGCGGCCGGGCCGGAACTGTCGGCCCAGGTCTTGGCGATGTTCGGCAGGCCGGTGATCCAACGCTTGCGCTCGGCATCGGCGAGGGTGGTGATGATCGAGCCCTTGGCGACCATCTCCTTCTCGGCCGCATCGATGCGCGAGGACACGTCCGCAATGTGCCTCTGCGTGGTGATCTTGCCGGCCTCGGCGATGGCCTTCTGGAAGGCGGCCGGCCAGCGGTCATGACGCTGCTTGTTGGCGGCGATGCCACCGACATACATGGCGCCGGTGTCGCATTTGGTCACGTATTTCGCGACCTCGTAGACGCGGGTCGGCAGGATGCCGACGAAGAAGGAGAGCGCGCCTTCCGACACGCCGGTCTGGATGTCGGTGTAGTAGGTGGTCAGCGCGCCGTCGACCGGGGTGGCGCCGGTGCCGGTCAGCCAGTTGGCCGAGGTGCCCGGGGCCGAGATCTTGCGGTTGCGCAGGTCGTCGAGGGTGCGGACCGGGAAGGTCGACCAGATGTGGTAGGTGTCGGTGATGAACGAGGAGAGCGGCACCATGTTGAGGCCGTTCCAGTTCTGCTTGATGGCCGGAACCGTCTCGTTCAGCGTGTCGAAGGTGCGGGCGATGAGGCCGTGGTCGCCGGTGGTGAAGGGCGTGAAATAGCTGACGTTCTGGAGCGGCATGGTGGAGCCTTCCCAGAGCGTGCCGACATAGCCGATGTCGGTGATGTTGTCGCGCACCGCCTCCATCGTGTCCTGGAACTTGTAGAGCGTGCCGCCATAGGCCTCGCGCCAGTTGACGCGCAACTGGTTGCCGTTGTCGCGCAGGTGCTTCTCGACCTCCGGCTGGAAGACGTTCTTCATCATCGAGACCCAGAAATTCTGGACCGGATGGCTCGCCGCGATCGTGACATTGAGGGTCTGCTGGGCCGAGGCCCGGATGGAGAAGACGGGCAGTGTGGCCGCGCCGGCAGCGCCGGCCATGAATGTGCGCCTGGTGGTCGTCATCGTCGTTCCTTCCTTTGGGGTCGAGGATCGCTGCGATCCTCTGTTTCCTGCTGTTTTCGGCGGCCGGTTGGTCCGGCCTTTCGGTATCGGGGGGCAGGCTATCACCGGCCCCCCAGGCTCATGCAATGGTTCCCAGCGCCCTCAGGATCCGGTCGGGTGTGAAGGGCTGGGCGAGAACCCGCGCGCCAAGCGGCGAGAGGGCGTCGTTGATGGCGTTCATGATGGCGGCGGGAGCGCCGGCGGTGCCGGCCTCGCCCGCGCCCTTGGCGCCGAGCAGGGATTCCTTCGTCGGCGTCTCGACGTGGCCGACATGCATGTCGGGCATCTCCGCCGCCATCGGCACCAGATAGTCGGCGAGGGTGGTGGTGAGGAGCTGACCGTCCTCGTTGTAGATGCAGTGCTCGTAGAGCGCACCGCCGATGCCCTGGACGATGCCGCCGCGCACCTGCTCGTCGACGAGCATGGGGTTGATGACGCGGCCGCAATCCTCGACGCACCAGTGCTCGAGGAGCTTCACCATGCCGGTCTCGACATCGACTTCCAGCCAGCTCGCCTGGATGCCGTTGGTGAAGGCGAAGGGGTATTCCTTGGTGATGAAGTGGCGCGTCTGGACGAGTTCGCGCGCCAGATCCTTCGGCAGCGTATCGCCGCGGTAGTAGACGATGCGGCCGAGTTCGGCGAGCGGCATGCGCACCTGGCCGGTGGCCTTGTCCACCACCTCGCCCATGACGATGTCGAGGCTCGACCCTTGCGCCTGCAGCATGGCGCCGGCGACCTCGAGGATCTGATCTTTCAGCGCGATGGCCGATTGCAGGGCCGCCTCGCCGCCGATGCCGGCGCCGCGACAGGCCCAGGTGCCGCCGCCATAGGGCGTCGTCTGGGTGTCGCCGGTGACGACCTTGACCTTGGAGACCGGCACGCCGACGCCGTGGGCGACGATCTGGGCGAGGATGGCCTCGGTGCCCTGGCCCTGTTCGGTGACGCCGGACAGGGCGACCAGCGAGCCGTCGGGATCCATGCGCACGGTGCAGCCATCCTGCGCCGAGATCTTGGCGCCACCGATCCCGTACATGAAGGGCGAGGGATTGGTCAGCTCGATGAAGCTGGCGAGCCCGAGGCCGCGATAGACGCCGCGCTTGCGCTGCTCGAGCTGGTCGGCGCGAATTTTTTCGACCGGCACCATGGCAAGGAGCTTGTCGAGGGAAGCGTGGTGCGACAGGCCCTCGAACCGCATGCCGGCCGGCGAGGTGCAGGGATAGGCATCGTCGCGGATGAGGTTCTTCCGGCGGATCGCGACCTTGTCCATGCCGAGCGCCTCGGCGGCGAGGTCGACGAGGCCTTCGGTCACGGTCGTGGCGATCGGGTGGCCGACGGCGCGGTACTGGCAGGTCGGCGACTTGTTCTGCAGCACGACGGTGGTGGTGCAGCGATAGTTGGCGAAGGCATAGGGACCGCCGCAGAGATTGACGACCTGGTTGCCCTCCACGGCGCTGGTGCGGGGATAGACCGAATAGGGACCGATGCCGGTGAGGTCGTCGATGTCGAAGGCGAGGAAGCGTCCCTCGGCATCGACCGCGAGGCGGCCCTTGATACGATGGTCGCGGGCGTGGATGTCGCTGCCGAAGGCCTCGAAGCGGTCGGCGATGAATTTCACCGGCCGCCCCATGATCTTCGACATGCAGGCGACGGCCATCTCGTCGGGATAGACGTGGACCTTGATACCGTAGGAGCCGCCGACATCCTTGCAGATGACGCGGACATCGCCTTCCGCCATGCGCAGCTGCGTGGCGAAGACGTTCTGCATCATGTGCGGCGCCTGGGTCGAATGGTGGACCGTCAGCGTCCCGTCGGCACGGTTGTAGTCGGCGATGATGGAGCGCGGCTCCAGCGTCACGCCGGTGTGGCGGCCGGTGTGGAAGGTGGCCTCGACGATCCGGTGGGCGCTGGCGAAGGCGGCGGCGACATCGCCGGTCTCGGCGGTGCGGGTGAAGACGAGGTTGTCGCCGAGCTCGGGATGAATGACGACCGCACCGGGGGCGAGCGCCGTCTCCATGTCGACCTGGGCCGGCAGCGGCGCGAAAGCCACGGCCAGCGCGGCGACGCCGTCCTCTGCGGCGGCGCGGCTCTCGGCGACGACGGCAACCACCGCCTCGCCCTGCCAGGTGGCGCGCTCCAGCGGCAGCGGATATTGCGGCGCCGACTTCATGCCCTTGAGGTGGGCGAGGACGGCGACCCAGGGATCGCAGACCTTCGCGAGGTCGGCGCCGGTGAAGACGCGCAGCACGCCGGGAACCGCCAGCGCCGCCGCGGGATCGACCGAGACGATGCGGGCATGGGCATGGGGCGAGCGCAGGAAGGCGGCATGGACCAGCCGCGGCAGGGTGACGTCGTCAGTATAGGTGGCGCGGCCCTCGACCAGCTTGCGGGCATTGGGGCGCGGCACGGAGCGGCCGATATAGGAGTTCGGCAGGTCCTCGCGGGAGAGACCGAGGGATTTCGGCGTGACGATCTCGTTCATCAGGCGGCCTCGCTCGTGCGGCGCGCCTTCAGGACATCCTCGACCGCGTCGACGATGGCCTGATAGCCGGTGCAGCGGCAGTAATTGCCGGAAATGTGCTCGCGGATCTCCGCGCGAGTGGCTTCAGGCGACTCGATGAGGATGTCGGCAGCGGTGACCAGCATGCCCGGGGTGCAATAGCCGCACTGGGCGGCGTTGCGGGCGACGAAGGCCTCCTGCAGGTCACGGATCTCGCCGGTATCCGACAGGCCCTCGATGGTCTCGACCACGGAGCCATCCAGGCTCGCGGCCATGACGAGGCAGCCGCGCACCGGATCGCCGTCGAGGCGGACGGTGCAGGCGCCGCAGACCCCGTGTTCGCAGCCGGTATGGGCCCCGGTGAGACCGAGCTCCGTGCGCAGGAAATCGATGAGGTGGAGACGCGTGTCGACGCTGCGGGAGACCCGCTCGCCGTTGACGGTCAGGGTGATGTCGATGCGGCGGTTCATGCGGCCTGCTCCGCCGGTGCGAGGAAGGGCGCGAGGGCGCGGGCGGTGAGCACGCGGGCAAGGTGGCGCTTCAGCTCCGGCCCGCCGTGCAGATCGCCCGGCGGATCGAGGTCACCGGCGAGGGCGTCTTGCGCGGCGGCGATGGTGGCCTGGGTGAGCTTTGTCCCGGCGAGTGCGGCGGAGGCGCCGCTGGCGATCTCCGCGCCGGATCCGACGCCGAAGAAGACGAGCCGCGCGGCGTCGACCGTGCCGTCCGCCGTCACCGCTAGCACGGCGGCGAGGCCGGCCATGGCGTAGTCGCCGGAGCGGCGCGTCACCTCGACGATGGTCTGGCGGCTCGCCGGGGTCGCCACCGGCACATCCACCGCCGTGATGATCTCGCCGGGCTGGAGGTCGGTCGTGAACAGGCCCTGGAAGAAATCGGCGGCGGGCACGCGGCGCTCGCCGTCCCGCGAGGCGACAACGATCGTGGCATCGAGTGCCACCATGCAGGCAGGCAGTTCGGCGGCCGGGTCAGCGAGCGCCAGACTGCCACCGATCGTGCCGCGGTTGCGGATGGCGGGATGGGCGATGAGCGGGGCGGCCTTGGCCAGGATCGGCGCATGGGCGGCGACCAGCGGGTCGCGGCCGAGATCGGCATGGCGGGTCAATGCGCCAAGGCGCAGCGTCCCACCCGTCACCGATACGCCGCGGAGCGCCGCGATCCGCGTGATGTCGATGAGGCCCGAGGGCTCCGACAGGCGGAACGACAACGTCGCGAGCAGGCTCTGCCCGCCCGCCAGGATCTGGGCCTCGGGTCCGGCGGCGTCGAGCACCTGCCAGAGTTCGTCGAGGCTTTCGACGCGGGCATAGCCCATCGCCGGCCACTTCATGGTACGTCTCCTCGTCGAGGCCGGCTGTGTTGCCTTGCGGCGCAGCGGTCCGTATTCTTTAATTGGTCAAATGATCAACGACGGGCAGGCCGTGAGTCAAGGGCCTTGCGCCGGTCGTTCGACCCGGGGGAGACGCATGGCGGACGGCATGGCCCTGACCGCGCGACGCAAGCGGCTGCCGCCGGAGGCACGGCGCGAGCAGATCGTCGACGCGGCCGTGTGCTATTTCGCGGAGGTCGGGCTGGCCGGCACGACGCGCGACCTCGCCAAGCGGGCGGGCATCACCCAGGCGCTGCTCTACCAGTATTTCGGCAGCAAGGCGGAACTGCTCGAGGCGGTCTTCGCGCGGGTCTATCTCGACCGGATGTCGCCGCGCTGGCCTGCGCTGATCACCGATCGCCGTCGGCCGCTGCGTGAGCGCATGCTGACCTTCTACGCGGAATACACCGGCGCCATCTTCTCGTATGAATGGCTGCGCATCTTCATGGCGGCGGGCCTGGCCGGCGAGGCGCTGAACCGCCGCTATCTCGACCATGTGCGCGACGTGCTGCTGGCGCCGCTGCTGGCGGAGATCCGCTTCGCCGCGCGGCCTGATGCCCAGCCGGAGATGGAGGACCTGTGGAACCTCCATGGCGGGATCATCTATCTCGGTATCCGCCGCCACATCTACCACCTGCCGACGCCGGACGAGGTGATGCCGGTGATCGAACGTGCCGTCGACCGGTTTCTCGCCGGTTTCGCCATCGGCCATTGACCCGCCGGATCGGCCAGCCTGCAGGACCGCCCATGACCGTTCTCTTCGCCATCCATGCCGTCGACCGGACCGGCGCCTTGCCGGTCCGGCTCGCCCATTACGACGCTCACAAGGCCTTCCTGTCCGACACCACGGCGCATGGCGTGCGCAACGTCATGTCGGGGCCGCTGATGAGCGACGACGGCGAGACCATGATCGGCAGCCTGTTCCTCGTCGAGGCGCCCGACCGCGCCCGTGTCGAGGCCTTCAACCGGGCCGACCCCTTCCATTCCGCCGGAATCTGGCAGAGCGTGACCATCACGCGCTTCCTCCGCCGCCAGGGCTGAGGCGGCGCGCCGACGGCCGGTGGTCAGCTGATCACGGAGGGGCTCGTGCGGCCGGTGAAGCGGGTGATGTCGGCGACCTGCATGGCGATGGCCTGGACTTCCGCGAGTGCCTCGGCGGGCCGGCGCTGGTGGTCCGCGCCGCGCGGGGCGAAGCGCTCGAGATAGACCCGCAGCGTGGCGCCGCGCGTTCCCGTTCCCGACAGGCGATAGACGATGCGGGCTTCGTCGGCGATGATCTGGACGCCCTGTTTCGTCGCCGTGGAACCGTCGACGGGGTCATCATAGGCGAAGTCGTTCACATCGGTGACCGTGAGGCGTCCGGCCAGTTCGCCGGCGAGGCGCGGCATCCGCCGCCGCAACGTTTCCATCAGATCCTCGGCGGCGGCGGCATCCACCTCCTCGAAGTCGAGGCGCTGGTAGTAGTCGCGTCCATGGGCCTGCCAGTGATCGCGCAGGATCTCGGAGACGGGCTGCCGCCGTTCGGCGAGAATGTTCAGCCACATCATCACTGCCCAGAGGCCGTCCTTTTCGCGGACATGGTTCGATCCGGTGCCGGCGCTCTCCTCGCCGCAGATGGTGATCAGGCCGGCCTCGAGGAGACTGGCGAAGAATTTCCATCCCGTCGGGGTGACGTGACAGGGCACACCGAGGGAGGCTGCAACGCGGTCGAGCGCACGGCTCGTCGGCATCGAGCGGGCGACGCCGGCGAGGCCGCCGCGATAGCCGGGCACCAGATGGGCGTTGGCGGCGATGACCGCGAGGCTGTCGCTCGGCGACACCACGAGGCCGCGGCCGACGATCAGATTGCGGTCGCCGTCGCCGTCGGAGGCGGCGCCGAAATCGGCCTGGGCGCGGCCGGCGACGAAGTCCACGAGGTCCGCGGCATGGTGCGGATTGGGGTCGGGGTGCAGGCCGCCGAAGTCGGGCATCGGGATCTGGTTCATCAGGCTGGCCGCGGGCAGGCCGAGGCGGCGCTGGAATAGTTCGCTGGCATAGGGACCGGTCACGGCATGCATCGCGTCGAAGCGCATGGTGAAGCCCGAACGGAACAGATCGGCGATGCGCTCGAAGTCGAACAGGGTTTCGAGCAGCGCGACATAGTCGGCGACGCCGTCGATCACCTCGATGAGGCAGCCGTCGGTCTGGTGGCGGCCGTCACGGTCCAGCGCGATGTCCGGCATGTCGGCGATTTCGTAGTGCGCGGTCGTGCGGGTGCGCCGGTGGATGGCGTCGGACACGGCAATGGGGATGGGACCGCCATGGGCGGCGTTGATCTTGATGCCGAAATCGCCGTCCGGGCCACCTGGATTGTGACTTGCCGACAGGATGATGCCGGCCTTAGCCCGGCGTGCGCGGATCAGGGCCGAGGCGGCCGGCGTCGACAGTAGCCCGCCACGGCCGACGACGACATGGCCGACCTTGTGGGCGACGGCCATCTTCAGGATCGTCTGGATGGCCTCGTCATTGAAGAAGCGCCCGTCGCCGCCCACCACCAGCGTCGCGCCGGCGACGTCGAGCTCGGCGAAGACCGCCTGCATGAACAAGGCGACATAGTGGGGCTGCATCGCATGGCCTGTCGGCTTCCTCAGGCCTGATGTGCCGAGGGTCTGGTCGAGATAGGGGCTGGCATCCACGGACAGGATCACATGCATCTCCAAGGTGGCGGCAGGTCTTCTGTCGTCGGCTGAGGCGCCGACGCTGCGCCATAGCACCGCAAGGTCGATGAACCCTAGCTGAAGTCGGCCCCTTGACGACAGGACCTTATGGGATGCGAGCGGGATCGACGGCTGTTCTTGCCGGCTTCAGGCCGCCGGGCTGCCGTCCGCCGCCGCCACGCGGGCGAGATAGACCGTCTGGGTGTAGGGCCGGTCGAGCAGCGGGTTGTGGAAGGTCACCGGTTCGGCCCAGGCCGCGGCAAAGACGTCGGCGAGCCTGACGACGAAGGTCGGATCGGGCATGGCATCGGACCAGAGGCCGAACATGCCGCCGGGCCGGATATGGCGCGCGACCGCGGCCAGGCCTTCGGGCGTGTAGAAGCCGGTGCTGCGGCCATCCAGGAGTTCGTCGGGGGAATGGTCGATATCGACCAGCACGGCATCGAAGAGTCGATCGGGGGTCTGCGGGTCGAGGCCGGTGCGGCTCGCCGCCAGCGCGAAGAAGTCCCCGGCGACGAAGCGGCAGCGTGGATCGCCATGGAGCGCCGTCCCCATGGGCAGGAGCCCCGCCCGGTGCCAGCCGATCACCGGTTCCAGCATCTCGACGACGACGAGCGAGGCGACGTCGGCATGGTCGAGGACGGCCTTGGCGGTATAGCCGAGGCCAAGGCCGGCGACGGCGACATCGGCGGGGCCGCCGGCCAGACCGGCGAGGCCGAGATCGGCCAGCGCGATCTCCGAGGCGGTGAAGAGGCTGGACATCAGGAACTCGTCGCCGAGCTTGATCTCGTAGACGTCGACGTCGAGCCGGTGCTCGCGCCGCCGTCTGAGGCTGAGGGCGCCGATCGGCGTGTCCTGATAGTCAAGTTCCTGGAAAAAGAGGCTCAAGCCATGCATCCCGCGGCGGCGTCGCCCATGCGACGGCCGGGCGGACCCTAGGCCCATAGGGCGGTCAAGGATACCGCGCCGGCCGGCGTCATGGCTGATCCGACATGTCCTCGGCCTTGCGGGCGAGAATGAAGATACGCGGATCCCAGCGCTTCGACCCATGGCGCTCGGCGGCAAGGACCGCGAAGCCCGCGACGGCCAGTTCCGCTTCGAGGTCGCTGGCGGAGAATGTCGAGACGAAGGGGGCCTTGCCGATGGCGCGCATCAGCGGAATGGCGAGGCGGATCATCAGGTTCATTTCGGCGAGAGCCGGTGTCTTGGTGATGAGGAGGCCGCCCGGCTTCAGCCTTTGGCGGATGGCGCCCAGGGTCGCGGCGCGATCGCGGACCAGATGCAGCATGTTGAAGGCGAGCACCGCGTCATAGCCGCCGTCGACCTGCGGGCTCGTCTCAACCGTCGCCACCGCGAACTGGGCGTCGATGCCGGTCATCGCCTGCGCCTTCTCCCGGGCGATGGCGATCATCGCCTCGGAGACGTCGGTGGCGACGATGCGCCGGATGCCGGGAGCGATGGCCAGGGCCGTGGTCCCGGTGCCGCACCCGATCTCCAGCACCGTGTCGGATGCGGTGAGCAGGCCGCGGGTCCGCGCGAGGCTCCGCTCGTAGCCCGCCATGTCGGGAATGCGCCCGGCCGCATATTTGCGGGCGGTCTTGTTCCAGAACGCCGCGTCTCGATCGATCAGGGTCATGCTGTCCTCTTCTGGAGGGGGGATAGCATATGCGCCTGCGCATCGAATTGCGCAAAGCCGGACAAGTGATATACGAATTTCCATGGAAACGTTGGACTGGAACCAGCTGCGTGCCTTTGCAGCCACGGCCGAGTGCGGCTCCTTGTCAGCGGCGGCGCGGCGGCTCGGGCTGACGCAGCCGACCCTGTCCCGGCAGATCGCGGCGCTCGAGGCAAGCCTCGGCGTCGCCCTGTTCGCCCGGGTCGGCAAGCGGCTTGTCCCGACGGAAGCGGGCCTCGGCCTGATGACCCATGCGCGGGCGATGGCGTCGGCCGCCGAGGCCATGGCGCTGACGGCCGCGGGACAAGCGCAGGAGGTGGCGGGCCGGGTGACCATCTCGGCCACCGATGCCCTCGCGGCCTATCTCCTGCCCGACATGGTGCGCGCGCTGCGGCAGGTGGCGCCGCAGATCACCCTGACCATCGTCGCCTCCAATACGCTCAGCGATCTCCGGCGCCGGGAGGCCGACATCGCCATACGCCACGTGCGGCCGCAGGAGCCCGACCTGATCGCCCGGTTGATCGGCGAGATGCCCGCCCATTTCTATGCGGCCGAATCCTGGCTCGCCGGCCGCGATCGTCCGCCGACGCTTGCCGCGCTCGGGCAGGCGGGCCTGCTGGCTTTCGAGCCGGCCGAGAGCTTCGCCGCCCAACTCGCGACGATCGGCATCGCCGCGCAGGTCGACGATTTTCCCGTCGTGTCCGAGAATGCGATCGTGCTGTGGGAAATGGTGCGGCAGGGGCTCGGCATCGGGATCATGCTTGAGGCGGTCGCGAGGCTGACGCCGGGCGTGGTGCGGCTCGTGCCGGACCATGCCGGCATCCCCGTTCCGGTCTGGCTGGTGAGCCACCGCGACCTTCACACGAGCCGCCGCGTGCGCATCGTCTTCGACGTCATCGCGGAGGTGCTTGTGTACCATCTCCGCGCGGGACGGTCGGCGCCGCCAGCCGACGATGGCAGACCGCAGGGAAAGGCCGTCGCGGTCGGCCCGTGACCGCCGGAGCCGCGCGGGCCCGGACGCCGCCCGGGCTCGCCTTGTCGTCGTTCCCGCCCGGGCGCCGGGGGCGCCGGGCGGGAACGGTGATGGCCTCAGCCGTGGCCGGCCGACCCCGGTGCCGCGTGCCCGCGGGTCTTCCAGAGCGAGAAGACCACGCCGCCGCCGATCAGCGCGAGGGTGACGCCGAGCGAGATGGCCGGATCGAGCTTGCCGACGATCTGGTTCCAGAAGATCTTGCCGCCGATGAAGACCAGAACGATGGCGAGGGCATATTTCAGATATTCGAAGCGGTGGACCATGGCGGCCAGGGCGAAATAGAGCGCGCGCAGGCCGAGGATCGCCATGATGTTGGCGGTGAAGACGATGTAGGTGTCGGTGGTGATCGCGAAGATGGCGGGCACCGAGTCCACGGCGAAGACGAGGTCGGCGATGTTGATGACGACCAGCGCCAGGAACAGCGGCGTGGCGAAGCGCACCATCTTGCCGGTCACCGGGTCAGGCTGGGTGACGAAGAAGCTGGAACCGTGCAGCTCCTGGGTGATGCGCATGCGCTTCGACAGGAAGCGCACGACCGGGTTGGCCGAGACGTCCTGCTCGCTCTCGCCCATCATCAGCATCTTGATGCCGGTGGCGATCAGGAAAGCACCGAAGATGTAGAGCACCCACTCATACTGCTGCACCAGCGCGGCGCCGAGGGCGATCATGATGCCGCGCAGCACCAGCACGGCCAGGATGCCCCAGAGCAGGGCGCGGTACTGGTATTTCGCGGGGATCGCGAAATAGCCGAAGATGATCGAGATGACGAAGACATTGTCGATCGACAGCGCCTTTTCCAGCGCGTAGCCGGTGAAATATTCAATGCCCGACTTGGAGCCCATCGACCACCAGATCCAGGCGCCGAAGACGATGGCAATGGCGATGTAGAAGGCCGACAGGACGAGGCTCTCACCGACGCCGAGTTCCTTGTCGGTCTTGTGGAGCACGCCGAGGTCGAAGACCAGCAGGGCACCGACGAGCACGAGGAAGATCAGCCAGAGCCACGTGGGCTTGCCGAGAAAGTCGCTGGTCAGGAATGAGGCGAGCAGTTCCATGGTCAACCTTTGTTAGAGGCGCCGCGCAGCCACACCTTGATGGCCGGGACGTCGTCGATCTCTGCTGTCTGTCCTGGCTCCCCGCGCGTCCGGCCGTTTCGGGGGCCGGGACTTCGGCGAGCCATTCCACCTGACGACAGAGGCTGAAATCCTCGCCGGCAGGCAACGTTTCCGTGCATCCGTCGGTTCATCTTCCGTGCCGCGTTCCGGTGGAAGAGCCCCGCAGGCGCTGGCGTTTGCGAAGGAATGGCCTTCGTCACCCCGCACGCCAAGGGTGGCCGGGAGCGGCGGGAATATGGGCTTGAACCATCATCGGAAAAAGCAGATTGTTTGCGCTGATTTCATCGAAAAAAACTGCGAATGAAGGGGGCCGGCGGTGCTCAATTACAAGCAGCTGAACTATTTCTGGCAGGTCGCCCGGGCCGGCAGCATCGCCAGGGCCGCCACCCAGCTGCGGCTCGCGCCGCAGACGATCAGCGCGCAGATCGCCACGCTGGAGGAGGCGCTGGGCGCCAAGCTGTTCCGGCGTGTCGGGCGCGGCCTCGAACTCACCGCCGCCGGCGACCTGACCCTGTCCTATGCCGACGAGATCTTCCAGATCGGGCGGGAGCTGGAGGCCAACCTGCGCAACCAGACCAACAGCAAGGATATCCTGTTCCGCGTCGGCGTGGCCGACGTCGTGCCGAAGTCGATCGCCTATCGGCTGCTGGCACCGGCGCTCGCCGGCGGGGCGCGTGTGCGCCTGATCTGCCGGGAGGACAAGCTGGACCGCCTGTTCACCGAAATCGCCACCCACAAGGTCGATCTGGTGATCGCCGACCGTCCGCTGCCCCATGCCCTCGGCGTCAAGGGGCAGAGCTACTCGCTCGGGCGCACCGCCCTGGCCTTCTTCGCGACGGCGGAGCTCGCGGCGCGCTACCAGCCGGGCTTTCCGCGCTCGCTGCACGGCGCACCCATGCTGCTCCCCGGTGACGGCTCGACCATGCTGATGGGGCTGACGCGTTGGTTCAGCGACCACCAGATCGAGCCGCATATCGTCGGTGAATTCGACGACAGCGCGCTGATGAAGGCTTTCGGCAAGGCGGGCACCGGGATCTTCCCGGCGCCGGCCATCCTGGCGGAGGAGATCCAGGAACAGTTCTCGGCATCATTGATCGGCCTCGCCGAGGGCATCGCGACCCAGTACTACGCCATTTCGGTCGAGCGGAAGCTGAGCCATCCAGGGGTTCTCGCCATCAGCGAGGCTGCACGGGCCGAAGCGAACCGGTGAGCCCCCTCAAGCTCCCGAGCGGCGCTCACTGGCGCGCGACCGATGCGCCCGGGGGCCACGCGGGGGGTCAATGCTCCCGCATGGACCGCGCCAGGGTGTCCCGCAGCGGGCCGATCAGATAGGTCAGCATCGTCCGCTCCCCGGTGATGATGATCACATCGGCCGGCATGCCGGGCACGATCTTGGCGGCCAGCTCGGCGGGGATGTCGCTGCGCTCGATCGTCACCTTGGTCTGGTAAAAGGTTTCCCGGGTGCGCGGGTCCTCGACAGCGTCCGCCGAGACGGTCACCACCCTGCCGAAGATCGGGTCGGCCTTGCGGCTCGAGAAGGCGGGAAAGCGGATCTCGGCGCGTTGGCCGGTGGCGACGCTCTGGATGTTCAGAGGCGAGACCCGGGCCGTGAGCGTCAGATGCTGCATCGGCGGGATGATCTCGGCGAGCGTCGCGCCGGGTGCGATGACGGCGCCCGGCGTCGTCACCTGGACGTTGAGGACGATTCCGGCGCGCGGAGCGCGCACGTCGATCCGCGTCAGGACCGCCTCGGCGACCTCGAGCTTTTCCCGCGTGTCGGCGATCCTGGCACGGATGTCTGTCAGGGCCTGGGTCTGCTCCTCCTGGGCCCTCTGGCGGATCTGCTGGATCTGCAGGCGCGATTCCGAGATGACCTGATCAAGCCTTGCCAGATCCCCTTCGAGGCCGCCTGCCTCGCCCTCGAGACGGGAGGCATCGCGTTCCAGCGCGCTGAACCGGTTGCGGGGGAAGAAGCCCCGCTCCATGACGGGACGGATACGGTCGATCTCGGCCGTCAGGCTTTGCCGCTGGCTCGCCAGTGCTTCGAGGCGACGCTTGCGGCCATCGATGTCGCGGGTGGTCTGCTCGATCCGCGTCTCCAGGATGCCGATCTGGTTTTGCAGCGAGTTGCGCCGTTCCGAGAGCAGGCGCTGTTGCTCGGACATGGCCTGGGCCAGGTAGGGCTGGCCGGCCTTGGCGAGGAGTTGCGGCGGGAATGCGATGGGGCCGGAGCCTTCGCGCTCGGCCAGAATGCGCGCCTCCTGGACGAAGACGGCATCGAGCTGGCGGCTGAGGAGGTCGACATTGGCCTTGGCGTTGGTGGTGTCGAGCCGGAACAGAACCTGGCCTTCCTCGACCTGATCTGCCGCCTTGACGAGAATCTCACGGACGATCCCGCCTTCCAGATGCTGGACGGGCTTGCGGTCGCCCTCCACCGCGATGCGCCCCGGAGCAACCGCCGCGCTGTCGAGAGGGGCGATCGCCGCCCAGGCTCCAAACCCTCCGAATACCAGGAGGATGGCGCCAAAGGCGAGCCTGGAATAGCGGCGGTGATCGCAGGAGGCTTCGCATTCAAGGGTCTTGCCGTTCATCGGTCTGTCCTTCCCGGCGCTTCGTCGGATGTTGCCCGGCAGGTCTAGCGTCGAAGCGGAGAGACCGGCTGTTCCAGGGGGAACAGCCGGTCTCATTCAGGCCCCAGGAGGACAGGGCGCCGTCGTGCTGAAGGTCAGGCCGCGCCCACCTCAGAAGAGGTTGAACGAGATCTTCGGGGCATCGTCGCCGAAGTCCTTGTCGAACCCACCGAAGGTGGCGGGCGGGGGGCTGTCCTGCACCGGTGCACCCTTGGTGAAGGAGGTTGCGGCCGGCTTTGCGGCGACTGCGAAATCGTCGAAGTCGTCGAAGGAGGGGCCCTTCGGCTGCTTGTCGAAGATCTCCTTCGGCAGCTCTTCCTTCAGCTCGAAGAGCGGCTTTTCGACCTCGGATCCCCTGGCCTTGCCGATATCGGCGACCTTGCTGCCGGCCTGATCGTTACCGACCAGGATGAAGCGCGAGTCGCTGCTCTCCTGCGAGCCCTTGCCTGCGGCTTTGGTGGCCTCCTCGACCGCTTCCTTGGCGTCGTCGAAGAACGAGCCGAGGAAGGAATTGCCCTTCTCGCCCTTCTCGGCGACGAGCGCCTGCCCGCCCGATGAGCGGCCGGTGCTGACGACCGACAGGCTGTCGTCGATCTTGGCGTTGTCGGCGAAGCCTTGGCGGAAGGCGTCGATGATCTCGGCGCCCGCCTTGACCGCCGTCTCACCCGCCTTGCCGAGACCACCGGCCAGGCCCGCACCGATATCCGCGGCGATGCCGACGCCGTCCTCGAGGCCCTGCCGGGCGTCGTCGACCACCTTCGCCGCGCCATCGGCGGCGCTCCGGGCGCCATCGACGATTGCCTCGCCCGTCTTCTCCAGCACCGCCTTGCCCGTCGTCACCGCAGCCTCGCCGGTCTCGACGACCTGATCGATGACCGTCTTGCCGAGCCTTGCGGCATCGCCCGCCTTGTCGGCGACGAAGTCGACGACATCCTTCGTGGTCGCTTCAGCGGCTTCCGCCGCCTCGGTGACGAGCTCGCCGGTCTTGGCAAAACCCGCGCCGAGCTTGTCGCCGGCCGATTGCAGGGTGTCGCCGATGATGGCTCCGACATCGCGTGCGGTGTCGACGACCTCGGCGGCATTGTCCACCACGACCTCGACGGCGTTTCCGGCGGCTTTTCCGATGCCCGTTCCGACGGCCTCGATGATCTCGGCGCCGGTCTCGATGGCGGTGGCGGCCTGCCGGCCGATGCCCTCGAATGTGTTGCGGGCCACATCGCCTGCCGTTTCGGCCGAGTTCTTGCCGGCGGTGACGATGCCGTCGATCACGCTGGTCGCGACCTCGACTGCAGTATCTGCCGCATTCCCGACCGCCGTCTCGACGCCGTCCTTGACGTCGTTGAGATTCTTGCCGGCCACATCGAGCAGGTTCTGGCCGGTCTCGATCACGCCCTCGACATAGGCGCCACCCACCTTGCCCGCCGTCTCGGCGGCATTGACCACGTTCTCGGCCACGCCCTCCGCGGTGTTCTTGGCAACCTCGCCGATCCCCTCGAGGATCCGGCCGCCGACCTTGGTGGCACCGTCCGCGACCTCGCCGGCGGCTCCGCCGATGGCTTCGGCACCATCCTTGGCAGCCTCGACGATCCGCCCGGCGAGCCGGCCGGCATCGGCGAGAGCCGTCTCACCCGCCTCACGAGCATCTTCGACGACCTTGCCGGTCTCTTCGGCGACGTCACGCAGGACCTGGCCCGCGCCCTTGCCAAAGTCGACCGCGGCGTCCCTGGCGCCGTCGACGACCTTGCCGGTCTCTTCGGCGACGTCACGCAGGACCTGGCCGGCGCCCTTGCCAAAGTCGACCGCGGCGTCCTTGGCGCCGTCTACGACCTTGCCGGCCTCGGCGGCGGCGTCACGCAGGACCTGGCCCGCGCCCTTGCCAAAGTCGATCGCTGCGTCCTTGGCCCCGTCGACGACCTTGCCGGCCTCGGTTGCGACATCCTGGGCTCCGTCCTGGATGGCCTTGCCGACCGTCTCGACGACCTTGCCCGCAGCCTTGCCGGCTTCGTTCAGGCCGTTCTGGACGGCCTCGGCGCCCTCTTTCACGCCATCGGCAGCCTTGCCGACCAGCTGGCCGGTGCCGACGATGCCGTTACCGATCGCGTCAACCACGATCTTGCCGGCGGTCTCAAAGCCCTGGGCGGCGCCCTCGGCGGTCCGGTTGATCGTGCCGCTGGGGTCCCGGACGAAGGCGTTGACGCCCTCGGTGACCGCCTGGCCGCCCTGCTGAACGGCGGAAGTGACGTTTCCGATGACTTCGCCGACGGCGCGCGAGGCGTCACGGGCGGTGTTGGTGACGGCTTCGCCCGCATCCTGGGCGGCACCCGTGACGCCGTCGACCACGGCTTCCGCCGTTTCGGCGACAGCCTCGCCGAAATCCTCGACCGCTTCCTTGCCATCTTCGATGATCCCGCCGACAGCCTCGGCTGCGTCCTCGAAGAAACCAAACAATCCGTTGCTCATGACCCGCTCCATCGTTGTGTTGAAGGCCGCTCCGGACCTTCGGGGTTTTGATCCATCGCAGGGGCCGTTCGTCTCGGCGCCTCGATGTCCCAACCTTGGCCCCGGGCGGTGGCGGGCGCTGTTCCCGGCGGAACAGCCTCAAATTTTTCGGCAGGACAGATTGATGGGGCGCGACAGGCAAGGTTGCGACGGCCAGATTGGCTCCGCTAGAAAGGGACTTGAGACCGATGGCACAGGCGATGGACGAGGCTCGGAGCCAGAAACCGATCGATCCCCTCAAGGTCGCCATTCGCGCCTGTCTGCCGGGGACGTTCGCAGCGGTCATCATCAGCATGTTCATCAATGCGACCATGCTCGCGATGCCGATCTACTCGATGCAGATCTACGACCGCGTCCTTGCCAGCCGCAACGAGACCACGCTCCTCCTGCTGACCCTCATCGTTCTCATCTTCCTCGTGCTCTACGGCATCCTGGAATATGCCCGCTCGGGCGTGCTGGTGCGCTCGTCCGTCGCCTTCGAACGCGTCCTCCGCCGTCCTCTCTTCGATGCCATGATGCGGGCCGAGCTCGATCCCGAGCGGCGCCAGGGGCAGCAGCTCATTCGCGATGCCGAGGCCATCCGCGACTCCCTGGCCAGCGGCACGGTGGCGATCATCTGTGATCTGCCGTGGACGCCGCTCTTCGTTCTGCTCTGCTACTTCATGCATCCGGTGCTCGGCATGATCGCGCTGGTCGGTGCTGTCGTCCTCTTCGCGCTGGCCGTCCTCACCGAGATCCTGACGAAGCGCGGCGTCGACCAGTCCTCCCGTCTGTCGAATGATGCCTCGACCTTCGCGGCCTCGGCGCTGCGCAACGGCGAGGTCGTCCGCGGGCTCGGCATGGGCGATACGGTGCTGGAGCGCTGGAGCGGCCAGCAAAGCGCGGCGGTGGCCGCCAATGTCGCCTCGGCCGAGCTGACCGCCGCGCTCGTCGCCATGTCGAAATTCGCCCGCATCGCGGTCCAGACCGGCGTCCTCGCCGCTGGGGCGTGGCTTGCCATCGAGAAGCAGATTTCGCCCGGGGCGATGATGGCCGCTTCGATCATCATCGGCCGCGCCCTGGCGCCGGTTGAGCAGATCGTCGGCCAGTGGAAGCGGATCGTCGGGTGCCGCAGCGCCTATCGCCGGCTTCGCCACCTGATGAACGAGTTTCCGCAGAAGGCGGCGCCGGTCAGCCTTCCCGTGCCGCAGGGCCAGATCGAGGTCGAGAATGTCGCCATCGTTCCTCCCGCTGCCGCCAAGCCTTCCGTGCGCGGGGTCTCGTTCAGCGTTCAGCCTGGCGAGAGCGTGGCGATCGTCGGCTCCTCGGGCAGCGGCAAGTCGAGCCTGGCGCGGGCCCTGGCCGGTGTCTGGGAACTGCGCGCCGGCGAAATCCGCATCGATGGCGCGGCCTTGAACCAGTGGGACCGCAACAAGCTCGGCAAGAGCGTGGGCTATCTGCCGCAGGATGTGGAGCTCTTCGCCGGGACGGTCGCCGACAACATCGCCCGTCTTGCCGATGTCGACAGCCGTGCGGTCGTCGCCGCCGCCAAGGCCGCCGGCGCCCATGACGTCATCCTGCGCCTGCCGCAGGGCTATGACACGCCGATCGGGGAGGGCGGTCTCGCGCTGTCCGGCGGCATGCGCCAGCGGGTCGGCCTTGCCCGCGCCCTCTACGGCGATCCGCGCCTCATCGTTCTCGACGAGCCCAATTCCAATCTCGACGAGGAGGGCGAGCGCGCCCTCGGCCAGGCCATTGCCGCGATGAAGGAGGCGGGCCGCACCGTGGTCGTCGTCACCCATCGCCCGCAGCTGCTCGCCTATGTCGACAAGGTGCTGGTGATGTCCTTCGGGACCGCACTCGCCTTCGGCGACCGGGACGATGTCATCGCCCGCATGCGCGGCAACAAGGTTGCAGCTGTCCAGTCCCCACGTACGAGCTCTGCGGCCTGAGAGCTTATGCGCCACCAATTCCCATGCGAGGATCCGCCATGTTGACCGACATCATCTCCTTCCCCTCGACCTGGCGCCGAGCGCGCCAGGGAGCCCTGGCCCGGCTCGCCGGCCTTGCCGCTCTCCTGTGCGCGAGCCTCATGGCCTTCAGCGGCGCAGGCGTCGCCCAGGGGCTCGGCCAGCCGCCGGCCCTGCCACGCCCGCCGCAGCTCGTTCCCCTGGAACGGGCCTTCCTGAATGCGGCGACGGCCCTCTTCAACACCGTCCCGGTCACCGCCGAGAAGACGATCGTCGTCATCGATCCCCTGGTCGACGGGGTCACGGGGATCCAGTCGGCGGCGACACGTGGCTTCGACCGGCGGATCGCGGCGCTGGTCGCCGAACGCTACCAGCACATCGAGGTGCTGCCGTTCACGGTCGAGAACCTGGCCAAGGCCAAGTTCATCTTCATCGGCACGTTCAACACCATCAACAATGCGGGACAGCCGGCCGGACCGCGGGATGCGTTCTGGATCTGCTTCGCCCTCATCGACCAGGCGTCGAAGACCGTCGCCGCCCGGTCGGTCGCCAGAGCCACCATCTCCGACGTCGACATTGCGCCGGCGCGCTTCTATGCGGATACCCCCGTCTGGGGGCTCGACGCCGCAACCACCGCCTATATCGAGACCTGCCAGCGCTCCCGGCCCGGCGATCCCGTCAGCCCGGCCTATATGGCCCAGCTTCCCGCGGCCGCCCGGATCCGCGAAGCCACGGTCGCCTACGAGGCGGGCGATGCGCGCCGCGCGCTCGATCTCTACCGCGAGGCGAGGGCCATGCCGGAAGGCGATCAGCTGCGGGCCCTCAACGGTCTCTACCTGGCGCTGATGGCCATCGGTGAGAGGGACGAGGCGGCGAAGGCCTTCTCGCAGCTGGTCAGCAACGGGCTCAGCCTCGGCCGGCTGGGGGTCCTGTTTCTCTTCGAGGCGGGGACGACGAACTTCAACTCGCAGACGGCGGCCGCCGCGCACTATGCGAACTGGCTCAACGAGATCGCGACCCGCGCGGGCAGTGCGGAAGGCTGTCTCGAGGTCGTCGGCCATGCCAGCCGGACGGGCCTCGAGGCCTTCAACGAGCGTCTGTCGCGCGAGCGCGCGGAACGGATCATCGCCCTGCTGTCGGAGCGTGCTCCCGGTCTTGCCGCCCGGCTCAGGCCCGCGGGGGTCGGCTCACGCGAGGTCTTGGTCGGGCTGCCGCGGGATGATAGCAGCACGGATATCGATCGCCGTGTCGAGTTCAGGACCGCCAGCTGCGCATGACTTCAGTCAACCCTCCCATCCCGGCGGCAGACGATCGCCGTCCCTTGCCGCCGGGAACCCGGGTCGGTGACGATTTTCTCGTCCTCAGACACCGCGCCTCCGGATCCGTGGCGCTGAGCTACGAGGGATTGCGGCTCGCCGACCAGGCGAGCGTGACCTTGACCGAGTTCTTCCCCGCCGGTCTTGCGGCGAGGCTCGACGACGGCTCGGTTCAGCCGATCCGGGGCTGGGAGGGGGATGTCGATGCCAGGCTTCAGGCCTTCCTGGCGCGTGCCGAACGCCTGCGGAGCCTCGCGGATCCTGCCATCGATGCGCCGCGACAGGAGTTGAAAGCCTTCGGGACGGTCTATCTCGCCTCGTCCGGAACGTCCGGTCCGGCCCTGGATGTCTGGGCCAACGACCTCCTGAGGCGGCCAAGCGCCGCCGACCTCGCCATCATCGGCCACCGTCTTGTCCATGGCCTCGCCGGGCTGCATCGCCTCGGGCTCGCCCATGGCGCCGTGTCGGCGCGCGAGGTTCATCTGAACGAGCCCTCTGACGTCGTGCTTGCAGGGGCGCTGCTCCAGGCTGCGGGCCCGGAGGCGCGGGCGGGCGATCTCGCCGCGGCGGCGGGTGTCCTCTACCGTCTGGTGACGGGGCTTGCCGTGCCGCCGCCGGAGCGGGACCGTCAGCTCGATGCCCGCTTCGCCGCGATCTCCGTTGCCGCGGGCGACTATCCCGACGCGCTCCTCGAAGCGCTGGATGCCGTGCTGGAAATCGGAACCGGGGCCATTCCTGTCGATCCCGACCTCTGGACGCGGGACTTTCTGGCGCTGACGGCGGGACTTGCGGGCGTTGCCCTCGTTCCGCCGCCGCGCGAGACGGCGGCTGCGGCCAAAGCCGCGCCGGCCGCCCCGGTTCCATCGGGTGAGCGGCGGCCGTCCGAGCCTGCCGTGCCCCCGGTCGACAAGCCCCGGTCGGACCCGCCGAAGGCCGCGCCCGCCAGCGATCGGCCGAGACGCGCCGTCATGCCCATGGTCGTCCTGACCGGACTGATGCTGGCTGGCCTTGCCGGCTGGCTCTCGCTCCAGCTCCTGCGCCAGCCCCCGTCGGCGCCAACTCCCGCCGCGAGCGCTGCCGCCCCCCGCGCCGCCGGTGAGGCTCCTGCCACGCCCGCCGAGCGTCCGGCGCCTGTTTCGCCGCCTCGGGATGGGGCGCAGCCCCAACCTGCGGCCGTGACAGCCCCACCGCCGGTGGCCGAGACGCCCGCATCCCCGGCGGTTGCGCCCGTACCGCGCCCCGAGCCGCCCCGCGAGACGCTGGAGCCCGCGGCATCCCCGGCATCACCGGGCCTCGCCGTGCCCCCCGTCCCGACGCCCGTTCCGCCGCCGGACCGGGATCAGGCTGGCGCGCCGCCGTCGTCCGGGGTGGAAGATCGCGCCCCGGCGATCGCCTTCGCGCCGCCGGTGACGAGTTCGGCCCTGCCGACCCCCGCCGAGATCCTGAGCCGTGAGGTCGAGACTGCGACGAGCGCTCAGGCACTTGTCGACCTCATGGCCCGTGGCGCCGATCGCAACGCGGCCGAATCCCGGATCGCGGCCCTCGGCTATGTGGCGATCCAGGCCGGCGCGACCCGGATCTTCCGCAAGCCCGGCGATGGCGAGGGCTTCCGCGACTGCGACACCTGCATGGACCTCGTGGTGGTGCCGGCCGGCCGGGTCACCATGCAGATCTCGATCGCCAATGCGAGCCGCGAGATCGGCATCGATCTGCCGCGTCCCTTCGCGGTCGCCCGCCATGAGACGACCCGCGGCGATTTCGCTACCTTTGTCAGGGAGAGCGGCAGGGTGATCGCACCGGGATGCCATGCGCGATCCCCGTCCTGGCGGCTCGATCCCGCCCTGTCCTGGCAATCGCCCGGCTTCGACCAGGGGGACGATCACCCGGTCGTCTGTGTCAGCTTCGAGGATGCGACAGCCTATGCCGCCTGGCTGTCGCAGAAGACGGGACAGCGCTATCGGCTGCCGACCGATCCCGAGTGGCACTATCTTGCCGCCGCCGAGCGGTGGCTGAGGCGCGACAGTCCGCAAATGTGCATGATCGGCAACGGAGCGGACCAGTCTGCCCGCGCCGCCTTCCCCGATTGGGAGGCGACCGGCTGCACCGACGGCGCTGTCTACACCGCGCCCGTCGGCCAGTTTGCCGCGGGGCTCTGGGGTCTGCACGATCTCAACGGCAATGTCTGGGAATGGGTCGCGACCTGCGCACCGCAGCCGCGGGCCGATGCCGAGTTTCCGCCGCGCGATTGCGAAGCCCAGGCCCCGCGCCTGCTGCGCGGCGGGTCCTGGGCCGATCCGCCGAGCCTGCGCATGCTCGATGCCCGCATCATCAGCGCGCCCGCCATTCGCGATCAGGTGGCCGGCTTCCGGCTGATCCGGGAAATCGACTGATCGACCGGCGCGCACGATCTGCGGCCTGGCCGGCGGCAAGAATTTGCTTGAAGCCGAAACCGTCATGCTGATCATGCCGGGATCGAGGGTGGCATCCAACGTCGCTCATGCGCGGAGCCATCGTCGGTGCGGAAGAATCAGATGCCCGGTGGTGCAGGTCGCGTGAGCGTGCGAGCAAGGCCCGGCGGCGCATTAACGGGCCTCCAACGGGATCGACGATGAGCGAGAGCAACCCAGCCCTTGAGATCCTGTCGCGCCATCCCTGGTTCGGAAAGGCAGGCGATCAGCTCGCGGCGCTGGCCGGACGTGCCCGGGCAAAGGCCTGGACGGGGGGCCAGACCATTTTCCAGCGGCGGGAGAACGCGGACACGCTGGTCATCCTCGTCTCCGGTCTCGTCCGCCTGTCGCTGATCACCGAGGAAGGACGCGAGGTCACGGTCCGCATGGCGGCGGCTGGCGAGGTCTTCGGCGAGCTCGGCATCCTCGACGGCGAGCCCCGCTCGACCGATGCCACGGCGCTCACCAAGGTGGCCGGCTTCACGCTGGCGCGCGAGGATGTCTGGGGTCTGATCGAGGCATCCGGCCCGTTCCGGAAGGCCGTCATCGGCGGGCTCTGCTCGCGGCTGCGGGAGACGACGGCCCAGCTCGAATCGATCGCGCTGATGAGCATCGAGACGCGGGTGGCCCGGCTTTTCCACCACCTCGCCGTCGATCGCCGCAAGGAGGGTGGAAGGATCGAGGTGAGCCTGCCCTATTCCCAGGGGGAACTGGCGTCCCTCGTCGGCGCGACGCGGCCGAAGGTCAATCAGGCGATCTCACAACTGCTTGATCGCGGCGCCCTGGTGCGCACCAAGGCCGGCTATTCCTGCCACCTCGAGAAGCTGGCGGAACTCGCCCAGTTGGACGAGATTTGAAGGGCTTCCTCTCAGGAGCCCGCCGCCGGCGGCTGGCCGCTCTCACGGCGGGCATGCTTGCCGCCATCCTCGGCGTATTCGTCACTTTCGTCATCGAGACCGGGCCGGCCAGCCGCCTGCGGGAGAGCGGTTTCGCCTTGATGGGGTGGTTCGCACCGCGCGGCGCACCGGCCGGCATGCCTGTCATGGTCGTCGATATCGACCGGGCGTCTCTCGGCGTCATGGGGCCCTGGCCCTGGTCGCGTGACAAGCTCGCCACGCTGGTCGACAGGATCGCCGCCGCCGCGCCGCTGGCACTCGGGGTCGACATTGTGCTCGCCGACCGACGGGATGACGCGGGCGCGCCTCTCCTCGCCGCGGCCATCGGCAAGGTGCCGACCGTTCTCGGCGCCGTGCTCGATCCGGAACAGGCGACGACGGCGGCGGTTCCGCCGCTCGCCATCGTGCTCGTGGGCGATGGAGGTGACGTCCAGGTGCCTGAAGCCCCCGGCGTGATCGTTCCCCCCGAGCCCTTCCTCTCGGCTGCCCGGGGCATCGGCATCGTTTCGTTCCTCGCCGGCGACGAGATGGCCGATCAGCTGGTCGCCACCAGCCCGCTCGTGGTCAGCGCCCAGGGTCTGCCTCTGGCAGGCCTCGGACTGGCGCTGGTCCAGGCCCGTTTCGAGGCGTCCAGCGTGATCATCGATGTCCCCGGCGGACGCCTCAGGGTGGGGGACGCCTCCGTCCCGCTGACGCGCGACCTGTCGCTGCGCCTCCATCATGGCCGGGCCGGCGACCGCGTCGCACGCACGCTCTCCGCGGCGCGTCTGCTGCGCGGCGAGGACGCCGCTGCCCTGAAGGGCCGCATCGTGCTGCTCGGCGCCAGCGCCCCGGAGATCGGCGGGCTGCGCGCCACCCATGCCGATCCCTTCATGCCGTCGGTCCAGATCATCGCCGACAGCGTGGAACAGATCCTCGCCGGACAGGCGCCGGTCAGGCCGCCGCATGGCCGGTCCGCCGAGATCGCCGCGGCCCTGGTCATTGCCCTTGGCGGCATCGTGGCTGTGCTGGTCGTGTCCCCCTTCATCGCCGCCGGGGTGTCGCTGGTCCTCGCGGCGGGCTGGGTCGCGCTCTGTCTCGGCCTGTTCGGCCTCTGCGGATGGCTGCTCGACCCCCTCGGCCCGCCGCTCATCGGCCTCGTCCCCGTTCAGGTCACGGCTCTCATCCTGTTCTCGGCCACGCTGCGCGAGCGGCGGGCGATCGAGCGGCGCTTCGCCCAGCACCTGCCGGCCGAGGTCGTGGCGAAGATCGCTGACGATCCCTCGCGCCTCAAGATCGACGGCGAGGAGCGCGAGATCACCGCGCTCTTCACCGATATCGAGGGCTTCACTGCCATGACCGAGCGCGCATCGCCCAAGGAGCTCATCGCCCTGCTCGACGCCTATGTGGAATTGACCGCCGGGATCGTCGTTGCCCATGGCGGCATGGTCGACAAGGTCGTCGGCGATGCTATCCATGCCTTCTTCAACGCGCCGATGGACTGCGACGATCACCCGCGGAAGGCGCTGGCCTGCGCGCGGCAGATGCTGGCCGCCACCGAACGGCTCAGGGCCTCCCCGCTGGGCGTGAAGCTGGCGCTCGGGCGCACGCGCATCGGCATCGAGACGGGCCCCGCCATCCTCGGCGATATCGGCGGTGGCCGGAAGCTCGACTACACGGCCCACGGCCCCGCCATCAATGCGGCCGCCAAGCTGGAGGCGGCGAACAAGACCTTCGGTACGTCGATCCTGATCGGTCCGGGGGCCGCGGCCCGGCTTCAGGCAGAGGATCTGCGGCCGGTGGGCGCCTGGCAGGCGAGCCCTGCCTCCGCGCCGCGGACGATCTTCACGGTCTGACGCGTCGTCAGCGCAGCAAGGCCCGGAAACTGGCGGCGCGTTCGCGCGACCAGGGCGTTGGCGGCGAGGGCCTCTCGCCGCGCCGCGCCACGGTCGTGCCTTCGCCGGGCCCGAGCGTGACGGTCACGCCCGCCGCCCGCACATCGACCCGCCCCTGGTCGACCAGAACCGAAAAGCCGCGGGCCGGCTCCGCCCCGACGACGAAACGGGTGCCTCGGACCGCCACCAGCGCATAGGGGCTGCGCACCGTCAGCCCCCGCGGCAGGCGGCCCTGCACATCCACCCCGACGGCCCCGGAGCCGATGGTGATCGTGCCGCCCTGGTTGGCGATGAAACGGTCGATGCGGACGCGCGCCTGGCCGCCCATGCGCAGGGTCGTGCGCTCGCCCAGGGTCATGGCGACGCGGCCCTCCGGCTCGGTCCGGACGAGATCGTTGAGCATCACGCCGGTCTCGCGCACCAGCGAGCGGGTCGTGCCGGCATTGTCCGCGAAGGCCGGGCCCTGGCCCTCGGTGACGCGGCCGACCTCGGCCGCCATGGCGGCAGGAAGGCCGAGGCTGCCGACAGCCCATAGCCCCAGTCCGAGAAACCCCAGCAAACGACCCGACGTCATCGTGAATGCCTCGCCTCATTGGTTCGCGACTGCAGCGATCCTGATGCTAGCACAGCGCGCTGCCAGTTCCGTGCGGAACAGGCATGCTCCCGTCGATGCCGGTCGGTCCGGGCGGATCCGCGCGCCCTGACCTCGGCCGACCAGCGGGTGATCGCCGTGGGTCATCTGGCCTGTCGGTGCACCGGGCCGCGTTCTGCGCCAGGCCGGTCTCGAAGAGGAAGTCCTGGCCGGGAAAGCGCAGGTTCTGGGTGATGTTGCCGGCGCCGTCATGGGTGAAGGTGCGAACCGCCGTGCCTGTCGGCGTGCCGACCGTGACGGATGAGATCCGGTTGGAGGTTGCCGGGCAATTGAGGACGTGGGTCGTGGTCGCGCCGCCGCCCGGGGGAGCCTGGATGGCATAGGTGCGGTTGCCGGATTGTGGGGAAGCGGCCCTCGTGGACCGGCTACTCATTCATTTGCGTTTGAAATCAGCCAAGAACCTCTCGTAGCGTTCCGAAAAGCCAGGGGATAGACAATCTTTCGGAATTCGATCGAAACCATCGCGCTCTGGCGCAATATCAGCGCTGTTAGGCAGAATTGGCAACGTCATCATCTGTTTGAGAGCTTGCTCTGCGGCATGATATTCGCCAAACAAAGCGAGCACTCGCGCCTTTTCGCTGAGTGCAAGCCTACGAAAATGCCCCATCTTCTGCGTTACCGAAACTGCGCAATCGGCGTAGTAACGAGCGCGATCGGCGTTTGGATCGACGATAGTAAAATGTTCGGCCAGGGCGATCGCCGGGCGAAAGGATTCTCGATGTTCGGCAAATAGATTTTCCTTTATCACGATTTCAGACTTTTTGTCGCCAATCCTGGCGTATTCTTCAGCCAATAGAAAGCCTATGCTTATGATCTCATTATAATCATTTGCGCTCTGAGATTCTTTGTTCAATCGCGACAAAATAAACGAGTGGCTCTCAGACTTTATGGCGTTGTCGTACCATTCCATTATCGAGCGTAGCCGGTCCACCATTATTTCTCCGCTTATCGGCGTGGATGACGCCAAGTTTCTTCATAGTTGTTAGGACCGGTGACCTGCCACTGCTTTGTCATCCAGCGGCGGTTAGAGCCTCGGCGGGTTTTGCGCGGGATTGCGCAGCGGTGGTGAGCTTGGCGGCATAAGCCGCCGGCGGGATATATCCGAGCGCCGAGTGAGGGCGCCGTAGATTGTAGTCAT
>CALRLZ020000004.1:0-187699 GCA_943368975.1 Archangium gephyra
GAAGAGGTCGGATGTGCCGCTGCCGATGCTGCTCGTGCCGGTGACGGCGAAAACGAAACGGTCGGTGCCGATGAAGCCGGGATAGGGGGTGTAGACGACGCCGGTACGCCCGTCGGCGACCAGCCGTCCGCCGCGCGGCCGCTCGACGATGTCCAGCGAGTCATAGCGACTCTGTCCGCCGGCCTGCAGGCTGATGCGGCAAGGTTCGCCCGAGACGCTCATGGCGATATGCCCGGGCTGCCCCATGACGAAGGGGCGGGCGGCGACGTTGCAGCGTGCGCAGGCCGCCGACGTGGTGACGGCGAGGGCGGCCAGGGTGAGGGTGGCAGCGCGGAACGGGTGCCGCATGGTCGGCCTCCTTGGTTTCATGCCCGAAGGTCGAGCAGCCCAAAACCCCAAACCGAGGACATGGGGCCCTTCGAGAGCCCGTCAAGTCCGGCTCAGCCGTTTCGCGTTTGCCCGGGCCCGTCGTGCCGCAGGACGGGCTGCGGCGACGCCGATGGCCAGCAGGTCGTGGGCGACGTCATCGGTCGACATTCTGCCTGTCGCCGAGCGCAGGGCGAGGCAACCGGCTGCGAAGGCGGCGTCGAGAGAACCCTGGGTCGCCGCATCCATCTTCTCGGAGACCATCCGCATCGCCTCGCCGCGGGAGGACACATCCCAGGCCGTAGCGGGATCCGACATCAACATCACGCGATGGGTGATCGTGACCGCCGATGCGACGGCCGCGGAAGCGGACAGGGTGGCAGCGCCCATCGCGGCCTCGGTGAAGCGTGGCATGTACCAGAAGAACAATGCGATCCCTCGACCGACCAGACAGGTTGCGCGACGATAGGGCAGTTTGCGACCCTCTGCGCGATTTTCCACGGGGTGCTCGCGCATGGCTGCCGCGCTGCAGGACTTTCTGCCAAAAGACCCAGATTTCGAGGCGCGGGCCCGTGCCAGTTTTGCACGCCAGAGCATGATGGCGACGCTCGGCATGAGCCTCGACACCGTCGCTCCCGGGGTGGTCGAGATGGCGATGCCCTATGCGCCGCATATCCTTCAGCAGCACGGCTTCGTCCATGCCGGGGCGCTCTCGGCCCTGGTCGACAATGCCTGCGGCTTCGCGGCAATGACGCTGATGCCGAAAGGCTCCGGGGTGCTCACCGTCGAATTCAAGGTGAACATGATGTCGCCGGGCATGGGGGACCGCTTCATCGGCATCGGTCGGGTCGTTCGCCCCGGCAGGACGATCATGGTGACGCTCGGCGAGTGCTTTGCCGAGACGCGCGGCGAGCGCAAGCTCATCGCCATGATGACCGCCACGATGATGGTGGTGGACAGCCCTGGCATCGTCGATTGAAGGAGCCCCCAATGACCGATCTCGTCGTCGAGCGATCCGGACCCGTCACCACCTTCATCCGCACGCGTTCCGCCGCGCGCAACGCCATGAACCCTGAAGGGGCCGTGGCCCTCACCGCGGCGCTGCTCGCCTTCGAGGCCGACGAGACCGCCAGCGTCGGCGTGCTTTGGGGTGCTGGCGGGGCCTTCTGTGCCGGCTTCGACCTCAAACATGCGGCGGCAGCCCCCGGTGGCACACCCTTTGGTGGCAATCTCGACATTCCCGCCGGCGACGTCGACTGGCCGCGCGGCCCGATGGGGCCGACGCGCCTGCAACTGTCCAAGCCCGTGATCGCCGCCATTGCCGGACCGGCGGTTGCCGGCGGCATGGAGCTCGCGTTGTGGTGCGATCTCCGGGTTATGGAGGAAGACGCCTATATGGGCGTCTATTGCCGCCGCTGGGGTGTGCCGCTGATCGATGGCGGGACGGTGCGTCTGCCGCGCCTCGTCGGCCAGGGCCGGGCGCTCGATCTCATCCTCACCGGCCGGAAGGTCGAGGCGGAGGAAGCGTCGCGGATCGGGCTCGCCGACCGGATCGTGCCGCGGGGCACGGCCCGGGAAGCCGCCGAAGCGCTGGCGCACGAGATCGCCCGCTTCCCGCAGGGCTGCCTCAGGGCCGACCGCGCCTCGGCCTTGGCCCAGTGGGACCTGCCGCTGGACGAGGCGTTGCGCAACGAGTGGCGCACGTCCTCGGCCATGGCGGTGACGGAGGGCATTGCGGGGGCCGGCCGTTTCGCCGCCGGGAAGGGCCGCGGCGGCGATTTCGGGTCTATCTGATCAGCGCAGGGCCGCCTTGATGACATTGTCGCCGACGCCGACCTCGCGCGCCGTGGCGGCGATGGCGTCCCAGGTGCCATCGGAGAGCGGCACACCTTCCTTCAGCTTCTTCGCCCGGGAACGCAGTTCGGCCTCGCCGGGGACGAGGACCTCGCCGCCGGCCTCGACCGGCCGCGCGCTCTTGTAATAGGCGACATAATCGGCGCATTCGGCCGGGAAGAAGCCGTCGGGATCGACCACTTTCGGATCGATGTAGAACGACATCATGCCGTTGCAGAAGCGCTTGTCCGGGCCGGTCGTGCCGGCGCCGGTCAGGGCGCCGCCGAGAATCTCGCACATGAATGCGAGGCCTGAGCCCTTGTGCTCGCCGAAAGCCCGGATGGCGCCGGGGCCGTTCATCGGGTCGCGGGTGCCAGGTCCGGCCGGATAGGGCCCGTAGAGTATAGCGGGATCGCCACTCTTCGTGCCGTCGGGCGAGATCAGGGCGTCCGGGGGAATGGGCTTGCCGCCCAAGGAGGCGACGAGGACCTTACCCTCGGCCACCAGCGAGGTGGCGAAATCGAGCAGGAGCGGCGGTGCGCCCGGCCGCGGCACGCCGATGCAGTAGGGCGCCGTCGACAGCCTGCGGTCGACCCCGCCATAGGGTGCGACCAGGATGGACCCGACGACATTGACGAAGTGGATGGAGACCAGGCCCTCGGCCGCTGCCATCTCGGCGAAGTCGCCGATTCGCCCGAGATGGCCAGCCTTGCGCAGGGCGACGGCGGCGAGGCCGTGCTGCTTGGCCTTGGCGATGCCGATGCGGACCGCCTGGGGTCCGACGGTCTGGCCGAAGCCGTAATGGCCGTCGAGGACGGTGATGGCCGGCGTGTCGACGATGGCGGACACGGACTTGCCGGCCTCGACGCGGCCTTCCTTCAGCCAGTCGACATAGCGCGGGACCCGGGCGACCCCGTGGCTGTCATGGCCGGTCAGATTCGCCTCGGTGAGATAATGGCCGATGCGGCGGGCTTCGTCGCCGTCGCAACCGGCCCGCTCGAAAATCGTCGCGACGAGTGCGGCAAGGCGCTCTGCATCGACCATGGCCATGGACATCCTCCTGTGTTGTTTTGTGTGATCATGGACGCGGGGAGGGATCGCTGAAAGGGTCGTGCCGGCACGGTCGGCCTGCATCACCGGCGCTTCCGGTCGGGGCTGGCGCCGTCTAGGCTGGCGTTATCCAAGGAGTTGTTCATGCCCGTCGCCATCCCCGCCCTGGCACCCGGCCGCCTCGCGCGCCCGGACGGTGCCGTCATTCACTACGAGGTCGGCGGGGAGGGGCCGGTCGTCGTCTTCGCCCATGGGCTCGGCGGCAACCATCTGAGCTGGTGGCAGTCGGCACCGGTCTTCGCTGCGCGCCACAGGGTGGTTGTCTTTTCCCACCGGGGGTTCGCGCCCTCCACGGCGCCGGGCGGCGTCGCCGATCCACAGCTCTTTGCCGGCGACCTGATCGCGCTGCTCGATCATCTCGCGGTCTCCAGGGCCGTGATCATCGGCCAGTCGATGGGCGGCTGGACCTGCGTCGAGACGGCGCTGGCGGCTCCGGACCGAGTCGCCGGCCTCGTCATGGCCTGCACCACGGGTTCCTTTGACTACGACCGATTCGGGGATGCCGGCGTCGCGGCGTGGCGGCAGGCGATGCCGGCCGTGCTCGCCGACCTCTCCGCCCGTGGCATTCATCGGGCCGCAGGTGCCCGGATGGCGGAGGACAATCCGCCCCTCCACGCCCTCTATCAGGGCATCGACCGACTGACCTACGGACTCGACAAGGAGGAGGTCGGCAAGCGCATCCGCACCCTGCGCGTCCGCGGCGCCGCCGATGCCGCCCGCATGACCTGTCCCGCACTGTTCGTCATCGGTTCGGAGGATCCGCTGATCTGTCCGCGCGGCATCGAGCTTGTGGCCAAGACCTGGCCGCAGGCCCGGACCCACCTGGTCGCCGAAGCCGGCCATTCCGTCTATTTCGAACGCGCGACCTTGTTCAACCATCTGGTTGCCGAGTTCCTCGATTCGATCGGTTGGGCCTGATCAGTTCCCAAGGAAGGCGCGGGGCGCCACCGGGGCTTCCTTCATCAACAGAATCGACACGCGCCGGTTGGCAGCCAGATAGGGATCGTCCGGGAACAAGGGCTCGCTGTCGCCCTTGCCGGTGACCGCGAAGATGCGGTCGGGCGGCAGGCCCTGTTCCTCCAGAATCGTCCGCACGGCATTGGCCCGGTCGGCGGTGAGGTCCCAGGGGCCGTAACCTGGGCGGCCGAGGACGCGCGACCCCGAGGTGTGACCGGTGATGGTGACCCGGTTGGAAAGCTGGCGCAGGGCCGGGGCGAGGGCGGCGATCAGGCGGCGCGTCCGTTCATAGGGCTCACGGCCGTCCGGCGGGAACATGGCGCGGCCGTCCTGGTCGACGATCTGGATATCGAGCCCGTCCGGTCGCTCCTCCATGATGATGTTCTTGGAAAGCTCGGCGATTTCCGGGAAGGCCTGCAGGGCCTGGCGCAGGCTGGCGGCGGCGAGCGCCATGCGGCGGTCGGCCATGGCGTTGATGGCGTCGGGATGGCGCTCGTCGGTCCGGGGAGCAGGTCGATCGGTCGGGGATTCCGGTGAAGACGACAGGTTCTGGATGAAGGGGCGGGTCGGGATGCCGTGCAATTCGACCATGCCGGTGAGCTGGGTGTTGCTGGTCGTGCCGAAAGCCTCGCGGAACGAGCCGGTCATCATGTGCTTCTTCTTGTCGTCCTGGCTCGACGTGGCGACGATGACCACGAAGAACGACATCAGCAGTGCCATGAGGTCGGCGAAGGTCACGAACCAGCCGTGACCACCAGCGTGCCCGTCTCCCTTGCGTTTTGCCATCGTATCCTCAGGCTGCTTCGGCCATATCGTGGCGATCGTGCTCGCTCAGGTAAGCGAGAAGCATTTCCCTCACGATCTGCGGGCTCTTCTGGTTCCGGATCTGGATCACGCCATCCATGATGATCGACCGGCAGAGGTCCTCTTCCGCCATCTTCAGATGGCATTTGTCGGCGATGGGCATGCAGACCATGTTGGCGATGACGGCGCCGTAGAGGGTCGCGAGGAGTGCCATGGCCATGATCGGGCCGAGCTTGGAGGGGTCCGTCATGTTGGCGAACATGTTGACCATGCCCAGCAGCGTCCCGATCATGCCGAAAGCGGGCGCGCAGTCGCCGATCGAACGGTAGATTTTCTGAGCTTCATCCAGCTCCGCATAGACCTTGTCCTTGTCGGTCTCCATGGCCTGGCGAATGAAATCGACATCGTAGCCGTCGGCGATGTAGCGCACACCTTGGGCCAGGGTCGGATCCGAAACATCCAGCTTCTCCAGGGCGTTTGGTCCCTGCTTGCGGGCAACGTCGGCGATCGTTGCGATCTCTTCGACGAGCTGGCGCGGGCTGATGGAGCGCATCGCCATGGCCGCCTTGAAACCCATGGGAATGCCATGCAGAACCACACCGAGAGGATAGCGGGTCAGTGTCGCAGCCAGGGCTCCGCCGAAGATGATGATGACGGCGTGTTTGTCGGCATATTGTGCGAAATTGCCGCCATCGATCATGATCAGTCCGACGAGGACGGCGACACTCGCGACCAGGCCGAGGACTGTGGCGATATCCATCGAAGACTCCGAACACGCACCCTGCTGGCATCGGACTTTAGAAGGCGGCGCCTAAGACTTGTTTAAGGTTGCCAGGGTGTTGCCGGTTTTCGGACGACTTGCGGAACCTGCCATCCGGAGGCTAAAGGGCTTGGATCATGTACGGAGAGCGGTTGCCATGAAGATATTGATCCTCAGGGGGTTGACGATCGTCGCCATGGTCGGGCTCGCCGGCTGCGCCCAGACGCAGACCTCCGCGCCTCCCGGACCGCCGGTCGTCAATGCGACGCCGCCGCCGCTGCCGCCCGATCCGGCTCTGGGTGCGCATGCGACCCAGGGCGCAGCCCAGCCACAGGGCGGCCGCCGCACCCGCTGAGGCGCCACCATTTCGCCACGGCTTGCCTGTCCTCTGGGTCAACCCGTCACGGCACGATTCCGGGGGCCATCTTGGCTGCCTTCCGCGTTCCCCGCTTTGCCCATTCCGACATGGCCAACGAGGTTGCGGCGATGCCGGCGGTCGGCGCCCTGGACTGGCAGTCGCCCGACGAAATGATGCCCCATGCAGTGCCGGCGGGCGGAACGGACCCCTTCATGATCAAGCACTTTACCCCTGTTGCCTTCGCAGCACTTCTTGCCGGATGCATGACCGCGCGCGAGACGCCCGTCGCCGCTGTCCAGCCGGTTCCCGTCGGACGTGTCGAGACATCGGCGCTTCCGTCGCCCGCGCCGGCAGGCCAGGCTTCAACTGCGGTCGCGTTGTCCCCGTCATCGACCGTGCCGCTCTCCAACCGCAGTGCGGTCGCGGCACCATCGCGGCTGGAGGTCGACGGGATGCGCACCGCTCCCGGAGCGCGCGAAAGCACCTCGCTCAGCAATGTCTCACGGGTGTCGTCGGGTGCGCCGACCGGGGGCAACGCACTCGGTGGCACGATCATGAGCGGTCAGGCTGCCGGCGCGATCCCGACCACGATCGACCGTAACAGGGAGCCGGTGCGCCGCGCCTCCGTTCCCCGCGATCCGGTTGGTCCCGGGACGCCGGCGCCGGTCATTGCTCCGGAATTGCGCGATACGACGGGCCGTTCGATCCGCAACCGGCAGGAAGTGCAGTTCTGAAAGGCGTTCCGACGGCAACGGACGTCGTTGCGCGCAGGGCCACGCGCGGGCTATAGGGCGGGCTCATTCGACATGAGGTTCGACGCGCGTGGCCGATGACAACAAGAGCGGACTGGGCGAAACCGTCCGCGTGGTGATCCACGCGCTGCTGATCGCCTTCGTGATCCGCACGTTTCTGTTCCAGCCGTTCAATATCCCGTCGGGATCGATGAAGGACACGCTGCTGGTCGGCGACTATCTCTTCGTCTCGAAATTCTCCTACGGCTATTCGAAATATTCGTTCCCGTTCTCGCCCAACCTGTTCGAAGGGCGGATCATGGGGTCCGTCCCCACCCGTGGCGACGTGGTCGTGTTCCGCCTGCCGCGCGAGCCCGACGTCGACTATATCAAGCGTGTGATCGGCCTTCCGGGTGACAGGATCCAGATGATCGCCGGCCAGGTCCACATCAACGGGACCGCGGTCCAGCGTGAGCGGATCGATGACTTCATGGACAACGAGGACGGCCGTCAGGTGCGCACCCGCCGCTATCGCGAGACGCTGCCGAACGGTGTCGCCTACACGACGCTCGACCTCTACGAGAACGGTTTCTACGACAACACGCCGGTCTACGAGGTTCCGCAGGGCCACGTCTTCGTCATGGGCGACAACCGTGACAACTCGACCGACAGCCGCGTGCTGAGCCAGGTCGGACCGATCCCGCTCGACCATCTGATTGGCCGGGCCCAGATCCTGTTCTTCTCCCTGGAGGAGGGTGAGCGCGCCTGGGCGTTCTGGCGCTGGCCCTGGTCGATCCGCTGGACACGGTTCGGAAATCTCGTGAGGTGACGGAGGCCGTGGCGCCGGGTCGCAAAGCCAAGGGCCAGCGCGCCAGCCTCGAGGAGATCGAGGCGCGGATCGGTCATGTCTTTACCGACAAGGGGCTGCTCGCGCGGGCGCTGACCCATCCGAGCGCCGTCTCGGGCATCGAGAAGCGCTCGGGATCCTACCAGCGACTGGAATTTCTCGGTGACCGGGTTCTCGGCCTCGCCGTGGCGGCCATGCTGTTCAAGGCTCTGCCGGAGGATGACGAGGGTACCCTGTCGCGGCGTCTCTCCGATCTCGTCAGGGCCGAGACCTGCGCGGAGATCGCCGTCGCGCTCGGTCTCGGCGACGGTGTCCATGTCGGACCGACGGAGAGCCAGACAGCGGTCGGCCGTCGCCCCGGCGTCCTCGCCGACCTCTGCGAGGCGGTAATCGGTGCCATCCACCTGGACGCGGGATGGGCAGCCGCGGAGGCTTTCGTCATCCGCAACTGGCGCGAGCGCCTCGTCGCCAATTCCCCGCCGCTGCGCGATGCCAAGAGTGCCCTGCAGGAATGGGCGCAGGGAAGGGGGCTCGCCACGCCGGTCTACAAGGTCGTGGCCCGCGCCGGTCCCGACCACGCGCCGGTCTTCACCATGGCCGTGATCATCCCCGGCCTCGCCGACGGCATCGGCGAGGGCGCCGCCAAACGCCAGGCGGAGATCGCCGCCGCAACGTCCGTCCTGGTGCGCGAGGGCGTCTGGTCGGCCACGCCGCAACCTGGAAACGCATCATGAGCCAAGACGCCACCCGTTGCGGCTTCGTCGCCATCATCGGGGCCCCGAATGCCGGCAAGTCGACGCTGGTCAACGCGCTCGTCGGCGCCAAGGTCACGATCGTCTCGCACAAGGTGCAGACGACCCGCGCCCTCGTCCGCGGCATCGCCATGGAAGGAGCCTCGCAGGTCATCCTGGTCGATACGCCGGGCCTCTTCTCGCCCAAGCGCCGTCTTGACCGCGCCATGGTCTCGGCAGCCTGGGGAGGCGCCGCAGATGCCGATCGCGTGCTCGTCCTGGTCGATGCCAAGAAGGGCGTCGACGAACCTGTCGATGCCATCCTCGACAAGATCGGCGACATCCGCCAGCCGAAGGACCTGGTGCTGAACAAGGTTGATCTCGTCGAGCGGCCGAAACTCCTCGACCTCGCCACTGCCATCAATGAACGGGCGACCTTCGACCAGACTTTCATGATCTCCTCGACCACCGGCTCGGGCGTCATGGACCTGAAGCGTCACCTCGCGGCCGTCGTTCCCGCCGGGCCCTGGCACTATCCGGAGGATGAGATTTCCGACGTGCCCGCCCGGATGCTGGCTGCCGAGATCACCCGCGAGAAGCTCTATCACCGCCTCCACGACGAATTGCCCTATGACGCCACCGTCGAGACGGAGAGCTACGAGGAGCGCAAGGACGGCTCGATCCGGATCGAGCAGACGATCTATGTGGTGCGCGAAGGGCAACGCAAGATCATGCTCGGCAAGCGCGGCGATACCATCAAGCTGATCTCGACTTCGGCGCGCGAGGAACTCTCGAAGCTGTTCGAGACCAAGGTGCACCTGTTCCTTTTCGTGAAGGTGCGCGAGAACTGGGGCGACGATCCCGAGCGCTACGAGCGCATGGGTCTGGAATATCCGAAAGGCAGGTGAGCCATGCTGTCCGTCAAACCGAAGAGCGCGACCACGCTCTACCGCTATCTGACCGGTCCCGACGATTCGGCCTTCTGCCATCGCGTCAGCGAGGCGATCAACAAGGGCTGGCAGCTCTATGGCCCGCCGACCCTCACCTTTGATGCGGCCAAGGGGCGCGTGATCTGCGGCCAGGCGATCGTCAAGGAAATCGAGGACGTGGCCTATTCGCCGGACCTGAAGCTCTCCGACTTCTGATCCATGCACTGGATCGACGAGGGGATCGTCCTGGGCGCCCGATCCTACGGGGAATCGAGCGTGATCCTCGAATTGTTCACCCGCAGCCACGGCCGCCATCTCGGCCTGGTGCGCGGTGGTCGGTCGCGTCGCCAGCAGCCGGTGATCCAGCCCGGCAATACCGTCCATGCGGCCTGGTCGGCGCGGCTCGACGAGCATCTCGGCACCTATGCGATCGAGGCCAAGGTCTCGCGCGCGGCGCGCCTGATGGAGGCGCGCGAGGGCATCGCAGGCATCACCCTGCTCGCCGCCATGGCGCGGCTGATGCCGGAACGCGAGGCGCACGAGGGCATCTATGCAGCGGTTGAACTGATTGCCGACACGCTTCCCGACGTCGCCATTGCCGCGCCGCTGATGGTGCGTTTCGAGCTGGAAGTGCTGCGGCTCCTCGGGTTCGGCGTCGATCTGTCGGAATGTGCGGCGACGGGATCGACGGAAGACCTCGTCTATGTCTCGCCGAAGACCGGGCGGGCCGTGTCCCGTGCCGCCGGCGAGCCCTGGCACGACCGTCTGCTCTCCCTGCCTGCCTTCCTCCGCGGAGCGGCGGCGATCGCCCCGGACGATGTGCGCGCGGGCTTCCGTCTCACCGGGCATTTCCTCTCGCGCCACGTGTTCGAGCCGCGTGGCCTTCCGATGCCCGACGCCCGCGAGGTGTTCCTTCGCTTCGTCGCCTGAGCGCGTTTGAAATCACGCCGCCGAGCCTCTAAATGGCGCCCATGAGCAAGAGCGTGTTCGACGACTGGTTCGCCCGGGGGCTCGACCCCGCCGCCTATGATCCCGTGGCCTCGGCGCGCCTCGCCATGAAGCCGACCTATCCCAAGCGCTTCTACCAGGAGGCGAGTGCCGGCCCGTCCGAAGCGGGCTGGCGCCTTCTTCTCGACGGACGTCCCGCCAAGACGCCGGGGCGCCATCCGCTGGCCTTTCCGACGGAGAGGCTGGCGACGTCGGTCGCAGCGGAATGGGCGGCCCTCGGCGAATACATCGAGCCTTTGAAGATGCCGATCACGCGGATCGCCAATTCCATCATCGACGGTGTCCTGCCCGATCCTGCGCCGGTCGCGGCAGAGATCGTGCGCTATGCCTCATCCGATCTCCTCTGCTATCGCGCCGACGGGCCGGCGAGCCTCGTCGCCCGGCAGGCGGCCGCCTGGGACCCGGTCCTTTCCTGGGCCCGCGACGATCTCGGTGCCCGGCTGATCCTGTCGCAGGGCGTCGTCTTCGTCACCCAGCCTCCCGCCGCGCTGGAGGCCCTGGCGGCGGTGCTCCCGGAGGGTGACGGTTGGCGCATCGGCGCAACCCATGTGGTGACGACGCTGACCGGGTCGGCGCTGCTGGCACTCGCCCTGCTGTGCGGGCGGCTCGACGGCGAGGCGGTGTGGGCGGCCGCCCATGTCGACGAGGATTTTCAAACATCCCAGTGGGGTGAGGATGCCGAGGCTGCCGAACGGCGTGTCGCGCGTCGCCGCGAATTCGATGCGGCAGCAACCGTCCTTGCCGCTCACTGACCCGTTAGGCTGCGGAGCAGCGCGGCGGACCAGTCCACCGGTTCCATCCCATCCCCCGACAGTCTCATTGGTTGGCGCGGAGCTTGCGTGCTATCCGACCTGCTTGGCTCGATACCGATGAGGGGCGGGGCACGATCCCCGGCGCTGCGATGAAGGACGTTCTTGAAAGGCTGGAAGACCGTCGTGCCGAGGCCCGCCTCGGCGGTGGCCAGAAGCGCATCGATGCCCAGCATGCGCGCGGCAAGCTGACGGCGCGCGAGCGTATCGAACTCCTCGTCGACAAGGGTTCCTTCGAGGAGTTCGACATGTTCGTGCAGCATCGCTGCGCGGATTTCGGCATGGAGAAGTCCCATATTCCCGGCGACGGCGTCGTCACCGGCTGGGGCACCGTCAACGGCCGCACCGTCTTCATCTTTTCCAAGGACTTCACGGTTTTCGGCGGTTCGCTGTCCGGCGCCCATGCCGCCAAGATGACGAAGATCCAGGATATGGCCCTGAAGGCCCGCGCACCGATCATCGGCCTGTTTGACGCCGGTGGTGCACGAATTCAGGAAGGTGTCGATGCGCTTGGTGGTTATGGGGAAGTCTTCAAGCGAAATGTGATCTCATCCGGGGTCATCCCGCAGATTTCGCTGATCATGGGTCCCTGCGCCGGCGGCGACGTCTACTCGCCCGCCATGACCGATTTCATCTTCATGGTGAAGGACACGAGCTACATGTTCGTGACCGGCCCCGACGTGGTGAAGACGGTCACCAACGAGGTCGTCACGTCAGAGGAACTCGGCGGTGCCTCGGTCCACGCGGTGAAGTCGTCGGTCGCCGACGGCGCCTACGAGAATGACCTGGAACTGCTGCTGCAGATGCGGCGGCTCATCGATTTCCTGCCCTCCAACAACATGGAGGGCGTGCCGGAGATCCCGTCCTTCGATCAGCCGGACCGGATCGACATGTCTCTCGACACGCTGGTCCCGGATAATCCGAACAAGCCCTACGACATGAAGGAGTTGATCCTGAAGACGGTCGACGAGGGCGACTTCTTCGAAATCCAGGCCAAGTTTGCCCCTAACATCATCACCGGCTTCGCCAGGTTCGAGGGCCGGTCCGTCGGCATCGTCGCCAACCAGCCGATGGTTCTCGCAGGCGTTCTCGATTCCGATGCCAGCCGCAAGGCGGCGCGTTTCGTGCGTTTCTGCGATGCCTTCTCGATCCCGATCGTTACTTTCGTCGACGTTCCCGGCTTCCTGCCCGGCACGTCTCAGGAATATGGCGGCCTGATCAAGCACGGCGCCAAGCTGCTCTTCGCCTTCACGCAGTGCACCGTGCCACTGGTCACCGTGATCACCCGCAAGGCCTTCGGCGGCGCCTATGACGTCATGGCGTCCAAGCATATCGGTGGCGACATCAACTATGCCTGGCCGACGGCGCAGATTGCCGTGATGGGCGCCAAAGGCGCGGTGGAGATCATCTTCCGGGCCGACATGAAGGATGCGGAGAAGATCGCCGCCCGGACGAAGGAATACGAGGAGCGGTTCCTGTCACCCTTCATCGCCGCCGAGCGCGGCTATATCGACGAGGTGATCATGCCGCACTCGACCCGTCGCCGGGTCGCCCGGGCCCTGTCCCTGCTGCGGAACAAATCGGCAGACGTGCCATGGAAGAAGCACGACAACATTCCACTCTGATCGGCTAAGGTCGGGCGGTCTGATCTCCATCAAGGACGCGTCACCCGGAACGCGCGACCTTTCTGCGCGTTCGCTCGTGAAGAAGGAGGCCCCCCATGTCCATCAAGTCGATCCTGCTCGCTCTCATTGCCGGTGACGGCGCAAAGCCGCAGGGGGCGATCGAGTACGCCGTATCGCTGGCTGCCGCCCATGGCGCCCATCTGTCGGTGGTGGTCGGTGCCATCAAGGTTCCGGTCGTCGTTTACTCCGGGGTTGCGGAGGTCCAGGCGATCGTCGCCGACGAGAACGACACGCGTACCGACAAGGCGGACGAACTCTGCAACGCCATCCGCTATGCCACCCAGACGGCCGGGGTTGCCTCCACCGTGGAGGTGGTGACGGATGCCATAGACCCGCTGTTCGGACGGATCGGCAAGCGCGGCCGCCTGCATGATTTCTGCGTCTGCGGCCGGCCGCGGCCGGACGACGTCTGGGCAACCGAACTGGCGGAAACGCTGCTGCTCTCGACGGGGCGCCCCACGATCCTCGCTCCGGACGGGTTTGACGCCGCCCGCGCGTCGAATTCCATCGTCGTCGCCTGGGACGGCTCTGCCGTCGCCGCCCGCGCCATCGGCTCGGCCTCGGACTTCATCGACAAGGCAGGTCATGTCGAGATCGTCTCGGTGCTTGGCGATCGCCATGCCGACGAGTTGGTCGCAGGCGCCGATCTCGCCCCGATGCTCGCCCATCACGGTGTCAAGGTGACGGTGACGAACCTTCCCTACAGCCGGAATGTCGGCAAGACGATCGTCGAGCACGCGCAGAACAACCGCGCGCAGATGATCGTCATGGGCGCCTATGCCCATTCCCGCCTGCGCCAGATGGTGCTCGGCGGCACGACGACGACACTGCTGCAGTATTCGCCGGTTCCGGTGCTGATGGCGCACTGACGCCGCCGATCGCGCCTTCGCACCGAAGCCGGCGGCTCAGGTCGCCGGCTTCTTGCGTCTGGGGGTGACGAGGGACTCGGCCGCGACCCGGGCGATCCCTGGCGGGCGTTCCGCCTTCAGCCGGACCGAGACCTTTTCGACGGTCCGCCAGACCCTGAGCGCATTTCCGGAGAGGATCCCCTTCAGGGCCGCGTCCGACCAGCCGCGCCGGACGAGCTCGGCGACCAGATGAGGAAAGCGGGAGGCATCAGCGAGGTCCGGTGGGTTCGGACCGCCAAAGAAGTCCGAGCCGATGCCGACATAGGCGAGGCCGGTGCGGCCGACAATGTACTCGATGTGGTCGCAGAGCTCAGCGATGGAGCCGCGCGGCCAGGGGCCGGCCTCCGCCGCACGGCGCGTCACCGCGGCGTCGATGTCGTGACCCGGCGGTGTCTTGCCGTGGACCTGCAGCGGCGCCATCCAGTCGTGACTCTTACGCGAGATGAAGTTCGGCACGAAGGTGGCCATGACGACCCCGCCATTGGCCTTGACCCGGTCGAGCACGTCGTCCGGCACGTTGCGCGGATGGGGGCAGAGCGCCGTCGCGTTGGAATGCGACCACAACAACGGTGCCGCGGCGACGTCGAGCACGTCATGCTGGGCTTTCGGCGAGGCGTGGGCGAGGTCGACCATCATGCCGATGCGGTTGCACTCGGCCACCAGTGACCGGCCGAAATCCGTCAGCCCGCCATGACGGGGCGCGTCGGTGGCCGAATCGATCCAGTCCAGCGTCTCGTTGTGGCAGAGGGTGAGGATGCGCACCCCTGCCGCATGCCAGACCCGGAGCGGCGAGAGCGAGCCGCCGAGACCGACGGCGCTCTCGACCGAGATGACGGAGGCGATCTTGCCGGCCCGCCGTGCCGCAGCAATGTCGGCGGCGCGGCGGGCCGGGTGGAAGACGCCGGCATGCAGCGTCTCGATGTCGAGGCCGATGGCGATCTGCTCGAGCGTGAAGCGGCCGGGATTGGGTACCGATGTCGGTACGAAGGCGGCGAAGACCTGGGCGCCAACCTTGCCCTCGCGCAGGCGCGGGATGTCGGTGTCGCTCTCCTGGTGGACGCGATCGAGGCCATAGGCTGCGACGTCGCCGTCGGCAGCACGGCGGATGGTGTAGGGCAGGTCGTTGTGGCCGTCGAAGAGGACGAAGCGCTCGAGCAGGTCATGGGCCCTGACGAGCGCCGGGTCGGTCCTGCTCATGCGCAGCTCCTTCAGTCCTCGGCGATGATGACAGCCGGAACGCGATCCACGGCCGTCACGCGGCCCCTTTCGATGGCGAGGGCCAGCTTGCCATGCTTGAGAGCAAGAGCCTTCTCGCCGAAGAGTTCACGTCGCCAGCCCTTGAGGGCGCCGATATCGGCCTCGTCGTTCTCGGCGATGCGGTCGAGATCGTCGGAGGTCGCGACCACCTTGGCGGCAACGTGGTGTTTCTCAGCCACCATCTTCAACAGGACCTTCAGCAGTTCGACGGTTGCCGACTGCGACTGGCTCTGCGGGCGGTGCTTGTCGATGGGGGGCAGTTCGCGCGGATCGCGGGCGAGGCCCGCCTGCACCGCCTCGACGACGGCCATGCCGTCGCGGGACCGCTCCCACCCCTTGGGGATCGAGCGCATGGCCCCCAGCGCCTCGACAGTCTTGGGGCCGGTGAGGGCGATGTCGAACAGGCTGTCGTCCTTCAGGACGCGGGAGCGTGGCACGTCGCGCGCCTGAGCCTCGCGCTCGCGCCAGGCGGCGACCTCCATGAGGACAGCGAGTTCGCGCGGCTTGCGCACACGGCTGCGGAACCGTTCCCAGGCCCGTTCGGGTTCCTGGCGATAGGTGTCGGGGGAGGTGAGGACCCGCATCTCCTCGGCGACCCAGTCGGTGCGGCCGCGCTTCTCAAGCTCCCCGGTGAGCTTGACATAGATATCCCGAAGATGGGTCACGTCGGCGATCGCATAGTCGATCTGGGCATTGCTCAAGGGACGCTTCGACCAATCGGTGAAGCGGCTGGTCTTGTCGAGCTGCGTGCCGTTGGTGCGCTGGACCAGTTGATCGTAGGAAATGGAATCGCCATAGCCGAGGACCATGGCGGCGACCTGGCTGTCGAAGAGCGGCTCGGGAATCCGTTCTGACAGGTGCCAAACGATTTCCACGTCCTGCCTCGCCGCATGGAAGACCTTCACCACGGCTGGATCGACCATCAGGTCGAAGAAGGGCGACAGGTCCATGCCGGGCGCGAGCGCATCGATGGCCACGGCCTCGTCGGGGCCGGCCAGCTGGATGACGCAGAGCTTCGGCCAGAAGGTCGTTTCCCGGAGGAACTCCGTATCGACCGTGACGAAAGGGTGCTTGGCGAGGCGCGCGCAAATGGCGGCCAGTTCGGAAGAGGACGTGATCAGCATCGCCTCCTCCTTACAGGAGTCTTGCGCGGATGCGAACGGCCATCCGGCAGAGGCCAGCTGCGCTTCAATGGGGGTGACCGTGGGCGGCGCGGTCGGGCTCACGCCGGCTTGGAGGCGTCCGGCGCCGGTGAAAGCTTGCGCCATTCACACAGACCTCTGACGAGGCCTGCCGATGAGCAGCTCCGTCGGCCGCGAGGATGCCGGATCCGGGCGCCTAGGATCAGGCCGCGCGCCGGGGTTCCTCGATCCTGCTCAGGGCCACGTCGAACTGGATGCCAGTCCTGCCGTCATTCGCCCAGACCGCCTTGGCGGGAACCTCGGTCCCGTCAGCCAGGATCAGCGTCAAGGGATAACCGGGTTCGACGCCGGGTATGCCGGTGATCATCGCGCCTGTTTCGGAGATGTTGCCGATGGCAACCATGTGACGGCTGCCGTCGCGCAGCGTCACATCGCCCTTGGTTCCGCGACGGCGCAGGGCCGAGCGGCGCTCCTTCACGTCCTGAACCACCTCAGTCAGGAACGTGTCGACGGTCGCCGCGAGAGCATGCGCCGCTTCCGACAGGAGCTGGCTGGCGGTCGATACACGACCGGCCTCCCCACTCGTCTCCTGAATGGCGCCAGCGACCTCGACGACGTTTCCGGACGCAATGGTCGAGCCTTCCGAGGCACGGGCGATGGCAGTTGCAATTTCCTGCGTTGCCGCACTCTGCTCCTCCACCGCCGCCGCAATAGACCCGGTCAGCCCGTCGATTTCCTCAACCGTGGTGCCGATGGCCCGTATGGCGGCCACAGCGTTGCGTGTCGCCGACTGGATGGCGCTGACCTGGCCGGCGATCTCATCGGTGGCCTTGGCGGTCTGGCCCGCCAGCGTCTTGACCTCGGCGGCCACGATGGCGAAGCCCCGTCCGGCCTCGCCGGCCCGGGCGGCTTCGATCGTGGCATTCAGCGCCAGCAGGTTGGTCTGTTCGGCAATGCTGCGAATGATGTCGATGATGGCGCCGATTTTCTGGGCGAGCTCCGAAAGCCCGGAGACGTCACGGTCGGTACTGCGCGAGACCTCGGTCGCGCGGGATAGGCACGCAGTGGTGGAGTGGATCTGGGTCGAGATCTCGGTGATCGAGGTGATCAATTCCTCAGCCGCTGCCGAGACGGACTGGATGTTGACCGAGGATTGGGTCGATGCATCTCGGGCGGAGCGTGCCCGGTCGGAGGCCTGACCGGCCACGGTGGTCAGGGTTGTCGCGGTGCCGCGCATGTTCCCCGTCTCCTTCTCGACGGTGGCGACCACGTCGGCGATCGAGGTCCGGAACTGGCTGATCAGACCGACCAGAACTGACTGGCGCTGCAGTTCGCGCTGGCGCTCCAGCTCGGCTTCTTCCTCCAGGCTGGCGCGGGCCAGAGCATTGTCGCGAAACACCGCGACGGCCCGGGTCATGGCCCCAATCTCATTGGTGCCGTCAGCGGTGGGCAGCTCTTCCGTCGTATCGCCCCGAGCCAGCTTGGTCATGTGGCTGGTCAAGCTGCGGAGCGGACGGGTGATCGAGCGGGCGGCTGCGAAGGCCGCAAGACCTGCCAGTAGGCTGACCGCCAGGACGAGGCCGACGGCGGTGAGCAAGCGACTGCGCGCGTCACTGGCAGACGCTGCGACTGCGGCGATGAGGTTGGTCGCGAACTGCTCTTCCAGCCCTTTCATCGCATCGATATAGGCGGTCGAAATGCGGAACCATTCCAGCGCTTCAACACCCGCGGCACCGTTCAGGGCTGCCGCCGCCGCCATGGGCCGCAACCGGCTCACGGCTTCCTTTGCCGGAGAGACAGCCAGGGCCTCGATCAGCCCCGACTGCGCCGTGGTCCCGTAACGCCGGGCCACCGCCAGGAAACTGTCTTGCGTCGCACCGAGAGCGATGAAGCGAGGCAAGGCCTCCTTGTTGAACCCCGCCGGTGAGAAGGCGCCAGCTCCGGTGGCACGCTCGAGGCCTGCCGCCTCCTTGGCGCGCAGCAAGCTCGAATAAACAATCACGGCGCGTGCGGTCTGGCCCACCTGGCTGTGGCGGGCCAGCGCCTCCACCGGCGCCATGGCAGCCTCAATGATGGCGGTGTAGCGCGCGACCGCGGCAGCGGGCTCGATCGACCGGGCCGTGACGAGCTGGCGCAGCGACGCGATGTCGTCGGTCGTGGCCAGAGCCTGACGTGCGGCCTCGGCCGCAGAACCGGCCTCTGCCACGCTCGACAGGACCGCACTGCGCAGTCCTGTCAGTGCCATGTCGACTTTCGACAATTGGTTGTTGCGCGACTGGGCTGCCGCGGTGTTCTGCGGATTGCGCATCACCGTGTTGGTCAGTCCGCGTTCGATCTGCAGTTCATGGATGAAAGCGCCAAAATGCGGTCCCGTCGCCGCAACCACGGACATGTTGCGGGCACTGTCCAGCGCGCGCCAATCCTCGGCTACGATGAACCCGCCAAAGCCAATGGTGGAGAGCATGGGGATGGCGAGCGCCAATGTGATGCGTCGCCCGATGGACCAATTGCGAAGTGTCAGCATCACGTCGATCTCCCCACCGTGGCGAGAACGATAGATTCACAGCAATAAAAAGTGGTTAATCTAGACATTATGCGTAATGTTTTGGCTGGTCTGGTCGGGGCTCACGAGCCGAGAATCTCGGTCGGGTCGTGCGGGGGGGCGGCAGTTCTCCGCGCGCGAGTGTCGTCAGCGCCGTAACACCGGTGGCTCCGATGCGGCGCTGCAGTGCAGTAGCGCGGGCTAGGCAGCCGGAGTGGACCGTTTACACTCGTTCGGTCTTCCCGAGGATCCATCGCCCATGACCCATCGCCTCGACGCTGGCGCCGATACTGCCCACTGGGGCTATTTCGATGCGACATTGAGCCCACGCATCACGATCCGCTCGGGGGAGACGATCACCCTGTCGACCGTTTCCGGCGGTCCCGACGTCTTGCCTCCGGCTGACTGGGGTATTCCGCCGGCGCTCTCTGCGATTCACCAGCGTTTCGGCGGTCCAACTCTGCCCGGCCATATCTGCACGGGGCCGGTGGCGGTCGCGGGGGCCAAGGCCGGACAGGTCCTGCAGGTCGACATCACAGCGATCGATCTGCACTATGACTGGGGCTACACCTTCGTCGCGCCGCTGGTCGGGGCTCTGCCCGACGACATCAAGGCGAAGCGGCTGTTCCACTCGCGCATCGATCGGTCTCGCAAGGTCGCAACGATGCCCTGGGGCCACGAGATTCCCCTCGACCGGCCTTTCTTCGGTGTCATGGCCGTCGCGCCGCCGCCGGAATGGGGCCGGGTCAACACGCTGCCGCCGCGCCGCAACGGCGGCAATCTCGATAACAAGGAACTCGTCGCCGGTACGACGCTCTACCTGCCGATCTTCGTCGACGGTGCCAACTTTTCCGTCGGCGATGCCCATGGCGCGCAGGGCGACGGCGAGGTGTGCATCACGGCCATCGAGACCGGCCTGATCGGTACCTTCAAACTGACCGTGCGCGACGACATGAGCCTCACCTGGCCGATGGCGGAAACGCCAACCCATGCCCTCACCATGGCCTTCGACCCCGATCTCGATGCTGCGGTTCAGATCGCGCTGCGCTCGATGATCGATCTCGTGACGGCGCGGGCCGGTCTTGATCGGGACGAAGCCTTCGCGCTGCTGTCGCTGGTCGCCGACGTGCGGGTGACGCAGGTCGTCAACGGCAACAAGGGCATCCACGTGATGCTCGACAAGAAGTGGCTGGCGAAGATCCGCTAGCGCCTCATCCCCACGGCTCGCCGCGGACGATGAGGTCCGCGAGGGCATCGGTGGCGGCAGCGAGAAGCTTGTCGCCCTTGGCGCGGGTGGCCTTGCGCGCGTCACCGAGCACGCCGGACGGCGTGAGCGTGGCGAAGGAGCGGAAGCGTTGCGCGGGCGGTGCCAGGACCGCACGAGGGTCGCCGAAATGCGGGCCGACCGCCTCGGCGAGCTTGTCGGCGCGGACCGCCTCCGGAGCGACGGCCATCATCATCGCAGTCTCCGCCTCGCAGGCGTGGAGCACGCTCGTCTGGTCCTCGAGCAGCGGCGCGAAGGCCGGCTGCGCCAGCTCGAAATAGGTCGTCGCGGCGACCACCAGGCCGGTCTCGCGTTCGAGGTCCGGCAGGAAGGCGTTGAGGGCGGTCATGTTGCCGCCGTGGCCGTTGACGATCAGCACCCGCTTGAAGCCGTGGCGCGCGAGGGAGCGGATCAGGCAGACGAGCACCGCCCGGTAGGTCGGAATGTCCAGGGTGAAGGTGCCGCCATGGGCCATGTGGTGCTCGGCCATGCCCACCCAGAGCGTGGGCGCGACCACCGTCGGCCGGCGCTCCATGGCCTTCTCCGCGGCGATCCGGCAGACCGTGCCGCACAGGGTGGTGTCCACCCCGGTGCCCAGATGCGGGCCATGCTGCTCGGTGGAGGCGACGGGCAGCAGCACCGTCGCCCCGGCGGCAGCCAAGGCGTTGAGCTCGGGCGCGGTCAGCTTGGCCCATTCGACGATCGCGGGCATGCTGTTTTCCCTCAGGTTATGGTGACGCCGCGGGCCGGTTCAGGGGCCGGCAGCGCGCTGATCAATAGCGATAGCCGAGCCCAATGCTTGCGCGATGGTCGTTCAATGTCACGGTCGATCTGATCGCGTCGGCCGGGACGCTGGCGAAGAACGTCGGGTTCACCGCACCATAGGCGGAATAGCGATATTCCGCCCGCGCGAACCAGGGACCGGCGAGGGCCGCTTCGGCACCTGCGCCGAGTGTCCAGCCGAGGCGCGTCGACGTCGCGCTCTGGTCGAGGCTGACGCCACCGACACAGCTTGCGCCATTATTGCAGCCGACGCGCACCTGGCTTGCCGCCATGGCGAGGCCGCCCGTGGCGTAGAGCGCAAGACCAGGCTGCACCTCATAGCCGAACCGGGCGCGCAGGCTGGCGTCCCAGAGCCTGGTCATGCGCACACCGTCGGTTGCCGAGACAATGGCGGTCGGGTCGAGTGCACCGGGTACGCCGACGCGGAACCGGTTGGCATTTGCCAGCCCGAGATCGGCTTCCGCGCCAAGGATCCAGGCGCCGAACTGGCGGCCGTAGCCCGCGAAGAAGCCGACGCGCGGGGCGCCCGAGACGAGGCGGGCTCCAGCCGTTTCGGGAAAAAGCCTTCCCGGCGTTCCGCCGATGGAATTGGTCGTCCAGCCGGCATTCTGCCACGCCGCTCCGATGTCGACGCCGGCATGGAAGCCAGCCAGGGACCCCGACGTCGCGACCGGCCCACCGTCGGCCATTCGGGCGGCTTCGCCCGGACGGATGCGCAGGCCAAGCGAGACCATGTGCGAGGTGTTGCTGCCGCCAGCGCTCTTACCCGGGAAGGTTCTCAGCGGGCCGCCGAGGGTCTGCGCATCGGACGGCCCTTGGGCGATCCGCCAGGCCTGGTAGCGATAGTCGGCGGTGAGCGTCATGCCGGGGCGGATCAGGTAGCCGAGCCCGATCTCGGCCGCCATCATCTGGCTGGGACCGAGGCGGTCGGTGAACAGAATCGAGCGCAGGTGATGAAGATCGCGGCCGGTGCCGAGCGCCCAGACCGAGGCAATCAGGCGGCCGCGCAGCGACCAGCGGCCGTGCTCTGCCTCGATGGCGAGGCCGAGATAGGGTGCGCGCCAGGTCTGATCGTAGGAAATGCCGCTGCCGGGCGGGAAGGGGGCGTAGTTGGATGTGCCGCCCGAGCCCTGCCAGCGGTAGAAGTCGAACTTGTAGCCTGCGACTGCGCTGACCTGGACAGGGCCGAGCGTCAGGAATCGGGCGGCGGCGAAGGTGTCGAACTGGAGCGCATTGCGCAGGACCGTGTCGGGATGGTTCGACTCGCAATAGGTGCCGGTGGGCGAGGGCGGGCAGCTCGGAATGTTCCAGTCGTAATCGTCCATGTGCGACATGCCCGTGAAATTGGTCGAGCCGCGCATTTCGAGCTTCAGCCAGTCTGCCGGGCGATAGGCAACGGCCGCGTTGAACATCATGACGTTGCGCATGTTCCAGCGCAGCATGCTGACGGACGAGCCGTCCGGGTTCAGCACATATTCGCGGCCATGGCCGTTGAGCAGGCCAGTGGACAGATTGACGGTCAGTCCGTCGACCGCACCGCGCCACTCCCGGTTGGCCTGCTGCGCTGCTGCGGGCAGGGCGAGCGCGAGGCCTGTGGCCAAGGTCGCTAGCGACAATGCGCCAGTCTTCGAATTCAATTTCTTACGTAACGTCAATGTCATGCTCGTGGTCCCTGCCACATTCATCGCCAAAGTCGGGTTCATTTCACAGGCTGTCCGGCATCACAACGCGATAGTGCTGGGAATTCTGTGGACAGTCCGACGTGCCGCCATGCGGCACGACCAGCCGATACAAGGGAGGCAATCCTAGGATGCCAAGGTCACGAAACAATAACAAATCGTCGATGAATTGTTGACATGATTTCCGGGCCACGCGATTGTCCTCACCCAAGCCGGTTTCAGCCATTTTGCGGGAGTTTTGTGCGATTGCCTTGTGCGTTGTGGCCTGGTGGCGAAGCGCATGACACAGTCCCCTAAGCCCCGGTCCGAACGAGTGTCGCGCATGAAGACGTCCGAAACGACCCGCCTTGCCACCGACATCGGCGGCACCTTTACCGACATCGTGCTCGAGCATGGCGAACGCCGCTTCACGACCAAGGTGCTGACCACGCCCCATGCGCCCGAAGAGGCGGTGGTGGAAGGGACGCGGCTGGTCCTCGGCGAGGCAGGGATCGGTTTTGCGGCCCTCGACGTCTTCGTTCATGGGACGACGCTGGCAACCAATGCCGTCATCGAGCGCAAAGGCGCCAAGACCGCTCTGATCGCAACCGACGGCTTTCGCGACGTGATCGAGATTGCCGACGAGGGCCGCTACGACCAGTACGACATCTTCATCGACAAACCGCGCCAACTGGTGCCGCGTGAACTGCGCTTCACCGTCCCCGAGCGCATCGACGTGACCGGCAAGGTCTGGATCGACCTTGACGAGGCGGCGGTGAAAAAGGTCGCCAAGGCCCTCAGGGCCGCCAAGGTCGAGGCCGTCGCCGTCGCCTTCATCCATTCCTACGCCAATGCGGCCCATGAAGAGCGGGTACGTGAGATCCTTGCGCGGGAAGTGCCGGATATCGCGGTGACGCTGTCCTCGGAAGTCTGTCCGGAGATGCGCGAATACGAGCGCAGCTCGACGGCCGTTGCCAATGCCTATGTGCAGCCACTCATGGCCGGTTATCTCGGCCGGCTGAAGGCGCGTTTCGCCGACGAGGGCTATGGCAAGCCGATCCACCTGATGACGTCGGGCGGTTCGCTGGCGACACTGGAGACCGCAGCGCGCTTTCCGATCCGTCTCGTCGAGTCCGGCCCGGCGGGCGGCGCCATCCTCGCCGCCTATATCGCGGCCGAGCGCGGCGAGGACAAGGTCCTGTCCTTCGACATGGGCGGGACCACTGCCAAGATCTGCCTGATCCACGATGCGACTCCTTACAAGGCGCGGACTTTCGAGGTCGATCGTCAGTCGCGGTTCATGAAAGGGTCGGGGCTGCCCGTCCGCATCCCGGTGATCGAGATGGTCGAGATCGGCGCCGGCGGGGGCTCCATCGCCCGCGTCGACACGCTGAAACGCATCACCGTCGGGCCGGATTCGGCCGCTTCGGTGCCGGGCCCTGCCTGCTATGGCCGCGGCGGCGACCTGCCGACCGTCACCGATGCGGACGTCTCGCTCGGCAAGATCGAGCCGGCCCGTTTCGCCGGCGGCGCCATTGCACTCTATCCGGACAAGGCCGATGCGGCGCTCGATGCCCGTGTCGGCAAGCCCCTGTCGCTGTCGACCGCCATGGCAGCCCATGGGGTCGCCGAGATCGTCGACGAGAACATGGCCAATGCCGCGCGGGTTCATGCGGTGGAACGCGGCGTGGTGGTCTCGGACCATACGATGGTGGCCTTCGGCGGCGCTGCGCCGCTGCATGCCGCCCGCCTCGCCGAGAAGCTGGGCATCGCGCGTGTCGTGGTGCCGGCCGATGCCGGCGTCGGTTCGGCGGTCGGGTTCCTGCGCGCACCGGCGGCCTATGAACTCGTCCATTCGAAATTCATGCGGCTCGACAAGTTCGACCTCGCGGAAGCCAACCGGCTGCTCGCGGCCATGAGCGGGGAGGCGACGGCCCTGGCCCGCGCCGCTGCCGGCAAGCGGAAGCTGACCGAAACCCGTACCGCCTTCATGCGCTATGCGGGGCAGGGGCATGAGATCGCCGTCGCCCTTCCCAACCGCGCCCTGGCCGAGAAGGACATGGCGAAGATGCGCGACCTTTTCGAGACGGGTTATCGCCAGCTTTTCGCCCGCCACATTCCCGGCGCGGCGATCGAGATCCTGTCCTGGTCGTTGCTGGTCACCACCGACACGGCCCGCCCGGCGCTGCTCGGGAAGCCGAAGGCGAGGGGCGGGCCCAAACCCATCGGGCTCAGACAGGTCTTCGACGCCAAGGCCGGCAAGACGGTGAAGGTGCCGATGTATGATCGACTCGCCATGGCGCCGGGGGCCCGTATCGAGGGTCCCGCCATCGTCGTCGAGGCCGGAACCTCGACCTATGTGACGGCGGCCTTCGACGCTGAGATCGATGCCGGCCTCGGCCTCGTCCTCACCGCCCGCAAGGCGACCAAGCCCACCGCCAGTTCGGCTGCGAAACCTGCCGCGAAGAAGGGGAAGTGACCGTCATGAGCAAGCTTTCCGACATCGAATTGCAGGTCATGTGGAACCGCCTCATCGCGGTGGTCGAGGAACAGGCGCAGGTGCTGCTGCGCACCGCCTTTTCCCCCATCGTGCGCGAGGCGGGCGATCTTTCCGCCGGCGTCTTCGACCGCGAGGGCAACATGCTGGCCCAGGCGGTGACCGGCACGCCCGGCCACGTCAACTCCATGGCCGAGAGCGTCAAGCACTTCATCCGGGTCTTTCCGGTCGAGACGATGAAGCCGGGCGACATCTACATCACCAACGATCCCTGGATGGGCACCGGCCATCTCAACGATTTCGTGCTGACGACGCCGGCCTTCCATCGCGGCAAGCTGGTGGGGCTGTTCTCCTGCACCAGTCATCTCATGGATATCGGCGGCATCGGCTTCGGGCCCGACGGCACGGATGTCTTCATGGAAGGGCTCTACATCCCTCTTCTGAAGCTCGCCGACCGCGGCCAACTCAACGAGACGCTGATGGCGATGATCCGTGCCAACACGCGCCTGCCGATCGATACCGAGGGTGATGTCTATTCGCTCGCCGCCTGTAACGACGTCGGTTGCGAGCGTCTCTCCGAGATGATGGAGGAGTTCGGCCTGAAGGACCTCGACGTCCTGTCACACCATATCCTGACGCGGTCGAAGGCGGCGGTGCTGGAGGCCATCGCCGCCCTGCCGCAGGGCAAGTGGTGCAACACCATGACGGTGGACGGCTATGACGAGCCGGTGACCCTGGCCTGCACCGTTTCGGTCACCAAGACGGGCATCCACGTCGATTATGCCGGCACAGGGGAGGCCTCGAAGCGCGGCATCAACGTCCCGCTTGCCTATACCACGGCCTATACGGTGTTCGGGCTCGCCTGCATCGTCGGCAAGGACATCCCGAACAATGCGGGTTCGCTGGCTCCGCTCACCGTCTCGGCGCCGGAGAACTGCATCGTCAATGCCCTGAAGCCAAAGCCTGTGGCGTCGCGCCACATCATCGGCCAGATGCTGCCCGACGTGGTCTTCGGAGCCCTGCGCCAGGCGGTGCCGGACCGGGTACCGGCCGAAGGTACCTCCTGCCTGTGGAACCTCAATGTGCGCGGCCAGACGGATGAGGCGGGGCTCGGCAATTACGGGTTCATGATGGCGGTGACGTCGAATGGCGGCACCGGTGCGCGGCCGATGAAGGACGGTCTATCGGCGACGGCCTATCCCTCCGGCGTCAAGGGCACGCCTGTGGAGATCGCCGAATCCATCACGCCGCTGATCTTCTGGCGCAAGGAGTTCCGCGAGGATTCCGGCGGCGCTGGCACCATGCGCGGTGGACTCGGCCAGGTCATCGAGGTCGGCAGCCGCATCGGCAAGCCCTTCGATCTCTTGGCCGCCTATGACCGGATCGATCACCCCCCGCGCGGGCGCGACGGCGGCAAGGACGGCGCTCCGGGGGCGGTTTCGCTCAAGTCGGGCAAGGTGCTGAAGGGCAAGGGCTTCCAGCTCATCCCGCCGGACGATCGGCTGGTGGTGATGACGCCCGGCGGAGGCGGCATCGGCAATCCCGCCAAACGCGACCGCGCGGCGCTCGCCAAGGACGTCAGCGAGGGCCTGGTTTCGCCCCTGGGCGCCAAGACCTATGGCGGCTGAGGGCCATGGTCGTCGGCCTCACAGGCTGGCGGCCGCCCGCGCGGCCTGATCGTAGAGACCGGACAGGGCGCGCATCTCGGTGGCGATGCGGCTGAGGACGGCCGCATCGGTGCCGAAGGCCTTGACGCTCTGGATGAGCAGCGCCTCGCGTACCTCATGGTAGCGCATGACGGCGTCGGATCCCTTCTTGGTCACCGAGACCGCCTTTTCCTTGCCGATCTTCTCGCCCTTCACGAGGCCGGCCTTTTCGAGCTTCTTCACCGCATAGGTGACGAGATGCATGTCCTCGACATTGAGGACCAGGGCGATGTCGGCGAGGCGCTTCGGCCGGCCGCGGTGATAGACCGTGTGGAGGATCATGTTTTCCAGCGCCGACAGGCCCGGCGCACCGCCGGCCGCCGCGCATCGCACGGTCCAGCGGTGGAAGGCGTGACTGACCATCATCATGCCGAACTCGAACTCGGACAGCGCCGGCAGTTCCCCTGACGCGAGATGGGCGGAGGACACAATCGGACCCAGGGTGGACGGAGGCGCCATCGACTGACCTCGAAACTGTGCATCAGCACGGCCTGACACATTGGCAAGAGTCCCAGTCGAAATCAAACAGAGAAAACGACGACAAAACGTCAACATCATGTTGACACATAGGCCGGTGTGCGGGATCGTCACGTCAATGATCGTCGATCAGCGACGGCATGGCAGGCGTTTCCGTTGCGCGTGACCGGTGCTCGCGCAATGCAGATTTCGGCCTTGTCAACGTGGCTGAACAGCAGTCCAATCCCTAACAAGGGCGCCAAGCCCGGCCGCCGACAACGGCGGAACATCCAGAGACAGGAACGAGGAGTCCCGCCAATGTTCGATCGTCGTCAATTCGTGGCCGGCCTTGCCGGTACCAGCATGCTCGCGGCCCCGACCGTGGCCCGCGCCCAGGCCGCCAACTGGGACCTCTCGACGGTCTGGCCGGACGGCAATTTCCACACCGTCAACGCCAAGAAGTTTGCCGACGAGGTCAAGGCTGCGACCGGCGGGGCGGTGAACATCACAGTGAAGAGCGGCGGCCAGCTCGGGTTCAGGGGACCGGAGCATCTGCGCGCCGTGCGCGACGGCCTGGTGCCGATCGCCGACGTGCTCAACATCCAGCAGATCGGCGACGAGCCGATCCTTGGCGCCGAGGGCATTCCGTTCCTGGTCGGCTCGGTGGACGAGTTGCGCATCTATCACAAGCACATCCGCCCGGTCTTCGAGCGCGTGGTCCAGAACAACAACCAGAAGAACCTCTACATGGTTCCGTGGCCGACCCAGTACCTGCACCTGAAGGTGAAAGCCGATACGCTCGCCGGCCTTGCCGGCCAGAAGGTGCGCTGCCCCGATCGCGGCGCGCAGGACATGGTCAATGCGCTGGGCATGACCGGTGTCGTCATTCCGTGGGGCGAGACCATTCCGGCTCTCGCTTCCGGCGCGGTCCAGGGCGTTTCGACCTCGTCCGTGTCCGGCGTCGACGGCAAGTTCTGGGAGTTCCTGAAATATGTCTATCCGACGAACCATGTCTGGTCATGCCAGATGGTGAACGTCAACATGGACGCTTGGAACCGGCTGCCGGCCAACCACCGCGCGTCGATCGAGGCGGTGGCCAAGAAGCTCGAGCCGGAATTCTGGGCGGTCTCCGTGAAGGCCGACACCGACAGCCTCGCCCGCCTGAAGCAGGGCGGCATGGAGGTCGTCGACATCCCGGCGCCGATGATGGCCGATATGCGCCGCCGCACCGCCACCATGGTGCAGGATTACATCCGGCGTGTTCCCGCGGCGAAGGGGCCGATCGAGGCCTATCTCGCCGAAGTCAAGCGCTCCTGAAACGGATCGTCCGATGGCACCCCACCTCGACCTCAATGCCGGGGCGCCATCGGGCATCCGGTGGTTCCTCTCCGGGATAGACCGGCTCGGCCGTCTCGACGGTTGGATCGGCGCGCTCTGCCTTCTCGCGCTGACCTGCCTGATGCTGGCGGAAGTGATCGTTCGCGCGGCGTCCAATTTCTTCGGCATCGGCCCCGGCGTTGTCCCCAACGCCTGGGAGTATTCCTCCTATCTCATGGCGGCGGCCTTCACTTTCGGTGCCGCCATGACGCTCAGGGGTGGCGGCCATATTCGGGTGACGCTGGTCCTCGCCAGTGCCGGACCTCGCCTGAAGAAGGTGCTGGAAACCTTGTCGTCGGCTCTGGCCTTCGCGGCGACCAGCTATCTGACTGTGTCCATGATCATCTTCACCTGGAATTCCTTCGCCCGCGGGCAGGTGTCGATCTCGTCGGGAACCACCGTGTGGCCGCCTATGGCCCTGGTGACCATCGGCATGGCGCTGCTCGCCCTCCAGTTCCTGGCGCGCACCATCCGCGCCGCGCTGGATCTGCCGCTGGAAGATCCGTCCATGCGGGCGTCGAACCCCGTCGAATAGCGGCCTTCGCGTCGTCCTGATCCTCGTCTCGTCGAGCGGAGCCCCCCATGGCCGTCGAAGTCTTGTTCATGTTCGCCATCCTGTTCGGCCTGCTCGCCGGCGGGCTGTGGATCGGCCTCACGCTCGGCGTCACAGGCACGATCCTTTTGGCGATCTTCCGTGACATCCCGCTGCACCGTCTGGTGCCGCAATACGCCTGGAACATCCTGACGACGCAGGAGCTGCTGGCGCTGCCGCTCTTCATCCTGATGGGCGAGCTGCTGTTCCGGACCAACCTGTCGCGCTCCTTGTTCACGGGCCTTGCGCCCTGGGCCGGTCTGCTGCCGGGACGCCTTATCCATGTCAACGTCATCGGCTGCACGATCTTCGCGGCGATTTCCGGCTCGTCCGCGGCCACGACGCAGGTCGTCGGGCGCATCGCCCTGACCGAACTGCTGAAGCGCGGCTATTCGCGCGACATCGCCATCGGCTCGCTCGCCGGCGCCGGCACGCTCGGCTTCCTCATTCCGCCGTCCAATATCCTCATCATCTACGGCGTCCTCGCCGACGTCTCGATCATCAAGCTGTTCACGGCGGGCCTCATTCCCGGCCTGCTCCTTGCCGGGTGCTTCATGGGCTGGGTGATGATCCATACGACGATCCGCAAGGACCTCGTACCGGAGAGCGAGCGGGCCCTGCGCAACCTGTCATGGGGCGAGCGCTTCGCTTCGCTGAAGGACCTGGCGCCAGCGCTGTTCCTTATCGCCTGCGTGCTGGGCTCCATGTATGGCGGCATCGCCACGCCGTCCGAAGCCGCAGCCGTCGGCGTGCTCGGCGCCGCTGCGGTGGCACTGGTCCAGCGCTCGCTGACCTGGGAGGCTGCCCGCCAGATCGCTATCGGCTCGGTGGTGACCTGTTCGATGATCGCGCTGATCCTGCTGGGAGCATCGATCCTCGGCTCTGCCACCGCCTTCCTCGGCATCCCCGCCAAGGTCGCGGCCTTCGTGCAGGGTCTCGGTCTGTCTCCCTTCCAGCTCATGCTGGCGCTGGTGGTGTTCTACCTGGTGCTCGGCTGCTTCCTCGACGGTTTCTCGATGATCGTCATGACGCTGCCGATCGTCCTGCCGATCATCAAGATGGCGGGTTTCGATCCGATCTGGTTCGGCGTCTTCATCGTGCTGGTCGTCGAGATGGCACAGATCACCCCGCCGGTCGGCTTCAATCTCTTCGTCATCCAGGGCATAACCGGCGACAGCCTGTCCTATCTGGCGAAGGTGACGCTGCCCTATCTGATCATCATGGTGATCTTCACGATGACCCTGGTGGTTTTCCCGCAGATCGTCATGTTCCTGCCGAACCTGCTGGCGGGCTGACCGGAATCCAGCCATGGGCGTCCATTCCCCGCGCTTCCTGCCGTGTGGCGATACCGCCGTCACGGTCGAGTTCGGCACCGAGATCGACGACGGGCTCAACGCGCTCTGTCTCGCCTTCGATGCCGCGCTGGCCGACGCGGCGATCCCGGGGGTCATCGAGACCTTGCCGACCTACCGCTCGGTTCTCGTGCAGGTCGATCCACTGGTCATTGACATGCCTGCGTTTGAGGCGCGGGTGCACGACCTGCTCGCGTCCCTGAAACAGAGCGGCGCGCCGCCGCGGCGCTGGATCATTCCCGTCGTCTATGGCGGTGAATTCGGAATCGACCTGGAAGACGTCGCCCGGGCCCATGGCATCTCACCCGAGGAGGTCATCAGGCGGCATTCCAGCCGGACCTACCGGGTCGCGATGCTCGGGTTCCTGCCCGGCTTCTGCTACCTGTCGGGGGCCGATGCGTCCATCGCACTGCCGCGGCGGATCAGCCCGCGGCTCAAGACGCCGGCCGGCACGGTCTCGATCGGCGGCGTCCAGGCCCTGTTCGCGTCCGTCGAGGCGCCGTCGGGCTGGCATCTGCTCGGACGGACCCCGGTGCGCAACTTCCTGCCGGATCGCGATCCGGTATTCCTGGTGGGGGCGGGCGACGAGGTGGTGTTCAAGCCGATCACTGCCGCAGCCTGGGACGAACTCGACGCCGCGGCTGCCGCGGGCGAGCCCGTTGCCGAACTGGTGACGTCATGATCCGGCTTCTGGTCAAGGATTGCGGCGCCGGTACGTCGATCCAGGATTCCGGGCGGTTCGGCTACCAGCGCTATGGCGTCGGGCCTGCCGGGGCCATGGACAAGATCGCGCTGACGGTGGCCAACATGCTCGTCGGCAACGATCCGGAAGCTGCGGCCATCGAGTTCACCGTGCTCGGCGGCACTTTCGTGGTCGAGGGCGGCCCGGTGCGCGTTGCGCTGGCCGGCGCCTATGCCGAGGTCAGGATTGACGGCGAAGCAGTGCCGCCTTTGACGAGTGTCACCGCCGGGGACGGGCAGTCCATCACTGTGGGACCGGCCAAGGCGGGGACCTTCATGGTGCTCGCAGTCTGCGGCGGCTTCGCCGTGACCAAAGATCTCGGCAGCCGCTCGTTTCACCTGCGCGGCGGTCTGGGCGGTCTCGGTCGCGCGCCGGTCCGGCCAGGACAGGTCCTGCCGGTCGGCGGCAGTCCTCAAGGCCCGGATCTGACGGCGACGGTGTCGCCGCAAGTTTCCGCCGGCGCCTATCGCGTCGTTCTCGGGCCCCAGGACGACTATTTCAGTGCCGCCGGGATCGCGACCTTTCTCGGCGAGGCGTATCGCGTCTCGGCGGAGGCCGACCGGATGGGCTACCGGCTCAGCGGTCCGGTGATCGAGCACGCCAAGGGCTTCAACATCGTCTCCGACGGCATCGTCACCGGCTCGATCCAGGTGCCAGGATCGGGCGAACCGATCGTGCTGCTCGCCGACCGGCAGACGACGGGCGGCTATCCGAAGATCGCCACCATCATCTCGGCCGATCTGCCGCGTTTCGTCCAGCAGCGTCCCGGCAGCGAGATGCGCTTCGTGGCCGTGTCGCTGTCCGACGCGATCGCCGCGGCGCGCGAGCAGGCGGCCATGCTGGCGGCCGTCCGCGCCGGGCTTAAACCCGTCGGCCTCGGCTTCGACACTGAACATCTCCTCTCCGTCAATCTCGTCGACGGCTGGGTCGACGCCCATGCGCCGCCGTCCGAACCCCCGCTCGTCACCGCCGCCTGAAGGAGGCCGTCATGGCTGCCGTCGATCTCAATTCGGACATGGGCGAGGGCTTCGGTCCCTGGAAGATGGGCGACGACGAGGCGATGCTCTCGATCGTGTCGTCGGCCAATGTCGCCTGCGGCTGGCATGCCGGCGACCCGCTCATCATGCATCGGACCGCCGAGATCGCGAAGGCGAAGGGCGTGTCGATCGGCGCCCATCCCGGCTTTGGCGACCTCTGGGGATTTGGTCGCAGGGTGATCCGCGGGGACAGCATGGGTGATCTGGAAAAGCAGATCGCCTACCAGGTCGGCGCCATGCAGGCGCTGGCCGTTATGGCCGGCCATCAGGTCACCCATGTGAAGACCCACGGTGCCCTGGGCAATATGAGCAATGACGATGACGACATGGCGATGGCCGTCGGCCGTGCCATCAAGGCCGTCGATCCCAGGTTCGTCTTCGTCGTCATGCCGGGACTGTCGACGGAGAGGGCCGCCGAGAAGCTCGGCCTGCCGATGGCACGGGAGGTCTTCGCCGACCGCACCTATGACGACAGCGGCAACCTGACGAGCCGCAAGGTGGCGGGCGCCGTCATCCACGATGCGGCGCTGGCGGCCGCCCGCGTCCTGCGCATGGTCGAGGATCAGGAGGTCGTCACGGTCACCGGCAAGCGGCTCAAGGTCGCCATCGACACCATCTGCGTCCATGGCGACAATCCCGCGGCCGTAGCCATGGCACGTACCGTCCGCGACACGCTGGAGGCAGCCGGCATCACCATCAGGCCGTTCAAGGCCGCCTAGAACCGGCCTGGATCTGCCGCAACAGGCCGCGCAGCGGCTCGAAGGTGAAGGTGACGGTCGCCGTACCACCGGGCACCTCCACCGCGCGGACGACACCGAAAGCACGGCGGATCGGCACGTCGCGGCCGTCGATCCGGGCGCTCCACCAGGGGTGCCAGGCATCGCCGAGGACGAGGATGCCGCCGTCGGCCGTCGTCGTCTCGACCGTCACGGCCGTATTGCCATAGGCGAGGATGCGCGCCGTGCCGCCGGGTTGCCGCGCGGGCGGTACGGGTCCCTCGACCAGGACCGTCAGGCGCGGATCGAGACCTGAGGGAAAGCCGGCCACGGCGAGATCGGGCGGTGTCTCCATGGCCGCCGGCGCGACCCAGACGCGGGGCAGGGCGCGGGTGTTCTCATGGATGCGGATGCCTCCGGCCTCGCCGACAAGTGGCAAGGCATCGGCGGCGAGCCGCCGGTCGATGTCACCGGGTGGCACACGCGTGACGACGAAGCGCAGCCCGAGAATGTCGGCGAGTTCCGACCGGTAGGACGGGAAGGCGGGCGGAAATCGCCGCTGGCCCGGCAGGGCGGCGATGTCCTCGGCCCCCACGAGGTTGGCGAAAGCGGCGGAGCGCACCGGATTGAAGCCCAGCACGTCCTCGAAGTCATGGGACATGGCGGCGTTTTGCCATTCGTAACCGAGGCCGATCAGTTCGACGCGGTCGCGCCGCGTCGCGTCGCGAACGGTGAGGGAGCGGATGAGGGCGAGAGCGGGATCGGTGCTGCCCGGCTCCAGCACCGCATAGCTCGCGGGCGGCAGGGCGGTGGATTCGCTCGGGCCATTGGTGAGGCGCAGGTCCGCCACCAGCACCGCCCCGAGGAGAACCGCCAGCCCGGCGGCGGGCAGGCGCCGGCCGAGCCCTAGGACCAAGAGCGACAGTGCGATCGATCCCGCGGCGATGGCGAGGTTGGTCCAGGCGGCGGTGGGCGCTCCCTTCGACACGATCAGCGCGCTGCCCAGCGTCACCAAGGCGGCCGCGACCAGCGCCTCGATGCGCCAGCCGGTCCGCAGCGTTCCCGTCAGCAGACGGTGCGCGCCATAGCCGGCGAGAATGGCGAAGAGCCCGCCGATCACGAAGGCCGCATCGGCCGGCCGGCGGAAGAGATCGACGCCCGGCAGGTGCCAGAACAGGCTGAAGACGGGCGTGTACCAGCCGAGGGCATAGAGCAGCATGACGACGAGTGCGACAGTTACGAAGCGAATGTCGCGGTCGAGCAGGGCGCCGCTGCGCAGGAGGCCGAGGACGAGGAGCAGGGGCAGGGCGCCAGCGTAGAGATTGCCCATGTTGCGGGCGAGGAAAAGGCCTGTCTCGCCCCAGGTGGGGCTCGGCGGACCCCAGTGCTCGGCGAGAGGGCCGGCGGCGCCATAGAGATTGCCGACGATCCAGGTAAGGAGATGGGCCGGATGGAGCGAGCCACGGCCGGCTCCGGTCTCGTCGATGACGATGCGGTTGGATTCGGCCCCCCAAAAGGCCGACATCAGGACCGGAACGGTGACCACCATCGCGCCGGCCAAGGCCGCTGCCGTGAGCGGCCCGAGCGTTGCCCCGACCTTCGCCCAGGGCCTTTCTGCTGTGGCCCAGTGGGCCAGAACGGTCGCAACGAGCAGGTAGGCGCAAAGCAGCGCCACCTGGTCGCGGCCCAGCACCATCAGTGCTGCCGCCAGCCCCGCCGCGATCCCGTAGAACAGGGAATGACGGTCGAGGGCGCGGGCGAGACACCACCACGCGATCGGCCACCAGCAGAGGGAAAAGACCTGCGAGAGGTGCTGAATACGCCAGCTTGCTGCCGCGCCAAAGGCGAAGGCGAGGGCCGCAACGAGGCCTCCCCCCCAATGCCAGCCGCGGTCCCGGAACAGGAGAAGGACACCGGTGCCGCCGGCGAAGAGCATGGCGAAGACAGCCCAGTCCATGGCGGTCAGGCCGGGCTTCGCGGTGAGCGCGGCGAGCGCCAGGAGCGGTGCCGAGAACAGCACCGATTGCGGATCGGCGATTTCCGGCGACCCCGCGAAGATATTCGGCGTCCACGCCGGCGAAGCGGCCGCGTGGAGCGACCGCGCGGCGAAGACGAGGTGCGGGTACCAGTGGGCCTTGGCGTCCCAGGGAATCGTCACCTGGCCGAGGAGCCAGGGCGCCGCGAGGATGAACCAGCCGACGGCGAAGAGCCCAAGCGCCAAGGCTAGGCGGAACGGCACGGGGTTCTGAGACTGCATGGGCGGCGCCGGGTTCGACCTGCCGCCGTCTTAGCCCAGCCCGGCGCTCCCCGCCATAGCCCCTACTTGCGGGCGGCGAGGCTCGCAAGAAGCGCATCGGCATCGATGGCATGGCCGGCGCGGTCACGCTTCGACGTCAGGTAGCGCACGTTCTCGTCGGTGGCGCGGCCGATGACACGACGCTCGGAACGCACCTCGATGCCGGCGTCCGCCATGGCGGCGATCTTGACGGGATTGTTGGTCATCACGTCGATCGAGGTGATGCCGAGCTGCTTCAGCATCTCGGCAGCGAAATCGAAGCGGCGCTGGTCGAGATCGAAGCCGAGGACCTCGTCGGCGTCGTAGGTATCCCAGCCGAGCGACTGTAACCGATAGGCCCGCATCTTGTTGGCAATGCCGTTACCGCGGCCTTCCTGGTCGAGATAAAGCAGGATGCCGCCGCTGTTCTTCGCCATCCATTCCACGGTATCGCGCAGCTGGTCGCCGCAATCGCACTTCAGTGACCCGAAAAGGTCGCCGGTCAGGCAGGCCGAGTGCAGGCGCACGGGGACGGGTTGGGCCGGATTGGGCTTGCCGATGACGATGGCGACCTGGTCACGCAGACCCTCGCCGCCGCGGAAGACGACGAATTCCGTGTCGGGTGCGCCTTCCAGCGGAACCGGCGCCCGGCCGACGATGCGGATCAGGCGGGCCTCCAGCTTGCGGAAATCGCCGATGGCAGCCGCATCCACCGCAAGGACGTGGAGCGCCGCATCGCTACCTGCATCCAGCGGAACCATGACGACCGCGGGCACGATCAGCGCGAGGCGCGCCAGTTCGAGCGCCGCCTCGTCGAGGTCGTCGACAGGCGAGACCGGCGCGTCGATACGCGCCTCGATCGTCAGAGCCAAGGATTCGATCCGGGCCGCATCGATCTGCGGCAGGGCCACACGGGCCGGCGCAGACCGCTCGAGGCCAAGCCTCCGCAGCCGCGCGGCAGGCAGGAGAAGATGTGCCATGGACGGGCTGAGGGCGGCTGCCGCTCCAGCCGCCGCATGATCGATGCCATCGACACCGAAGGCGAGCACGGTTCGCCCAGCGCCATGGATCAGCACCGGGCGCGCGGCCCGCAATTCAGAAATGGCCCGCTCGACCTGGGCCCGGACGATATCGGCCTTCGAGCCGAGAATTCCGGAAGTTTCCATCGTCAGAAAGGCCTTTCATGCCTCTGGCAGGTGCCGGGCTGGACGTCCAGCCTGCGACTTGTACTGCATGTATGGTTCCGGCACCGGTTTTGGATCAGGCGCGGCGAAAAAAGAGTTACCACCCACAGTGGCATCAATCGCGGCCTCCGTCATCGCCGCGCAACGACGGGGGCGTCCGGTCACGTTTGCAAGGCCGCCGGAGGCGCCCCTTGCATTCCGCAGCGGACCCCGCCCATCATCGATACCGGGACGCAATGGAGGGATGGCAGCCATGTCGCAGGCGGAAACCTATTCGACGCCGCATCGGATCATCCACTGGGCGACCGCGGCGCTGATCATCGGGCTGGTGCCGGTCGGCATCTACATGACCAGCATTCCCTTTCCGCCCAATCCAGGCGCCAACCCGGCGGTGAAGAACGCCCTCTATGAATGGCACAAGTCATTCGGCCTGATCGTTCTGCTGCTCGCAGTGGCGCGCGTGGCGCTGAAGGTCACGCAGGGAACCCCGCCTGCGGTGCCGACGCTGACGAAATTCCAGCGCATTGCCTCGGCGGCCACCCACCACCTGCTCTATGTGCTCCTATTTCTCGTGCCGCTTACCGGCTGGGTCGCCACCTCGATGTGCTACGGGCCCGTCAATCTCTTCTGGACAATCCCGGTGACGCTGCCCCTGTCCGGCCAGCCGGCGACCTGTTCGGTGATCTATCGGTTCCATTTCGGTGGCGCATTGGTGATGAGCCTGCTGGTCTTCGCCCATATCGGTGCGGCGCTGATGCATCTGGTCATCATCAAGGACGGCGTCTTCCGGCGCATGTGGCCGTGACGCCTGCCGGCCGAAACGAAAACTGCCGTCGCGCGGAAGGGCGACGGCAGTCTGATGCTTTCAGATCGGCGATGTCCGGAGCCAGGTCGCCCCGGTCCTAGTGGAGGCTGGAACCGTTCGCCCTCAGGCGCTCGATCTGGTCCTTCAGCTGCAGCTTGCGCCGCTTCAGCTCCGCAATCTCTTCATCCTGCGAGGATGGGCGGGCGACGATCTGGCTCAACTGCCGATCGAGTGCCTCATGACGCTTTTCGAGTTCCGCGAGGTGCGACTGCAAGCTCATCAAAGTCCTCCTTTGAACAAAGGGTCCAGATGGCCTCGGACAAGGTCCGAAACGCATCGGACTGGAATCAAGTGTGGACCTGTATGCGGCAAAGTAAAGTCACGGAATGTTACGGCGACCCTCCGCCGCAGGCCTCAAGGTTGGGCAAGCGGCGCCTTGCCCAAGGTGCCGCGCCGACCGCATAATGGAGGCGGCGCGGATTGCCTTTCAAATCCGGCACAGCCTCTGGTAACGCAATGGCATCGAATGACATCGACGAGCGCGAGGCACTGCTGGAGCTGGAACGGCTGCGGCAGGAACACCGGGATCTCGACGTTGCCATCGATGCGCTGGTGCGGATGCCGGTCGCCGACCGCCTACAGATCCAGCGGCTGAAGAAGCGCAAGCTCATCCTGCGCGACCGGATCGCCTTCCTCGACGACCTTCTGACCCCCGATATCATCGCGTGAAACGGCTACTGCCCGGCCGCTGCGCCGGCGCAAAGATAGGGCCACGCTGCGTCTTGCTACCGGGACAACCTCTGCCTATTCTCCGCCGCTTCTTTCTGAATGCCGTCGATCCTCGACGAGCGGGGGGAGGCGTCGATGCCGGAGACGGCCGCGAGCGGGGATAAGCCCGTCGCTATCATCATGGGCTCCCAGTCGGACTGGGCGACCATGCGCCATGCGGCCGAGATCCTGACCGGCCTGGGCATCGGACACGAATCTCTCATCGTCTCTGCCCACCGCACTCCCGACCGGCTCTATGATTTTGCCCGATCGGCGCGGGACAATGGTTTCAAGATCATCATCGCCGGAGCCGGCGGCGCGGCCCATTTGCCGGGCATGGCGGCGGCGCTGACGCCACTGCCAGTCTTCGGCGTGCCGGTGGAGAGCAAGGCGCTGTCCGGTGTCGATTCGCTCCATTCCATCGTGCAGATGCCGGGCGGCATCCCGGTCGGCACGCTGGCCATTGGCAAGCCCGGAGCGATCAATGCCGGCCTGCTGGCGGCTGCGGTCCTCGCCCTCAACGATCCGGCCCTCGCCGAGCGGCTCGACGCCTATCGCGCCCGTCAGACGGCGGCCATTGCGGAGCGTCCCCGTGACGACATCTGACCGGTCGGTGGGTCCCGACCAGATCATCGGCATTCTCGGTGGCGGCCAGCTCGGGCGCATGCTGGCGCTGGCGGGCGCGCGGCTCGGCCTGCGCTGTCAGGTCTTTGCCCCCGAGCCGGAGAGCCCGGCCTTCGACGTGGTGCGGCGGATCACGGAGGCCGACTATTCCGACGAGAGCGCCCTGGCCCGTTTCGCCGAGGATGTCGACATCGTCACCTACGAATTCGAGAATGTGCCGGCCCGGGCCGCCGATTTCCTGGCGAGCCGGCTGCCGGTGCGCCCCGGCCCCATCGCGCTGACGGTGTCGCAGGACCGGATCACGGAGAAGACCTTCGCGCGGGACTGCGGGCTCGCCGTCCCCGACTTCGTCGCCGTCGATTCGGTCGACGATCTCGTCCGCGCCCTCGAGACGATCGGCCGGCCCGCCGTCCTGAAGACCCGGCGCTTCGGCTATGACGGCAAGGGGCAGGTCGTCATTCGCGCCGGCGACGATCCGGCCCGCGCGCTCGCCACCATCGGCAACCAGCCGGCCATCCTCGAGGCCTTCGTGCCCTTCGAGCGCGAGATCTCCGTCCTCGTCGTCCGCGGTGCTGGCGGCGAGATCCGCCATTACGATCCGGTCGAGAACGTCCACCGCAACGGCATTCTCCGCACGTCGACGGTGCCGGCCGCCATTGATGTCTCGCTGGCGGCCCGGGCGGCCCTGATGGGCACGGTGCTCGCCGAGAAGCTCGACTATGTCGGCGTGCTGGCCGTGGAGCTCTTCGTCACGCGCGACGGACAGCTGCTGCTGAACGAGATGGCACCGCGCGTCCACAATTCAGGCCACTGGACCGAGGCCGCCTGCCATTGCTCCCAGTTCGAGAACCATATGCGGGCGGTCGCCGGCCTGCCGCTCGGCTCGACGCGGCGGCACTCGGACGCGGTGATGCAGAATCTCATCGGTGCCAGCGTCAAGGACTGGCGGCGGCATGCCGCCGAGGAGGGGACGGTCCTTCATCTCTATGGCAAGCGCGACCAGCGCGAGGGTCGGAAAATGGGCCATCTGACCCGCCTGTCGCCGCTCAGCCAAGGCTGAGCAGCACTGCGACGCCGATGACGATGAGCGCGATCGCCAGCCCCTCGCGCGGGCTGGTCGCCTGCTTGATGATCGCTCCCGAGACGATGCCGGCGAAAAGCACCTCGACCAGGGCGAGGGTCCGCACCTTGGCGACGGTTTCCAGCGCGAAGGCCAGAAACCAGAACTGGGATGCAAAGGCGCCGAGGAAGCCCGCCGCGAGCGAGGGCCGCCAGGCGCGGAAAATCGCCATGAGGCCCGCCCGGTCCGCGATCGCAAGATAGGCTGTGAGGACCGCCGTCTGGATTGCCAGGCTCCATGCGAGGGTCGTTGTGGCGGCGAGGACGAAACTCTCGGTGTCGAGGGTGCGGATGGCACCGCGGAAGCCGACAGATGCGAGACCGAAGAGCGCGGCGGAGACGATGCCGAGGGCGGCCGGCCGCAGGGACTGCTCGGTGCCGGGCTTCCACGACATCAGGACGATGCCTGAGGTGGCGATGAGGATCGCGGACCAGGCCCAGCCCGTGAGGTGGTCGCCGAGCAGCACCACGCCGAACAGCGCGACGATGACCGGTTCGGTCTTCGTGTAGGCCGTGGTGACGACGAAGGAGCGCTCCCGCATGGCCGCTAGCATGAGTGCCGTCGCGCCGATCTGCGCCATGGCACCGACCGTTGTCCAGACCAGGAAGGCGCCTGACAGGCCCGGCGCGCGCGCCGGCACGGCAAGATGGACGCCGGCCAGAAAGACCAGCGCAAAGGGAAAGCCGTAGAGGAAGCGCACATGGGTGGCGCCGATCGTGCCCAGACGCTCGGTGAGGCTGCGCTGCAGGGCGTTGCGCGCCGTCTGGGCGGCGGCGGCAATGACGGTGAAGACGGCCCACAGCCAGGGCATGACAAGCATCGTTGCACTCCCGATCCACCGCTATCGGGCCTGTGGCGGCGGCCGGTCAATCGCGGGCGATGCAGGGCAGCGGTGCCGGCCTCAGCGCAGGCCCGCCTGCCGGATCGCCGTGACGCAGGGGGGCGAGAGCTGCGCCTGGTTGCTGCGCAGGCAGGCCGACACGCGCGCCGAATCGGTGCCGGCGCTCGGACACTTGCTGTCGAGGTCCGCCTTGCAGGCCCGGTAAATGCCCATGCGTTGGGAAAAGGACAGGTTCTCGCTCTGGCCGAGCGCCGGCACCGGCAGGAAGGCGGCAGCGACGACGAGGGCGATGGCGGGTCCGAGTGTCATGGCGGCTTCGGTCCTTCAGATGGAAAAGAGTCGCCCCAGCCGAGGCGCCGCGTCAAGCGATGGGCATCGCGGTCGCGACTGGCGATGACGCGCCGTGTCAGGCCCGCTCCCGTGCAGAGGGTGAATGTGGTTGCCGCTTTGTCGGCATGGGGAGGCCGCAGGATGCGCGCCGACGCGGCCTGGGTCTGCAGATGCGGCCGTGCGGCGACCAGATAGGCATAGCGCTCATCCTCGAAGGGAACATCGGCCGATTTCGCGGCCTTGTGAGCGCGCAGCCGTGGCAGCCGGGCGGAGAAATGGCACCAGTCCGGCGCGATGATCGGGCAGGCGCCTTCGCCGGGGCAGGGGGCAGCGATACGGGCGCCGCCGGTCATCAGCGCGGTGCGGGCTGCGGCGATGACAGCGAAGCCGGCGGGAGTGCCGGGCTCGATGAGGACGAGCATGCCACGCGCGGCGGCATAGAGCCTCCGCGCCGCATCTGCGACCGCGCCAGGCTTGAGTTCGTTGAGGGCATAGCTGGCCACGACCAGATCGGCCGAGGCCGGCGCGACCGCTTCCAGCCGCCCGGCCTGCCAGTCGGCCTCCGCCAGCACCGCCGGCCCCTCCGCCGCGAGGTCGCGGCCGAGTGCCGTCATGCCCGCATGGGCGTCAACCAGCGTGGCCCTGACAAGGTCCGGAAAGATCTCCGCTGCGGCCCAACTGGCAGTGCCCGGTCCGCAACCGACGTCGAGAAGGGTGTGTGGCGCGAGAAAAACCCGCGCCGCGGCCTCCCCGAGGGCGGCGGCGCAGGCCGCATAGGTCGCCGGCATGCGGGCGATGGCATAGGCGGCGAGATCTACCGGGGCCGGTAGCCGCGAGCCGCGGCCTGCCCGGTAATCCGCGGTCAGGCGCTGGCTGGCTGCAGCGAGGTCTCGCCCGCCGAACCGGCCGGCGAGCCTGTCCAGCGCCGCGCGCAGGGCCGGCGGTAGATCGGCCCTCAATCCTGCACCGGCACCGTGTAGTTGAGCCCGAGCCTGCCACCGTCGGCATAGAGCGTCTGGCCGGTGATGTAGCTGGAGGCGTCGGAGGCGAGGAAGACGGCGACCTTGGCGATCTCGTCGGGTTCGCCGAGGCGGCGCAGCGGCGTACGCGAGAAGAGGCGGTGACGGGCGGCCTTGTCGGTATTGACGCTTGCCAGCATCTCGGTGGCGATCGAGCCTGGACCAATGGCGTTGACACGGATGCCGTGTTCGGAAAGCCCGAGCGCCATGACATTGGTCAGCTGGCCGACGCCGCCCTTGGAGACGCAGTAGGGGATCTGGTTGACGATGGCGAGCCGGGCATTGACCGAGCTCATGTTGACGATGGCGCCCGGGGTCTTGCCGGCCTTCACCTGCTCGACCATCTGGCGGGCGACGGCCTGGCCGACGAGGAACGAGCCCTTCAGGTTCACCCGCAGGACCTTGTCGAAATCGGCCTCGGCGAGGTCGAGGAACTCGGCGCTGTGGACGATGCCGGCATTGTTGACGAGAATGTCGATGTCGCCGCCAAAGGCCTTGCGTGCCCCCTCGACGAGGCCGGCGACAGAGGCCGCGTCACCGACATCGGCCGTCACGAAGACCGCCTTGCCCTTCTTGGCGAGTTCCGCCGTTGTCGCACGCCCGGCCTCCTCGGCGATGTCTGAGAGGACGACGCTCGCGCCTTCGTCGATGAACCGCGCCGCGATGGCCTTGCCGATGCCGCGTGCGGCTCCCGTGATGATGGCAACCTTACCGTCCAGCGCGCCCATGGTGATCCCCGTGCAAAACCTGATCCCATCGGTTCTAGACGAGAAGGGCAGGCGCGGGGAGGGGGCGGTGCGGGGGGCTCATACTTTCTGCAGCGGGCGGTGCGGCCCGCCGGGGAGTGTGACCGCCACGGCATCGCCCGGCCTGACCCTGCCGCCGGTGACGACAATCCCCATGATGCCCGCCTTGCGGACGAGGTTGCCGGCCGCGTCGCGGTCCAGCGTCGCCTGCATCAACCCATCCTGAAACCGGTCGATCTGGATGCAGGGATTGCGCAGGCCGGTGATTTCGATGACGGCACCGGCAATGGTCAAACGCGCGCCGGTCGGCAGGGCGAGCAGGTCGATCCCGGAGGTGGTGATGTTCTCCCCGAGTTCGGCGGGGCCGACAGTGAAACCCTTGCCGGCAAGCTCCTCGAAGAGTTCTGCATGGATCAGATGGACCTGACGCAGGTTGGGCAGTGTTGGATTGAAGCGTGCCCGCGAGCGATGCTTCACCGTGACGCCGCAATGGGCGTCGCCTGCCACGCCTTCGCCGGCGATCAGTGTGATCTCATCGACCGGCGCCTTGGAGAAGCGATGCCGTCGGTCGAGGCTGACGGAAATGACCTGGCCCATGTCGTGGCTCCGAGCGGGTATGTCGCCTTCTGCCTGCTAGGCCCCCGGCTGTCACCTGCATTGGCGGGAGGAACCCCTTGCATGGCCGGTGATGGACGGGAGAGGGCTGCGGCCCTATTCAGGCCGGATGCCCCAGACCGTACTTTTCGACCTCGACGGAACCCTGACCGATCCGGCGCCCGGCATCATCGGCTCCTTCCGCCAGGCCCTGGTCGATCTCGGCCATGTGCCGCCACCCTTCGCCGATCTCGGCTGGATCATCGGGCCGGCGCTCCGGCTGTCCTTTCCAAAGGTGATGGGGCCGGGGAGCGATCCAGAGGCGGCGGTCGAGCGCTACCGCGTCCATTACCGCGCCGGCGGCATGTATGACCTGACGCTCTATCCCGGAATGATGGATGCCGTGTCCGCCATCGGTGCCGCCGCGGACCGCATGTTCGTCTGCACGGCCAAGCCCGAGCCCTATGCCGTGCCCATCGTCGAGCGCTTCGGCTATGCGCCGCATTTCCATCGAGTCTACGGGGCGGCTCTCGACGGCAGCCTCGACGACAAGGCCGACATCATCGCCAAGATCATCGCCGAACAGGGCATCGACCCCGCCGACACGGTGATGATCGGCGACCGGATGCACGACATCCATGCCGCGCAGCGCCACGGCATCGCCTCCGTCGGCGTCGCCTGGGGCTATGGCGGGGTGGCAGAGCTTGAGGCGGCCGGCGCAACCGCGATCTGCCAGCGGCCGCAGGACCTGCCAGAGATCGTGGCGGCGATGGCGCGCTGATCGCCTTGCACTCCTCGGCCGGATCGTGTAGTGCCCGGCCCATTCCACACGCGGACCCGCGGCTGAGGACGAATGTCCTTTGCCGCTCCGGTGGTGACGGATCCTATTCGGGATCGGCCATAGTCCGCGGAGGCACAACCGGAGAAGACCATGGCGCTGCCCGATTTCAGCATGCGTCAGCTTTTGGAAGCTGGCTGCCACTTTGGCCATCAGGCCCATCGCTGGAACCCGAAGATGAATCAATACATCTTCGGCGTCCGCAACAACATCCACATCCTCGACCTCGCCCAGACCGTGCCGATGCTGCATCGCGCGCTCGTCGCCGTCTCCGACACCGTGGCCAAGGGTGGCCGCGTGCTGTTCGTCGGCACCAAGCGCCAGGCGCAGGACGGCATCGCCGCCGGTGCCAAGCAGTGCGCCCAGTATTACGTGAACTCCCGCTGGCTGGGCGGCACGCTCACCAACTGGAAGACCGTGTCGGGTTCGATCTCCCGCCTGCGCAAGCTCGACGAGGCGCTCGCCTCCGGCGGCGCCGGCTACACCAAGAAGGAAGCGCTGACCCTCGCCCGCGAGAAGGACAAGCTTGAGCGCGCCCTCGGCGGCATCAAGGACATGGGCGGCGTGCCCGACCTGATGTTCGTGATCGACACCAACAAGGAAGCGATCGCCATCCTCGAGGCCAAGCGTCTCGGCATTCCGGTGGTCGCCATCGTCGACACCAACTGCGATCCGGACGGCATCACCTATCCGATCCCGGGCAATGACGACGCCGGTCGCGCCATCTCGCTCTATTGCGACCTGATCGCCCGCGCCGCCATCGACGGCATCGGCCGCGCCCAGGGATCGTCGGGCATCGATCTCGGTGCCTCCGAGAAGCCGATGGTCGAGGATCTGCCGGAGGCCGCAGCCCCCGCCGGTGTCGAGCGTCTCGCCGGTCCGCGCGGCCCGGCCGACGAGCTCATCAAGCTCACCGGCGTGTCGCCGGAGATCGAGAAGCAGCTCAACGATCTCGGCATCTTCCATTTCTGGCAGGTTGCCGGCTTCACCCCGGTCGATGCCGCCGAAATCGGCGACAGCGTCGGCCTCCCGGGCCGCGTCCAGGGCTGGATCGACCAGGCGAAGTCGCTGGTCGAGGCTGAAGCCGCCTGATTCAAGCCGCCAGCCGGCGTCATCCGGCCGACACGAAATGCGTGTCGATCGGAGATCGGTTCTGAGTTCCGGCCGGCTCGCTTCCGCGGGCCGGCCGTTTCCCTTCCCAACAAGACTGAATTCGAGGACGGACCCATGGCGAACATCACCGCCCAGATGGTCAAGGAACTGCGCGAAATGACCGGCGCAGGCATGATGGACTGCAAGTCCGCGCTGAACGAGACCGCAGGCGACATCGAGGCTGCCGTTGACCTGTTGCGCAAGAAGGGTCTTTCGAAGGCCGCCAAGAAGGCCGGCCGCGTTGCCGCGGAAGGTCTCGTCGGCGTCGTGACGGCCGGCCCGAAGGCCGCTGTGGTCGAGGTCAATTCGGAGACCGACTTCGTCGCCCGCAACGACCAGTTCCAGGGCCTCGTCAAGGCGATCGCGGAAGTCGCGCTGAAGACCGGCAACGACGTGGATGCCGTCCTGGCGGCGCCGGTCGCCGCCGGTGGTACCGTCGCGGATTCCATTGCCTCTGCGGTTGCCACGATCGGCGAGAACATGACGCTGCGCCGTGCCTCGGTCCTGTCGGTCTCTGACGGTGTCGTCGGCAGCTACATCCATAACGCGGTAGAGCCTGGCCTCGGCAAGATCGGCGTGCTGGTGGCGCTCGAATCGACCGGCAACAAGGACGAGCTCGCCGCTCTGGGCCGCATGGTCGCGATGCATGTTGCCGCCGCCAACCCGCTGGCGCTGGATGCCGAGCGCCTCGATCCGGCTGTCGTCGCCCGCGAGAAGGCGATCCTCGCCGAGAAGAATGCCGGCAAGCCCGAGAACGTCATCGCCAAGATCGTCGAGTCGGGGATCAAGACCTACGCCAAGGAAGTCTGCCTTCTGGAGCAGCTCTATATCCATGACGGCGGCAAGACGGTGGCCCAGGCCCTGAAGGAGATGGAGAGCAAGGTCGGCGCGCCGATCAAGCTGACCGCCTTCACCCGCTTCGCCCTCGGCGAGGGAATCGAGAAGGCCGAGAACGATTTCGCGGCGGAAGTCGCGGCCCAGGCCGGCATCAAGTCCTGAGCGCGTCCCATGCGACGGCGGAGAAAGGGGCGGGCGACCGCCCCTTTTTTCATGCGTCGAGCGCAGGTCAGACGGCGAGTGCTTGCTCGATCTCGTGCAGGCGGTCCTTGCCGAAATACATGTCGGGACCGATGAAGAAAGTCGGGACGCCAAAGGCGCCGCGGCCCACCGACGTCTCCGTATTGGCGATGAGGCCGGCCTTGACGTCTTGCGCCTGGGTCGCTTCGAGCAGGGCGGCACCGTCGAAGCCCGAGGAGTCCATGGCGGCCTTGTAGACGGCCGGGTCGTCCATCTTCTTCGGCGCCTCCCACATGTGGTGGAAGCCAGCCTCGGCATAGGGCGCGAGCCGACCCGCCTTGTCCATGGCGACCGCTCCACGCATCAGCATTAGGGTGTTGACGGGGAAGAACGGGTTCATCCTGAAGCCGGTAAGGCCGTGCCGCGCGATGAAACGGGCGATTTCCAGCCGTTCGTAGGCGAGCTTGTTGCGTACCCCGGCAAAGGCTTCGAAGGGGGAGCGGTTGCTGGTCGCCTTGAAGATGCCGCCGAGAAGGACCGGCACATAGCGAATGGTGGCACCGGTGCGCGCGGCAAGACCTGCCAGAACCTTGTGGGCGAAATAGGCGTTGGGGCTGCCGAAATCGAAATGGAACTCGACCAGCCGGGGTCCGGACTGCGGCATCGGCGCCTCGCGTCATCAGTAATCGCGCATTGCCATCACGCGCCGCGGGGATCCGCAGGGCGTGCGCGTATGGGTGCGCTCCGTCCGAGCTTTACAACCGAGGGCGATGGCTGGCTCAGCCTATATCGTGTATCTGCACGCAGCCAAGCGATATCGACCTCCGGCGAGGGGCCTTTGACGCGGCTGCCTTGCCTATATGGTTGCGTGGATCGGGCATTGCGCTAAACCCGGCCCTCGCAACCATCATCTGTCGACTGCGAATCGGGGGAACGAAATGGCCGGGCCACGCTACAGGCGCGCGCTGGTGAAAGTGTCCGGCGAGGCGCTGGCAGGCGATCAGGACTTCGGCTTCGACGCCAAGACGGTCCGGATCATCGCCGAGGACCTCATCGCCGCAGCCAAGGCTGGCACCGAAATCGCGGTGGTGGTCGGTGGCGGCAACATCTTCCGCGGCCGGCAGATCGCCGGGATCGGGCTGAGCCGCGTCGATGCCGATGCGATCGGTCGCCTGGCGACCGTGATGAACGCGATCGCGCTGGCCGGGCAGATCACCGCGCTCGGTCATCCGGCTGTCGCTCTGTCGGCCGAGCCCGTGCCGGAGGCGCTGGATGTCTACACGGTCCGTCACGCGCTCGCCCATCTGACTGCCGGCAAGATCGTCGTGCTCGGCGGCGGCATCGGCGTGCCGCTGCTGACGACCGACACCACCGCGACCATGCGGGCTGTCGAGCTTGGATGCGACGTCGTGCTGAAGGGCACCAATGTCGACGGCGTCTATTCCGCCGACCCGAAGCATGACCCGACGGCCGTGCGGTTCGACCAGTTGAGCGCCGACGAGGCGATTGCCCGCGACCTCAAGGTGATGGACACCGCCGCCTTCGCGCTTGCCCGGGAGAACCGACTTCCGATAATCGTGTTCTCCCTCGATGCCCCCGGCGCAGTTGCGTCGGTGCTGGCGGGCGAGGGCCGCTGCACCGTGGTCACGGTTTGACTACGAAACCGACCTTCCCGCGGATGTCTCCGCGCAATCTCCAAGAGGCGTACCCCATGGCCGCGTCCCCGACCTTCGATCTTGGCGACATCACGCGTCGCATGCAGAGCTCGATCGCATCCTTCAAGCACGAGTTGGGAACGCTCCGCACCGGTCGCGCGTCGCCGAACCTCCTCGACCCGATACAGGTCGAGGCTTACGGCCAGTCGATGCATGTCAACCAGGTCGCCACGGTGAGCGTGCCCGAGCCGCGCCTTCTGTCGGTCCAGGTCTGGGACCGCGCGATGGTCGGTCCGGTGGAGAAGGCCATCCGCGAATCGAGCCTGGGTCTCAATCCGCAGACCGAGGGCCAGGTCATCCGCCTGCGCATCCCGGAGCTGACGCAGGATCGCCGCAAGGACATGGTCAAGGTCGCCCATAAGTATGCCGAGGGCGCGCGGGTCGCTGTGCGCCATATCCGCCGCGACGGCATGGACATCCTGAAGGCGAAGGAGAAGGATCACTCGATGAGCGAGGACGAGAACGTCCGCGCCGCCGATCAGGTCCAGAAGGAAACCGACAAGCACATCGGGGAGATCGACCAACTGCTTGCGCAGAAGGAAAAAGAGATCATGACGGTCTGAGCGCGCACACGGACATGACCATGGTGGACCGACAGGGCCTGGCCGCAGAACACGGCGTTGCGACCGCAGCGCCGGCGGCTCTGCCGCGCCATGTCGCCATCATCATGGACGGGAACGGCCGCTGGGCGAAGCAGCGGGGACTGCCGCGCATCGAAGGTCACCGGCGCGGTGTCGACGCGCTCCGGCGGACCCTGCGCGCCGCCCGCGAGATCGGCATCGAGATCGTGACGGTCTATTCGTTCTCCTCCGAGAACTGGTCGCGGCCACCGGCCGAGGTTTCGGCCCTGATGGGCCTGCTCAAGCGCTTCATCCGCAACGATCTGGCGGAACTGCACGAGGCCGGCGTGCGCGTCCTCATCGCCGGTGATCGTGACAGCCTCGAGCCCGATATCCGTCTGCTCTTGACCGAGGCCGAGGCCCTGACCCGCGGCAACACGCGGCAAACGCTCATCGTTGCCTTCAACTACGGGTCGCGCCAGGAGATCGCTGCGGCGGCCCGGGCCCTTGCCGAAGAGGTGGCGCGCGGGGATCGCAATGCGGCGAGCATCACGCCCGAGGCGATCGCGACGCGCCTCAACACGGCCGGTGTGCCCGATCCCGACCTCGTCATCCGCACATCCGGCGAGATGCGCCTGTCCAACTTCCTGATGTGGCAGTCGGCCTATGCCGAGCTTGTCTTCCAGACCATTCTCTGGCCCGACTACGGCCGCGAGGCGCTGATGGAGGCGCTCGTTGAATATGGCCGCCGCGAGCGTCGCTATGGCGGCCTCGGCGCCGTCGGCGCCTGACATGCGCCCCGATGAGCGCCCCGCCGGGGCCTTTTCCGATCCCGACCTGAAGAAGCGGGTCCTGTCCGCCCTGGTCCTGATCCCGATAGCGATTTTCACAGCCTGGCTCGGCGACTGGCCCTTCGCTCTCCTCTGGCTCTTTGGCGCCGCGCTGGTCCTGCGCGAGTGGAATCGCCTGGTGCTGCCGGGTGCGCCGATGTCGCTCTATGCCGGTGAACTGGCCGCGCTGACCGTTGCTCTCGGTCTCGAGCGCTATTTCCTCAATCCAGGCTTTGCCATGGTCGCCCTCGGCGCCGGGGCGGGCGTTGCCCTGGCGCTGAGCCCGCAGGGGCGGTCGCGCTGGGCCATCGCCGGCCTTCTTTATGCGGCCGCCGTGGTTCTCGGCCCGACGATCCTGCGGGACGACAACAATCTCGGCTTCATCGCCATTCTCTGGCTCTTTGCCGTGGTCTGGGGCACCGATGTGGCCGCCTATTTCGCCGGGCGGTCGATTGGCGGTCCGAAGCTGTGGCCACAACTGTCGCCGAAGAAGACGTGGTCGGGTTTCATCGGCGGCACGCTGATCGGCACGGCGATCGCCCTCCTCGTGGTCAAGATGGCCGGCCTGCAACTCAGCGTCGGGCTGGCGCTGACGACCTGGGGGATCGCGGCCCTCAGCCAGGGCGGCGACCTCTTCGAATCCTCCGTCAAGCGCCGCTTCGCCGCCAAGGATGCCGGGTCGATCATCCCTGGCCACGGCGGGGTCATGGACCGTCTCGACGGCTTTCTCGTCGCCGCCGTCGCCGCTGCCGCCCTCGGCCTGATGCGTGGCGGCGTCGGCAATCCGGCGGCTGGCGTGCTGGTATGGTGAGCGGCATGCGCAGGCTGACGATTCTGGGCGCCACGGGTTCGGTCGGAACCAGCGCTCTCGACATCGTGGCGCGCCATCGCGACCGGTTCCCCATCGAGGCGGTGACCGCGAACGGCGATGCGGCGGGCCTTGCCCGTATCGCCCGCGACCTCGGCGCGCGATTTGCCGCAGTCGCCGACGAGGCCGCCTACCCAGCCTTGCGAGAGGCGCTTGCTGGAACCGGTATCGAGACCGGCGCCGGCCCGGCAGCGGTCGCCGCCGCCGCGGCGCGCCCTGCGGACATGGTCGTCGCCGCCATCTCGGGCGCGGCCGGCGTCGAGCCGGTTCTCGCTGCGATCGGACAGGGCACGACGGTGGCGCTGGCCAACAAGGAAAGCCTCGTCGCCGCGGGCGCCATGGTGATGGGAGCGGCCCGTGCGCAGGGGGTGCAGGTCCTGCCTGTCGATTCCGAGCACAACGCTGTCTTCCAGGCGCTCGCCGGCTCGCGCATGGAGGACGTCGAGACGGTCTGGATCACCGCGTCGGGCGGGCCGTTCCGAACCTGGGACGCGGCTGCGATCGCCGCGGCGCGACCGGAGGATGCTCTCAAGCACCCGAACTATTCCATGGGGGCGAAGGTCACGGTCGATTCCGCCGGCCTGATGAACAAGGGCCTCGAACTCATTGAAGCTCATCACCTTTTCTCATTGCCGCCCGATCGCCTCAGGGCGTTGATCCACCCGCAGCAGGTGGTCCACGGCATGGTCGGCTATCGCGACGGTTCCATCGTCGCCCAACTCGGCGCGGCGGACATGCGGGTGCCCATCGCCCATTGCCTCGGCTTTCCCGAAAGGATCGACGGGCCGTCCCGGCGGCTCGATTTCGCGGCGATCGCCACGCTCACCTTCGAGGAGCCGGATCTGGTGCGGTTTCCCGCGTTGCGCCTCGCCATCGAGGCCATGGCGGCCGGGGGCAGGGCGCCGACGGTGCTGAACGCGGCCAATGAAGTGGCGGTCGAAGCTTTCCTCGCCCGGCAGATCGGCTTCGCCGCCATCGCTGGAATCGTCGAGAGCGTGCTGGCGGCGGAAGGGGTCGGCCCCGCTCCGGCCACATTGGACGATTTATGGTTGATTGACCATGCCGCACGACAGCGGGCGCGGGCCACTATGCTTAACGCACCGGCTGCGGCATCTTGATTTTGGGAGGGTATGAGTCCGGGACTTCCAGGGCTCATATCCATGGGACAATGCAATGAACTTGGTTTCCGCTCTGGGCGGATGGGGCCAGACCCTGATCTGGACCATCATTCCGTTCCTGTTCGTGCTGACCGTCGTGGTGTTCTTCCACGAGCTCGGGCATTTCTGGGTCGCGCGTCGCAACGGCGTGCGGGTGGAGGTGTTTTCCGTCGGGTTCGGCAGGGAACTCGTCGGCTTCAATGACCGGCACGGTACGCGCTGGAAGTTCTGCGCCATTCCGCTCGGCGGCTACGTCAAGTTCTATGGCGATGCGGATGCGGCGTCGAAGCCCGACTTCGAGAGTGCTTCGGCCATGACCGAGGAACAACGCTCGGAAAGCTTCTTCCACAAGAGCATTGGCCAGCGTGCGGCAATCGTCGCGGCCGGCCCTATCGCCAATTTCATCCTCGCCATCGTCATCTTCGCCGTTGTCTTCACCGTCTTCGGCAAGCCCATCACCCAGCCGCGGGTCGAGACCATCGTGGCCGACAGCGCGGCGGCCAAGGCAGGGTTCCAGCCGGGCGACCTCGTCGTCGCCATCGGCGGGCGGACAATCGAGAGCTTCTCCGACATGCAGCGGATCGTTGGCGCCAGCGCCGGCGAGACCCTGACGATCAAGGTCCAGCGCGACGGCCGCGAGATCGACCTGACCGCCGTTCCGACTGTCTATGAATTCAAGGACCGCTTCGGCGGTACCCATCGCATCGGCCGCCTCGGCATCTCACGCTCGAACCAGGCGGGTGACACACAGATCCGCCGCTACGATCCTTTCACCGCCACCTGGATGGGCATGAAGGAAACCTGGTTCGTGGTTGACCGGACCTTCGCTTATCTTGGCGGCGTCATCATGGGGACCCAGAGCGCCGACCAGCTCGGCGGCCCCATCAGAATCGCCCAGGTCTCCGGCGAGGCCGCGCAGATCGGATTCGTTGCGCTCCTGAGCCTCGCCGCGCTCATCTCGGTGTCCATCGGCCTGCTCAACCTCTTCCCCATTCCGATGCTCGACGGCGGCCATCTGGTCTTCTACGCGATCGAGGCCGTGCGCGGCCGTCCGATGAGCGAAGGGGCCCAGGAAATGGCGTTTCGCTTCGGTTTGGCGCTGGTTCTGATGCTGATGATCTTCGCCACCTGGAACGACATCCGGGGGCTCGTCGGCTGATGGCAGGCGTGGCGATCCAGCAACGGATTTCGAAAAACCGGCAGAGGGTCGGCGGTGCGGTTTGCACTCCGGGACAAACCGGTTACAAGCGTGTCGCCCGGGCGGAATCCACGGGTGGTTCGCGTTCGCGTGAAACCGACATAACTAACAGACAGGCGCGTGCTTCATGACTTCTTTCGCTCGGACGGTCCGAACGGTCGTGATCGCAGGGACGATGACCGCAGTTGGCGTGGTGATGGCCACGACCGCGGGCATGGTGCTCTCGACAGAGGTTTATGCGCAGTCCGCTGGGGCGATTGTCGTCCAGGGCAACCGGCGCATCGAGGCAGATACGGTTCGGTCCTATTTCCGCACCGGCCCGGGTGAGCCGCTCTCCGCCGCCCGCGTCGACGAGGCCATCAAGGCCATGTATGCGACCGGCCTGTTTCGCGACGTGCGTGTGAGCCGCCAGGGTGGTCGCCTCGTCGTCCAGGTTGCCGAGAACGAAGTCATCAATCGGGTCGTCTTCGAGGGCAACCGGCGCCTGAAGACCGAGCAGCTGCAGGGTGAGATCGAGTCGCGGGCCCGCGGCACCTTCTCCCGCGCCACCGTCCAGTCGGATACCCAGCGTCTCTATGACGTCTATCGCCGCACCGGCCGCTACGAGGTCGAGATCGTTCCGAAGACCATCGAGCAGCCGAATGGCCGTATCGACCTCATCTTCGAGATCACCGAGGGCAAGAAGGCCGGCGTCCGCGCCATCAATTTCGTCGGTAACAACGCCTTTGGTCGCCAGCGCCTTCTCGACGTGATGTCGACGGCGGAGAGCGGCATCCTGTCCTGGCTGAAGTCGAACGACGTCTATGACGCCGACCGCCTCAATGCCGACCAGGAGGCGATCCGCCGGCTCTACCTGCGTGCCGGCTATGTCGACATGCGCATCCTCTCGGCCCGCGCCGATTTCGACCAGGCGGCCAATTCCTTCACGGTCTATATCGAGATCGAGGAAGGCCCGCAGTACCGGATCGGTACGGTCGACGTGCAGTCGAATATCCGCGACGTCGACGGCGCGACCCTGCGCAGCGTCGTGAAGACGGCCCCTGGCGCTGTCTACAATGTCGAGCTTGTCGACAAGTCGCTTGAGGATGTGACCCTTGAGGTCGCCCGTCGTGGCTATGCCTTCGCCTCCGTGCGTCCGCGCGGCGAGCGCGACCCGTCGACGCTGACCGTCAACCTCGTCTACGTCGTCGAGGAAGGCCCGCGCGTCTATGTCGAGCGCATCAATGTGCGCGGCAACACCCGGACCCAGGACCGCGTCATTCGCCGCGAGTTCGACATGGCCGAGGGCGACGCCTATAATCGCGTGCTCGTCGACCGGGCCGAGCGCCGTCTGAAGAACCTCGGGTTCTTCAAGGAGGTCAAGATCACCACCGAGCCGGGTTCGGCGGCTGACCGCGTCATCGTCAATGTCGAGGTTCAGGACCAGCCGACGGGCGCCTTCTCGATCGCCGGCGGCTTTTCGACGGCGGACGGCTTCATTGCCGAGGCCTCCGTTGAGGAGCGCAACTTCCTTGGCCGCGGCCAGTTTGTCCGCCTCGGTGGCATGTATGGCCAGCGCTCGCGCGGCATCAACTTCTCGTTCACCGAACCCTTCCTGATGGAATATCGTCTGTCGGGTGGCTTCGACCTGTTCTACCGGCACACCAGCCGCGCCAGCTTCCAGCCGTTCGAATCGACCTCCTATGGCGGAACGCTGCGTCTGGGCATTCCGATCACCGAGCAGTTCGCCCTGCAGCTGCGCTACAGTGCCGTGTCGCAGCGTATTTCCATGCGCGATGATCAGCTGAACTGCTTCACTGGTTATGGCGGCCAGCTCAGGCGCTATGCCGACGGCCAGTTCTTCGAGGTGAATGATCCCCGCGCCGCCGGGCTTGGTGCCGGCACGCCGCAGTTCACTGATGCGAACGGTCTGCCGACCGCCGTTGATACGGGAACTCCTTACAGCTGCCTTCGGGATGGCGAGGTCTCGGCGGCTCTGCGCGCGATCAACAACCGCACGCGCTTCATCTCCATGGTCGGCTATTCGCTGATCTATTCGAACCTTGATCGCGCGACCAACCCGACCCAGGGCCTGTTCGCTGAACTGCGGCAGGACGTGGCGGGCCTCGGCGGCAATGCGCGGTTCGTCCGCACGACCGGCGACGCACGCTACTATCACGATCTGACCAATGACTGGGTCGGCATGCTCCGCGTCCAGGGCGGTCACATCGCTGGCTTGGGCGGCCGTCTCGACTCGGTGGACCAGTTCTTCATGGGTCCTGAGCTGGTGCGAGGCTTCCAGACGGCGGGCATCGGTCCGCGTGACTTCGCCATCAGGCAAGCGGCTGCGGCCCAGGGTATCAACCGGGATGCCGACGCGATCGGTGGCACCATGTACTGGGGTGCTTCGGCCGAGGTCACCTTCCCGATCACCTTCCTGCCGCGTGACTTCGGTATGCGCGGCGCTCTCTATGCCGATGCCGGCTCGGTCTGGGGCTACAACTCGATCCGTTCGTTCAATACGGGTGTTGGTGGCGTCAATCTCCCCGTCACGCTCGACGGTTCCGATGCCCACAAGATCCGCTCGTCCGTCGGTGTCGGCCTGTTGTGGAACTCGCCCTTCGGTCCCATCCGCTTCGACTATTCCTTCGTCCTCTCGAAGGCGAGGGGCGACCAGACGCAGGCCTTCCGCTTCTCGGGCGGCACGCGCTTCTGACCGTCGGCGTCCCGATCCAGGGGCGCCGCGGTCCCTGGCGGGATGATCATGACGGATCCCCAGTTCCTTGTTCCGGCCGAGGCGATGACCGTCGCCTCGGTCGCGGCTTTTCTGAAGGCCGAATGGGCCGGCGGCGACGGCGAGCGCGCCATTCGGCGGGTCGCGGGTCTGTCCAATGCGTCGCCGGACAGCCTGTCCTTCCTCGACAATCCGAAATATGCCGAGCAGCTCGCGGCCACGCGTGCCGCCGCCTGCCTTGTGTCGGCGCGGCAGAGCCATCTCGTCCCTGAGGGCGTCGCGGCCATCGTCGTTTCTCACCCGCACGCGGCCTTCGTCTCGGTGTCACGCAGGCTCTTTCCGCAGGCGCTGCGGCCGCAGTCGCTGTTCGGGGCCACCGGGACATCCCCTGGTGCGATGATTCACCCTTCGGCGCGGCTTGAACCGGGGGTCGTCGTCGACCCGGGTGTCGTCATCGGGCCGCAGGCCGAAGTTGGTTCGGGAACCATCCTCGCCGCGGGCTGCGTCGTCGGCCCGGGTGTTCGCATCGGACGCGATTGTGCCATCGGCGCGCATGTGTCGCTGGTTCACGCGCTCGTCGGCAACCGCGTGATCCTCCATGCCGGCGTGCGCATTGGCCAGGACGGATTCGGTTTCGAGCTCGGCCGGATGAAACATGCCAAGGTGCCGCAGATCGGCCGGGTGATCATCCAGGACGATGTCGAGATCGGCGCCAATACGACCGTCGATCGGGGCCATGTCCTCGACACGGTGATCGGCGAAGGCACCAAGATCGACAACCTCGTGCAGATCGCCCACAACGTCGAGATCGGCCGTCACTGCGTCATCGTCAGCCAGGTCGGCATTTCCGGTTCGGCGCGGCTGGGCGATTTCGTCATGCTAGGGGGGCAGGTCGGCGTCAACAACCATGTCACGGTCGGCCACGGCGCGCAGATTGCCGCGACGTCGATCGTCAAGGATGATGTGCCTGACGGCGCGCGTTGGGGTGGTCGGCCGGCCAAGCCGGTGCGTGACTGGTTCCGCGAGATCGCCGCCGTGGAGCGGCTGGCGCGGGCCAAGCCGGCTGACAAGGACGAGGGGGCTTCCTGACGATGAACGAGACGACGACCAGCATCGATACGGCCGGCATCCAGAAGATTCTGAGCGTTTTGCCGCACCGCTATCCGTTTCTGCTCATCGACAAGATCGTCGACATCCGTGCCGATGAGTTTGGCATCGGCATCAAGAACGTCACGGCCAACGAGCCGCAGTTCATGGGCCATTTTCCGGGCAATCCGATCATGCCTGGCGTGCTGATGATCGAGGGCATGGCCCAGACCGGTGGTGTGATGGCCCTGACGTCGGTCGGAGGCACCGGCAAGCTCGTCTTCTTCATGACCATCGACAAGGCCAAGTTCCGCAAGCCGGTCATCCCCGGAGACCGGATCGAGTATCACATGACGAAGATCGCCAAGAAGCGTAACATCTGGTTCTACCGCGGCGAGGCCCATGTCGACGGCAAGCTGGTCGCGGAGGCCGAACTGTCGGCCATGCTGGCGGACGCCTGATCAATGAGCGCGCGCGCGACCGAGATCCATCCCCTGGCCTATGTGGCGCCGGCGGCCGTGCTGGGGCAGGGGGTCCGGATCGGACCCTTCTGCACCGTGGGCCCGGATGTCGTGCTCGGTGACGGCGTCACCCTGCATGCCCATGTCAATCTCGACGGCCATACGACGATCGGGGCGCGCAGCGAGGTCTATTCCTTCGCGTCGATCGGCACGGCACCGCAGGATCTCTCCTACAAGGGTGAGCCGACGACGGTGAGCCTCGGCGAGGATTGTGTCGTAAGGGAAAGCGTCACGGTCAATCGCGGCACGCCGAAGAGCGGCGCCACGATCATCGGTGACCGCTGCTTCCTCATGGCCTATGCGCATGTTGCCCACGACTGCCGCGTTGGCAACAATGTCATCTTCGCCAATGCGGCGACCCTCGGCGGGCATGTGAAGGTCGGAGACTACGTCTTTCTCGGCGGCCTCTGCGCCGTCCACCAGTTCACCCGCATCGGCGATTTTGCCATGGTCGGCGGTCTGACCGGCGTCAAGGACGACGTCATCCCCTATGGCATGGCCTTCGGCGCCAACGGGGTGTCCGGCGAGCTGATCGGTCTCAATGTCGTCGGCATGAAGCGCCGCGGCCTGTCCCGTGACGACCTCAGGGTGGTGCGGGCCTGCTACGAGACATTGTTCTACGGCGTCGGCACGTTCGCCGAGCGGTTGGCGGATGCCACAGCGGCCTATCGTGAGCACCCTGCCGCCGGCCGTCTGATCGCCTTCATCGAAGCCGGAGAGAAGCGACCGGTGATGATGGCGGCACCGAAGAAGACGCGGGTCGCCGGGACGGGCTCGACCGCCGCCGATGACTGAGGCGAGCCCGCTCGGCATCATCGCGGGAGCGGGCAGTTTCCCTCTGGCGCTCGCGCAGGCAGCGACGGAGCAGGGGCGGCCCGTCTTTGCGCTGCTGCTGAAGGGCATCGCCGGTCCGGAGCTGCAGTCCTATCCGCATGCCTGGATCGGTATCGGACAGTTCGGCGCCATGGTGGCGCAGGCGCGCAAGGCCGGCTGCCGCGATCTCGTGCTGATCGGGTCGCTGGTGCGGCCCAATCTTTGGACCACGGTGCCGGACCTCGGCGCCCTGCGCGTGCTGCCTGACCTGTTGCGGCTCTATCGCGGCGGCGATGATCATCTGCTCCGCGGCATTGCCGGGATCTTCGAGCGCCACGGGTTCCGTCTGCTGGGCGCGCAGGACGTTGCGCCGGAACTGCTCATACCCGAAGGCCCCCTGGGATCGCTGCGCCCGTCCGAGGCCGACCGCGAGGATATCGCGCTCGCCCGGGACGCGATCGCCGCGCTCGGGCCCTACGATGTTGGCCAGGGCATGGTCATCGGCGGCCGGCGCATTGTGGCGGTCGAGGGGGCCGAGGGGACCGACGGGATGCTCGACCGCTGTGCGGCGATGCGCACGGCCGGGCGGCTGAAATGGCCGCGGGGCAACGGCATCCTCGTCAAGGCGCCGAAGCCGCACCAGGACCGCCGCGTCGACATGCCGGCCATTGGGCCGGCGACCGTCGAGAAGGCTGCGGCGGCTGGCCTCAAGGGCATCGCCGTTGTCGCCGGCTCGACCCTCGTTGTCGACCTGCAGGAGGTCATCGGCCTCGCCGATCGCCATGGTCTCTTCGTCGTCGGCGTTCCGGCGGATGGCGGGCCATCATGAGCGCCATTGCCGGGCCAGGGCCGCTCGACGTCTTTATCATCGCGGGCGAGGAATCCGGGGACCAGCTGGGCGCCCACCTGATGGACGCACTCGTCGGCGAGCATGACGGACCCGTCGCCTTCCGTGGCGTCGCCGGGCCGCGCATGACGGCCCGCGGGCTGGATTCGCAGTTCCCCATGGTCGAGATCGCCCTGTTCGGGATCACCTCCATCATCGTCCACATTCCGCGTGTGCTCAGGCGGATCCGCGAGACGGTCGCCGCGATCCTCGCCGATCCGCCTGACGTGCTGGTTCTGATCGACGCTCCGGGTTTCAACCGGCGGGTGGCGCGGCAGGTGCGCAAGCTCCGCCCCGACATCCCTATTGTCTTCTATGTCTCTCCGACAGTCTGGGCCTGGCGCCCCGGACGGGCGGCAGAGATGCGCCCCTATATCGACCACCTGCTGGCGCTGCTGCCCTTCGAGCCCGAGGTCCACCGCCGTCTCGGCGGGCCGCCCACAACCTATGTCGGCCACCCGATCAGCGAGCGGCTCGCCGAGATCCGGCCTGGTCCAGCAGAGGCGCTGCGGCGTGCGGAGGCGCCGCCGCAGGTTCTCGTCCTGCCCGGGAGCCGGCGCAACGAGATCACCCGGCTGTCGGCGCTCTATGCCGGGGTGCTGGCCCGGGTGGAGGCCGAACACGGGCCGGTCGACTGGCTGCTCCCGGCGGTGGCGCAACATCGTGATCTGATCCTGCGCGAGATTGCGGCCTGGCCGGTCAAGCCACGCATCATCGACGGCGAGGCCGCGAAATTCGCCGCCTTCCGGTCCGCCCATGCGGCGCTCGCCTGTTCGGGGACCGTGACCCTGGAGCTTGCCGTCGCCGGTGTGCCGCAGGTGGTGGCCTACCGGGCCGGCTGGCTCGAGGCGCAGATCGTGCGCCGTCTGGTGATGGTCGATACCGCCGTGCTGGCGAACCTGGTCGTCGGTGACAAGGTGGTGCCGGAGTTCCTGCAGGAAAAAGCGACCGTCGAGGCTGTAGCCGCGGCCCTCTCCGCGATCCTCGTCGACGGGCCGGCGCGGGACCGACAGATCGCCGCCTTCGCGCGGATCGACGGGATCATGGATTTTGCCGGCGAAGCACCGAGTGTGAAGGCGGCTCGCATCGTCCTCGGCTGCCTGCGCCTCGCTGCTCCGTCCGAAAAGGAACGGGGCGCCGAAGCGTCCCGCTGAACCCAACTGGCCGACGCGATCGCCGGTGATCAGCCGTGCCTGATGATCACTTGCGCCGGGAGATCGGCGTGTAGTCGCGGCGCGACTCGCCCGTGTAGAGCTGGCGCGGACGACCGATCTTCTGATGCGGGTCCTCGATCATTTCCTTCCACTGGGCGATCCAGCCGACGGTACGGGCGAGGGCGAAGAGCACGGTGAACATGTCTGTCGGGAAACCCATCGCCTTGAGCGTGATGCCCGAATAGAAGTCGATGTTCGGATAGAGCTTCTTCTCGACGAAATAGTCGTCGGACAGGGCGATCCGCTCCAGTTCGACGGCGACGTCGAGCAGCGGGTCGTCCTTGATGCCGAGTTCGCCGAGGACCTCGTGGCAGGTCTTCTGCATGATCTTGGCGCGCGGATCGTAATTCTTGTAGACGCGGTGGCCGAAGCCCATCAGGCGGAAGGGGTCGTTCTTGTCCTTCGCCTTGGCGACGAATTTCGGAATGTTCTCCACCGAGCCGATCTCGCCGAGCATCTTCAGCGCCGCCTCGTTGGCACCGCCATGGGCCGGGCCCCAGAGGCAGGCGATGCCGGCGGCAATGCAGGCGAAGGGATTGGCACCCGACGAGCCCGCCAGGCGAACCGTCGAGGTCGAGGCGTTCTGCTCGTGATCGGCGTGGAGGATGAAGATCCGGTCCATGGCGCGGGCGAGGACCGGATTGGCCTTGTACTCCTCGGCCGGCACGGAGAAGCACATGCGCAGGAAGTTCGAGGCGTAGTCGAGCGAGTTCTGCGGGTAAACGAAGGGCTGGCCGATGGAGTACTTGTAGGCCATGGCGGCGAGCGTCGGCAGCTTGGCCACCAGGCGGATCGAGGAAATCATCCGCTGGTGCGGGTCGGCGATATCGATCGAGTCGTGGTAGAAGGCCGACAGGGCGCCGACAGCCGCGACCATGACCGCCATCGGATGGGCGTCGCGGCGGAAGCCGGTGAAGAAGCGGCTCATCTGGTCGTGCACCATGGTGTGGTGCGTGACGCGATAGTCGAAATCGGCCTTCTGGGCGGCGGTCGGCAGGTCCCCGTAGAGAAGGAGGTAGCAGGTCTCGAGGAAGTCGCCGTGCTCGGCGAGCTGCTCGATCGGGTAGCCGCGATAGAGCAGGACGCCCTCGTCACCATCGATATAGGTGATCTTGCTTTCGCAGCTTGCGGTCGAGGTGAAGCCCGGGTCGTAGGTGAACATCCCCGTCTGCGCGTAGAGCTTGCCGATATCGACGGTCGACGGGCCCACGGTTCCGTTGGAAATCGGCAGCGGAATGGTCTTGTCGCCAAGAGTGAGCGTCGCGGTCTTTGCGCTTGCGGACATCAGCAACCCCTTGAATTTCCTATCCGAAAATGCGTGCCCGGCCATGGTGGGTTCCACCCGTCGCGCCCCAGAAACCGGATAGACGCTTTTTGACCCAGCAGCAAGCGCGTGCGGCTGCGTAGGGCCCGCCCTGCGACATAGGTATGACGGGGATCGGCAGGCCCTTATGGCCGTGTCAGGCCTGCATCTGATCGGCGATGCGGGCGAGGCTTTCGTCGCGGCCGAGCACCTCGAGGACATCGAAAATGCCCGGAGACGTGGTGCGCCCGGTCAGTGCCGCCCGCAGCGGCTGGGCGATGGCACCGAGCTTGACGCCCTGCGCCTCGGCCTCGGCGCGGACTGCGGCATCGGCCGCCGCGGCGGTCCATTCGCCGAGCACCGCGAGACGGCCATGCAGCGATGCCAAGTGGCGGCGCGCCTCCGGCGACAGCAAGGCGGCCGCCTTGGCGTCGACGGCGAGGGGGCGGTTCGCCAGGATGAAGCCGGCGCCGTCGATCAGCTCCAGGACCGTTTTGGCGCGCTCCTTGATGCCCGGCATGGCCTTGAGGACCTGGGCACGCCGCCCCTCGGTCAGGGCAGCGGCGATCTCCGCACCACCCTCGATATGGGGGAGGATGTCGTCGATGGCGGCGAGCAGCCGGGCATCGTCGGCGTGGCGGATATAATGGCCGTTGACCGCCTCGAGCTTGGTGAGGTCGAAGCGGGCTGGCGAGCGGCCGATGGCGGAGAGGTCGAAGGCTTCGATCATCTCCTCGGTCGAGAAGAACTCCTTGTCGCCCTGGCTCCACCCCAGCCGCACGAGATAGTTGCGCAGCGCCTCAGGCAGGTAGCCGAGGGCGCGGTACTGTTCGACGCCGAGGGCACCGTGGCGCTTGGAGAGCTTGGCGCCGTCGGAGCCGTGGATCAGCGGGATATGGGCCATGGCCGGCACCGGCCAGCCGAGCGCCTCGTAGATCTGCGTCTGGCGCGCGGCATTGGTCAGGTGGTCGACGCCGCGGATGATATGGGTGATCCCCATGTCGTGATCGTCGACGACGACCGCATGCATATAGGTCGGCGTGCCGTCCGAGCGCAGCAGGACGAGGTCGTCGAGATCCTTGTTGGGAATGACGACGCGGCCCTGGACCAGGTCGTCGACCACCGTCTCGCCGTCCTGTCGGCCCTTGAGGCGGACCACGGGCTTGATCCCGGCCGGCGCCTCGGCCGGGTCGCGGTCCCGCCAGCGGCCGTCATAGCGCGGCGGACGGCCCTCCTTCATGGCGACGGCCCGCATCTCGTCCAGCTCTTCGGGTGTTGCATAGCAATGATAGGCGCGCCCGGCCGCCAGCAATTGGTGGGCGACCTCGGCGTGCCGCGCGGCGCGGGCGAACTGGTAGATGGTCTCGTCGTCCCAGGCGAGGCCGAGCCAGGAGAGACCGTCGAGGATCGCGTCGATCGCTTCGGTCGTCGACCGCTGGCGGTCGGTATCCTCGATGCGCAGCAGTATCTTGCCGCCGGTCTTCCTCGCATAGAGCCAGTTGAACAGGGCGGTGCGGGCTCCGCCGATATGCAGGAAGCCCGTCGGGGAGGGGGCAAAGCGGGTGACGACGGTCATGATTCTTCCCAAGACGACAGGGCAAGCCGGGCCGCGCTAGGCTGTCGGCCGGAAAGGGCGTGGCTGTAGCATGTTGTAGGCGGCTTGGGGAGCGGCCCCATGGGGGCGACACAGTGAGAGCGCGGGCAAAGACAATGGCTGCCGCCGTGGCCGGTCGCGCCTGGCCTGTGGCAGGTGTGTGGCCCGGTCCAACCCTCGATGTCTGGACGGGCCGCGTGAGGGCCTGGGCCGCACTGGAACTCGAACGCGGCCGCGCCTTCCTGATGCTGCCGGTGGCGATGGGCGCGGGCATTCTCCTCTATTTCGCCGCGCCTGAAGAGCCAGCCATGGTGGCCCCGCTTGCGCTGCTCGCCCTGCTTTGTCTCGTCGCTTTTCGCCTGCGCGAGCGTTACGCGGCGTTCCTGGTTGTGTCGGCTCTGGCTGCCATGGCAGCGGGATTCGCGGCAGCGACGCTGAAGACCCATTGGATGAAACATCCGGTCCTTGCCGGCGAAACCGGTCTCGTACGGGTCGAGGCCTGGGTCGAGGCGGTGGAGAGACGCGAGTCCGGTGACCGTCTGACGCTCCATGTGATCACGATGGCGCCAGAGCCACCGCAGGCTCCCCAGCGCATCCGCATCACCAGTCGGACGCGCAGCCCGGTCACTGTCGGGCAGGCGGTCACGCTGACCGCAAGGTTGCGCCCGCCCGCCGATCCCGCCGCACCAGGTCATTACGATTTCGGCCGCGACGCCTATTTCATGGGGCTGGGCGCCAGCGGCTTCGCCATCGGTGCGGTCACGATCGGCGCCGCATCAGCCACCGGGGATCCGCCCTGGCCGGTGCGGCTGAGGGCTGGCCTCGACAGCGTCCGGAACGCCATCAGTACGCGGATCCGCGCGGCCATTCCGGGGCCGTCAGGCGCCATCGCCGACGCGCTGGTGACCGGCAAGCGCGACGGTATCCCCGAGGGCATCAACGAGGCGATGCGCGCCGCCGGTACCTATCACATCCTCTCCATCTCGGGCTTCCACATGGCACTGGTCGCTGCGCTGATCTTCGCCGTGGTGCGCGGCGGACTGGCGCTTGTGCCGTCCCTGGCATTGACCCGCCACGTCAAGGCCTGGGCCGCGCTCGTCGCGCTCCTCGTCTCCACCGCCTATCTCGTCATCTCCGGTGCCGAGGTGGCGACCCAGCGCTCGTGGATCATGATCGCCGTGGTGCTGGTGGGCGTCGCCCTCGACCGCGGTGCGTTGACACTCCGGACCCTGGCCCTGGCCGCTATCGCCGTCCTGTTGATCGCGCCGGACAGTCTTCTCGGCCCGAGCTTCCAGATGTCCTTCGCGGCAACGCTGGCGCTGATCGCCGGCTATGTCACCCTGCGCCCCTGGGCTGAGCGGCAGTCGGGCGATCCCGCGGGTTGGGGACGCTCGCTCCTGATCGTCACCAACGGGGTGATCGGGCTCGCCACCAGTTCCTTCGTCGCGTCGCTGGCAACGACGCCCTATGCAGCCTTTCATTTCAACACGGTGCATCTCTACGGCGTCGCCGGAAATCTCCTCGGCGCACCGATCATCGAGTTCTTCGTGATGCCGCTGCAGATCCTCGCCCTGTTGCTCTGGCCCTTCGGCTGGGACAAGCCGGTCTGGGCCCTGGCGGGTCTCGGCATCGACCTCTTCGTGCGGTCGGGAGAATGGGTGGCGTCCTGGCCTGGAGGCCGCATCATCGTGCCGTCGCTCCATCCGACCGGGCTGCTGACCTTGTCGGCCGGTTTCATCATTCTCGGACTGCTCTCGACGCCGCTGCGCTGGCTGGGCCTGCCGGCCGTCGCGGTGGGCCTGCTCATGGCACCAGACGGGCAGCGCCCGCTGCTTCTCGTCGACGGGGAGGGGACGACAGTCGCTGCCCGCGCTCCGGACGGAACGCTGCGGGTCGTTTCCGCGCGCGGCAATCGTTTCGCTGTCCAGCGCTGGCTGACCGGGGAAGCCGACAGGCGCAGTGCCACCGACGAGACGCTGCAGGCGGGTGTCCGCTGCGATCCTCTTGGCTGCGCCATGCCGCTGGCGGGCGGTGGACGGATCGCCGTGCCGCGCCATCCCGATGCCCTGCCCGACGACTGCCACGAGGCGCGGATCGTCGTGACGCGGAACGATCCGCCGCCAGGCTGCGCCGCCATCGTCGTCGACCTGCGCGCCATCGCCTGGACCGGCGCGCTGCGGATCCATGCTGACCCAGGGGGGTTGCGGGTCGAGGCCGCGCGACCGGCGGGTGCCGACCGGCCCTGGTTCCGGCCGCGTCCGCCCGGCGTTGCGCCGCCGGCTCTCAGGCTTCCCGGCCGCACTGCTGCGGTGCCATCTGCAGACCGGCCGGTGGAAAGCGAGCCAAACCCGGACCAGGAGGAGCTCGTTCCAGAGTCGGCTCAGTAAAATGCCTCAGTACCGTCTGATGAGGCCGACCAGCTTGCCCTGGATCTGCACCCGGTCTGGACCCAGAACACGGGTCTCATAGGCCGGGTTCGCCGCCTCGAGAGCGATTGAGGTGCCGCGCTTGCGCAGGCGCTTGAGCGTCGCTTCCTCATCGTCGATGAGCGCGACGACAATATCGCCGGTCTCGGCGCTGTCCCCCTTGCGGATCAGTGCGAGGTCACCCTCCAGGATGCCCGCCTCGATCATGGAATCGCCCCTGACTTCAAGCGCATAGTGCTCGCCGCGCGTCAGCATCTCCGGCGGGACCGAGACCGTCGACATGCGCTGCTCGATCGCCTCGCGCGGCACGCCTGCAGCGATGCGGCCCATCAGCGGCACGGAAACCGGCATGGCGACATCCTCGTCGGACGCCGCGGGCCGGGCGCGGCCGAGCGAGCCCTCGATGACGCTTGGCGAGAACTTGCCGCGGGCAGGGCCGGCCGACTGCTCCGGTTGGCGAATCACTTCGAGCGCCCGCGCCCGGTTTGGTAGCCGGCGAATGAACCCGCGCTCCTCCAGAGCGGTGATCAGCCGATGGATACCGGACTTCGACTTCAGGTCCAGCGCTTCCTTCATCTCGTCGAAGGACGGGGGCACGCCGCTTTCCTTCAGGCGCTCCTGGATGAAGCGGAGAAGTTCATGTTGCTTGCGCGTCAGCATCGGTTTCCGTCCCTGGATTTCATCGGCCCGACTCAACCGAACAGACCATGAACAATCACTATCTGTTCTTTATGTGTTCCGCAACCGTTGATATCCGGTAAAGGGCCGGTCTAGCGGTCGAGCCGGAGAATCCGGCAGGGGGTTCCCGCTGCCGCAGCCGGCGCATCGGGTGGCCGGAGAACGAGGGCGTCGGCTTCGGCAAGGACCCGGATCATCGACGAATCCTGGACCGCAAAGGGCGTCGCGACGAGACGGCCGTCACGGGTTGCGAGGGTGGCGCGAAGGTGATCGGCCCTCAGGTCGTTGGGGCCGACATCCGTGCCGAGAACCGCCTCTTCGGTCGGGTCGCCCGCGTCGCTGCGCCCGCCGAGGCGGAACAGCAGCGGCCGCAGGAAGAGGGTCGCGCAGACAAAGGAGGCGACAGGATTGCCCGGCAGACCGAGCAGGCGCATCGGGCCGAGATCAGCCATCATCAGTGGCTTGCCCGGGCGCATGGCGATCTTCCAGAAGCCGGGTGCGGCGCCCTCGGCGGCGATCACCTCGCGCATCAGGTCATATTCGCCGACCGAAGCGCCACCGGAAGTCACAAGGACGTCGTGGCCCGTTTCGCGGGCGGAGCGAACGCGGGCGAGGGTCTCCGCGAGGCGGTCGGGCGCGATGCCGAGCATGGTGGGTTCGCCGCCGGCCCGCCGGACGATGGCAGCCAGCGCCAGGGCGTTCGAGGACACGATCTGGTCCGGTCCCGGCGCCGTCCCGGGCTCGACCAGTTCGTCGCCGGTCGACAGGATGGCGACCCGCGGCCTGCGGTGGACCGGAACGGTGGCATGGTTCATGGCCGCGGCCAGCGCAAGACGACGCGGGTTCATCAGCGTGCCGGCGGCCAGACCCGTGAGCCCCTCAGTGAAGTCGAGCCCGCGGCGGCGGATGAACTGCCCGGCGCGAACGGCGGTCGTTACCGCGACCTGGTCGCCGTCGCGTCGGGTCTCCTCCTGCATCACGATCGCATCGGCTCCGGCCGGCACCGGGGCGCCGGTGAAGATCCGTACCGCCGTGCCGGCGCTCACGGAGCCGGCGAAACCGCGGCCCGCCGCCGACTCGCCGATGACGCTGAGCACTCCCGGCAGGTCGGCACTGCGCACCGCATAACCATCCATCGACGACATGTCGTCCGGCGGCTGGCTGCGACCGGAGACCAGGTCACGCGTGAGCACACGGCCATCGGAGGCGCCGACGGGGATCCATTCTTCCGGCAGGGGGGCGGCTCCTGCCAGCACGCGGGCGAGCGCTTCGGCGACGGGAAGCAGCCCCGCCATGGCTCACTCCGCCCTGTAGGTGCCGGAGGCGCCGCCGGTCTTCTCGAGGAGATGCACGGCCTCGATCCGCATGCCGCGGTCGACGGCCTTGACCATGTCGTAGACGGTCAGGCAGGCGACGGAGACCGCCGTGAGGGCCTCCATCTCGACACCCGTCTGGCCAGAAACCTTGACCGTGGCGCTCACCCTGACGCCCGGCAGCGCGTCGTCCGGCGTGACGTCCACGGCGACCTTGGTCAGCAGCAGCGGATGGCAGAGGGGAATGAGTTCGTGGGTGCGCTTGGCCGCCATGATGCCCGCGAGGCGCGCCGTGCCGAGGACGTCGCCCTTCTTGGCGTCGCCCGCGCGCACCAGGGCGAGCGTCTCCGGCTTCATCACCACCGCACCCACGGCGACCGCCGTGCGCTCCGTGGCCGGTTTGGCGGAGACGTCGACCATGTTGGCCGTGCCGCTCGCATCGAGATGGGTAAGGGTCTTCGACTGTGCCATGGACCGGACCTAGCGCCTCCGCTTACGCTCCGCAACGGCTGTCACGAGGCGACATGGCCCGCCTGTGCCGCGGCTTCCGCCGCGGCCTGGCGGATGGCACCGGCAATCGTCTCCGGCGCCTCGGCGCCGGCGATGCCGTAGCGGCCGGCGACGATGAAGAAGGGAACGCCGGTCACGCCGATCTTCTGCGCCGAGAAATACTCGCGGCGTGTCCGCTCGACGTCTGCATCGGTGGCAAAAAGCTCTGCCAGGAGGGCCGGGTCGAGGCCGCAGGATTCGCCGATCGCGACGAGTTCGGCATCGTCGGCCAGGTTGCGGCCCTCAATGAAGAAGGCCGTGAACAGGGCTTCCACCACGCGGTTCTGCGTTTCCGGCGAGCGGGCCCACAGGATCAGGCGGTGGGCGTTCAGCGTGTTGGGGGCGACGGCGATGCGGTCAAAATCGAAGGCTATGCCCTCTTCGGCGCCGATCCCGGTCAGCCTATCGTGGATCTGCCGGATGCGTTCGGGATCGCCGAACTTGTCCAGCATGTACTGGCGCCGCGGCTTGCCCTCGGGCGGCAGGTCCGGCGCGAGCTGGTAGGGCCGCCAGTGGATCTCTGTCGTGATGTCGGGTGTCAGGGCCAGCGCCTTTTCCAGCCGGCGCTTGCCGACGAAACACCAGGGGCAGACGACGTCGGAGACGACGTCGATCGTCAGCGCGGGCGGGGTCGAGGATGGGGTATCGGCCATGGCAGGCTCCCTGACAGAAAGCCCAGACTTAATACCCCGCGGCCGCCCGCGCCACGCTCAGGAGTTGTGCAAGGGCGGAATGGGCATCCCCGAGCGGATCGAGCAACGGTTCCGGTTCGCGCGGCCGCGTGTCCTCGAAGGGCATCTGTACGGCCTGTCGCGTTCCGCCGGGAATGGCGAGGGGCGTCACGCCCGTATCGAGAAGGCGGCTTGCCAGGCCTGCGATCGCCCGACCATCACCGACAACGCCCGACACCCGGTCACCGAGCAGGGGATCGGGCCGGATGACCGGGGCGATCTCGCCGCCGGCCTCGACATAGGCGGCGCGCAGCGCGCTCTCGGCGAAGCGACGGCCGCCGATGGAGACCACACCCGGCTCGCGCGAGCCGATGGCGACGCTCTTGCGGGCCTTGTCGGCGGCTGCTGGCAGCCCGGTGTCGCGGAACCCGTCCGCGTCGACAGACCAGAAGGGCGGCTGGCCGTTCTCGGCCCCGGGCGGGAAAGCGGCACGTGGCACCATGGCGCCGCGCAGCGACAGATGCCCCTCGGGCCCGACGCGCGATTCGATCAGGATCGGCGATTGCCCGCCACCCGACGTATGGCTGTCCGGCCCGAGCATCAGGGCGCCGGGCTGGCCCTTGAGCGCGCGTGCGACCGCTGTTTCACCGATGCCGAGGAAAATGTCGACGGCGAGCCCTTCCGCGACGGCCTCGGCGAAGGCCTGGGTCTCGACGGGGCGCCGGGAAAACAGGGCGAGATGGCGCAGCGCCGGTCGCTGGGCGAGGGGGGCATTCACCGCGGCTGCGGCAGCGGCGGCGGGCAGCACCGCATGGGTTGTGCCGTCGGGGGCCAGACGGTCGATGACGATCCGCAGCGCCAGGGGCGGATGGGCGATAAGGGTACCGCCGGCCATGAGCCAGGGGACGAACTGCAGGGCGATCCCGGCGAAGCAATCGGGTGCCAGGGTCGCGGCGAAGACCGAGTGTTCGTCCGGCACGCCGGCCATGAAGGCGGCGAGGCCCCCGGCGATCAGTTCGTTATGGCTGCGGGCGACCGCGATATGGCCTTCCGCCACCGCGTCGGTGGTGACGACGGCGATATGGTCGGCGGGATTGTCCGGACGCGCGATCTCGATCCGATCGGCAGCGACCGGCAGTGCCAGCACGTCGTCGAGCGGTATGACGCCGTCGAGGGCTGGCCCGCCGAGCGACAGGACGAAGCGGACGGAGAAGGTCTCGGCGGCGGCGAAACGCATCATGTCGGCGCAGTCCACCGGGCCGATGCGGCCGGCGGTGAGGATGGCGCGGGCGCCGGTCCGCTGCAGATGGGCCGTCGTCTCGCGCCGCCCCCAGCCGAGCGGAACGGGCGCAGCGATGAGGCCGGCGCGCGACAGGGCGAGAAGGGCAATGACCGCGTCGCTCGACAGGGCGAACTGCGTCGCGACGACGGCATCGGTGGGCAGGCCCATGTCCCGCAGCCGCCCGGCGAGGGCGTCGACGAGGCCGTCGAGCTCTGCCCAGGAGAGCTGGCGTGGATCACCGCCGATGAGATGAGGACGGTTCGGCGCGTCGGCCAGGGCCCTGGCGCCGGGGCGGATTTCGGCGGCGCGGCGCAGCAATCCGTCGAGCGTCACGCGACCCGCCACGCCCGACGACGAACCCTTCTTGCCGCGCCCCAGAATCACTGCCTGTCAGCCCCACCGGCGTCCCGACGCCACCACGTCTCAACGAGATAGCCGAAAACGGATGATTCGGCAGGCATGCCGATGTGATTCCAGCGGGCAATCCACTGCGCCGGCTGGTGGAACAGCGGCACCCAGTAGAAGCCGGACGTCACCACCCGGTCGAGAGCCCGTGCGGCCATGATCAGGTCCTCGCGCCGGCGGGCCTCGACAATCGCGGCCACCAGCCTGTCGACCGCGGGATCGGCGATGCCGGGCAGGTTGCGGCTGCCCGGCGCGCGGCCGGCGGCGACCCCCCAGTAGAAGGCCTGCTCGTTGCCCGGCGACAGCGAGGTATTCCACCAGCGGTAGTCGACCATGTCGAAATCATAGTCGCGGAGCCGACGGTCATATTGCACGGCATCGACGTTGCGGACCGCCATGCGGATGCCGGCCCGCTGCAGGAAGCGCTGGTAGGTCAGGGCGAGGCGCTCCTGGTCACGGGTGGCGACGAGGAATTCGAAGGTGAAGGGTTGACCGGTCGCCGCGTTGCGTATGGCGCCGCCCTCGAGGCGCCAGCCGGCCGCTGCGAAAAGGGCGATGGCCTGGCGCAGGCGGGTGCGGTCGCTGCCCGAGCCGTCGGAAACCGGCACCTGGTAGGTGCCGTCGAGAATGTCGTCACGGATGCGGGCGCCGGCATCAGTCAGCAGGCGGCGTTCCCCGGCATCGGCGGGCCGGCCGCGGGCGGAGAGTTCGGACCCTTCGAACAGTGACTGGCTGCGTTCGAAGCCGCCGGCATAGAGGGCGTGGTTGGCCCATTCGAAGTCGAACAGCAGCCCCATGGCCTCGCGCACCCTCACGTCCTGGAAGAGCGGGCGGCGGGTGTTCATGGTCAGGCCGCGAATGCCCTTTGGCGTGCCGGGGCGCAGCGTCTCGCGCAGGACCCGGCCCTCGCGCATGGCCGGGAAATCGTAGCCCGAAGTCCAGCGGCCGGGATCAGTTTCCACGCGGCTGTCGACGAGCCCCTTCTTGAAGGCCTCGAACAACGTGTTGCCGTCGCGATAGAACTCGAAGCGGATCTCGTCGAAATTGAACAGGCCGCGGTTGATCGGCAGGTCGCGCCCCCACCAGTTGGGATCGCGCCGGAGGGTCAGGCTCTCGCCCGCGCGCACCTCGCCCACCGTATAGGGGCCGGAACCGACCAGCGGCTGCAGCGTCGTGTCCTCGAAGGTTGCGGGATCGGTGGCGTGTTGCGGCAGGACCGGCATGAGGCCGAGAATCAGCGGCAGTTCGCGGTCGTTGGCCTCTGCGAGGTCGAAACGGATCGTCTGCGCGTCGATCAGATCGACCTGGCGCACCTTGCGATAATAGCTGCGGTGGTTGGGGCGGCCGCGCTCGCGGAGCAGCTCGAAGGAGAAGCGGACATCGGCGGCGGTGACCGGGCGGCCGTCGGAGAAGCGGGCCCGCGGATCGACATGGAAGATGATCCAGGAGCGGTCGTCGGGCACTTCCAGCCCCGAAGCGATCTGCGGGTAGAGGGTGAAGGGCTCGTCATAGGAGCGCGCCAGCAGGGTCTCGTACAGGTACTGCCGGGCGCCGGGGACGGGCAGGCCACGCACGACAAAGGGGTTGAGCGTATCGAAAGTCCCCTGAACGCCGAGCACGATGCGGCCGCCCTTGGGGGCATCGGGGTTCACGTAGCGGCGGTGGGCGGCATCCGGCCGGGCGGCAGGCTCCCCATGCATGGCGATGGCGGTTTGGACCGACGATCGCGGAAAGTCCGTCGCCGCCGGAGAGGGCTCGGTCAGCCCCGTCGCCAGCACGGCGAGGGCGAAGACGGGAAGGAGTAAGCGGGGCAGCATGGGAGTCCGTTCGGTTGGCCGCTTCTGTCCCTAGCATGAAGCCCCGTGATTCCGGCTTTTCAACGGGACGGCGAGCCGCTATTGAGCGCGCCGAGGGACCGCGCCACCATGTCGCCACGTTCGGCAGCGACACAGCGCGTCCGAATCCGACCCATTAAGGTCCGGCCCGCCAGGCTCCGGCTTGCGCTACGGACACGATCGAAAGGACCTTTCATGTCGATCTCCGCCAAAGCTGCGGCTCGCGTCGGTGCCGGCCTCGCTCTCGCGCTGGTGCCCGCCTTCGCCTTCGCCCAGGCTCCGGCCCCCCAGGCCCCCCAGCGTCCGGCGCCGCGTCCCGCCCAGGCGGCCCCGGCGCAGCCCGCCCCGGCCCAGCCGGCCGCACCGGCTGCTGGTGCCCAGGAAAATCTCGGCGCCATCCAGACCCCGTGGGTGAAGCTCTGCGACCAGGTGCCCACCGACGAGCGCACGCCGCCCACCACCAAGAAGCTCTGCATGGTCGTGCAGGAGACCCGGGCCGAGAACGGCCAGATGCTCGCCTCGGTCCAGATCCGCGACCTCGAGGGTGAGAAGCCGCGGCTGATCATCGCCGTGCCGGTGGGCATGTCGCTGCAGCCGGGCATCCGCGTCGTGCTGGAAGGGCCCGGACAGCCGCAGCCGCAGGCGATGCGCTACGAGGTCTGCCTTCCCAATGCCTGTTTCGCGCAGATGGAACTGCAGCCGGAATTCCTGACCCGGATGAAGCGTTCGACCAACCTCAATATCCAGGTCGTCAACATGAACAACCGGGCCATCTCGCTCGGCATGTCGCTGCAGGGTTTCCAGGCCTCCTATGACGGTGAGCCCGTCGACCCCAGGGCCTATGAAGAGAGCCAGCGCCGCCTGCAGGCCGAGTTGCAGCGCCGTGGTGAGGAGGCCCAGCGCCGCCTGCAGGAGCAGCAGCAGCGCCAGCAGGGCGCAGTGCCCGGCGCCGCGCCGATCCCGGGCGCCCCGGCCGGCATGCAGCCGCTGGCGCCGCCGCAGCGCTGAACCATCACCCGGTCGATCGACGAGGGCGCGGACCGGTTCCGCGCCCTTTTTCGTTGCGCCACATCCGCCGTTCCACGGAATTGTGCGGTGCAACCTCGTCCTGTAGCGCTGGTCGCAACGAGGAGTGGGACATGAAGCTGCCGCGCAACGTCTACAAGCCGCTGGCGATCGGTGCGCCGGAACCCTATCGGGACCTGCCGGTGCGGCTGGAACGGATGATCCATTTCGTGCCGCCGCACATGGAGAAGGTACGCGCCAAGGTGCCGGATCTGGCGAAGAGCGTCGACGTTGTGCTCGGCAATCTCGAGGACGCCATCCCGCTCGACGCCAAGGAGGCGGCCCGCGCCGGCTTCATCGAGATGGTGCAGGCCACCGATTTCGGCACCACCGGAGTCTGGACAAGGGTCAATGCCCTCAATTCCCCGTGGATCCTCGACGACCTCATGCAGATCGTTGCCGCCGTCGGCAACAAGCTCGACGTGATCATGCTGCCCAAGGTGGAAGGCGCCTGGGACATCCACTATCTCGACCAGTTGCTGGCCCAGCTCGAGGCGCGCCATCAGGTCAGGAAGCCGATCCTCATCCACGCCATTCTGGAGACCGCGGAAGGCGTCAAGAACGTCGACGACATCGCGGCGGCCTCGCCGCGCATGCACGGCATGAGTCTCGGACCTGCGGACCTTGCTGCATCGCGCGCCATGAAGACGACGCGGGTCGGCGGCGGCCATCCCGACTACAAGGTGGTCGCCGATCCCGGCGGGGAAGGGCCTCGTGCCGTCTATCAACAGGATCTGTGGCACTACACCATCGCCAAGATGGTCGATGCCTGCGCCGCCAACGGCCTCAAGGCCTTCTATGGCCCGTTCGGCGACTTTTCCGACCCGGTCGCCTGCGAGACCCAGTTCCGCAACGCCTTCCTGATGGGCTGTGCCGGCGCCTGGACCCTGCATCCCTCGCAGATCGACATCGCCAAGGGCGTCTTTTCGCCGGATCCCGGCGAGGTCACCTTCGCCGGGCGTATCCTGGCCGCCATGCCGGACGGTTCCGGCGCCGTCATGATCGACGGCAAGATGCAGGACGACGCGACCTGGAAACAGGCCAAGGTGATCGTCGATCTCGCGCGGATCGTCGCCGCCAAGGACCCGGATTTCGCGTCGCGTTATGCGATCTGAGATCAGGTCGACTCCGTAGACAGACAGCAAGCCGCGTTGACATATCGGCGTCATGCCGCTTTTGTCGCGCGCCCATGACCCACCATCGTCGCAAGGGACCCGGACCGGCGTGATCGACAAGCCACGGCAAGCGAAATTCAAGATCGGCCAGATCGTGAAGCACCGGATCCATCCGTTCCGCGGCGTCGTGTTCGACGTCGATCCGACCTTCGCCAACACGGACGAATGGTACGAGGCCATTCCGGCCGAGCTGCGCCCGTCCAAGGATCAGCCCTTCTACCATCTCTTCGCCGAGAACGAGGTGACGGAGTACATCGCCTATGTGTCCGAGCAGAACCTGCTGATCGACACGAGCGGCGATCCGATCCGCCATCCGCAGGTCGACGAGGTTTTCGAACGCGATTCCGACGGCGAGTACCGGGTCAAGCGGACAGGGCTGCATTGATTTCAGCGGGCGGTGCCGTTGACCGCGGCGGTCCCGCCCAGTAGCGGTCGCTGACCTTCCGCCGTGCAGCGATCCATCCATGCTCCAGGTCCTCAACCTCGCCATGCCGTTCTTCGGCCTGATCGCGCTCGGCTTCTTCACCGCGCGCTACAAGGCCTGGAAAGGCACGCCGATCGCCGAGGCCGGACTGGCCTGGATGAACTTCTTCCTCATCTATATCGCGCTGCCGGCGCTGTTCTTCCGCATCCTGGCCCAGACACCGCTTGAGAAACTCAACAACGTGCCCTTCGTCCTCGGCACGACCTTTGCCACCTTCGCGGTCTTCGTCCTCGGCTTCGCCTATATGGCCTGGCGCTCGGGCGGCCATACGGGCCATGCCACGGTGGCGGGTGTGGCGGCGGCCTATGGCAATATCGGCTATATGGGCCCGGGCCTCGCCTTCTCGACGATCGGGGCGGAGGCGGCCGCTCCCGTCGCGCTGATCTTCTTTTTCGACAACATCCTGCTGTTCTCGCTTGTGCCGCTGCTCATGGCGCTCGACGGCACGGCGCGCCGGTCGATCCTGTCGGTGATCGGCGAGGTCGTCGTCAAGATCGCCACCCATCCCTTCATCCTGGCGACGGTGGCCGGCGTGATCTCGGCCTTCCTGCAATTCCAGCCGCCGGAAATGCTCGACCGGCTTCTGGCCTTCCTGCAGAACGCGGCGGCGCCGGTGGCGCTGTTCACGCTTGGCGTCACGGTCGCCCTGCGCATGGAAAGCTTTGCGGCGCTGGCGCGGGTCGCCGCCGCCATCTCGCCGATCCTTGCCCTGAAGCTGCTGATCCACCCGGCGCTGGTGATCCTGATCCTGTCGCTGATCGGCACCTTCGAGCCGTCATGGGTCTATGCCGCAGCGCTGATGGCCTGTCTGCCGCCGGCCCTCAACGTCTTCATCATCGCCCGGCAGTACGACACTTTCGTCGAGGAGGCGTCGAACGCCGTCCTGCTGGGTACGGTGGTCTCGGTCGGGACGCTGACCACCGTGCTCTATCTCGTGAAGAACGGTCTGCTGCCGATCAACCTCTTCGCGCCGTGAGATCTCAGGCGGCGTCGCGGACCTCGGGCCGCATGAGACGCGGTGAAGCGCCCGACGGCTGCAGCCCCTCGCGCATGAAAGCCCGCCGCAGAGGACCGATCTGGTCGAGGAACCAGAGCCCGGCGCCGCGCGCCAGATGGACCGGCATGAAGGGGGAGAGCAGCGAGCGGTTGAGCAGGTCGATGGCGAAGGTGCGGCTGACGATATCGGCGCGCCGCGCGCGGTCATAGGCGTCCATGGCACGCGGCCCGCCGAACGGCTCGCCGGCGGCGCGCGCCTCCGCCAGGCAGTCGGCAAGGGCGGCCCCATCGCGCAGGCCGAGGTTCAGACCCTGCGCGCCGATGGGCGGGACGACATGGGCGGCCTCGCCGACGAGGGCGGCATGGGGAACGGCGAAGCGGCGCGGCGTGACCGAGGCGAGATCGTAGCGGCCGCGGCCGGGTTCCGCCGTGACCTTGCCGAGGATCGCCTGCGACCGTTTCTCGATCATGCGGGCGAAGGCGGCATCGTCGAGGGCAAGGAGCGTGTCGGCCTCGCGGGGCGTCACCACGCAAACCAGGCTCGACCGGTCGCCCGGCAGCGGCACCAGGGTGAACGGGCCGGTCGGCGTGTGGAACTCGGTCGAGACGTCGCCATGGGGGCGGCTGTGGCGGAACGTCGCCGTCACCGCGGTCTGCGGATAGCGGGTGGTGACGACGTCGATGCCGGCAGCGGCGCGGACCGCCGACCGGCGCCCGTCGGCCCCGGCGACGACGCCGGCCGTCAGGGTCTCACCGGAGGCGAGGGTGAGGGTGGCGCCAGCGGTGAGGTCGATGCCGGTCACCAGGCCGTCGACCAGAGTGATGCCACGAGCGCGGGCGCCGGCGAGCAGCACCCGGCCGATATCGTCGTTGGCGATGTTGTAGCCGAAGGCGTCGAGGCCGATCTCGGTGGACCGTCCTTCGAAAAGCGGCGCGCGCAGGAGGCTTCCCGTGGCGTCGACCAGCCGCATGACGCGCAGCGGTGCGGCATGGGGCGCAAGCTGATCCCAGACGCCGAGCCGCTTGAGAGCGAGGACCGATCCGTCGAGAAGGGCCGAGGTTCGCCGGTCACTCGTCGCGCCCGGCAGCGCACCGACGACGGCGACGCGGAACCCCGCCTCATCGAGGGCGAGGGCAGCGAAAAGCCCGGCAGGGCCTGCTCCGACCACGACGACGTCGAATGGAGTATGCTTCGCACTCTCGCTCATGCGTCTTGCCGCCCGATGCTGTACCGATCCTGTCGTTTACCATCTGGTGCTGCCCGGCCCAAGTCCAAGACGATGCGGCAGGGGCGACCGATCACGAAAGGATGAGGATGGCCGGGGGAAACTGGGCGAAGGGAGCGGGTGCCGCCTTCGCCGTCCATGCGTTCACCGCATCGGGGGCCGTGCTCGGCCTCCTCGCCCTGCAGGCGGCGTCGGACCGGCGGTTCGACGCGGTCTTCCTGTGGCTCGGCCTCGCTCTCGTCGTTGACGGCATCGACGGCACCATTGCCCGGCGGGTCGGTGTCGCCGAGCGCCTGCCGCGCTATTCCGGCGAGATCCTCGATCTCGTGGTCGACTATCTGACCTATGTGGTGGTTCCGACCCATGTGCTCGTCGTCGCCGGGCTCGTGCCGACGGGGCTGGTCTGGCCACTCGCGGCGGCGATCCTGGTCTCCGCGGCCTTCTATTTCGCCGATACCGCGATGAAGACCCCCGAGGGCGGCTTCCGCGGCTTCCCCGCGATCTGGAACGTCGCCATTTTTCTCCTCATGGTCTTCGGCCTGCCGCCGCTGGCCAATGCCGGAATCATCGCGGTGCTGGTCGCTGCGACCTTCGCGCCCTTCGTCTTCGTCCATCCATTCCGCGTGGTGCGCTTCCGGCCGATGACCCTCGCGGTCCTCGCCCTGTGGATGCTGGCGGCGGGCCTGTCCGTTGCCGCGGGTCTCGCGCCGCGGCCCGGGGTGACCGTCGTCCTTGCCGTGACGACGGCCTATCTCGGCCTTATCGGCCTCGCCCTGCGCGCCCCCCTCAGGTGAAGGCGAGCCGCGCCTCGGCCGCCGCCATCGCCGCCTCCAGCGTCCGGGCGATGGTCACGCGCGGCTCGGCGATGCCGAAATGGGCGAGGGTCGCCTGCGCCGCCGGGCGAGGCCCGGCGATCACCACCCGCGTGCCGGCACGCTCGAGCTTGTGGACGAAGCTCTCCAGCGTGTTGGCGCCGGTGGTGTCTAGGAAGGGCACATCGGTCATGTCGAGGATGAAGATCGCCGGCGGATCGCCGATGCGGTCGAAGACCGAGGCGACGGTCGCCGCCGCGCCGAAAAAGAACGCACCGTTCAGGTGATAGGTGACGATGCGGCGGTCGGTGCCGCGCGCGGTCGCATAGGGGGTGCGGGGCGCGGCGTCGTCGGCCACGTCCTCGTCGAGCAGGCGTACCTTGCTGTCCACGGCCATGGCCTCGGCCATGCGGTGCATGAAGAGCAGGGAACCGAGGACGATGCCGACCCCGATTCCCGCCGTCAGGTCGACGAAGACGGTCAGAAGGAAGGCGGCCAGAAGCACGAGCGCGTCGCCCGGCGAGGCGCGCAGCAGCACGGCGAATTCGCGTTTCTCCGCCATGTTCCAGGCGACGATGGCGAGGACGCCGGCAAGGGCGGCGAGCGGCACGTAGCTCATCAGGCCGCCGGCGAAGCTGAGAAAGACCAGCAGGAAGACGGCATGGAACATGCCGGCCACCGGCCCGCGCGCGCCGGCACGCACATTGGTGGCGGTGCGGGCGATCGTCCCGGTCACTGGCAGGCCGCCGAACAGGGCGGAGGCGATGTTGGCGATGCCCTGTGCCACCAGTTCGCAATTGGAACGATGGCGGCGCCCGGTCATGCCATCGGCAACGACCGCCGACAGCAGCGACTCGATGCCCCCGAGCATGGCGAAGGCGATGGCCGGGATCAGCAACTCGCGCACCCGGGCGAGGGAGAGGCCCGGCAGACCGTTGAAACCGATCCCGGTGGGAAGGGCGCCGAAGCGCGATCCGATCGTCTCGACGGGCAGTGCGAAGAGTGCGGTCGCGGCGCCGCCGAGCACCACCGCGACCAGCATGCCTGGGATGGCGGGGCGCCAGCGCTTGAGCGCCAGAATGCCGCCGATGGCCGCCGCCGCGACGACCACCGCGACGGGGTTGACCGTCGGCAGCGCCTGCCACAGCACCGGCAGCTTGTGCAGCATTTCCGCCGGCTCGGGGCCGGAGAGCCGCAGGCCCAGGAGATCGCGGACCTGGCTCACGAAGATGATGACCGCAATGCCGGAGGTGAAGCCGACCGTCACCGGATAGGGGATGTACTTGATGTAGGTTCCGAGCCGCAGGAACCCGACGGCGACCAGCATGATCCCCGCCATGAAGGTGGCGATCACCAGCCCGTCATAGCCGTGAATGGCGATCGTCGAGGCGACCAGCGGGATGAAGGCACCCGCCGGGCCGCCGATCTGGAACCGCGAACCGCCCAGAGCCGAGATCAGGAAACCGCCGATGATGGCGGTGATCAGGCCCTTGTCGGGTGTCGCGCCCGAGGCGATGGCGATCGCCATCGAGAGCGGCAGGGCGACGATGGCGACGGTCAGGCCCGCCACCGCATCGGTGCGCAGGTCCTTCCATCCATAGCCTTCCCGGAGAACCGTCACCAGTTTCGGGGTGAACAGGTCGCGGAAGGACGCGGGCGGGGAGGTCGTGGGCGTCATGAGACATTTCGGCAGGGGGTATGCCGACTCTAGGCGGCTCTCCCGCGACGCTGCGTCCGCACAAATACGTGCATCCTGCGACAGGACAGCTATTCTTTTTGCGGCGCAAAGCCGGCATTGTCGGAGGGACAAGGCCGCGACAGAGGAGCCCCTGCATGCCCGGGCATCTTTCCACCCACGTTCTCGATACGGCGGCAGGCCGGCCTGCCGCAGGCATCGCCTATCGCCTCTATGCGATCGATGGGGAGAGGCGGCAATTGATGGCTGAAGGCCGGACCAATGCGGACGGGCGTGCGCCGGCGCCGCTGCTGACACCGGCGACGATCCGCAGCGGCCCCTACAGCCTGGAATATGACGTCGCCGCCTATCACCGCGCCACCGGTGTCCCCGTCAGCGATCCGCCCTTCCTCGACGTGGTGACGCTGCGCTTCAATGTGACGGCGCTAGACCAGCACTACCATGTGCCGCTGCTTCTCTCTCCCTATGGCTACACGACCTATCGCGGCTCATGACGACGACCCGACCGATCCGCTTCCTGCATCGCGGGACCCTGGTGGAGGCCGCCGGCTTCGCACCGATGACCACCGTGCTCGACTGGCTGCGCCTCGACCGCCGGCTGACCGGCACCAAGGAAGGCTGCGGCGAGGGCGATTGCGGCGCCTGCACCGTGGCGCTCGGCCGCGTGAAGGACGGGCGCCTGGTCTATGAGCCCGCCAATGCCTGCATCCTGCTGCTCGGCCAGCTCGACGGCGCCGAGTTGGTCACGGTGGAGGATCTGGCGACGGATGGGCGGCTGCACCCTGTCCAGCAGGCGCTGGTCGACCATCACGGTTCGCAATGCGGCTTCTGCACGCCGGGCTTCGTGATGAGCCTGTTCACGCTCTACCACGCTACTGGCGGCGCGACGGACCGCGCGGCGGTTCTGACACGGCTGGCCGGCAATCTCTGCCGCTGTACCGGATACCGGCCGATCGTCGATGCAGCGCTGGCGGCCTGTGCCGCGCCGCCCTCCGATGGCCATCACGACCGCCGCGCGGCTTCGACTGCCGTTCTGGCCGGCCTCGCAGACGACGCGAACGTGCTCGTCGGCGACGACTACGCCTTCTTCGCGGCGCCGGCCTCGCTCGATTCGCTCGCTGCCGTCATGGAGAGCCATCCCGACGCGACGCTTGTCGGCGGGGCGACGGATGTGGGCCTATGGATCACCAAGCAGCTCCGGACCCTGCCGAAACTCGTCCATACCGGCCGCGTGGCCGCCTTGCGGGCGATCGAAGAGACCGCGACGGCGCTGACGATCGGCGCCGCGGTGACCTATGCCGAGGCGGAGGCCGCCCTCGGTGCGCTCGATCCCGACATCGCCCTGCTCATCGACCGGCTAGGCTCGGCCCAGGTGCGCGCCGCGGGGACGATCGGCGGCAATGTGGCGAACGGCTCACCGATCGGCGATATGCCGCCGCTGCTTATCGCGCTCGGGGCCACGGTCACCCTGCGCCGCGGCGGATCCGTGCGGCTTCTGCCGCTCGAGCAGTTCTTCCTCGCCTACGGCCGGCAGGATCGGGCGCCGGGCGAGATCCTGACCCATGTGACCGTCCCGAGACCCGAGGCGGGTGACCACCTGCGCGTCTTCAAGATCGCCAAACGCCACGACCAGGACATTTCGGCTGTCATGATGGCGCTGAAGGTCCGGCTCGACGGGCGGCGGATCGCGGCGGCGCGGATCGCCTTCGGCGGGATGGCCGGCATCCCCAAGAGGGCGACGGCCGTGGAACAGGCGCTCGCCGGTATTTGCGTCGACGAAGCCGGGGCGATCGCGGCGGCCGTGGCGCGACTGCGGGACGATTTCGCGCCGCTCGACGATCACCGCGCTTCCGCCGCCTATCGGCTGCGCGTTGCCGGCAATCTCATCACCAAGGGGCTGATGGAAATCGCCGTGGGCGAAAGGTCGTCGACCCGGCTCGTCCCTCTCCGGGAGGCCCATCATGCTGCCTGACGGGGAGGGGGAGGGGCTGCGTCACATCCACCAGCCGATCCGCCATGACGCCGCCGATCGCCACGTGACGGGGTCCGCGCCCTATATCGACGACATTCGCGAGCCCGAGGGCACCCTGCACGTCGTGCCGGGCGGGGCGCCGGTGGCCCATGGCCGTCTGGTGCGGCTCGATCTTGCCGCCGTGCGCGCCGTGCCCGGCGTTGTCGCGGTGCTCACCGCCGCCGACATTCCCGCGGTCAACGACGTCAGCCCGGTGGCCGGTGACGATCCGCTCTTCGTCGTCGACTCGATTGCCTTTCACGGACAGCCGCTCTTCGCCGTGGTGGCCGAGAGCCGCGACACGGCCCGGCGGGCGGCGCGCCTCGCGGTCATCGAGGTGGCGGAGGAGCCTCCACTCGTCGACGTGGCCGATGCGCTCGCCGCCGATGCCGATCTGATGCCGGCCTATGCCTTCCGCCGCGGCGATCCCGAGGCGGTCCTCGCGGCCAGCCCGGCCCCGGTCGCCGGGACGCTGCGCATCGGCGGGCAGGAGCATTTCTACCTGGAAGGCCAGGCGGCGCTCGTTATCCCCGAGGAGGACGGTACCTATCTCATCCATTCCTCGACCCAGCATCCCAGCGAGGTGCAGCACGTCGTCGCCCGGGTCCTCGGCATTGCCGATGCCGCGATCGAGGTGGCGGTCCGGCGCATGGGCGGCGGTTTCGGCGGCAAGGAGAGCCAGGCGAGCGGCTGGGCGGCGATGGCCGCCCTTGCGGCTCTGGTGACCGGCCGGCCGGCGAAGATCCGCCTCGACCGCGACGACGACTTCATCATGACGGGCAAGCGCCACGACTTTCTCGTCACCTATCGCGCGGCCCATGATCCCGGCGGCCGGGTGGAGGCTGTCGAGGTCCGCTTCGCCGGGCGCTGCGGCTACAGCCACGACCTGTCGTCGTCGATCAACGACCGGACGATGTTCCACGCCGACAACGCCTATTTCTATCCGCAGGTGCATATCCATTCGCGCCGGCTGAAGACCCACACGGTCTCCAACACGGCGTTCCGCGGTTTCGGCGGGCCGCAGGGCATGGTCTTCGCCGAGCATCTGATGGACCGGATCGCCTGGGCGACCGGGCGCGACCCGCTCGACGTGCGCTATGCCAATCTCTACGGCACCGACGAGCGCAACATCACGCCCTACGGCATGGTGGTGGAGGACAATGTCGCCGAGGCGCTCATGCGGCAGCTCGAGACGACGAGCGATTATCGCGCGAGGCGCGCCGCCATCGCCGCCTTCAATGCCGGCTCGCGGGTACTCAAGAAGGGCATCGCCCTGACGCCGGTGAAATTCGGCATCTCCTTCACCACCACCTTCCTGAACCAGGCCGGCGCGCTGGTGCATGTCTACCAGGACGGCTCCATCCACCTCAATCACGGTGGCACCGAGATGGGGCAGGGGCTCTTCGTCAAGGTGGCGCAGGTGGTGGCCGAGGAGTTCGGCGTCGCCCTCGACCGCGTCCGCATCACCGCCACCCATACCGGCAAGGTGCCGAACACCTCGCCAACGGCCGCATCCTCGGGGACCGACATGAACGGCATGGCGGCGAAGGTCGCCGCGGCGGAGATCAAGGGCCGCATCGCCGAGTTCATCGGCCGCGACTGGCAGGTGCCGGTGGCGAGCATCGTCTTCCGCGACGACCGCGTCTGGTCCGGCGAGCGCAGCCTTTCCTTTGCCGAGGTGGTGAAGAAGGCCTATCTTGCTCGGACCCATCTGTCGGCCGCCGGCTTCTACGCCACGCCGAAGATCACCTGGGACCGGCCGAAGGCGACCGGGCGGCCGTTCTTCTATTTCGCCTATGGCGCGTCCTGCTCTGAGGTGACCATCGACACCCTGACCGGGGAATTCACCCTCGACCGGGTCGACATCCTGCACGATGCCGGCCGCTCGCTGAACCCGGCCATCGACATCGGCCAGATCGAGGGCGGTTTCGTCCAGGGCATGGGCTGGCTGACCATGGAAGAGCTGGTCTTCGACGCCAAGGGGCGGCTGCGGACGCATGCCCCCTCCACCTACAAGATCCCCACGGCCCGCGACGTCCCGGAGGACTTTCGGGTCGCCTTCTTTGACAATCCCAACCGGGAGGACACGATCTACCGCTCCAAGGCCATCGGCGAGCCGCCGCTGATGCTGGCCAATTCGGTGTTCTGCGCCATCGCCGATGCCGTCCATGCGCTGGCGCCCGGCCGTGCCGTGGCCCTCGACGCGCCTGCCACGCCAGAGGCGATCCTCTTCGCCTGCGGCAAGCAGACCGGGGAGGGGTGACCCGTGGGGATCTGGCCACGCATCGCAGCGCTGATCGCGACCGAGGGGGCCTGCGTCCTCGTCAGCGTGCTGGCGGCGCGGGGCTCGGTGCCGCGCGAGCCGGGCGCGCGGATGATCGTCCGGCCGGACGGGGCCTTCCACGGCACGATCGGCGGCGGCACGCTGGAGTGGCAGGCGCTGGCCAAGGCGCAGGCGTTGCTGGAGCGCGGTGACGCGGCCGCCCTGATCCTCGACCAGCCGTTGGGACCGGCGCTGGGGCAATGCTGCGGCGGCCACGTGACGTTGGCGATCGAGCGTTTTGCAGCGGATGACCGAGACATCGTCGCCGAGCTCGCGGCGGCCGAGCGGGCGGGGCCCTTTCGCACAAGGACCCTTTTGCACGAGGGGCGCCTGCAGCGCGTCCTCGTCGCCGGCGATGCGGTCGCCACGTCCACCTCCGGGACCGTCTTCGTCGAGACTTTCGGCGCGAATCTGCCGACCGTCGCCCTGTTCGGCGCCGGCCATGTCGGCAAGGCGCTGGTGCTGGCGCTGGCGCCTCTGCCCTTGCAGGTCACCTGGCACGACGGCCGTCCCGGCGCCTTCGCCACAGCCATCCCCTCCAATGTCACCCTGCGGTCCGGCCCCGCCGAGACCGCGCTCGAGGCGGTCCCGGACGGCGCACAGGTCCTTGTCATGACCCACAGCCACGCCCTCGACCTGGCCATCGTGGCCGCAGCCCTCGCCTCCGGGCGCTTCGCCCATGTCGGCCTGATCGGTTCAGCCTCGAAGCGGGCGCGGTTCATGGGCCGGCTCCAGGGGCTCGGCCTCGGCGCCGCGGCGGAGGCCCGTCTGCGCTGTCCCATCGGCCTTGCCGGTCTCGCCGGCAAGGAACCGGCGGTCATCGCCGCTTCCGTCGCCGCGGAGTGCTTGATCTTGGCGCAGTCCCGTACCATCAACGCAGAGCCGGCCTACCGGCGACAGAGCGCCTGAACAGGCCAGCCGGACGCAACATGGATATCGCCCTCGCCACGGACTGGTTCAACCTTCTGTCCCGCTGGTTCCACATCACCGCCGGGATCACCTGGATCGGTACCAGCTTCTACTTCATGTCCCTTGACTACAGCCTCAAGGCCAAGGCGCCGGGCGCAACGGGGGCGGATGGCGTCGCCTGGGAGGTCCATGGCGGCGGCTTCTACCATGTGCAGAAATATCTGGTGGCGCCCGACAACCTGCCGCCGGACCTGCTCTGGCACCGCTGGGCCGCTTACCTTACCTGGGTCTCCGGCTTCATCCTGCTGGTGGCGCAATATTACCTGAACGCCCGCGGGTTCCTCATCGACCCCGCCGTCGCCGACATCACGCCGGCCCAGGCGATCGGCCTGTCGCTGGCCTCCATCGTCGTCGGCTGGCTGCTCTACGACACACTGTGCAAGTCGCCGCTGGCGAACCATCCGACGGTTCTGGCGCTGGTCGTCTTCCTGATGGTGGTTGGGGCGGCCTGGGCCTTCGGACAGGTCTTTTCAGGGCGCGGCGCCTTCATCCATGTCGGCGTCTTCGTCGGGACCATTATGGCGGCGAACGTCTTTCTGGTGATCATCCCCAATCAGCGGATCGTCGTCGCCGACCTCATTGCCGGCCGCAAGCCCGACCCGAAATACGGCAAGATCGGCAAGACCCGCTCTACCCACAACAATTACCTGACCCTGCCGGTCCTCCTGATGATGGTCTCGAACCATTATCCGATGCTCTACGCGCATCCGCATTCCTGGCTGGTCGTCGCCTTCGTGCTGGTCACCGGCGCGCTGGTGCAGCACACGCTGAATCGCCACGAGGCGCATGACCCCTGGCAGAGCTACGGCTGGGCCGTGCCGGTCGCCGCCATCGCGCTGCTGCTTGCCATGTTCGTGACGTCGCAGCGGCCGAAGCTCGATCTCGCCGCCGCCGGCCAGGTCAGCGAGGTGCAGGCGCTGCAGATCACCGCCACCCATTGCGTAGCCTGCCATGCGCGCCGGCCGACCCAGGACGGCGTGACGGAAGCGCCGAAGAACGTCATCCTGGAAACCTCCGCCGATCTCAGGCGTCACGCGGCCGCCGTCATCCAGCAATCCGTCCAGTCCAGGGCCATGCCACTCGGGAACCAGACCACCATGAGCGATCAGGACCGCGCCGCGCTCGGCGCCTATCTGGCCGGGCTGAAATGAGCGGGCTCGACTTCGACCGTCTCGGCCGGCGCGCCGAGGCCATGCTGGACGAACTGGCGGCGATCTCGGAAGAGCCGGATCGCCTGACCCGGCGCTATCTGACGCCGGAGCACAAGCGCGCGGCCCATCTCGTGGCGCAGTGGATGGCGGAAGCCGGCATGACGACCGCCGAGGACGCCCTCGGCACGGTCCGCGGCCATTATCCGATGGCGGACGAGGTCGCTGGCGCCAATGCCGTACCGCGCCTGCTGATCGGCTCCCATATCGATACGGTGATCAATGCCGGCAGATATGACGGCATGCTCGGCGTCGTCTGCGGCATCCTCGCCGTCGAACATTTCCGCGATGCCGGCCGCCGCTTTCCCTTTGCCCTCGACGTCCTGGCCTTCGGCGACGAGGAGGGCGTGCGCTTTCCCACCGTGTTGTCGTCGTCTGCGGCCCTGGCCGGCACCTTCGATCCCGCCTGGCTCGACGGCAAGGACAGGGACGGCGTGACGCTCGCGGCGGCGATGCGCGACTACGGGCTCGACCCCGCCGGAATTCCCGCCGCCGCCCTGAGCCGCGACGAGGCACTCGCCTATGTCGAGATCCACATCGAACAGGGCCCGGTCCTCGAACATGGCGACAAGCCGCTCGGCGTCGTCACCTCGATCGCCGGGCAGTTCCGCACCCGCGTCACCATCTCCGGCATGGCCGGCCATGCCGGCACCGTGCCGATGCCCTTGCGCCAGGACGCGCTGCTCGCTGCCGCCGAGATGATGCTCGCCGCCGAACAGATCGCCAAGGCCCATCCGGAAACGGCCATGGTGGCAACCGTCGGCCAGATCAGCGTCAAGCCGGGCGCGATCAATGTCATTCCGGACCGGGTCGAATTCGTGCTCGATCTGCGGGCCGCGTCCGACGCGCCCCGCCATTCAGCGCTCCAGGCCTTTACCGCGCGGGCCGAAGCGCTGGCGGCAGCGCGCGGCTGCTCGGTGATCTTCGAGACCTATCACGACTGTCCGACGGCCGCCTGCGCGCCCTGGCTGCAAGAAGGCCTTGCCACAAGCATGGAGAGCTTCGACCTTGCCGCCCCGCGCCTCGTCTCGGGGGCGGGCCATGACGGCCAGGCCATGGCGGGTCTCACCGACTTCGCCATGATGTTCGTGCGCTGCAGGGGTGGCATCAGCCACAATCCGCTGGAATTCGCGGAAATTGCGGATATGGGCGCGGCGGTGGCGACGCTGATCCGTTTCATCGAGGATTTCAGCCCCGCACGAAATGTCTGACCAGCCACCAGATGCGACATTCGGGCGCGTTGAACGAAAAATCCCGCGATAGTAGCGCTTTCGCCGCGTAATGCTATCGGAAGGTCGAGTATTTTATGGCGAATGCGTCTTTGTTGAACGTCGCGCTGACACGCGCTGGCTATGCCGTGTCGACGGCGCTGGCAAAGCCGTCGGCGACCATTCTCGATAAACTGTTTGAAGCCTATCCTGATTATTATCGCATGCGGATTAACGGCGACGAGCGGATGGCGGCGATCGCCGACGTCATTCGCAGCGAGGTCGGCAGCTGCGACAGCCTCGGCGATGTGAGCGTCTACGAAGGCTATCTGCTGGGTTGGGTGGCGCGGGAGCTCGGAGTAGAGACCGTCTCCGGCTGCGACCTTTCGGCGGTCGCCGTGGAACGCGCTAGGGCTTACCTGCCCGGCACCTACACCACCTTTGACCTCAACGACCTCTACAAGGATCCGTCATCGAACCTGCCGATTCCGAAGCCGGACGTGCTGCTCGTCTGCGAGTGCCTCTATTATATCGGCCCGCTGGCGAACCTGACCTGGCGCCAGACTTGGCTGTTCCGCGAGGCCAAGCTTGCCTTCATCCAGGCGCTGCGGCGTCAGGCCAACAAGGCCATCATCGTTCAGCATTTCGGCAAGGGCCAGAAGGAGTCGATCGGCGCACTCGTGGTCGCCGCCGGCGGCCGCAAAGTGGAGGACCGCTGGGGAATCTGGCTCCTGCCCGCCGCGACCTGAGGGCTTGCGCCGGCCCCGTTGCCGCACGCTCTTGCCATCCGGTCCATGGCTTGCCTAATGAGGGGCATGGCTACACTCATCGATACCCTGAAGAGCGACAATCGCCCCCGGCATCCGGAAAAGGCGCATCGGCCGGACAAGCCGATCGCCCGCAAGCCGGAATGGATCCGCGTCAAGGCACCGGGCTCGCCGAAATGGGCGGAGACCCACAGGATCGTCAAGGAAAACGGCCTCGTCACCGTCTGCGAGGAGGCCGGCTGCCCGAATATCGGCGAGTGCTGGGAGAAGAAGCACGCCACCTTCATGATCATGGGCGACACCTGCACGCGCGCCTGTTCGTTCTGCAACGTCAAGACCGGGATGCCGGCCGCCCTCGATCCCAACGAGCCCGAGCACACGGCGATCGCCGTCGAGAAGCTCGGCCTCGAACATGTCGTCATCACCTCGGTCGACCGTGACGACCTCGCCGATGGCGGCGCGCAGCATTTCGCCGACGTCATCCACGCAATCCGCCGCCGCTCGCCAAAGACGACGATCGAGATCCTCACGCCCGATTTCCTGCGCAAGGACGGCGCCCTGGAGGTGGTGGTGGCGGCGCGGCCCGACGTCTTCAACCACAATCTGGAGACGGTGCCGTCGAAATATCTGAAGGTCCGCCCCGGCGCTCGCTACTTCCACTCCATCCGGTTGCTGCAGCGGGTGAAGGAGCTCGACCCCACGATCTTCACCAAGTCCGGCATCATGGTCGGGCTCGGCGAGGAGCGGAACGAGGTCCTGCAACTGATGGACGACCTGCGGTCCGCCGAGGTCGATTTCATGACCATCGGCCAGTACCTGCAGCCGACCCGCAAGCACCACGAGGTCGTCCGCTTCGTCACGCCGGACGAGTTCAAGGGTTTCGAGACCATCGCCATGGCGAAGGGGTTCCTTCTCGTGGCCTCGAGCCCGTTGACGCGCTCCTCGCACCATGCCGGCGACGACTTCGCCAAGCTCCGTGCCGCCCGTCTCGCGCGCCTCGGCCATTGAGCACGGGCGAGGCCTCTTCATGCCCGTATTCAAGACCGAGCGGCGGGTCGGCCACCGACCCGGACAGATGTTCGACCTCGTTGCCGATGTGGACCAGTATCCGCTCTTCGTTCCGCTCTGCGAGGCGCTTCGCGTGCGTCGGCGCGTCAATGCCGGGGATGACGGGATCGCGATCCTCGTCGCCGACATGACAGTGTCCTACGGGCCGCTGCGCGAGACCTTTACCAGCCGCGTTACCCTCGACCGGCCGCGGCTTCACATCGTCGCCGAATATATCGACGGGCCATTCTCGCGGCTGGAGAACCACTGGCGCTTCACCGAGGACGGGGAGGGGGCCCGGGTCTCCTTCTCGATCGACTACGAGTTCCGCTCGCGGGCCCTCGCCCTGGTCATGGGAGCGGTCTTCGACGCGGCGTTCCGGCGCTTCGCCGAGGCCTTCGAGGCGCGGGCCGATGCGGTCTACGGACGGCCCGGCGCGTCACCGGCAGCCTGACCGCCCGCCGTCGCAAGATCGAGCAGCAGGCCGAGCGCGACGCGCACGCTCGCCGCGCGCACAGCCTCCCGCCCGATGGCGCCGAAGCGCTCCTCGCGCAGGATCACATGGTCGCCGCGTTGCGCCGCGAAATGGACGAGACCGACGGGCTTGCCCGGCGTCGCCCCGCCGGGTCCGGCTATGCCGGTGACGGAGACGGCGACCTGGGCGCGCGACCGCGCAAGAGCCCCGGCGGCCATGGCGGCGGCCGTCTGCGGCGAGACCGCACCGTGGGTCGCGAGCGTCGACGCCGGTACGCCGAGCATCTCCTGCTTGGCCTCGTTGGTATAGGTGACGAAGCCGCGATCGACGACGTCGGATGAGCCGGCAATGGCGGTGAGCGCCGCGCTGACCAGGCCGCCGGTACAGCTCTCGGCCGTCACCGCCATCAACCCGCGGGCCCGGCAGGCGGCGAGGACTGCGGTGGCGAGGGCGTCGATCCCGGTCTCGCTCATGCGTCGTCTCCCGGCAGGCGGATGGTGGCGAGTGCGAGGGCGGCGAGGCCTTCTCGGCGCCCGGTGAAGCCCATCTTCTCGCTGGTCGTCGCCTTGATGGCGACGCGGCCGATGCCGACGCCGAGGATCTCGGCCATGCGGGCGCGGATCGCCTCGCGGTGCGGGCCGATCTTCGGCGACTCGCAAACCACCGTCACGTCCAGCATGGCAAGGCGGCCACCGCGATCAGCCAGGAGCCGCGCCGCATGGGCGAGGAAGCGGTCGGACGAGGCCCCCTTCCACTGGACGTCGCTCGGCGGGAAATGCGTGCCGATGTCGCCGTCAGCCAGCGCCCCGAGGATCGCGTCGGTCGCCGCATGGAGCACCACGTCGCCGTCGGAATGGGCGAGCACGCCGCGGTCGTGGGTGATGCGCACGCCGCCGAGCCAGACATGGTCGCCCTCGGCGAAGGCGTGGACGTCATAGCCCTGGCCGACCCTGACGTCGTTCATTGCCGCCTGCATCCGCCGCTCCGCCGCATCGAAATCCTCCGGATGGGTCAGTTTCACATTGCCTGCCTCGCCGGGAAAGACCGTGACCGCATGGTCGGCCCATTCCATCACTGCGGCGTCGTCGGTCAGTCCGTTGATGCCGGCGTTCGCCGCCCGGCGATGGGCATCGCGCAATGCCGCATAGGCGAAGGCCTGCGGAGTCTGGATCGCGCGCAGGGTGGCGCGATCGGGCGTGCCTGTCACACGATCGTCGCCGTCGACCACCTTGATCGTGTCGACCACGGCGAGGCCGGGCACCGCGGCGAGGGCATCGCCCGAGACAGCACCAATCGCCGCAGCGATCAGTTCGGCGGACAGGAAGGGCCGCGCCGCATCATGGACGAGCACGATGTCGGGGGCCGTTGCAACGAGCGCCTCCAGCCCGGCCAGGACCGATGCCTGCCGCAAGGCTCCGCCGACGACCGGGGACAACAGCTTGTCCGACGGTGTGATCGCCGCCTCGTAGAGGCCGTGATCGTCCTCGCCGATCACGACGAGGACGCGAGCTATCTGGTCATGCAACCGGAAGGCTTCTACAGTGCGGTCGAGGAGGGGGCGGCCCGCGATGCTGCGATATTGCTTCGGTATGTCACCGCCGGCACGGGTGCCGCGACCGGCTGCGACGATGAGAGCTGCGACGGAGGGTTGCAAGTGCATGCGCGACGTCCAGGTTTTCAGCGCCTTCCCTAGCGCGTTCACCACGACGTGTCTTCTCGTGCGGCACGCCTCTTGTGCAGCGCAGAAAATGATGTCTAAAGTGTAGGCATCATTGCATCACGCTTACGAAATAGGCAGTTGAATGAACAACCCATCGACCCAAGCGCCGTTGCGGCGTGTGTTGTCGGTCGGGCCGTTCGAGATGGCATCCCCCGTGGCCCTTGCCCCCATGTCCGGCATCACGGACGCGCCGTTCCGGCGCATGGTGGCGCGGTTCGGTGTGGGTTGGACCGTGTCGGAAATGGTTCCGGGCGACGGGCTCGCCGCTGGCGAGGAAGAGGCGCGGCTGCGCGCGGAAGGCGAAGGCCTGTCGCCGCATGTGGTGCAGATCGCCGGCTGCGACCCGCACTGGATGGGCGAGGGCGCCCGGATCGCCGTCGCGGCGGGCGCCGACATCATCGACATCAACATGGGCTGCCCGGCCAAACGCGTCACCGGCGGCTATGCCGGATCGGCGCTGATGCGCGATCTCGACCATGCCGAGCGGCTGATCGCCGCGACGGTCGCCGCCGTCGATGCACCGGTGACGCTGAAGATGCGGCTCGGCTGGGACCACGCCTCTCTCAACGCTCCGGAACTCGCGCGTCGCGCCGCGCAGGCGGGCGTTGCGCTCGTCACGGTCCATGGCCGCACGCGCCAGCAATTCTACAAGGGCCGGGCCGATTGGAACGCCATCGCCGCGGTCCGCGGGACCGTATCGCTGCCGCTGGTCGCCAATGGCGACATCGCGACGCCGGAGGACGCGCGTCTCTCCCTCGTCCAGTCCGGGGCCGATGCGGTGATGATCGGCCGTGCCGCGCAGGGGCGACCCTGGCTGCCGGCTCAAATCGCCGCCCATCTTGCCGGCGCGCCTGTTCCCGCTGATCCGGACCTGGCGACGCAGCTGGCCTGCGCCGTCGAGCTCTATGAGGCTCAGCTCGCCCATTACGGCCTCGCCGTTGGCATCCGCCATGCGCGCAAGCATCTCGGCTGGGCCCTGGATGCGGCTGCCGCCTCCTGCGCCGCCGATGCCTCGACCCTCGCCGAGGCCCGCGGCAGCGTCCTTACATCGGAGGATCCGCGCCGGGTGATCGCGGCGATGGCCGAGAGCTATGACCGGTTCCAGTGGAGGCGGGCGGCATGAAGGCTTCGGCGCAGGTTCTCCCGGTCCATGATTCGATTCTCAACGCCCTGCCGCACCCCGTCATCAGCGTCTCGGCAGCGGGCATGGTGCTCGACGGCAACGCGGCGGCGGAGGGGTTCTTCCAGGCGTCGATCTCGGTGCTGAAACGCCACGCGCTGAAGGAACTCGTGCCCTTCGGCAGCCCGCTCCTCGCGCTGGTCGAACAGGTCCGCGACCGGCATGCGCCGGTCAACGAATACAAGGTCGACCTCGGCACGCCGCGCAACGGCCACGAGCGGATCGTCGACATCTATGTCGCCCCGCTTGCCGAGCGCCCCGGCGACGTCGTCGTGATGCTTCAGGAGCGCACCATCGCCGACAAGATGGACCGCCAGCTGACCCATCGCGGGGCAGCCCGCTCGGTCACGGCGCTGGCGGCGATGCTGGCGCACGAGATCAAGAATCCGCTGTCCGGCATCCGCGGCGCGGCGCAGCTCCTGGAAGCCTCGGTGGATGATCAGGACCGGACGCTGACCCGGCTGATCTGCGATGAGGCCGACCGGATCGTGAAACTGGTCGACCGCATGGAGGTCTTCTCCGACGAGCGGCCGGTCGAGCGCCAGCCGGTCAACATCCACGTCGTGCTGGAACATGTGAAGAAGCTGTCGCAATCCGGCTTTGGGCGGCATATCCGCTTCGTCGAGGAATATGACCCCTCGCTGCCGCCGGTCTTCGGCAACCGCGACCAGCTGATCCAGGTGTTCCTCAACCTCGTCAAGAACGCCGCCGAGGCCATTGGCGAACAGGCGGGCGACGGCGAGATCCTGCTGACGACCGCCTTCCGCCCCGGCGTGCGGCTCACCATGCCGGGCCTGTCGAGCCGTGTCGCGCTGCCGCTGGAGGTCTGTGTGCGCGACAACGGTCCGGGCGTGCCGGACGACCTGATGCCGCACCTGTTCGATCCGTTCGTGACCACCAAGAGTTCGGGCACCGGCCTCGGCCTCGCCCTGGTCGCCAAGATCGTCGGCGATCACGGTGGCATCGTCGAATGCGACAGCCAGCCGCGCAAGACAGTTTTCCGCATCCTCCTGCCCATGGCCCGCGTCTCCCATTCCGACGCCAATGGCCGCAAAGCGCTCTGAAGAGGTCCATATGCCGACGGGTACCATCCTGGTCGCCGATGACGACGCCGCGATCCGCACAGTCCTCAACCAGGCGCTCTCGCGGGCGGGCTATGACGTGCGCCTGACCGGCAATGCGACGACGCTCTGGCGCTGGGTCTCGCAGGGCGACGGCGACCTCGTCATCACCGATGTGGTCATGCCGGACGAGAACGCCTTCGACCTGCTGCCGCGAATGAAGAAGCTCAGGCCCGACCTGCCGGTGGTGGTGATGAGCGCGCAGAACACGTTCATGACGGCCATCAAGGCGTCGGAGCGCGGCGCCTACGACTACCTGCCCAAGCCCTTCGACCTGAAGGAACTGGTGGCGATCGTCGGCCGGGCCCTGGCCGAGCCGAAGGGCCGGCCCGGCAAGGCTCCCGCGGTGGATGCCGACACCATGCCGCTGGTCGGCCGGTCGCCGGCGATGCAGGACATCTACCGCGTCCTCGCCCGCCTCATGCAGACCGACCTGACGGTGATGATCGTCGGCGAGAGCGGCACCGGCAAGGAACTTGTCGCCCGTGCGCTGCACGACTATGGCAAGCGCCGCAACGGGCCCTTCGTCGCCATCAACATGGCGGCCATCCCGCGCGACCTCATCGAGAGCGAGCTGTTCGGCCACGAGAAGGGCGCCTTCACCGGCGCCCAGGCGCGCAATCCCGGCCGGTTCGAGCAGGCCGAGGGCGGGACGCTCTTCCTCGACGAGATCGGCGACATGCCGATGGAGGCGCAGACCCGGCTGCTGCGCGTGCTGCAGCAAGGTGAATACACGACGGTCGGCGGCCGGACGCCGATCAAGGCGGATGTCCGCATCGTCGCCGCCACCAACAAGGACCTGCGCCAACTCATCCAGCAGGGCCTGTTCCGCGAGGACCTGTTCTTCCGCCTCAACGTCGTGCCGCTGCGCCTGCCGCCGCTGCGCGAGCGCAGCGACGACGTGCCCGATCTCGTCCGCCACTTCTTCGCCCAGGCCGAACGCGAGGGCCTGCCGGCCAAGCAGATCGATTCGGCGGCGCTGGAGAAGCTCAAGCGCTATCGCTGGCCCGGCAATATCCGCGAGCTGGAAAACCTGATCCGCCGTCTCACGGCGCTCTATCCGCAGGAGATCATCACCGCGCCGATCGTCGACAACGAACTGTCGACGCCGGAGCCGGCCTCGTCGCAGGACGAGCCGCGGGAGGATGACACGCTGATGGCCTCGGTGGAGCGCCATATGGGCGCCTATTTCAAGGGCTTCGGCGATGACCTGCCGCCGCCGGGCCTCTATCACCGTGTGCTGCGGGAGGTGGAGATCCCGCTGATCTCGGCGGCCCTGGCGGCGACCCGCGGCAACCAGATCAAGGCGGCGGATCTCCTCGGGGTGAACCGCAACACGCTGCGCAAGAAGGTCCGCGATCTCGACATCCAGGTCATCCGCACGTCGCGCTGACGCCCGCCGGGGCCTCACGATCGCGTTGGGAACCTCCCCGAGGGCGTGACGTTTCGGTCACAGTTGTTGTAAGAGGGTCACCCTTGAGTCCCGAAGAGGGGTCGACGGTTCGCCGCGCCGGCTTTCCGTCGAACTCTCCGGAGATGATCGCCGGATGATCGATACCGCGCAGCCAGCGACACCTCTTCCCACGGCCGACGGCTCTGCCTTCATGCCGCGCCTTCGCGCGCGCCGGGCCGGGCCGATCATGGTCGGCGTGGCGCTGTTTTTCGGCCTGATCACCTTCCTGCTCGTCACTGGCCTGCTGCCGATCGCGGCCACCCACGAGGTCGTCCTCACCGTCCTCATCATCGACGGCCTGCTGGTCTGCGCTCTGATCTTCCTCATCGTCCGGGAGATCATGGTCCTGCGGCGGGCGCGCCGGGCGGGGCAGGCGGCCTCCCGGCTGCACGAGCGTGTCGTGCGGCTCTTCGCCATTGTCGCCTCGGTGCCGGTCGCCGTTATCGCCATCGCCGCCTCGATCACCCTCGACAGGGGTCTTGAGAGCATTTTTTCCGGCAGCGTCCGCCAGTCGGTCGAGGCCTCGGCCAATCTCGCCAACGCCTATCTCAACGAACAGGTCTCGGTGGTCCGCGCCGAGGCGGCGGCGCTGGTGCAGGACATCGAGCGCGTGCGTTCGCTCACCACGACGGAGGTGAATTTCGAGCGGTTCCTGACCGCCCAGGCCATGGTGCGCGGTCTCACGGTCGTGCGGGTCCTGAAGAGCGACGGCACGCTGGTCGATCGTGCCGACGTACCGATGCAGGGGGATTTTACCGTTCCCGCCTCGATCCTCGACGAGGTCAGCAAGACCGACGACATCATCGCCAATGTCTCCTCGCGCGAGGACCGAGACTTCATCGAGGCCATCCTCAAGATGCAGCGGGGCGGCAACGAGATCCTCTATGTCGTGCGGCAGATCAGCCCGCAGATCGCCCAGCACCTCCGGGCGACCCAGGCAGGCCTGTTCGAGTACCAGGCGCTTCAGTCAAGGCGGCTCGGCCTGCAGATCGCCTTCGCGCTGATGTTCGCGCTCATCGCCTTCCTGGTGACGCTGTCGGCGGTCTATCTGGGGCTCAGTTTCGCCAACCGGCTGGTGCAGCCGATCCGTCGGCTGATCGGCGCCGCCGACCAGGTTGCCGCCGGCGATCTCGACGTCCAGGTCCATATCCGCAAGTCGGAGGGCGATCTCGCCAATCTCGGCGACACGTTCAACAAGATGACCGGGGAACTGCGCGACCAGCGTGCCGACCTCATCGCCGCCCGCGACCAGATCGACAGCCGCCGGCGCTTCACCGAGGCGGTACTGGCCGGCGTCACGGCAGGCGTGATCGGCCTCGACGAAGCCGGCCGGGTGACGCTGCTCAACCGTTTCGCGGTCGAGATCCTCGGTGTCAGTGAAGCGGCGCTGTCCGGCACCATGCTGTCGGAGACCATCCCGGAATTCGCCGAGCTCATCGCCGGCGCGGCGCGCGGCGCGCCCATCGTCCAGGGCCAGGTCATGCTGGTCCGGGGCGGGCGGGAGCGCACGCTGGTGGTCCGTGTCGCGCTGGAAGCCGACGAGGACGGGGCCCACGGTGCAGTGGTGACGATTGACGACGTGACCGATCTCGTGGTGGCGCAGCGTACCTCGGCCTGGGCCGACATTGCCCGCCGCATCGCCCACGAGATCAAGAATCCGCTCACCCCCATCCAGCTCTCGGCCGAGCGGCTGAAGCGGCGCTACGGCCGGGTCATCACCGAGGACCGCGAGGTCTTCGACCAGTGCACCGACACGATCATCCGCCAGGTCGGCGACATCGGGCGCATGGTGGACGAGTTCTCCTCCTTCGCCCGCATGCCGAAGCCGGTTTTCGAGATGGAGGACGTCGCCGATACGGTTCGTCAGGCGGTCTTCATGATGCGCATCGGCTACCCGGAGATCGAGATCGTCGACGAGATTCCGGAAGGGGCGATGCCCGCCTCCTTCGACCGCCGCCTGATCAGCCAGGCTTTGACCAACATCATCAAGAACGCCACGGAGGCCATTGCCGCCGTGCCCGAAGAGAATCGCGGCAAGGGCAGGATCATGGTGCGGCTCACCGCCAGCCAGCCGTTCTATGCGGTGGATGTCATCGACAACGGCATCGGCCTGCCCAAAGAAAACCGTCATAGGCTGCTTGAGCCTTACGTAACGACACGGGAAAAGGGCACTGGCCTCGGTCTGGCGATCGTTGGCAAGATCCTCGAGGAGCACGGCGGGGGGCTCGGCCTCTACGACGCGCCCGCAGGAGCCGGCGGAGACCAGCGCGGAGCCCTCATCCGCCTCAGTTTCAGGGACCAGCGGCTGGCGGTCCAGACCACCGCCGCGGCAGAATGACGAAGAACGGATAAGGACGCATGGCAGGGGACATTCTCGTTGTCGACGATGAGGCGGATATCCGGGACATCGTCGCCGGCATTCTCGACGACGAGGGCTATCGCACCCGCACGGCCCGCAATGCCGACGAGGCTTTGGCGGCCATCGAGGCGCGGCGCCCCAACCTGGTTTTCCTCGATATCTGGATGCAGGGCAGCCGGCTCGACGGGCTGCAGCTCCTCGACGTCGTCAAGGAGCGCCATCCCGAGGTCCCGGTCGTCATGATTTCGGGCCACGGCAATATCGAGACCGCCGTTTCGGCCATCAAGCGCGGCGCCTACGACTATATCGAGAAGCCCTTCAAGGCCGATCGTCTCGTGCTGATCGCCGAACGAGCGATCGAAACCTCGCGGCTGCGCCGCGAGATCAAGGAGTTGCGGCAGATCTCGGGGCAGGCGGCCGGGTTGATTGGCCGTTCCTCGGCCATGAACCAGCTTCGCCAGACGATCGAGCGCGTGGCGCCGACCAACAGCCGCATCATGATCTTTGGCGCCTCGGGCGCCGGCAAGGAACTGACGGCCCGGACGATCCATGCGACCTCGGCCCGCGCCAGCGGTCCCTTCGTGGTGATCAATGCCGCCGCCATCACGCCCGATCGCATGGAGATCGAGCTGTTCGGCGCCGAGACGGACGGCGCCCAGGGCCGCAAGGTCGGCGCGCTGGAAGAGGCGCATGGCGGCACGCTCTTCATCGAGGAGATCGCGGAAATGCCGCGCGAGACACAGAACCGCATCCTGCGCGTTCTGGTCGAGCAGAGCTTCCAGCGGGTCGGCGGCACCGCCAAGGTGCAGGTCGACGTCCGGATCGTCTCGGCCACCGCCCGCGACATCCAGGCCGATATCGCCGAGGGGCGTTTCCGCGAGGATCTCTTCCACCGTCTCGCCGTGGTGCCGGTCAGGGTGCCCTCGCTCGCCGAACGGCGCGAGGATATCCCCGAGCTCGTCGAACATTTCGTCGAGCAGCTGGCCACCGTGTCGGGCCTGCCGCGTCGCAGGATCGGAGACGATGCCATGGCGGTGCTGCAATCCCACGATTGGCCGGGCAACCTGCGCCAGCTGCGCAACAATATCGAGCGGGTGCTGATCCTGGCCGGTGGGGATCCGGATGCCGTGGTCACGGTCTCGATGCTGCCGCCGGATGTCGGCGCGGCGGCGCCGTCCATGCCGACGGGGCAGGGGGGCGAGCACCTCATGGCCCTGCCGCTGCGCGAGGCCCGCGAGGCCTTCGAGCGCGAATATCTCGCTGCACAGATCAACCGGTTCGGCGGCAACATCTCGCGCACCGCCGAATTCATCGGCATGGAGCGCTCGGCGCTGCACCGGAAGCTGAAGGCGCTCTCGGTGGAGTGATCCGCGATTTCGGCAGGGCCGCCTTGCGTCGCCGTCGCCTGCGGCAGGTTTCGCCCGTTGCGCGAACCATGGCAGATTGGCGTTGCACTGCGGCAAGATCCGCCGCTGCGCATTGCCGGTCGAACGTCATCGATCCCACGTCGTCGTCCCATGCCCTTCGAGGAGCCGCCGCATGTCCCGCGTCGCCTATGTCAACGGAAGCTATGTGCCCCATGGCGAGGCCGCCGTTCATATCGAAGACCGCGGATACCAATTCGCCGACGGTGTCTATGAGGTCTGCGAGGTGAGGGGCGGGCGGCTGGTCGACGAGACGCGCCATATGGACCGTCTGGAGCGCTCGCTCGGCGAATTGCGCATCGCCATGCCCATGGACCGCCGCCCGCTTGGCATGGTGCTGCGCGAGACCGTGCGCCGCAACCGCGTCCGCGACGGACTGGTCTATCTGCAGGTGACCCGCGGTGTTGCCCGCCGCGACCATGCCTTCCCCAAGCCCGGCACGCCGCCGGCCCTGGTCGTGACCGCCAAGAACATCGATCCGGCCAAGGGCGAGGCGAACGCCGTCAAGGGCGTCAAGGTCATTTCGGTCGCCGACAACCGCTGGGAGCGCGTCGACATCAAGTCTGTCGGCCTGCTGCCCAACTGCATCGCCAAACAGACGGCGCGCGAGGCCGGCGCCTTCGAGGCCTGGCTGGTCGATGCGGACGGGTTCGTCACCGAGGGGTCCTCGACCAATGCCTGGATCGTCACCAAGGACGGCGCACTGGTGACGCGCTTCGCCGATACCGGCATTCTCAAGGGTATCACCCGCACGACGATCTTCGATCTGTGCAAGCGCGAGGGCCTGAGGATCGAGGAACGCAAGTTCACCATCGAAGAGGCCCAGAACGCCCGCGAGGCTTTCCTGTCCTCGGCGACGACGATCGTCATGCCGATCGTCGAGATTGACGGCCGGCCGGTCGGCAATGGCGCGCCCGGATCGATCGCCACGGAGCTGCGGGCGAAATTCCACGAGGTGGCGGAGATCGCCTGAGCGGCGAGGGGGCCGTCCACACGCGGCTGTGACGAGACTTTCGCTTGTGCGCTGCGGGAGGATCGGCCTTAAATGCGGATGTCAAGAACAAGCCCGACCGGCCCGGCCGGTCCATAAACCTTCGCGGCACGTGTGAGTCCGCGGCAACAACGGAAAAACACCATGGCGGAACGAGCTCAGAACCTCCAGGACACCTTCCTCAACCATGTGCGCAAGCACAAGATTCCCCTGACGATTTTTCTGGTCAACGGCGTCAAGCTGCAGGGCGTGGTGACCTGGTTCGACAATTTCTGCGTCCTGCTGCGCCGGGACGGCCACTCGCAATTGGTCTATAAGCACGCCATATCGACGATCATGCCCGGCGCGCCGGTCCAGCTGTTCGATCCGCAGGACGGAGACGGCGACCAGGGCTGAGTTCACCCGACGAGGCCCTGTTGGACATACGCCGCCCCGATATCATCAGCACCACCCCGCATGACGGCGACGAGCCGCGCGGCGAACCGACACGCGTCGTGGTCGTCGTGCCGGTGCTGACCGGGCCACGGCGAGGCGAGGGGGCCGACATTCCCGCCCGCACCGTCGCGGCGCGCCGCGACGAGGCCGTCGGCCTCGCCGCCGCCATCGATCTTGAGGTCATGGACACGGTCACGGTCGGGCTGAACACACCGCGGCCGGCCACCCTGATCGGCAAGGGCAAGGTGGAGGAGATTGGCGGCCTGGTGACGGCCCACGATGCCGGCCTCGTCTTCGTCGACGCCGCCCTGTCGCCGGTGCAGCAGCGCAACCTCGAGAAGGCGTGGAAGGCCAAGGTCGTCGACCGCACCGGGCTGATCCTCGAGATCTTCGGCCGCCGCGCCCGCACGAAAGAGGGCGCGCTGCAGGTCGAGCTCGCCCATCTCAGCTATCAGAAGAGCCGGCTGGTCCGCTCCTGGACCCATCTCGAACGCCAGCGTGGCGGCTTCGGCTTCCTCGGCGGCCCCGGCGAGACGCAGATCGAGGCCGACCGCCGCATGATCCAGGAGCGCATCATGCGGATCGAGCGCGAGCTCGAACAGGTGACGCGCACCCGCCGGCTGCACCGCGAGAGCCGACGGCGCGTGCCCTATCCGATCATCGCACTGGTCGGCTACACCAATGCCGGCAAGTCGACGCTGTTCAATGCGCTGACCACCGGGGGGGTCCTGGCGCAGGACCTGCTCTTCGCGACCCTCGACCCGACGCTCCGCCAGATGCGCCTGCCACACGGCACGAAGGCCATCCTCTCGGACACGGTCGGGTTCATCTCCGATCTGCCGACCATGCTCGTCGCCGCCTTCCGGGCGACGCTTGAAGAGGTGATCGAGGCCGATGTCATCCTGCATGTGCGCGACGTCAGCCATGGCGATACCGAGGCCCAGGCCGCCGATGTCGCGGCGATCCTCGCCGATCTCGGCATCGACCCGGCCAGCCGGACCCTCGTCGAGGTCTGGAACAAGGTTGATCTGCTCGACGGACCAGCCCGCGAGTCCGCCCTGAACCGCGCCGCCCGCCACGACGAGGCGCATCGCCCCTATTTCGTCTCCGCCGTGACGGGCGAGGGGCTACCCGACCTTCTCGCGGCCGTCGAGGACAAGCTGCGGGCCGCCCATGAACGCCTCACCGTGACGGTCGATGCGGCCGATGGCGGCACGCTGCACTGGATCCACGAGAATGCCGAGGTCGAGGAGCGCCGGTCCCTCGACAGCGGCGACACGCAGGTGACGCTCCGCATCGCCCCGGCCAAACGCGACCAGCTGGAGCGGCGGCTGGCGCGCAGCGCCTGAGGCCCGCTTCAGGCGCCGCCGGTCTTCTCGCGCCGCTTGGCCTCGTCCCAGAGGGCGTCCATCTCGGCGAGCGAGGCCTCGGCCGGCCCGCGGCCTTCGGCCGCCAGCGCCGCCTCGATGGCGGCGAAACGCCGCTCGAACTTGGCATTGGTACCGCGCAGGGCCGCCTCCGGATCGACATCGAGGTGGCGGGCGAGATTGACGGCAGCGAACAGCAGGTCGCCGACCTCGTCGGCAATGGCCGCCGGCCCGGCACCGTCGCGCCGCGCCGCGACGATCTCGCCGGCCTCTTCGACGATCTTGGCGAGCACGGCATCGACATCGTTCCAGTCGAAGCCGACCGTGCCGGCCTTGGCCTGGAGCTTCAGGGCGCGGGTCAGGGCGGGAAGGGCGGTCGGAACCCCCGCCAGCACTCCGGACGCCGTTTCGGCCGGCAGGCCCAGCCGCTGCCGTTCGGCAGCCCTGGCGCGCTTCTCCTCGGCCTTGATGCTGTCCCACAGGCCCTTCACCGCCGTCGGGCTGACGTCGCGGTCGCCGCCGAAGACATGGGGATGCCGGCGGATGAGCTTCCCGGTGATGGCGCGGACGACGTCGGGAAAGGCGAAGAGCCCTTGTTCCTCGGCCATCCGGGCATGGAAGACGACCTGCAGCAACAGGTCGCCCAGTTCATCCTTGAGATCGGCGAAGTCGCCGCGCTGGATCGCATCGGCCACCTCATAGGCTTCCTCGATCGTATAGGGCGCGATGGTGGCGAAGGTCTGCGCCAGCTCCCAGGGACAACCGCGGCCCGGCGCCCGCAGCCAGGCCATGATGGCCACGAGATCGGCAATGTCGTCGGAGGGGGTCGGCGTTTGCGGCGCTGAGGTCATGGGTCAGTCTGAGCGGGGATGGGCCATTGATGGCAAGCACGCAGGAGGGTCATCCACAGCTCTCGGCCAGGGGCGAGGCCCGGCGTCAGCATGGGTCTACACTTGATTCGCATAAGACATATTATGGAATGCGCTCATGTGCGGTTTGCCGCATCAGGAGGCTCCCGACACCCTCTGGAACGCAGCGGCCCGGTAGATCAGTCCGTCCGTATGACCATGCCGTCATGGGCCGGCACGATGCCGGCCGGCAGCCGTGCCGCCAGCGTCGCATAGTCGATGTCCGAATGGAGATTGGTCAGGACGGCGCGGTCGGGCCTGTGGCGCGCGATGACCGCCAGGGCCTCGTCGACGGAGAAATGGGTCGGATGGCGTGTGTAGCGCAGCGCGTCCAGGATCATGGTCGCGGCGGCGTCGAAATAGCCGGCGCTCTCGTCGGGAAGCCGATTGATATCAGGGCAATAGACGCAGTCGTTGACACGAAAACCAAAGGCGCGGTAGCCGGCGCCGTGCTCGACCGGGAACGGCTGGAAGGTCAAGGCGCCGCCGGGTCCTGGCACGATGACCGGCGCGTGCGGTTCAAACAGGCTGAGATCGACGATGGGCGGATAGTCGCTGCCCGGCGGCGAGTTGAAGCAATAGCCGAAGCGCTCGCGCAGCGATCCGGCGGTCGTGGCGTCGGCATGGGCGACGATGCGCCGGCGCATGGCGAGAACCAGCGGCCGGAGGTCGTCGATGCCGTGGGTATGGTCGGCATGGTCGTGGGTGTAGAGCACGGCGTCGAGCCGTGTCACGCCGGCTGCGAGGAGTTGGTTACGCAGGTCCGGCCCCGTGTCGATCAGGACGGTGGTGACGCCCTCCGGTCCGCTCTGCTCGACGAGCAAGGCACAGCGCCGCCGCCGGTTACGCGGTTCGGACGGGTCGCAGGCACCCCAGCCCTGGGCCACCCGTGGCACGCCGCCGGAGGACCCGCAGCCGAGGATGGTCAGGGTCAGCGCCATGGCGGCTCAGGCCGACAGGCGCCGGCCGGGATCGGCCTTGGCGAAGAGACGGTAGAAATTCTCGGTGGTCTGCCGCGCCATCGCCTCCGGCGTGACGCCGCGCGCCTCGGCGATCACCCGGCCGGTCTCGACCACATAGGACGGCTCGTTGGTCTTGCCACGGAACTTGCCCGGCGCGAGATAGGGCGCGTCTGTCTCCACCAGGATGCGGTCGGCCGGCAGTTCAGCCGCCAGCTCCCGCAGATTGGCGGCGCTCTTGTAGGTCGCAATGCCTGAAAACGACACGTAGAGGCCGAGGGCAATGCCGGTCATGGCGAGGTCGCGGGAGCCGGTGAAACAGTGCAGGACGGCTGTGAAGGCCCCCTTCCCCATTTCCTCCGTGAGGATCGCCGCGACCGTCTCGTCAGCCTCGCGGGCATGGATGACCAGCGGCAGGCCGGAGGCGCGCGCCGCGGCGATATGGGTGCGGAATCCCTGTTCCTGGGCGTCCCGCGGCGACTTGTCATAAAACCAGTCGAGGCCGGCCTCGCCGATGGCGATGACCTTGGGATGGTCCGCCAGCGCCACCAGCGCCTCAGCCGTGACGTCGAGTTCCTCGTGGGCATTATGCGGATGGGTGCCGACCGAGCACCAGATGCCCTCATGGGCCTCGGCGATGGCGCGGATGCCGTCGAAGCGGCGCACACGGGTCGAGATCGTCACCATGGACTGGAGACCGGCCGCCACAGCACGGCCGATCAGGCCGCCGCGATCGACGGCGAGATCGGGGAAGTCGAGGTGACAATGGCTGTCGACCCACATCAGGCCGCCGTCTCCGGCTCGACATAGCGCGGGAAGACCCCGGCCGGCGGCGGCAGGACCGTCCCGGGCTTCAGCCGGGTGGCGAGCGCGGCGAAGTCGCGCGCGTCCTCCGGGACCGCGAGCAGGTCGAGCAGCTTGGGCGCGCCGAGCGGAATGGCGGGCGCGGCCAGGATCGCCGCCTGGCGGATGACTTCGGCCGTGACGTAGAGCACCGTCTCCATCCGCGCCGGATCGGTCTTGCGCAGCGCCCAGGGCGCCTGCGCCGCGAAATAGCGGTTGGCCTCACCGACCACGGCCCAGACCGACTCGAGCCAGCGGTGAAGCTGCTGGCTGCCCACCGCCTCGCGGGACAGGGCGAGCATGCCTTCGGCGGCGGCGAGGATGGCCTCGTCCTCGGCGGTGAAGGCGCCGGGCGTCGGCAGCACGCCGTCGCAGTTCTTGGCGATCATCGACAGCGAGCGCTGGGCGAGGTTGCCGATATCGTTGGCGAGATCGGCATTGGTCCGCGCCACGATTGCCTCGTGCGAATAGGAACCGTCATTGCCGAAGGCGACCTCGCGCAGCAGGAAATAGCGCATGGCGTCGACGCCATAGGCTTCCGCCATGGCGAAGGGGTCCACGACATTGCCGAGTGATTTCGACATTTTCTCGCCGCGGTTGAACAGAAAGCCATGGCCATAGACCCGCTTCGGCAGGGCGATGCCGGCCGACATGAGGAAGGCTGGCCAGTAGACCGCGTGGAAACGGACGATGTCCTTGCCGATGACGTGGAGATCGGCCGGCCAGAAGGCCCATTTCGGGTCGGTCTCGTCGGGAAAGCCGGCGGCCGTGATATAGTTGGTCAGGGCGTCGACCCAAACATACATGACGTGGCCGTCGGCGCCGGGAACCGGCACGCCCCAGTCGAAGGTGGTGCGCGACACCGACAGGTCGGTCAGGCCGCCCTTGACGAAGCTGATGACCTCGTTGAACCGCGTGTCCGGGCCGACGAAGTCCGGATGGGCCTCGTAATGGGCGAGGAGACGGTCCTGGTACTTGGACAGGCGGAAGAAATAGGTCTCCTCCTTGGTCCACTCGACAGGCGTTCCCTGCCCGCCGACGCGCACGCCGTCCGGGCCGACCGATGTCTCGTCCTCACCGTAGAAGGCCTCGTCACGGACCGAATACCAGCCCTCGTAGCCGCCGAGATAGATGTCGCCGGTCGCCACCATGCGCTCCCAGATGGCCTGGCTCGCCTTGTAGTGGCGCGGCTCGGTGGTGCGGATGAAATCGTCGTTGGAGATGGCAAGCGCTCCCGCCATGGCGCGGAAGCGGTCGGCGTTGCGGTCGGCGAGCGCACGCACGGCGAGGCCTTCGCGTTCCGCCGTCTGCACCATCTTCAGCCCGTGCTCGTCGGTACCGGTCAGGAACAGGACCTCGCGCCCGTCCGCCCGCATGAAGCGGGCGATCGCATCGGTGGCGATCACCTCATAGGCATGGCCGATATGGGGCGCGCCGTTGGGATAGGAAATGGCGGTCGTGACGTAGAAGCGGGGCTTCGACATGGGGCGTTTCGGACGGTTCGGGGTCAGGCGCGCCGCCGGCCGGCCTCGGCGAGCCAGCCGAAAACCTGGAAAACGAAGGGCTTGCGTTCGAGATTGAACGTGCGCACCTGCGCCGCGGTAGCCTCGACCTTCTCCCATACCTCGGCATGGGGTGCAAGGCGGCGGACCCCCTCGCCCGCCTCCGCCAGGACCTGCCGGTGCAGATGGGCGAAGACCATCCGCAGGAAGAGCTCGAACAGCCCGTCGTCGCGCCGTGCGAGCTTGTCGCCGAGGCCGTGGACGGCCAGCGGATCGGGGGCCGGCAGGCTCGCCAGCAGCCTTTCGACCTCGCCGGCAAAGCTCTCCTGTCCACCCGCGGCGATCTCCAGCGCCCGGCGCAGGCTGCCGTCGGCCAGAGCCGCGATACGGCCCGCCTCCTCGGCCGGCAGGCGGATGTCGTCGAAGGTCTGCAGCCCGGCGGCGATCTCGTCCGCATTCAGCGGCAGGAGCGGCAAGGTGCGGCAACGCGAGCGGATGGTCGGCAGGAGCCTGCCGGGCATATGGGCGACGATCAGGAAGAGCGAGCGCGGCGGCGGCTCTTCCAGAAGTTTCAGCAGGGCGTTGGCGCTGGAGCGGTTGAGGTCGTCGGCGGCATCGACGATGCAGATGCGCCAGCCGCCCTCACCCGCCGTCGAGCCGAAAAAGCGGACGATGTCGCGCATGGCGCCGACGGAGATGTCCTGCGGGATCTTGTCCTTGCCGGCCTCGGCGATGCGACGCAGCGCCAGCAGGTCAGGATGGGAGTCGGCGACGATGCGCCGGGCTGCCGGGTGATCGTCGGGCACGGACAGATCCGCCGTCGCGGACGGGACGGCCGACGCGACGGGATGGGCGAGGACGAAACGGGCGAAGCGATAGGCCAGCGTCGCCTTGCCGATGCCCTCGGGACCGCCGATGAGCCAGGCATGGTGCATGCGCGGGCCGCGATAGGCGTCGAGCAACTGGCGCTCGGCCGCGCCATGGCCGATCAGCACCTGTCGTTCGCGCGGATGCGGGGCGCCGTCGAGGCGGTCGGCGGCATTCTCCGCGATCATGGTGCCACCAGCCGGGCCCCGAGGCCGAAATGTGCGGTCACCGCGTTGCGGATGGCCTCGGCGACGACGTCCGCCTCGCCGCTGGCATCGATCAGCCGGCAGCGCTCGGGTTCGGCGCGGGCTATGGCCTTGAAGCCGGCGCGCAGCTTGTTATGGAAGGCGAGGCCCTCCTTCTCGAAGCGGTCCGTCGCCTCGCCGCGACTGGCGACGCGCGCGAGCCCCACCTTGGCCGGCAGGTCGAGGATCAGCGTCAAGTCCGGCCGGTTCTCGCCGACGGTGACGCGCTCGATCGCCATGATGAAGTCGAGCGGCACCTTGCCGGCATGGCCCTGATAGACGCGGGTGGAATCGGCGAAACGGTCGCAGATCACCCAGGCGCCGCGCGCCAGCGCCGGCAGGATGGTGACGGCAAGATGGTCGCGGCGGGCGGCGGCGAAGAGCATGGTCTCGGCCTCCGGCCCGAAGGGCGCGGCGCCGCCGGAGAGCAGGACATGGCGGAGGATCTCGGCGCCGGGCGATCCGCCGGGCTCGCGGGTCATGACGACGTCGTAGCCGCGCTGTTCGAGGAAGGCGGCAAGGCGGCGCGCCTGGGTCGATTTTCCGGCCCCCTCCCCGCCCTCCAGCGTGATGAAGCGTCCGCGGGCCATGGCGGGAGCGCTCAAGGCCGCGCCGCCCCGGACCGGATCCAGCCGGTGGCGAGTTCCCAGGCGCCCTGCATGGCGCGCTGGCTCAGGGTTCCTGTCTCGACATCGGCGGCGGCGAAGACCGGCACCTGAAGAGCGAGCTGGGAGCCACGCATCACCCGGAGCTGGCCGACCTCCGTGCCCTGTTTCACCGGTGCCCGGACGGGGCCGCGATAGACGATCTGGGCCGTCACGCGGTCAGACTGACCACGCGGCAGCAGCAGCCGCACCAGCTTGCCGGCGGTGACGGGAACGCTGCCCTGGGCTCCGCCGAAGACGGCGACCTCGCCGATCGTCTCCTGCTCCTGGAACAGGTCGCGCAGCTCGAAGGAGCGGAAGCCCCAGTCGAGCAGCTTGCGCGCCTCGTTGGAGCGCTCCTGCAGCGATCGGGCGCCCATCACCACGACGATGAGCCGCTGGCCGTTCTGCACGGCCGATCCCGCCAGGTTGAATCCGGCCTCCTCGATATAGCCGGTCTTCAGCCCGTCGGCACCGTTATAGGTCCCGAGCAGCGGATTGCGGTTCTGCTGGCGGATGCCGCCCCAGGTGAATTCCCGCTCGCTGTAGAGCGGATAATGCTCCGGATAGGTGCGGATGATGTGGTCGGCGAGACGCGCCACGTCGCGGGCCGTGGTGCGCTGCTCCGGGTCCGGCAGGCCGGTGGTGTTGCGGAACACCGACTGGGTGAGGCCGATGGCCCGCGCCCGGCTGTTCATCACCGGAATGAAATTCGCCTCGGTGCCCGACACGGCCTCGCCAAGGGCGATCGTCGCGTCGTTGCCGGACTGGATGATGGCGCCGCGCAGCAGGTCCTGCACCTTCACGCGGGAATTGACCGCCGCATACATGGAGGACGTCCGCGACGGGGCCCCTCCCCGCCGCCAGGCGTCCTGGCTGATGACGATCTCCTGGTCGGCCTGCAGCCGGCCCTGGCGCATCTCCTCGAAGATCACCGCCAGGGTCATCAGCTTGGCCAGGCTGGCGGGGGCCTGGAGCTCGTCGGCGGCCTTTTCGAACAGCACCGATTGCGTCCCGACATCGACGAGGATGGCGTTGCGGACCGTGGTCTGGAAATTGTCCTGGGCGAGCGCCGGCCGGGCCAGAACGAGGGTCAGTGCCACCAGGCTGGCGGCGGCGCATTGCATCAACCCGAGTCGCGGCTTGGTCACGGTCGTCCTCCCGCCCCATGGATGGGGCGGAGCGCGGGTGAAATCAAGGCGGATCAGTAGAGCGAGCCGAAGCCGAGTGCAGCGCGCACCGGGGCGCCGCCCGGCATGGCGGCAATGGCCGGGGCCGGGGCGCGCGGCGGCGCGAAGGCCGTCGCGGCGGGGATGGCGACCGGCCGCGACGTGGCGGCGGCGAGAACCGGCGCGGCCTGCGGGGCGGGAGCTGTCTGCGGCGCCGGGGTCGCGACCACCGTCACGCTGGAAGCCGCTGCGACCTGGGCGGGACCGCTGGAGCGGGCGACGACAGTGGTGGCCGCGGGGGCGGCGTCGGGCAGCACGGGCCTTGCCACCGGCAACGGGGCGGAGGCCATGGTCACCGGCGCGGCGGCCGGCTGGGGCGCGGTCGCCTGCGGCAGCGATCCCGCCTGGATGATGGGCGCTGCGGCCGGCGAGGGATCGGGCTGGCGCAGGTCCGGGTTCTGCGTGGCCAGGACCGGCGTCTCCTGCCGGAACAGGCCGAAGGTCGGGGCCGGCGCGGCAGCCACCTGCATCTGGGGCGCGGGAACCGGTGCTGCCTGAACCGCCGGGGTCTGGCTCCGCGGTGCCGGGTCGGGCACGTTCTGCGGCGCGGCGGAGGCGATCATCGTCGGGGTGACGTGCTGCGGGCGCGGCGCCGGCCGGCCGTCGGTGCGCAGGGTGGCGAGCAGGATGCGGTCGTCGGACCCTTCGAGCGAGGCGCGGCCGATATACTCCACCTTGACCCGGGCGAGGCCCTGGCCGCGGAAGTTCAGCATGTTCGAGGCGCGCTGCGACAGGTCGATCACGCGGTTGCCATGGAACGGGCCGCGATCGTTGACGCGGACCACCAGAGAATGGCCGTTCGACAGATTGGTGACGCGGGCATAGCTCGGCATCGGCATGGTGCGGTGGGCGGCCGACAGCATATGCATATTGTACACTTCGCCATTGGCGGTCAGGCGGCCGTGGAACTGGCGCCCGTACCAGGAGGCGATGCCGGTCTCGGTATGGCCGTCGCGCTTCTCGAAGGGCGTGTAGCGCCGCCCGGCCACGGTGTAGGGGCGACCGACGCGATAGACACCGCCGCCGCGCGGCACGGGACGGCCCTCCTCGACGACGCGGGGGCTGGAGCTGACGCCGTAGCGGGCGTTGAAACGATCGACGGCCGGTGCGGCGCCGGTGGACGCCGTCTGGCTGTTGCAGCCGCCGAGCAGGACACCGAGGCCGCAGAGCGCGGAACAGGCGAGAAGCCTCGCGCGGGTCGCCGAAGGCACGGCGATCTGGCGCGATCCCTCGCTCGTCGCTGAATGGGTCAAGCCGGTTGCTCCATGCCGCATGTCGCGCGGGTCTTCGCCCGCATTCCGCCGGCTGTCATACCCGACGTTGGCGAAGCGTGCCAGTGTCGGGCAAATTGAGACGAATTCGTGACGCAGGCGACATTGTGCCAGAGGGATGGTTGAGGCGGGATTAAGCCAGGGGCGGCGGACCGACGAACGGACGCCGGCTCTGCCGTCGTCAGGCCTCGGCTCGGGCTTGCCGATCCGGGGCGGTCCATGCGCAGATGGCAGGGCGTTGCCTGTCCGGTATCGTCGGACTGCCCTGCCCCCCCACCGACCAGGACAGGTCGCATGTTCGGCATCATGGCCCTCCTCGCCTTCACCCTGCCCTGGGTGCTGCTGCCTGCGATGGCCGTCCTGATCTGGCTGTTGCGTGCCCGGCCTCTGCGCGCCGTGCTGGCCCTGGCGGCCATGGTTCTCGCTGCGCTGCCGCACCTGCGCGAGTTTCTCTATGCGATCGGCCTCGGGCTGCCCTATCCGGGCGAGGAATCGACGGCGCTGGCCGGAAGCTTTCGTTGGCTGCTCAGCGCCGCAGAGGGCTTTGCCTGGCCGCTTCTCGGCCTTGCGGCCTTGGTGGCGGGCTTGCTGTCATGGCCCCCGCCGGACAGGGCAGGCACGCGCGTGCTGGCCGCGCTGGTGGTGGTCGGCCTCGGCGTTTCCGCGGCGCTCGTCTGGTCGTTCACCGGATTGCGGTTCAACTGAGCCCTCACCCGTCCACCGCTGCCGAGCGGCGCTCCTGTCGGGAGGCGATGAAGCCGGGATTGAAACGGCCCGCCCAAGGCTTGGAGACAGGCACCCGGGAACTGGCGGAGCACCCGTCCGCCTCACGCGCGCTGCATCAACTTGTTATGAAATCTGAGGGCGGCAATGTTCGGCCCCAACGTGACTCCCAACACCGCGAACGTCTCGACCCACCAGGGGCGCTCGCGTGACCGCTGGCGGGCTTTCTGACTTGGAGGCTGTGATGTAGCAGCACAAGCGGAAAGCCTGTCAGCGACCTTCTCTGGCAGTCTTAGGCAGCTTCATAGCTTTGGCGGAGATGGGATTAACCCCCACACCACATGGCAAAGGATATGATAGCGGGTACTGCGACCAATCCGAACAGAAACAGCGCAGGGGCTAACGTCTCGCCCATGCCGGCCGGGAAGTCTCTGATGGGCTTCAGATGGACCTTACCCCTTTCAAGCCACGCTTGAAGAGGCGGATTAACCTCCTCCAGCACGCGCCTCTGGTATTGATGGGCATTATATGCGCGCATGTCTTCAACGACGTTCGCATTATTCATAATGCGCTGCCATGAAAGACGGCGATCCCGAGCCATCAGCACCAAACCGGCCGCGTCATTGCAGAAAGATTGGTCGAAAAAGGGAATGGCGTGATGCCAGTTGTCTTGGAATTCGAGGAACTTTTGATCGAAGTCATGGTCCCAGATCCGCTCCATGCAGGCGATGACAGAGCGGATAAAGTTTGACCGCTCCTTGGCCATATCGATTCTGAAGCGCTCTCGGGCAATCTCTTTCTGAGTGTAAGCAATCGCGAAACCGGCAGCAGCCACGCCAAACGCCAAGATGGGCGAACCAAACGCTTGGACGTACTGAACACATACGGGCAGACCGCCGCTCACTACTTACCCCCTCTTTCGCGCTATGTGGCCAGCACATCAGATTCACGTAGACTAGGCAAAGTGAAAAGGGGGAGCCGAAGCCCCCCCTTCTTGCCGCCCGCGATATTGCTACGCCGCTTCTAGGTATCGCTGGACCGCTACCAGAAGCCCCCGCAATTCGGGATCGAGCGGCGACGTGCTGTCGGGCGCGGTTTCTTCCAACACGAGAGAGACGGCAGCTGGCGCGCCCTGCGGGCTGGTGGGTGTCGGTGCAGATCGCAGGCGAGCCCATGCAGCCCGCCAAGGGTGGTTCGCCGCTGGTGTGCATTGATCGTCCGGCAATGCACAGTAAGCGCCCCACGATGCCCGGAAGTCCGCCACGGCGGTGGCGAGAGGATCGGCCCCGGTCATCACTTCACCCCCCGGAGCGATTCCACCAGCGCCGCGAATTTGGCCCCGTCGCCCCCCTTTCATGATGGTCGGCACGGAAGCCATGTAAGCGGCCTTGCGGATGACATCGGCCACGGTGCGACAGGGATAGGCGATGATCGCAACGCCCGCCGCTTCCTCACGGTGCCCCGCGACGGCTTCGGCTTCACTCGCGACCTTGAAGGCTTCGGAGGCCCATACGGCGCGGAGGGCTTCCTTATCGTCCCTCGCGTGTTCCTCCATATCGCCGGTAACATCGATTGCGGCGTTGAAGATCCGCAGCGCGGCGGCATGGGCGGCAATGAGGGATTCGAGGCCAGGGGAGACGCCCGAAGCGGCGGCGGGGCCGGCAGCGGTGACAGCGAGACCGGCAAGCGCGGTGCGGCGAGAAATGCTGGACATAGGGACCTCCTGAGTTGGGGCCCTTGGTGGGACCCGAGCGAGACGATGGGTTATCGTTCGCTATCTCAGTCAGTTAGCTGGCGGGCTGGCGGAGAGGGTGAGATTCGAACTCACGGTGGGCTTGCACCCACGGCGGTTTTCAAGACCGCTGCCTTAAACCACTCGGCCACCTCTCCGGGGCGTCGCCGCCGGCCCTGCTGTCTAGGGCCAGCAGGGCGGCGACGTCAACGCGGGGGCAACAATCGGCCCCGCTCCGACCCAGCAAACCAAAACCCCGCCGCCCTGATAGGCGACGGGGCTGGCCTCGCAGCGCGAGGGGCCTGATCAGAAGCGGCAGACGCGCTCGCCCCAGCGGTTGATCCAGCAGCGGCGCACCGGACGGAAGGGGCGCGGGCCGTAGAAGCCATAGGGACGGTAGGGCCGATACGGCCGATAGGGGCGATAAGGCCGGAAATGACGACGGGGGCGACCATAGCCATAGCCGTAGCCCCACTGCATTTCCAGCGGCGCCCCGGCGGCCGGGACGGCAGCGGCCGGCGCAGCTGTCGCGGTGGCAGGAGCCGCCATGGCGGCGGAACCGAAGGCGCCGGCGGCAACGGCGCCGCCCGCGAGCGAGAGGAAGAAAGTGCGACGATCCATGTGGAACCTCCTTGGACTACACATGAATCAGACTGCGCCGCTTCACTTGAACACGCGATGAACCGTGCCTAGCGGGATCAGTTCATGGACGGGGGGCGGTTACCGCATTCCGGCCAATTCGCGGCATTGTGCCAGGGCGTCCGGCTGTTCCCGCCGGGTCCTCTCATCGGCACGATCGTCCGGTACGATGACTCGTTGACACACGGCGCCCGCGCGCTTGCCTTGTCCAGCCACGCGCTTTCGCCTATTGCCCAGCCTTGCCGCCGCGACGAGACCCGATGACCGCCAGCACCCCCCTGCCCCCGACCTTTCAAGCCCCTGACCGTGCCGCGCCGAAGATCTCCTTCGTCTCGCTCGGCTGCCCCAAGGCCCTCGTCGATTCGGAACGGATCATCACGCGGCTCAGGGCCGAGGGCTATGAGCTGTCGCGCAGCCACCAGGGCGCCGATCTCGTCCTCGTCAACACCTGCGGCTTCCTCGATTCGGCCAAGGCGGAAAGTCTTGCCGCCATCGGCGACGCGCTGAAGGAGAACGGCCGCGTCATCGTCACCGGCTGCATGGGCGCCGAGCCCGAGCAGATCCGCGCCGCCCATCCCGCCGTGCTCGCCATCACCGGCCCGCAGCAATATGAGAGCGTGCTCGCGGCGGTCCACGAGGCGGCGCCGCCGAAGCATGATCCCTTCCTCGATCTGGTGCCGCCGCAGGGCATCAAGCTCACCCCGCGCCACTACGCCTATCTGAAGATTTCCGAGGGCTGCAACAACCGCTGCACCTTCTGCATCATCCCGAAGCTGCGGGGCGATCTCGTCTCGCGCCCTCTCGGCGAGGTGATGCGCGAGGCGGAGAAGCTGGTGGCCGCCGGCGTCAAGGAACTGCTGGTCGTCAGCCAGGACACGTCAGCCTATGGCATCGACGTCAAATATGCCGAGAGCCAGTGGCGCGACCGGACCTGGCGGACGAAGTTCCTCGACCTGTCGCAGGCCCTGGGCGAACTCGGCGTGTGGGTGCGCATGCAATACGTCTACCCCTACCCGCATGTCGACGAGGTCATCCCGCTGATGGCCGAGGGCAAGATCCTCCCCTATATCGACATCCCCTTCCAGCACGCCCATCCCGACGTGCTCAGGCGGATGAAGCGACCGGCGCATCAGGAAAAGACGGTCGAGCGCATCCGGCGCTGGCGCGAGATCTGCCCGGACCTGACCATCCGCTCCACCTTCATCGTCGGCTTTCCCGGCGAGACCGAAGAGGAGTTTGAGTTCCTGCTCGACTGGCTCGACGAGGTCGGCCTCGACCGGGTCGGCTGCTTCAAGTACGAGCCCGTTGCCGGTGCCACCTCCAATGGCCTCGAGGGCCATGTGCCGCCCGAGGTGATGGAGCGGCGCTGGCACCGCTTCATGAAGAAGCAGGCGGAGATTTCGGCGCGGCGGATCCGCAGGAAGGTCGGCACGCGCCAGCAGGTGCTGATCGACGAGGTCGGGCCGACCGTCGTCAAGGCGCGTTCCAAGGGCGACGCGCCGGAGATCGACGGTTCGGTCTTCATCCACACCCGGCGCAAGCTCGCCGTGGGCGAACTGGTCACGGTGAAGATCGACCGGGCCAGCGAGTACGACCTCTTCGCGAGCCTGTGATCGCCCGCCGTAACGGTCCTTTTGCCAAGGATTAACCCTTTCACGGACATAATCCGTCTGTGGTTTGCGTGAGGCGTGGGTGCCGTCGCGGCCGGGTGGTGCAGCGCGGCAACAGTCGGCGCGCCTTGATCCCGGCCTCACGGTTTCGTCATGTTTGGCGCCCGCCGCCGGTGTTACGAGCCGCCCATTGTTCACGAAGACGATGCGACAGGCATTTCCCGCGCGGAGCGGGAACCTTTGACGCAACGTCAGGTTCTGAGGCTTATGATGACGATCGACCGACGTTTCTTCGTTCTGGGTGCCCCTTTCATCCTGGGCGCCTGCACCACGCGCCGCGAGGAGCTGGTGCTCGAGACGCCGCGTTTCGACCCCTACTACGTCGCCATGTATGCCGAGGTGCAGGGCGAACCTCATCCGGTTCCCGCCATCGACCTGTCGAAGGTCGACGAGCGCTGGTGGCGGCGCGAGGTGGCCTATCGCGGCCGTGAGAACCCGGGCACGATCGTCGTCGATCCGGACGCCCGCTACGCCTATCTCGTGCTCGAGGGTGGCCGCGCCATGCGCTACGGCGTCGGCGTCGGCAAGGAAGAGGGGTTCAACCTCACCGGCATCGCCTCGATCGGCCGCAAGGCCGCCTGGCCGCGCTGGACCCCCACCCGCGACATGATCCGCCGCGAGCCCGAGCGCTACGGCCCCGTCGCCGGCGGCATGCCCGGCGGCGCCGACAATCCGCTGGGGCCCCGCGCCCTCTATCTCTACCGTGGCAACCGCGACACGCTGTACCGCCTGCACGGCACGACGGAGCCCTGGACCATCGGGACGCAGGTCTCCTCGGGCTGCATCCGCTTCCTCAACCAGGACATTATCGACCTCTACGGACGCGTCCCCGTGGGCTCCACCGCCATCGTCCTGCCGTCGGGCCAGAGCGTCACCAGCTGATCCCGCGACGGCCGCGGCCGTTGTCCCATCGACGATCCGAAGGCCGGCCTCGCGCCGGCCTTTTTGCGTGGGCGCCGCAGCACCCTCCAAGCTCGCGCTGAAGGCCGCCGGCAATGCCGCGAGCGCCAGGGCGGCGCAGATGAATGCGATGATGATCCCGACCATGGCGACGCCTCCCTTCAGAACCGCCGCAGGATAGGCCCTGCCCGTTCGGCGGGGATAAGGTGGCGCCGGAAAAGCGACGCACCCGCCGGCGGCAGGCGTGCCGGCGCCAGCGTTCATGCGGTTTCGCCGCTTCAGGAAAAATCGACCCCCGACCTTGGCGGCACCGGGTTATCCCCGCTTCCGTCGGGCTGCGCCGCCCTCATCACACTCGCTGATGGGACAATATTCCGCAGGGATTATCGTCCCATCACAATCCGTGATCAGGTGTGGACGACCCGCCCATAGGCGTCCAGGACGCTCTCATGCATCATTTCCGACAGGGTCGGATGGGGGAAGACGGTATGAATCAATTCCGCTTCCGTCGTCTCGCAGTTCATGGCGACGACGAAGCCCTGGATCAGCTCCGTCACCTCGGCGCCGATCATGTGGGCGCCGAGAAGCTTGCCGGTCTTCGCGTCGAAGATGGTCTTGACCAGCCCCTCGGGCTCACCGAGGGCGATGGCCTTGCCGTTGCCCATGAAGGGGAAGCGCCCGACCTTGAGACTATAGCCGGCTTCCTTGGCCTTGGCCTCGGTGAGGCCGACGGAGGCCACCTGCGGGTGGCAATAGGTGCAGCCGGGGATCATCGCCTTGTCCATGGCGTGGGTATGAAGCCCCTTGATCGTCTCGACGCAGATGACGCCCTCGTGCTCGGCCTTGTGGGCCAGCATCGGCGGCCCGGCGACATCGCCGATGGCATAGATGCCGGCCACGCTGGTGCGGCCGTAACCGTCGGTCTTGACCGTGCCGCGGTCCATGGTGACGCCGAGCGCCTCGAGGCCGAGGCCCTCGACATTGCCAACCACGCCGACGGCGGAGATCATCCGCTCGGCGGTGATCGTCCGCTTCGCCCCCTTCTCGTCCTCGACGGTCGCCGTGACGGAGTTGGCACCCTTCTCCACCTTGGTCACCTTGGTGGAGGTGAGGATTGTCATGCCCTGCTTCTCGAAGCGCTTGCGGGCATGGGCGGAAATCTCGGCATCCTCGACCGGCATGACCTGCGGCAGGACTTCCACCACGGTCACCTCGGCGCCCATCGTGCGGTAGAAGGAGGCGAACTCGATGCCGATGGCGCCCGAGCCCATGACGATGAGGCTCTTGGGCATGGCCTCGGGCTTCATCGCCTCGAAATAGGTCCAGATCAGCTTGCCGTCGGGCTCGATGCCCGGCAGGACGCGCGGCCGCGCCCCGGTGGCGACGATGATGTGCTTGGCGGCGTAGGTGCCGGGCCCAAGCGTGCCCTTGGGCGGGGGCACCTGTGGCTGCACCGCGGGCTTGGCGGTCGCCGCGACGACCACCTGCCCGGCCCTGGCGATCTTCGCCTCGCCCCAGATGACGTCGATCTTGTTCTTCTTCATCAGGAAGCCGATGCCGCCGTTGAGCTGGGCGGAGACGCCGCGCGAGCGCTTCACCACCGCGCCCATGTCGACGCTCATCGTGCCGTTCAGCGTCAGGCCGTAGTCCTTGGCATGGGTGGCGTAGTGGTAGATCTCGGCCGAGCGCAGCAGCGCCTTGGTCGGGATGCAGCCCCAGTTGAGGCAGATGCCGCCGAGATGCTCGCGCTCGACGACGGCCGTCCTGAAGCCGAGTTGCGCCGCGCGGATGGCCGCGACATAGCCGCCGGGGCCGCCGCCGATGACGATGATGTCGTAGGTGGACATGGATGACGCCTTTCGTGGGCTCTCGGTCACAGGAACGACAGACGCGCCGTCCGGGCGCAGTCCTCGTTCATCTCTCCAAACAGGGTATCGGCCTCGCCATAGGCCTTGTCGAAGGCCTCGCGCGGCTGTCGGTGGGTGTCGCGGGCAATCGCCAGCAGCTTCCAGGAGAGCTGCGTGTAGCGCTCGCGGATCGCGTCGTCGCGGAAGTTGGCGAGGAAGGTGCCGAGCGCGCCGAAGCGGAACACGCCCGCCTCCAGTTCGCGCTGGGCAAGAGGATCAGCCGGCGCGGCACCACGGCCCGGAGCGGTCACAGCCTCATGCATGGCATAGGTCCGCATCTTGATCTGGAAATAGGCGTCGATGATGTCGCGGCAGGTGCGCAGATATTCGGCGCGGATGACGTTGCGCTGCACGACGTCGAGATTGCGCGAGTAGTTGTAGCTCTGGAAGAAGGACGAGGCCATGGCGAGCACGGCGACCACGATCGACACATAGGTCAGTCGCGACGCGCCGCGCATCGCGCCCCCTCCTCACACCAGCATGCCGATGGGGTTCTCGATATAGCCCTTGAAGGCGGCCATCAGTTCGGCGCCGAGCGCCCCGTCCACGGCCCGGTGGTCGGTGGAGAGCGTCACGCTCATGACGGTCGCTACGGCCGGCGCATCGTTCTTCACCACGACGCGCTTCTCTCCGGCGCCGACGGCGAGGATCGTCGCATGCGGCGGGTTGATGACCGCGGCGAAGTCCTTGATGCCGAACATGCCGAGGTTGGACACAGCGGAAGAGCCGCCCTGGTACTCTTCCGGCTTCAGCTTGCGGTTGCGGGCCCGGACCGCGAGGTCCTTCATCTCGTTGGAGATGACCGAGACCGGCTTGTGGCAGGCATCGCGGATGACCGGCGTGATGAGGCCGCCGGGGATGGAGACGGCGACGCCGATATCGGCGTGCTGGTGCTTGAGCATGGCGCCGTCGGTCCAGGTGACATTGGCGTCCGGCACGGCGCGCAGCGACAGGGCCAGCGCCTTGATGACGAGGTCGTTGACCGAGAGCTTGTAGGCCGGCTTGCCGTCGCGGACAGGGGCCGCCTTGTTGATCTGCTCGCGCAGGGCGAGCAGCGCGTCGAGCTCGCAGTCGATCGTCAGGTAGAAGTGCGGGATCGTCGTCTTCGCCTCCGTCAGGCGGCGGGCGATGACCTTGCGCATGTTGTCGTGCGGAATCTCCTCGAAGGAGCCGGGCGCGAAGATCTTCTTCACCTGCTCGTCGGAGGGGCCGGTGACCGGCGCCGGCTTCGCCGCGACGGCCGGCGCGGGTGCTGCGGCGGGCGCCGCCTTCGCCGTACCACCGGCGGCGGCGGCCTTGACATCGCGCTCGACGATGCGGCCGTGCGGGCCGGTGCCGGCGACCTTCGACAGGTCGATGCCTTCGAGGCCGGCAATGCGCTTGGCCAGAGGCGATGCGAAAAGCCGGATGCCGGAAGCGGCCGCGGCGATGCTGGCCGGCGCCGGCGGCGGAGCCGCAGCGGCGGCCGGTTCGGCCTTGGCCGGAGCCGGGGCGGCGGCGGACGCCATTGCGGCAGCGGCCGGCTTGGCCCCTGCCCCTGACGCGGCGGCCTTCACGTCCTCGCCATCGGCGGCGATGACGGCGATGAGCTGGTTGACCGGCACGTCCTGCGAGCCCTCCGGCACGAGGATCTTCGCGAGGATACCCTCATCCACCGCCTCGACCTCCATCGTCGCCTTGTCAGTCTCGATCTCGGCGATGACGTCACCGGCCTTGATGGTGTCACCTTCCTTCTTCAGCCACTTGGCGAGGTTCCCCTTCTCCATGGTCGGGGACAGCGCGGGCATCAGGATGTCGATGGGCATGGTCGGTGCTCCGGACGGGGCCGTTAGCTGATGGCAGTGGTGGTGCCCGGATCGGTCGGGCTGTCGAGCTCGGCGTCCAGCATGTTGCGGATGCGGTCGAGGGTCAGGTCCTCGGAGGCGCCGGTCTCCATGGCATGGATGCGGGCGACGTGACGGGCGATGTCGGCGAGCACCATGCCCCAGGCCTGGGCGTCGTCGAAGGCACGGCGCACCGAGATGTGCAGGCCCCCGTCGACGATGGCGGCGCGCACGATCTCGACGCCGCCCTGTTCGAGGGCGGCCGGGGGAATCGCAAGGGCGTCAAAGGGGAGCGTCATCGCCGCCTCCGCCTCACTTGTAGGTCACGGCCCTGACGGCCTCGATCACGTCGGCGACCGAGGGAAGCGCGAGCTTTTCGAGGTTGGCCGCATAGGGCATGGGCACGTCCTTGCCGGAGACGCGGGCGGGCGGCGCGTCGAGATAGTCGAAGGCGCGCTCCACCACCCGGGCCGAGATTTCGGCGCCGACGCCGGACTGCTGCCAGCCCTCTTCCACCGTGACAATGCGCCCGGTCTTCATCACCGAGGCGATGATGGTCTCGGTATCGAGCGGGCGCAGCGAGCGCAGGTCGATCACCTCGGCATCGATGCCGAGCTTTTCCAGCTCCGCCGCCGCCTTGGTGGCATAGGTCATGCCGATGGACCAGGCGACGATCGTCACGTCCTTGCCGGGGCGGTGGATGCGCGCCTTGCCGATGGGCAGGACGAAATCGTCGAGCTTGGGGACCTCGAAGCTCTGGCCGTAGAGGATCTCGTTCTCGAGGAAGATGACCGGGTTGGGGTCGCGGATGGCCGCCTTCAGGAGGCCCTTGGCATCGGCCGCCGTGTAGGGCGCGACAACCTTGAGGCCGGGAATGTGAGAGTACCAGGCCGAATAGTCCTGGCTGTGCTGGGCGGCAACGCGGGCGGCGGCGCCGTTCGGCCCGCGGAAGACGATGGGGCAGCCCATCTGGCCGCCGGACATGTAGAGGGTCTTGGCCGCCGAATTGATGATCTGGTCGATCGCCTGCATGGCGAAATTGAAGGTCATGAACTCGACGATGGGCTTCAGGCCGGTGAAGGCCGCGCCGACACCGATGCCGGCGAAACCGTGCTCGGTGATCGGCGTGTCGATGACGCGGCGGGCGCCGAACTCCTGCAGCAGCCCCTGCGTGATCTTGTAGGCGCCCTGGTACTCCGCGACCTCCTCGCCCATGACGAAGACGGCGTCGTCCTTGCGCATCTCCTCGGCCATGGCGTCGCGGAGAGCCTCGCGCACCGTCATGGTCACCATCTCGGTGCCGGCGGGAACGTCCGGGTCGGCGGCAACGCTGGCCTGCGGTGCGGCGGCGATGATGGCGGGAGCGGCGGGCGGAGCGGCCTCGGCGGCTGGCTGCACCTTCGCGGCCGGCGCCGGTGCGCTGCCGGACGAGGCGTCCTCGCCGTCCTGGGTCAGGACGGCGATGATCTCGTTGACGGCGACGTCCTGCGTGCCCTCAGCGACGAGGATCTTGGCGAGAATGCCCTCGTCGACCGCCTCCACCTCCATGGTGGCCTTGTCGGTCTCGATCTCGGCAATGACATCGCCGGGCTTGACCTTGTCGCCTTCCTTCTTGGTCCACTTGGCAAGGTTGCCCTTCTCCATCGTGGGCGACAGCGCCGGCATCAGGATGTTGACAGGCATGGAAGGCTTCCGGTCAGGAGGGCAGCAAAAGGGCGATGTGATGAGGGTGTCGCGGGCCGTTGAACGCGCCCGCCGGCAGCCTCACTTCAGGATGTCGGTCCAGAGCTCGGAGGGATCCGGCTCGGGATCGTTGGTGGCGAATTCCGCGCTCTCGGCGACGATGTCGCGCACGCCGGCATCGATCTTCTTCAACTCGTCCTCGGAGACCTTCCAGTCCTTGAGCAGCCGCTCGCGCACCTGCTCGATCGGATCGTGTTCGGTGCGCATCTTCTGCACCTCGTCCTTGGAGCGGTACTTGGCCGGGTCGGACATGGAATGGCCGCGATAGCGGTAGGTCTGCATCTCGAGGATGTAGGGGCCCTTGCCCGCCCGGCACCATTCCATGGCGCGTAGGCCGGCAGCATAGGTCTCGCGGATGTCCATTCCGTCGACCTGTTCGCCGGGGATGTTGAAGGACAGGCCGCGCCGGGAGAAGTCGGTCTGGGCCGAGGCGCGCGTCACCGCCGTGCCCATGGCATAGCGGTTGTTCTCGATGATGTAGATGACCGGCAGCTTCCAGAGAGCGGCCATGTTGAAGCTCTCATAGACCTGGCCCTGGTTGGCCGCGCCATCGCCGAAATAGGTCAGCGAGACATTGTCGTTGCCGCGGTAGCGGTTGGCGAAGGCGAGGCCTGTGCCGAGCGAGACCTGGGCGCCGACGATACCGTGACCGCCATAGAAGTGCTTCTCGGCGGAGAACATGTGCATCGACCCGCCCTTGCCGCGGGAATAGCCGCCGCGCCGGCCGGTCAGTTCGGCCATGACGCCGTTGGCACTCATGCCGGTGGCCAGCATGTGGCCGTGGTCGCGATAGCCGGTGATCACCTGGTCGCCGGCCTTGGACGCCATCTGCATGCCGACCACCACGGCTTCCTGGCCGATATAGAGGTGGCAGAAGCCGCCGATGAGGCCCATGCCGTACATCTGGCCGGCCTTTTCCTCGAAGCGGCGGATGAGCAGCATCTCGCGGTAGGCGGAGAGCTCCTGCTCCCTGGTGAGCGCCGGGACCTTCGCCGGACCATCCGATGTCTTGCTCGCCGCCTTTACGGCAGCGGGCGCGGCCTTGGTCCGGGTTGCAGCCATCGGTGTCCCCTTCGCATTGAGAGCTGTCCCAACATGTAGCGTCTGACCCGTTCCCTGGGAAGGGCGTCACACCGTTCATTGTGCAATGCACAAACCATTGGCATTGCAACGCAATCATGGGCTTAACCGGAAAGTGGTTCAGGAATGAGCGTCAACCGATTTTCGGTTCACGACGCGATCCGACGGTCAGCGCCGGCCCATGATCAGCACGAGATCGCGGGGGTCGACGAAATTCAGGATCTCGCGCGCCCTCTCGTCCAGCATGTCGGGATCGATGGCTTCGGCGCGCAGCAGGGAGACGCGGCGGGCGACCTCGGCCTTCTCCTTGCGCAGGGTCGCGAGCTGGCCGCCGAGATCGTCGATCTGGGCGATGAACTGCTGCTTGGCGTGGATGCCGCGCTCGCCGTGATAGGCGTGGAAGCCGAAATAGGCGATCAGCGCGGCAGCGGCCGCATAGAGCCCCATCGCCTGGAGAATCCGCTGACGTCTCGTGCGCACGACCATGCGGGGATCATGCCCGATCGGCGGTTTCGGGAGCGTTAACGCTTGCTGAAGGGCGGGCCTTGCCGGTGCCGGCCGCCGCGGCAATCAGCAGACCGAGCACGATGCCGGCGACGCCGAGGGCGGCGAGAGGCGTCGGGATTTCGCCGAGGGCGGGAATGCCGATGAGTGTGCCGAGGACGGGAATCATCGGCGGAAACCGGGCGGCCACGGCGACGCCGAGGGTGCGGGTGCCATAGGTCCACAGCAGCAGGCCGAGGGCGATGTTGAGGACGCCCTGGTTGATGCCGTGGAAAAGCAGGATCGGCCAGGAGACCGCGTCGAGGCTGGGCTCGAGGAAGCCGACATAAAGCGGCAGGAAGGCGAGGGCCGAAAGGGTGGAGACGATGGAGGCGCCGACCACCGAGGGCACCTGCCAGCGGCCGCAGAGCCAGGTGAAAATGCCCCAGCCGACGCCGCAGACCACGAAGATCAGATCGCCGAGGACGGTGAGCGGGCCTTCATGGCCGGAGGAGCCGGCAATGGCGATGGCGGCGAGGCCCGACAGGACGATGGCGAAGCCGACCATGGCGCCCAAGGGAATGCGCGCCCGCATGCCGAGATAGGCGAGCGTCGTCGCCGTGACCGCCACCATCCCGGGCTGGATGGCGGAGGCATGGGCCGCCGGCGCATAGTTGAGCCCGATATTGGAGAGCACGGTGAGCGGCACGCCGCCGGTGAGCGCCAGGGCGAGGCCCTTGCCCCAGCCGAGGCCGGCGCAGTCGATGATCCCGGCCCGCACGAAGAAAGGCGCCATGACCGCCGCGGCGAAGATGAAGCGCAGCGCCGCCATGTCATAGGCCGTGAGACCGGATTGCAGGCCCCAGCGCACCGAGACGAACTGCCCGCCATAGATGGAGACCGCCGCGAACATGGCAAAGAGGGCGAGGCGTCGGGGAGAGATCACGGGCACGGAACACCCTGTCGCCATCGTCCATCGCATCGCAATGGTCGCTTGTGCAACGCAACCATGTGTGCCGGCGCGAGCGCAAGCGCAGGGCATCGCCGGCGCATGACGCAACACGGCACCCGCCATTGCGCCACCGCCTGGAAATATCGGCAGGCGACCCTGCCCCGATCGCGCCGGCAGGCGCAGCCCCGCCCAGGAGCCGACCATGCCCCGATCCAAACCCTCTTTCGCCCTGTGGGCGACGGTCGCGATCCTCGCGGCGTCCGGCTTCGGCACCGCAGCGCAGGCGCAGAAGCGCCCACCGGCGTCCGACATCGCGGGCACGACGCTCCTGCGTATCCAGCCCGACCAGATGGCGGCCGTGCTGCGCAACCGCGGCAATCCGGCGGAGGTCATCAGGGAGAACAACCGGACGCGCGTCAGAACAGAGATCGCCAACCGCCGCACCTCGGTCCACTTCTATGCCTGCACCGACGAGGGCTGCCAGTCCATACAGTACCGCACCGTGTTCCGACGCCACGAGCGGTTCACCCTCGCCTTCGTCAATGCGTGGAACCTGGAGAAGCGCTTCACCAAGGCCTATCTCGACGGCGACGGCGAACTCGTCCTTGAATGGGATGTCGATTTCGACGGCGGCGTGACGGTCGGCTTCGTGTCCGAATCCGTCGCGACATTCCAGACCATGCTGACCGCCTTCGACCGGTTCACGCCGCGCAACGGCGCGCCGGCCGCCCCCGATCCCGGCAATGGGGGACGGTCGCTGTCGCCCGGCATTCCCGGCGGCGGGCGTTCAACGACGCCCGGCATGGCGCCCGCCGTCCCCGGGCAGCCCCAGCCGAGCGGCAAGGGGTCGACCGGCGACGTGCCGGGCGAGCGCCGCACCTGATCGGCTGGAACGACAACGGCGGGCACAGGGCCCGCCGTCCGTTACCCACCCGACCCGCAGGGGCTCGACCGAAGGCTCAGCCCTTGACCTTGAGGGCGCCGCGGCCGGCAAAGCGCGCCTGGGGGCCGAGCTCCTCCTCGATGCGGATGAGCTGGTTGTACTTGGCGGTGCGATCGGAGCGGGCGAGCGAGCCGGTCTTGATCTGCCCGCAATTGGTGGCGACAGCGAGGTCGGCAATCGTAGAATCTTCGGTCTCGCCGGAACGGTGCGACATGACGGCCGTGTAGGCGGCATTGTGCGCCATGGAGACAGCGGCGAGCGTCTCGGTCAGCGTGCCGATCTGGTTGACCTTCACCAGGATCGAGTTGCCGAGGCCCTTGTCGATGCCCATCGACAGGCGCCGGGTGTTGGTGACGAAGAGGTCGTCGCCTACCAGCTGGCACTTGCCGCCTACGAGGTCGGTGAGGATCTTCCAGCCGTCGAGGTCGTCCTCGGACATGCCGTCCTCGATGGAGAGGATCGGATAGTCGGCGACGAGCTTGGCGAGATATTTCGCCTGGGCCTTGGGGTCGCGGGTCTTGCGCTCACCCTCGTAGACATAGGCGCCGTCCTTGAAGAATTCGGTGGCGGCACAGTCGAGGGCGATGACGATGTCGTCGCCGGCCTTGTAGCCGGCCTTGTCGATGGCGGTCATGACGAAGTCGAGGGCCGCCTGGGCCGATTTCAGGTTGGGGGCGAAGCCGCCCTCGTCGCCGACATTGGTGTTGTGGCCGTCGGCCTTCAGCGCCGCCTTGAGCGTATGGAAGACCTCGGAGCCCATGCGCACGGCCTCGGCGAAGGTCTTGGCCCCCACCGGCATGATCATGAATTCCTGGAAGTCGATGGGATTATCGGCATGGGCACCGCCATTGACGATGTTCATCATCGGCACGGGCAGGACATGGGAGAAGGCGCCGCCGACATATCTGTAGAGCGGCAGCTCGCGCGAGATGGCAGCCGCCTTGGCGGTGGCGAGCGAGACGCCGAGGATGGCGTTGGCGCCGAGCCGCGACTTGTTCTCGGTGCCGTCGAGGGCGATCATGGTCTGGTCGATCTGCACCTGGTTGGTGGCGTCGAGGCCGGAGAGCGCGTCGAAGAGCTCGCCGTTGACAGCGTCGATCGCCTTGGTCACGCCCTTGCCGAGATAGCGCTTCTTGTCGCCGTCGCGCAGTTCCACCGCCTCGTGCGCGCCCGTGGAGGCGCCCGAGGGCACCGCCGCCCGCCCCTTCGCGCCGTCGTCGAGCAGCACGTCGACCTCCACCGTCGGATTGCCGCGGCTGTCGAGGATTTCGCGGGCGATGATGTCGACGATAGCGGTCATGGCGGCTTCTCCGGCAAGCAGCGGTGGGAATGCCGGCCTTCTACAGCATAGGGCGTCCGGTTCAAGCGGCGAGGTTTTCCATCGTGCCGACCGATCTGCTATCACCCCTGCCGACCACCGGAGGCCCTCAGATCACAGGGCCCAACAGGACGACGACCATGGCCGATCTGATGCTGGGCAAGACCGTCGCGATGCCCGCCTCCCCCGAGGCCGCGACCCTCGACCGGGTGCCCAACCCGCATCCCGACACCAACTATGTGGCGCGCTTCGTGGCGCCGGAATTCACCTCGCTCTGCCCGGTGACCGGGCAGCCCGACTTCGCCCATCTCGTCATCGACTATGTGCCGGGAGACTGGCTGGTCGAGTCGAAGTCGCTGAAGATCTACCTGACCTCGTTCCGCAACCACGGCGCCTTCCACGAGGATTGCACCGTGGCGATCGGCAAGCGGCTGCGCGACCTGCTCGCGCCGCGCTGGCTGCGCATCGGCGGCTACTGGTACCCGCGCGGCGGCATTCCGATCGACGTGTTCTGGCAGACCGGCGCGCCAATCGAGGGTGTCTGGCTGCCTGACCAGGGCGTCGCGCCCTATCGCGGCCGGGGCTGAACGGTGCGGTCGAAGCCGGCCCGGCAGCCCAGAGCTCACGCTAGGGAATTGACTTTCCAGCACGATTTTCGCGGCCGGGGGCTCGATACAACCCCTGATCTGATGGACGCCGACGGGTCGAATCAGCGAAAGCTGATGCGCCATGCTGAAGGCGAAACGCGACCAGGATGCTCCCGATCTTCCGGTGAGGCTCGACGGGCTGACCGACGACCCGCCGCCGCCCAGCTATGCCCGCCTGCTGACTTGGGCGGGGGTCGCCCTGCTCGCGGTGTCCGCCGCGCTCCTCGCGGCGCGGACCGAAACGGGCAGCGAGCGCTTCGCCCGGTTGGCCATGCCGGCCCCGCCCGTCCAACAGGCCCGCACCGAACCGCAGCGGCCCGCCCCGTCCGATCCGCTTCTCGTCTATGAAACACGCCGGCTCGCCGACCAGATCCGCGTTCTCGCGGCCGAACGCGAAAGCCTGATGGACCGGCTCGCCAGCGTCGAGCGGACGGTCGGCGACGTGACCGCTTCGATCCCGCGCGAGGTCACGGCCTCCATTCCTCGCGGCGAGGTGACGGGCGCGCCGCGACCCGCGGTGCGCGTCGTTGCTCCGGCCACCCCGACGGTTCTGCCGGCGACGGGATCGGTGTCCGGTGGCCCGCCGCCATCCGTTTCGGGCACGCCGCCTGCGACCGTTCCGGCGGCGCTGCCTTCAGCGCCGGTTCCGGTGCCCTCGCCGCTGACGCCAGCGATACAGCCGGCCGCGCCGCAGGGCGCGACACCCGTCGTCACCACACCGCCGGAAGCCCAGGACTCGACGGCGATGAGGACGGAGTTCGGCGTGGATCTCGCCGGTGACCCCTCGATCGACGGATTGCGGAGCCGCTGGCAGCAATTGCGCGCCCAGCACGGACCGATGCTCGAGGGCCTCCGGCCTGTCGTCGCCATCCAGGAGGGCGGCGCGGCCGGCGGCCTCGAATTGCGGCTGGTGGCAGGTCCCCTGTCCAATGCCAATGCCGCGGCGCGGCTCTGCGCGACCCTCTCCCTCGCAGGGGTGAATTGCAAACCGACGGTTTTCGACGGACAAAGACTGGCTCTGCGCTGACAGACGCAGGCGGCAGCCCGGTGGGCGGCCTCATCGCATCAACAACCGAAGAGCAGACAGCGGCCCGGCCGCGCAAGTCTGCCGTCAGGGAGGAATTCGCATGGCATCCAGGCCTTTCGCTTGGGAGAAATCCTATCCCGCCGGCGTCCGATGGGATACGCCGATCAAGATCACGACCCTCGGGTCATTGGTCGACGCGGCGACGGAGAACTTCGCCGACCGCGCCGCCTTCGAGTTCCGCGACAGCGTCATCACCTACCGCGACCTCGGCAATCGTCTGCGCGCCTTCGGGGCGGCGCTGCTCCGCGCTGGGCTTGGGGTCGGCGATACGGTCGCCCTCTACCTGCCGAACATGCCGACCCATCCGATCAGCTTCTTCGGCGCGGCCAAGGCCGGAATCCGGCTCGTGCATCTCTCACCGCTCGATGCCGAGCGCGTCCTCGCCTACAAGCTGACCGATGCCGGCGCGCGGACCCTGGTCACGTCGAACATCGCGCCGCTCTTCGGCGTGGCGCTGAAGCTGCACGAGCAAGGCCTCGTCGACCGGCTCATCGTCGCCGAGGACGCCGACTTCGGTGCATCGGGTCTTCCCACCCTGCCGATCCCCGACAAGAAGGGCATCGTCACCTTCGCCGATTTCGTCGCCGACGCCACACCGCCGGACACCTGGCCACAGGTCGCCCCCGAGGACGTGGCGCTGCTCCAGTATACCGGCGGCACGACCGGCATGCCCAAGGGTGCCATGCTGAGCCACAAGAACATCACGGCGGCCGTCTCCATCTACGACGCCTGGCAGCCCGCCCTGCCCTCCGGCGACCCGGCCAAGGACAAGATCATCCTCGTCCTGCCACTGTTCCACATCTATGCGTTGACCAGCGTCATGCTGCGCCAGATCACCCGGGGCTCCTGCATGCTGCTGCGCATGCGCTTCGACCCCGACCAGACCTTCGACGATTTCGAGAAGCGGGGGGCGACGATCTTTCCCGGCGTGCCGACCATGTGGATTGCCCTGGTCAACCATCCCCGTTTTGCGACCGCCGACCTCTCTTCGCTGATCTATGCGGCGTCCGGCGGCGCTCCGCTGCCGGTGGAGATCGCGCGGCGTTTCGAGGAGCGCGCGGGTTTCCGCCTGACCGGCGGCTGGGGCATGACGGAGACCTCCCCCTCGGGGACCAATGTGCCGAATTTCGGGGTGCCGAAGCCCGGCACGATCGGGCTGCCGCTACCCGGCCTGGAGATGGACATCTGCGCCCTCGACGACCCGCACAAGGTGCTGGCGACCGGCGAGATCGGCGAGATCCGCATCCGCGGGCCGAACGTCACGCGCGGCTACTGGAACCGCCCGGAAGAGACCGCCGCCTCCTATGCGGACGGATGGTTCCTCACCGGTGACATCGGGTACATGGACGCAGACGGCTTCTTCTTCATCGTCGACCGCAAGAAGGACATGATCATCTCCGGCGGCTTCAACGTCTATCCGCAGATGATCGAGCAGGCCGTGTACGAGCATCCGGCCGTGGCGGAGGTGATCGTCCTCGGTGTTGCCGATCCCTACCGGGGCGAAGCCGCCAAGGCCTTCGTCACCCTGCGGCAGGGGGCAAGCCCCTTCTCGCTGGAGGACCTGCAGGCCTTTCTCAAGGACAAGGTCGGACGCCACGAGATGCCACAGGCGCTGGAATTCCGCGATGCCTTGCCCAAGACCACGGTCGGCAAGCTGTCCCGGGCCGAATTGCGGAGCGAGATCCGCGCGGCCGGCTGACCGGATGCCGCGGACCGGTCCCCGTGACGGTCACGCCCTTTCGCGCCTCCCCCATGCCGGGGCTGCGCTTGCCCGTTTCGACCTTCCGTGCTGACTGTGTGGCGCGGAGCGGAACGCTCTGCCGGAGCACTTTTCGATGGCGACACCGAGCGAGGCCAGACGGGCCTATTGGCTGCTGCTCGCCATGCCGCTGTTCTTCTCCTCCAATCTCGTCATCGCCCGCGCCATGGGCGATGCCGTGCCCCCCTTCACCCTCGCACTGCTGCGCTGGGGTGTCGCCGTCCTCATCCTGCTGCCCTTCACCATCGACGGGCTTCGCCAGAATGCGGCGACGCTGGCCCTGCACTGGCGACGAATCGTCCTGCTCGGCGTTCTCGGCATGTGGATCTGCGGCGCCGGCGTCTATTGGGCGCTGAGCCTGACAACGGCGACGAACGGAACGCTGATCTACACGACCTCGCCGGTCCTCGTGCTGCTCATCGACCGCTTCGTGAACGGCAAGCCCCTGTCATGGCTGCGTGTCGCGGGGGTGGTCATCGCCGTCTCGGGCGTTACCGTCATCGTGCTCAAGGGTGACCCCTCCGCCCTTGCCCGGCTGGACTTCAATCTCGGCGACCTCGGCATTGCCGCCGCGGCCTTCGCCTGGGCGGTCTACTCGCTGGTGCTGCGGAACGAGGGTCTGGCGACGCTGCCGACCATGCCGCTCTTCACCGCCATCGCCATCGCCGGTGTCGTCACCCTGGCGCCGTTCTCGGCTGCCGAACTCGCATTGGTCGGCGGCTCGCCGCGCACAATATGGCTGTGGGCCGGCGTCTTCGGGCTCGCCCTGTTTTCGGCCGTGGGGGCCTTCTCCCTCTACCAGTATGGGGTCAAAATGGTCGGACCGGCGGTGACCTCGTGCTTTCTTTATCTGCTGCCGCTCTATGGAGTCGGGCTGTCGGTACTTTTCCTCGGCGAGGCGTTCCAGCCGCATCATCTCGTCGGCATGGCCCTGGTCCTCGGCGGACTGGTGGCCGCCACCATCCCGCAGGATCTCCTCGTCGGAGCCCGGCAGAGCCTCAGACGCAAATTTGTCGTGCCGGAAGGCGGGCCTCCCCCCTCGTCAACGCCCTAATTTGGGCTATAAGGCCGATCACTGTCCGGCTTACTCCCGAAGCTCCATCCGTCCGGAACGCCCTCCGATCATCGACAACATGCCGAGCCGCCGCGCCCTCCTTGCATCCCTTCTGGCCGCGCCGGCAGCTTTCACGCTGACCCGACGCGCGGATGCCCAGGCGTCGCCCCTGCAGACATCCCTCGCCGCGGTGTCGGACGGCCAGCCAATCTCGCGCGAAGCTTTGCTGGCCTATGCCCGCGAGGTGTCGCGGGTGCCGCACCAGCCGCCCCGCAACGAGGTGCCGCGGGCGCTGACGCAGCTCAATCTCGACCAGTATCGCCAGATCCGCATGAAACCGGAGCAGCGGATCTGGGCCGGCGAGAATCGCGGTTTCACCCTCGACCTTCTGCCCACCGGCAACGTCTTCACCCATCCGGTGACGATCCGCACCGTCGACGGCGGCATCATTCGCGACAACCGCTTTGCCGGCGACCAGTATCATTTCGGCCAGGTCCCGCCATTGCCTGCCGAAGCGGTGGTGCCCTATTCGGGGTTCCGCGCCTTCACCGCCCTCAACGGCGACACGCCGACGGACGAGGCTCTGGTCTTCCAGGGTGCCAGCCTGTTCCGCGCCCTCGCCAAGGGCCAGGTCTTCGGGATCATGGCGCGGGCCCTGACCCTCAACGTCGCCGAAGCGCAGGGTGAGGAATACTCCGCCTTCCGCCATTTCTGGATCGAGCGGCCCGGTCCTGGCGCTGCGAGCATCGTCGTCCATGCCCTGCTCGATTCCGACAGCGTCACCGGCCTCTACCGCTTCTCGGTGCGGCCAGGGGATTCGACCGTCTGCGATGTCGAGGTGACGCTGTTCCCGCGCGTCGACCTGCAGCATGTCGGCATCGCTCCGATGACCGCCAATTTCCTGTTCGCGCCGAACGACCGAACGAATGTCGACGATGTGCGCGGCGGCGTGCACGAGGCCAAGGGCCTGCAGATCTGGAACGGCAATGGCGAATGGATCTGGCGGCCGGTGACCAATCCGGAAACGCTGCAGGTCTCCGCCTTCGTCGACCAGAACCCGCGCGGCTTCGGCCTGCTGCAGCGCGATCGCCGGTTCGAGGCCTTCAACGACCTCGACGCCCGATTCGAGCGGCGCCCCAGCGTCTGGATCGAGCCGCTCGGCGAATGGGGCCAGGGTCAGGTTCAACTCGTCGAGATTCCGGTCAATGACGAAATGAACCGCAACATCCTGGCCTATTGGCGCCCGCGCACGCCGCTGGCCCGCGGCGCCGAGCATTTCTTCACCTACCGGATGCACTGGTGCTGGTCGCCGCCGGAGCGGGCGCCCTTCGCCTTCGTCACGTCGACCCGCACCGGCCGGGCCCAGGGCGGCGGTCGGCGCCGCCGCTTCCTCGTCGACTTCTCCTCGGAGGAGTTCGCCGATCCCGCCAGGGGCAGCGGATTGCGGGTCAATCTCACCCATCAGCGCGGCCGCGTCGGTGCAATCGACGGCCGGCTCGTGCCTGAGCTCAGACTCTACCGGGTCACCTTCGACCTCGACCCGGAAACCAGCAACCAGGTGGAACTCAGGCTCGTGCTTGAGCGCGATGGACAGGCCCAAAGCGAGACATGGCTCTATCGATGGACGCCCTGAGAGAACGGCCTGCGGCCCCCTCGCTGCCGCGCGACCGTACGGCCATGCCGGTCCAGGCGCCGCTCGCCATGCCGACGCAGTCGCTGCGGCGCTGGCGGGACAGTGAGAGGCGTGCGCTGAAGGCTCCGGACCTGTGGCGCACCCCGTGGTTCGCCCGCCTCGTGGCCTTCGGCGGCATGGTGGCGATAACCGCGGCCGGCGGCTGGCAGATGTTCAAGGTGGTCGAAGCCGGCGGCGTAACCCTGCTGGAATGGGCCTTCCTCGTCTTCTTCGTTGTCAACTTCTCCTGGATCGCCCTCGCCTTCACGACCGGTCTGCTCGGGCTGGGCGACCTCCTTCGCCACGGCCTCAACCGCAAGCCGGACCTGCCCGCCGCGTTGCGGGAGCGGACGGCGGTCGTCATGCCGATTTACAACGAGAGCCCGGCACGGGTCTTCGGCACGGTGCAGGCGATCGCCGAGGACGTCCTCGCCACCGGCCACGGCACATCGTTCGACTTCTTCTTCCTGTCCGACACGACCGACCCCGACATCTGGATCGCCGAGGAGCGCGCATATCTGGCGCTGCGCGACCGGCTGCCGGACATCGCGATCCATTATCGCCATCGGCCGAAGAACACCGCCCGCAAGGCCGGCAACATTGCCGATTTCGTGATGAACTGGGGCGGCAACTACGCGCATATGATCGTGCTCGATGCCGACAGTCTGATGACCGGCGAGACGATCGTGGCGCTCGCCGACGCCATGGAGCGCGACCCCGATGCCGGCATCATCCAGACCCTGCCCCGGCTCATCAACCGCAACACGCTGATCGCGCGGCTCCAGCAGTTCGCAGCCCGCGTCTACGGGCCCGTCTGCGCGGCGGGGCTGGCGGTCTGGTCGGGCCGCGACAGCAATTACTGGGGCCACAACGCCATCATCCGCATGGAGGCCTTCGCCTCCTCCGCCGGCCTGCCCGACCTGCCGGGCAAGCCGCCCTTCGGCGGCCACATCCTCAGCCATGACTTCGTCGAGGCCGGCCTCATCCGCCGGCGCGGCTATGCTGTCTACATGCTCACCCATCTCGACGGCTCTTTCGAGGAGAGCCCGCCCTCGCTGATGGACCTCGCCATTCGCGACCGGCGCTGGTGCCAGGGCAATCTCCAGCACAGCCGGGTCATCGGCGCGAAGGGCCTGCACTGGGCGACGCGCCAGCATCTGGCCACCGGCATCATGAGCTATGTGTCGAGCCCGCTCTGGCTGATCCAGTTGCTCATCGGCCTCGCCCTCGCCCTGCAGGCCGCCTTCATCCGCCCGGAATATTTCACCAACCAGTTCACCCTCTTCCCGGCCTGGCCGGTCTTCGATTCCGAGCGTGCCTTCAATCTCTTCCTGATCACCATGGCCATCCTGCTGGCCCCCAAGCTGTTCGGCTGGTTCGTGACACTGGTGAACGGTCCGGCGCGGCGCGGTTGCGGCGGCGCCATCATGCTGACGCTGTCGACCCTGCTGGAGATCATTCTTTCGGCGCTGATCGCCCCGGTCATGATGCTGATCCAGGGGAGTTCGGTCTCCTCGATCCTCTCCGGCCGCGACACAGGCTGGAAGACCCAGCGGCGCGACGACGGGTCGATCCCCTTCCGTGCCATCGTCCACCGCCACTGGCGACACACGGCCCTCGGCGTTATCGCCGCGATCGCCGCCTTCTCGATCTCGCCCTATATCTTCGCCTGGATGTCGCCGACGATCATCGGGCTCTGGCTGGCGATCCCGACCTCCTGGGCCTCGGCCTCGGCGGCGATCGGCTGGACACTGCGACGTATGCGGCTGCTGCTCATCCCGGAGGAATCCGCCCCGCCACCCATCGCCGAGCGGGCCTTCGCGCTCGGGCGCGAATTCGAGGCCCTGGCGCTGGAAGACGGCAAGGCGCTGGATCTCGTCCATGGCGATCCGGGGTTCCGCGACATGCACCAGCAGATCATCCAGGTGCCCCCGCCCCGCATCCGCGGCAAGGTCGATACCGACCGCGTCATCGCCGAGGCCAAGCTCACCGATGCCCAGTCGATCGAGGATGCGCGGCAATGGCTGTCAGGCCGCGAGGCGATGCTGGTGCTGCACGACCGGGCGCTGATCGCGCTTCTGGCGGCCCTGCCCCATGCCAAGCCCGCCGAGCCGGAGCCGGCGCCGCAAAAATAGGCTCCAGGCCCGCCGCCGCGCCTAATCCGGTCGCAGGCGCCGGCACGCCCGGCGCCCTCATCCCCGGCGCTTCGACGGTTCGGCAGCATCCGGTGGTGGCACCCGCCTTGCATAGATGGCGGCAGCTTGTTTTGCCGCCAATGACGCCGGCTCCCTCGCCTTTCGCACGGGGAACGGATGTCACAGGACTTCAGCGCGGAACAGAAGCGCTATCTCGAAGGGTTCGTTGCAGGTGCTGCCGCCTCCCAGGTGGTCAGCACCACCGCGCCCGCGGCCACCTCCGCCCCGACCGGCCCGGATACGGTACACCTTCTCGCGCAGGATGCGCAGGTCCGGGCCGGCGGCAAGATCGTCGATCCGGAGAAGTGGAAGCGGGACGAAAATCCCCTCGACGCCTATGGTCGGCTGACCCGCGAGGCGGCAACCGGCAAGCTGCCCGGACCGGCCGACAATTTCCGCTGGCGCTATTTCGGTCTGTTCAACGTCGCACCGGCGCAGGACAGCTTCATGCTGCGCATGCGCCTGCCGAACGGCATCCTCACCGCCCACCAACTGGCCGGCTGCGCCCGGCTGGCGGAAACCTATGGCGGCGGCGTGCTGGCGGTCACGACCCGCGCCAACCTGCAGATGCGCGAGATCCGTCCGGAGAACGCCAAGGCGCTGCTCGAAGAACTGATGGATCTCGGCATCGTCGCCCGTGGCTCGGGGGCCGACAATATCCGCAATGTCACGGGATCGCCGCTCGCCGGCATCGATCCGCAGGAATTGCTCGACACCCGGCCGCTGGCCCGCGACTGGCACTTCCATATCCTCAACACGCGGGTGCTCTACGGGCTGCCGCGCAAGTTCAACGTCTCGTTCGACGGCGCCGGCCTGTCGCCGGCCCTCGAGGAAACCAACGATATCGGCTTCCAGGCGGTCCGGGTGCCGGAGGGCGGTAGCGCCTCTCCCGGTCTGTGGCTGCGGATCGTGCTGGGCGGCATTTCGGGGCACCATGACCTCGCCCGGCCGACGGGCGCCTTCTGCCGGCCGGACGAGGCCACGCTGATCGCCGAGGCCATCGTCCGCGTCTTCATCGACCATGGCGACCGCACCAACCGCAACCGCGCGCGGCTCAAATACCTGCTGGATTCCTGGGGTTTCGAGCGCTTCCTGGCGGCCGTCGAGGACAAGCTCGGCCGCAAGCTGACCCGCATCGCGGACAGCGATGTGGCGCCGCGCCTGCCGACCGACCGCTATGCCCATGTCGGCGTCCATCGGCAGAAACAGGCTGGCCTGAACTGGATCGGCGTGGTGATGGCGGTCGGCAAACTGACGCGCCGCCAGGCGGAAGGGCTCGCCGCCATCGCGGCCGAATGCGGCGACGGCGATGTCAGGCTGACCGTCTGGCAGAACCTGATCCTGTCCGGCGTGCCCGACGGTCTTGTCGCGGAGGCGGAGGCGCGCATCGCCGCCCTCGGCCTGTCGACGACCGTGACCCCGATCCGCGCCGGGCTCGTCGCCTGTACCGGCAATGCCGGCTGCAAATTCGCCGCATCCGACACCAAGCGCCATGCGATGGAGATCGCCGACCACGTCGAGGCGCGGGTGGCGATCGACGTGCCAGTCAACATCCACCTGACCGGCTGCCACCATTCCTGCGCCCAGCACTATATCGGCGATATCGGCCTGATCGGTGCGCGCGTGCCGGTGAATGCGGAGGGCGACACGGTCGAGGGCTACGATATCGCCGTCGGCGGCGGATTTGCCGAGAATGCGCGGATCGGGCGGACCCTCTGGAAGGGCATCACGGCCGAGGATGCGCCGCGCCATGTCGAGGCGCTGCTGAAGGCCTATCTAAGCCATCGCGACAGCCCCGCCGAGAGCTTCCAGGCCTTCACCATCCGGCATGACGCGGAAAAGCTGTCATCCCTCGTCGCCCCCCATCTCGCTCCGCTGCGGGAGGCCGCGGAATGAGCGTGCAGCCGCCGTCCTCGACCTTTTCGCTGATCCCTGATACCGCGCCGTTCAGTGCCGAACAGCGGCAATGGCTGTCCGGCTTCTTCGCCGCGGCCCTCGGGCCGCTGACGCCGGCCGCGGGCATGGCTGCTGACGGCAGCGCGGCGACGGCGCCCTCCGCGGACCTCGCCTCCAACGACGATGCGCCCTGGCACGACCCGGCCATGCCGCTCGCCGACCGCATGTCGCTCGCCGACGGCAAGCCTCTCGCGCCGCGACTGATGGCAGCCATGGCCCAGCAGGATTGCGGCCAGTGCGGCTATTCTTGCGCCGACTATGCCAATGCGCTGGCGGTGAAGAGCGAGGAGCGGCTCAATCTCTGCGTGCCCGGCGGCAAGGAGACGCTGCGCATGCTCAAGGCGCTGGCGGGCGAGGTTGCCGGCAGCGGCGAGGCCGGTGCCGCGCCGGCCGCCGCCACACCCGCAGCGCTCCCCGGCCGCTCGCGCGAGGCGCCGGTGGCGGTGCCCTTGCTGTTCGCCCGGCGGCTCACCGGCGAGGGCTCGCAGAAGGAGACCTACCATATCGAGTTCGACCTCGGGGCCGCCGGCCTTGACTATGTCGCCGGGGACGCCCTCGGCGTTTATCCGACCAATGACCTTGGTCTTGTCGACCAGATCATCGCCATGCTGGGGACCTCCCACATCACGCCGGTGCGCGGTCGGACGCTGCGCGCGGTCCTGGCAGAAGAGGTGTCGCTGGCACCGGCGCCCGATGGCCTTTTCGAGCTGATCTCCTTCCTCACCGGCGGCGACCAGCGCCGGAAGGCCAGGGCCCTCGCGCGCGGTGAGGATCCGGACGGCGATGCGGAGGAGCTGGATGTTCTCGCCGTCCTGACCAAGTTCGCGGGGGTCAGGCCCCATCCGGAGGCCTTCGTGGAGGCGCTGGAGCCGTTGCAGCCGCGCCTCTATTCGATCTCCTCCTCGCCCAAGGCCGAACCCGGCCGGGTCTCCCTCACCGTCGACGCGGTGCGCTACGTCATCGGCAAGCGCCTGCGGCTTGGCGTCGCCTCCACCTTTCTCGGCGAACGTGCCGCGCCCGGTGCCGCCGTCAGGGTCTATGTCCAGCGCGCCCATGGCTTCGCCCTGCCGGCGGACCCGGCCGTGCCGGTGGTGATGGTCGGTCCGGGCACCGGCATCGCGCCGTTCCGCGCCTTCCTGCAGGACCGGGCGGCGGACAAGGCGCCAGGACCGAACTGGCTCTTCTACGGCCACCAGCGGCAGGCCACCGACTTCTTCTATGCCGACGAACTCGCGGCGCTGAAGGCCTCCGGCGTGCTGACGCGCCTGTCGCTCGCCTGGTCGCGTGACGGCAGCGACAAGGTCTATGTGCAGGACCGGATGCGCGAGACCGGCGCGGAACTCTGGCGCTGGCTGGACCAGGGCGGGCATTTCTACATCTGCGGCGATGCCAAGCGGATGGCCAAGGACGTCGAGGCGGCGCTGGTCGACGTCATCGCAACCCATGGCGGCCGCAGCCCGGAGGCGGCGGTGGCCTATGTCCAGGCGATGAAGAAGGCGGGACGCTACCAGGCCGACGTCTATTGAAGCGGCGGGCCGAAACCGGGCCTTGCCTTGACAAGGCGGCATCGACCTGTCACATCCGCCGCAACCAGCCGTCGGCGACGCGGCGGGCGTAAGCCCTCTGTCCCCAAGGCACGACCCGATCCAACGACCTTCCGCGAGGACTTGCCATGGCCAAAGCCGCCACAATCAAGATCAAGCTGATCTCGACCGCCGACACCGGCTACTTCTACACCGCGAAGAAGAACTCGCGCACCATGACCGACAAGCTGTCGATGAAGAAGTACGACCCGGTTGCGCGCAAGCACGTCGAGTTCAAGGAAGCCAAGATCAAGTGATTGTCACGGTCGGCATGGCCGATCGGTGACTGGAACGGCCCCTTCGGGGGCCGTTTTTCGTTTGTTAGGCCAAGGCTCGAGTCGTTGGCGTCGCCAGCCTGTCCTGCTCGCCGGCCTGAGCCCCATCACCTCAGCCGTGCTGGCCGAACTTGGCGTACCAATTGACGAGGCCCAAGAGCAGCAAGATGCCAAGGAAAACCGCGACGGCTACCGTCTGTTGGGCGGCCGTTGCCCGGACTTTCCCAGGACGAAGGTCGTCGTGTTGTGGATCGCTCATGTGCCGTCCCGACTCAGACGAGCCATCATGACCGATCGCCTCCATCTCCAGCAATGGCAACGCCCCGGAGGTGGAGGGATCCAAGCGGCAAGTCTGACCTGAATGTAATCTGGGCAAGGTGGCCGGCCGGGCCAACGGCAAAGCGGAGAGGCCATCCGCGCCGAACCCGACCGGCCGACCCTACGGTTCCCAGGAGATGCGGCGGACCTGAGTGCACGCAGGGTTTCGACCAGGCCGACGCCGATGTCCTACAGAGGAGATCGCAGCCTGATCTGGCGGAACCCTAGAGTCCGGGCGGGGAAGCGACAATATCCGCCGACAGAATCGGCCGATAAACCGTTTTTTAACCTCAACAAACGCGGTTTACCGGCACGGTAAACGCTGCCCGCCTCAGGCGGCGTCGAGGACGACGCGGTTGCGGCCGTCGCGCTTGGCGCGATAGAGCGCCTGGTCGGCGCGCTTGAGGATCACGTCGGGATCGGCGTCACTGCCCTGGCGCTGGGCCATGCCGATGGAGACGGTCACGTCGATGGCGCGGGCACCCTTGTGCACCGGGAAGGGATCGCCGGCCACGCGGCTGCGGATCCGTTCAGCGACGATGGAGGCGACACCGGCGTCGGTGTCCGGCATGATGACGACGAACTCCTCGCCGCCGAGGCGGCAGACCAGGTCGATGCCGCGCACGCTCTTGCGCAGCCGCTGGGCGAATTCGCGCAGCACCTCGTCGCCGGCGTCATGGCCGTAGGTGTCGTTGACCGCCTTGAAGTAGTCGATGTCGAGCACCAGGACCGACAGCGGCTTGCCGCGCATCGAGGCCTGTTCGACGAGGGTGCCGAGATGGCTTTCCATGTAGCGCCGGTTGTGCAGCCCGGTGAGCCCGTCGGTGATGGCCATTTCCATCGACTGCTGCACATTGTCCCTGAGGCGGGCGGTGTAGCGCTTCTTGCGCACCTGGGTGCGCACGCGGGCCGCCATCTCGTTCCGGTCGATGGGGCGCATGAGATAGTCGTTGGCGCCGATATCGAGACTGCGCAACAGCCGGGCGTCGTCCTCGGGCTCGGCGACCACAAGGATCGGCAGGCCGCGCGTCCGATCGAGCGTACGGAGCTGGGAGCAGAGCCGCAGCGGGTCGAATTCGGTCAGGCCGAGGGAGACCATGACGAGGTCGTAGTCGTTCTCGGCGGCCTTGAAGAAAGCCTCCTGGGGGCGCGTCTCGACCTCAACCTGATGCTGGTTGCGCAGCGCCTGCACGATCCGCTCATGGGACGAGGCCCGGTCGTCGACCACGAGGATGCGGCCGTTCAGTCCGGTTTCGGCGGCGGCCTCCGACAGGGCGTCGCGCATGCCGATTTCGCGCGAGGTGACGGCGCGCATGCGCAGCTCGTCCTGCATCATCTTGAGCCGGACGAGAGAGCGCACCCGCGTCACCAGGGCGAAATCGTTGACAGGCTTGGTGAGGAAATCGTCGGCGCCCGCCTCGAGGCCCTTCACCCGGTCGGCCGGCTGGTCCAGCGCCGTGACCATGATAACGGGAATGTGGTGTGTCGCCGGGTTGGCCTTGAGCCGGCGGCAGGTCTCGAAACCGTCCATGCCCGGCATCATCACGTCGAGGAGGACGATGTCGCACTGGGCGCGCTCGCAGATGGACAGCGCCTCCATCCCCGAACTCGCCGTGACCACGTCAAAGTATTCCGCCGACAGCCGCGCTTCCAGCAGCTTCACATTGGCGAGGATGTCATCGACGACGAGGACGCGCGCGGTCATGGCTGGTCGTGTCTCCTCAGGCCGTGCCGAGAAAATGCCGGACGGTCTCGATGAATTTCGTGACGGAGATGGGCTTCGACAGATAGGCCTCGCAGCCGCCTGCCCTGATTCGTTCCTCGTCGCCCTTCATTGCGAATGCGGTGACGGCGATGACCGGAATGTGCCGGATCGTCTCGTCCTCCTTGATCCAGCGCGTCACATCGAGGCCTGAGACCTCGGGCAGCTGGATATCCATGAGGATGAGGTCGGGACGGTGCTCGCGGGCAAGGGACAGGGCTTCGGTGCCGTTGCGCGTCTGGATCGTCCGATAGCCGTTGGCTTCCAAAAGATCATGGAAGAGCTTCATGTTGAGCTCGTTGTCTTCCACGATCATGACGGTTTTCGACATCACCACTCGCATGTTCCGGATGGCCGGGGATGGTTGCCGGACCTTGACGGATGGAGCACAAGCTAGTCCCAAATCCTTTCAAAAGGACAAACCATGACGTTGCGTCGGAACGATCACAGCAGGGCCGGTGCCGAGCAGATGGCGGCCGACGTCCTCGCCTTCCTCGCCGGTGACGAGGACCGGCTGCAGCGCTTCGCCGCCTTGGCCGGGATCGATCTCGCCCAGATCCGCGACCTCGCCCGACAGCCGGAATTCCTCACCGCGATCATGGACCATCTGATGGGCGACGAAGCGCTGCTTCTCGCCTTCGCCGCCCATGCGGGGGTCAAGCCGGAGGCGGTGGTGCGCGCCGCCCATGTGCTGGGTGCGGGCCCGTGGGAGCGCGATTTCGCCTGATGCCAAAAGCCCTCTTGATGAGGCCCTCCATCGCGTCCACCGTCTGCTCATGGCCGCCATCGCCTTCTGCCGCGACTGTCTAACCGAAGCCGCGCCGGGCGCCCTGCGCTGCCAGGCCTGCGGATCGCCGCGGATTGCCCGGCATGCCGAACTTGCCAGCCTCTCCATCGCCCATGTCGATTGCGACGCCTTCTATGCGGCGGTCGAGAAGCGTGACGATCCCAGCCTCGTCGACCGGGCGGTGATCATCGGCGGTGGCCGGCGCGGCGTCGTATCGACCTGCTGCTACGTGGCGCGCATCCATGGTGTCAGGTCCGCCATGCCGATGTTCAAGGCGCTGCAGCTCTGTCCGGACGCCGTGGTGATCAAGCCGAACATGGAGAAATATGTCGGCGTCGGGCGCCAGGTGCGCCAGGCGATGCTGGCGCTCACACCGCTGGTCGAGCCGCTGTCCATCGACGAGGCCTTTCTTGACCTGACCGGCACCGAGCGGCTGCACGGCGCCGCTCCCGCCGTGGTGCTGGCCCGTTTCGCCCGGACCGTCGAGCGCGAGATCGGAATCACTGTCTCGGTCGGGCTCTCCTACAACAAGTTTCTCGCCAAGATCGCCTCGGACATGGACAAGCCGCGCGGTTTCGCCGCCATCGGTCGCGCCGAGGCGCTGGATTTCCTCGGATCGAAGCCGGTTTCGCTGATCTGGGGGGTCGGCCGCGCCACCCAGGAGACGTTGGAGCGGGAGGGGTTCAGGCTGATCGCCGACCTCAGGCGGCTCGACGAGGGCGACCTCATGCGCCGCTTCGGCGCCATGGGCCTGAGGCTGTCGCGGCTGAGCCGGGGCATCGACGAGCGGCGCGTCTCGCCGGACGAGGAGACCAAATCGATCTCGGCCGAGACGACGTTCGACACGGACATCCGCGACGCGCGCACCCTCGAGAAGAAGCTGTTCCTGCTCTGCGAGAAGGTCTCGGCGCGGGCGAAGGCGCAAGGGTTCGCCGGCACCACGGTGACGCTGAAGCTGAAGACCGTCGACTTCAAGATCCGCACGCGGTCGCGCGCCCTGCCCTCGCCGACGCTGCTCGCCACACGCCTGTTCGAGACCGGCCGGGACATGCTGATGAAGGAGGCCGATGGCACCGCCTACCGGCTCATCGGCATCGGTCTGTCCGAGCTCACCGACCCGGGACGCGCCGATCCCGCCGACCTCGTCGACCCGTCGATCGCCCGGAGCGTCAAGGTGGAGGGCGCCGTCGACGCCCTGCGGACCCGCTTCGGCAAGGCGGCTGTCGTCAAGGGAATCACCTTCGACGACTGACCCGGTTCAGGGCCGCGTGCAGGCCGTCTCCGGTTGCCAGTCGAGGCTCGCCAGCTCACCGCGCAGGGAAAAATCGCCGTAATGGATGACGAGCTGACGCGACACGCCGTTCTCGTAGAGCTCGAAGGCGATGGAATAGACCGGGTTGGCGCTGTCGCGGCCGTCCTCGAAGTAGCTGATCGTCACCGGCCAGCGGGCGAGGGCCGCAAGCTTGGGATCGCGGGCGGCGGCCTCGACCTCGCCGGCGCCCGGCGCGATCCGCCGGCCGATGATCGCCGTCGCATTGTATAGCTTCTCGCCGGTCTCGGCACCGTCATAGACCTTCGCCTCGAGAATGGTGCGGCCCTCGCGCGCCGCCTCGACCAGACGGATGAGATGTTCGGTGGGGAAGATCGCGGCGCGGTCGATCTGCTTGTTCAGGGGGCGGGGCCGCCGGACGACGACGCTCACCGCGTCCGGCCCGCGTGTCGCTGTGCCGTCCGTCTCGACCTTGGCGGCACCGTTCTGGCTCGACTGGGAGGTGAAGCGGAAGCCGCTGCCGTCGCCTTCCTCGAAATGGGCGGTGCGGACGTCCATGACGACCCGATCACCATTCATGCTCAGTTCGACCACCTGGCGGAAGGAGGTCGTGAACCCTTCGCACCGGTTGCCGCCGGTCTCGAAGAGGATGCGACCGCGGGCCTGGTCGAGGCCCCGGGCCGGCCGTCGCGGGTCGAGGCTGAGGTCGTAGACGGCCCGATGCGGCGAGAGGGTCGCGGAACCGGTCGCCTGGGCCTGCGCCGGGGCCCCGCCAGATCCGGCGAGGAGCAGACCGGCGACGGTGGCGGCGAGCGCGGTGCGGATGACGGTCATCGGGCGGAACTCCTTGTGGCGACATGCGGGACAAGACCGCGCGCCAGCCTTCGGCATTGCACCATAGAGAGGCCGCGGGAGGGCGACAACGCGGCATGGTGGTGTCGCGCACCCGTCCCTTGCCCCGACCTGCGCATTGGGGCAGGTTCCGCCGCACTCTCACCAGACCGAGGTTCATGATGTCCGCCATTGCCGCCCGTCTCGCCGAACTCGGGATCGTTCTGCCGAACCCCGTCGCGCCGATCGCCAATTACGTGCCCTTCGTACGGTCGGGCACCATGCTCGTCGTCTCCGGCCAGATTTCGCTCGGCCCCGCCGGGCTGATGGCCGGCAAGCTCGGCGGCGGTGTGTCCATCGAGGAAGGCCAGAAGGCGGCGCGGCAATGCGCCCTGAACGTCATCGCCCAGATCCAGTCCGCGGTCGGCAATCTCGACAACGTCATCCGCATCGTCCGTCTCGGCGGCTTCATCAACTGCATGCCGGACTTCGTCGACGCGCCGAAGGTCATGAACGGGGCATCCGACCTGATGGTCGAGGTGTTCGGGGACAAGGGGCGCCACGCCCGTTCGACGATCGGCGTCGCGGCCCTGCCCGCCAATGCCGCCGTCGAGGTCGAGGCGCTGGTCGAGATCGCCTGATGGGAGGCCGCAGCGATATCGGCTGGCTGACCGCCCGGCCCATCGCCCATCGCGGCCTGCACGGGCTGGCGCCGGGGGTGATCGAGAACTGCCCGCGCGCCTTCACGGCGGCGATCGCCGGCAATTATGCCATCGAATGCGACGTGCAGCCGACCGCGGACGGCGACGCCATCGTCTTCCACGATGCGACGCTGGACCGCCTGACGCAGGCGACCGGCCGTGTCGACGCGCATGATGCGGCGGCGCTGAAGCGCCTCGCCTTCAAGGCGACGGACGACCGGATGATCACCCTCGCCGAGCTTTTCGCGCTGGTCGATGGCCGGGTGCCGCTGGTGGTGGAGATCAAGTCGGAATTCGACGGCAAGCTCGCCCTCACCCGCCGGGTCGCGAACCTGGCTGCGGCCTATTCCGGTCCGGTGGCGCTGATGTCCTTCGATCCCGCGCCGATCGCCTGGCTGAAGGACAACGCGCCTGATCTCGTCCGCGGGATCGTCGCGGAATCGCATTATGCCGGCGCCTACTGGGCCGGCCTGTCGCCGGCCATGCGGGCCGAACTGGCGGCTTTCGCGCATATGGAGCGCACCGATCCCGATTTCCTGTCGTGGCGGGTCGCCGACCTGCCGAGCGTCGCCACGGAGCGCTATCGCGGCTCGCTGAAGCGACCCGTCATCTGCTGGACGGTGCGGACGGATGACGAGCGTTTGATCGCCGCCCGCCATGCGGATCAGGTGACCTTCGAGGGCTATCTCGCCTAAGCTCCCGGCCATGAGTTCCACGCCCTTCACGCTCCGCGTCGCGACCAGCGTCGCGGATATCCCTGCCGACGTGTGGAACGCCTGCGCGGCCGGGACATCGGGGAGCGTCGATCCGTTCCTCGACCATGCCTTCTTCCTCAGCCTCGAGGAGTCGCGCTCGGCGGTGCGGGAGACCGGCTGGCTGGGCCATCACCTGATCCTCGAGCGGGGCGAGGCGGTCGCGGCGATCATGCCCTGCTACCTCAAGAGCCATTCGCGCGGCGAATATGTCTTCGACGGCGGCTGGGCCGAAGCCTATGAGCGGGCCGGCGGGCGCTACTACCCCAAGCTGCAGGCGAGCGTCCCCTTCACGCCGGCGACTGGAAGGCGTCTCCTCGTGCGCGCGGGACCCGAGGCCGATCTCGCCCGCACCGCCCTGGTGCAGGGCGCAGCCCAGGTCGCGGTGCAAGCCGGGGTCTCCTCGCTCCATGTCACCTTCTGCCGGCAGGATGAATGGGAGCTGATGGCGGCGGCGGGCTATCTGCAGCGCAACGACACGCAGTTCCATTTCGAGAACGAGGGCTATGCGGTCTTCGACGATTTCCTCGCCGCCCTGTCCTCGCGCAAGCGCAAGGTGATCCGGCGCGAGAGACGCGAGGCGCTGGAGGGCCGGGGCATCACCATCCGCTGGCTGACCGGCGCCGAGCTGACCGAGGCAGTCTGGGACCGGTTCTATGAGTTCTATATGGATACGGGCTCACGCAAATGGGGCCGGCCCTATCTGACCCGGGCATTCTATTCCCTGATCGGCGCGCGGATGGCCGACCGGATCCTGCTGGTCATGGCGGAACGCGAGGGGCGTTATGTTGCCGGCGCCATCAATTTCATCGGCGAAGAGGTGCTCTACGGACGGCACTGGGGGGCGGTGGAGGAGCATCCGTTCCTGCATTTCGAGGTCTGCTATTATCAGGCCATCGACTATGCGATCCGCCACGGGCTGAAACGCGTCGAGGCTGGCGCGCAGGGCGAACACAAGCTGGCGCGCGGCTACAAGCCGGTGACCACCCATTCGGCCCATTTCATCGCCGATCTCGGCTTGCGCCGGGCGGTGGACGATTATCTCGCACGCGAGCGCAGCTATATCGCCGAGGCCATCCAGGAACTCGGCGCGATGACGCCGTTCCGGCGCGCGTCCATGGACGAGCAGGACTGAGGCCGGCAGGTCCCCCGGGACGGCACACCCAGCCAGGTGTCAGAGATCGAGGCTGCCGAGCCCTTTGCCGATACTGCCCGCGACGTCGACAACGCCGGATGCGATGGACCCTGCGGTTTCGATGGCACCGGACGCAATGGCGCCGCCGGTCTCGAAGGCCCCTGAGGTCAAGGTGCCGGCCGTCTGGGTGACGGTAGAGGCGGCGGATGCTGTCGCCTGCCCGACGGAGGACGCCGCACTGGCGACGACATCGATGACGGTCGCTGCCACGTCGAACCATCCGCCCGCATCTGCCGCCTGGTCGGCCTTCTTCTGCTCGGCGTCCTGAGCCTTGGTCAGTGCTTCGGCGCCTGTCGCCGCGGACTGGGGATCGATTGCCACGCTGGCCTCCTCAGAAACCCGGAGAATGGAGCGGCACGCCGCCCGTGAAAAGACATCGCGACGAGGTCCGATGCCGTCCGCAGTCTCACCGCGCTCCATTTCCATCCGGTGGCGGCCCGCCGCCCGCAATGTGACGCGATGTGACAGGATGGTCGTTCATGCGGCTTTGTGAACGCTGGCTAAACCTGCCGATATCAGCAGTTCAGGTCGCGGGGACCAGGATGCTGTTCGAACCGGTCGAGATGGTTCGAACAGGTCCACAAGGAGAAGGTCCCATGATGCATCGCCGCTCGTTCTTCGCAGCCCTCGCCGCCGGGGTCGCCGCCACCACCCTCGCTGCCGCTGCCCAGGCCGCCCCGCTCGCCGACTTGGTGACGGCGTCTGTCGCTCCCGAAGCTGCCGCCGTCCCTGTTGCCGGCGAGCCGGTGGAGATGCGCCGCCGCGCCCCGCGCCGTGCCCGCCGGGTGCTGCGTCGGACCCGCCGCCGGACCCGCCGCATCGTCCGCCGCGCCCGTCGCCGGAGCTGATCCGGTTCCCTCGCCCGGCGACACGACCGCGGTCGCCGGGCGTCGACGTTCAGAAACAGTCGGCTGACACGTTGGGAAATGAAGCGACTTGACGTCGCGTCAACCGGCGCAGCACTCTTCCCCCGTGCGCCAGGACAGCCATCAGGAGGATTGAGAATGATCCATCGTCGTACCTTCTTCGCAGCGGCCGCAGGGGCCGTCGCCGTCGCCGCGGCTGGCAGTGCTGCCCAGGCCGCTCCCGTTTCGTCGACGGCCACGGCCACGGCCGCAGTGACGCCCGCCGCCGGGCAGCCTTCCGAGATGCAGTATTACATCGTCCGACGCCGTCGCCGCTTCGTCTACCGCCCGCGGCGCGTCTACTTCGTCCGCCGTCGCTTCGTTCGCCGCCGCTTCGTCCGGCGCTACTACTGGTGACAGAGCGCGGCTTGACGCCGCGCCTCGCGGTTGCGACACCCTCGCGGACCGGTTCGCGAGGGTGTTTTCATGTCGACCACCGCCTATGATCCCAACAATGTCTTCGCCAAGATCCTGCGTGGCGAGATGCCGGCCCAGAAAGTCTACGAAACGGACAAGGTCCTGGCTTTCATGGACATCATGCCGCGTGCTGACGGCCATGTGCTGGTGATTCCGAAGGCCGCCGCCCGCAACATCCTCGACATCCACCCCGACGATCTGGCTGATCTCTCCCGCGCCGTGCAGTTCGTCGCCAAGGGCGTCAAGCGCGCCATGGCGGCCGACGGACTGACGATCCAGCAGTTCAACGAGAGTGCCGGCGGACAGGTGGTCTTCCACATCCACGTCCATGTGCTGCCGCGCTGGACGGGAGTCGCGCTGCGGCCGCATACCGGCGCCATGGAAAATCCCGAGGTCCTGGCGACCCATGCCGCCACCATCCGCACGGCGCTGGAGGCCATGCAGGCCGGCGGCTGACTATTTCAGCCCCAGCCACAGGGCGCCGCCGACGATGACGAGTTCGGCAGCGAGCACGCCGAACAGAACGGTGCGCCGGCCGATCCAGTAGACCGCCACCCCCGCCAGGAAGGCGCCGATCCGCCAGCCGAGCGGCAGGGTCGCAAGGGCGCCGGCGGGAAAGAAGGCGAGTTTGGCGACAACCGCGGCGAGCGTCGCGGTGGCCACCGCCCGCACCCAGATCAGGATTTCGGAATTCTCGTCGAGGCCACGGCCGACGACGAGCGCCATCCAGCGCCAGATCTCGCTCGGCAGGAAGCCGAGAAGGATCAGCGCGATATAGGGTGCCAGATCGGAGCCGAAGAGGGTCACGCGGCGTCCCTCGCCCGCTTCAGCCGCGCGAGCCCATAGGCAAGGGTTCCACCACCGAGGCCGGCATAGAGCAGTTCCAGCCCGTCACCCACCAGCGCGCCCAGCAGCAGGCCGAAGAAGCCGAAGCCGATGGCGAGCTGGTCGGAGAGGACGCGGGCCGTGGCGAAGAGCGACAGGAGGAAGAAGATGGGCGTCAGGAACAGCAGCCCCGCCGCGAAGGCGTGCGGGATGATCCCCGCGAGGCCATAGCCAACGACCGTCGCCGTCGTCGCGGAGGCGAGCAGGCCGGTCCCGAGACCGAGGAAAAAGGGGACGCGACCCTCGCCGTCGATCTGAGGCAGCAGACGCAGGCTCTCGACCCAGATCGAAATGGCCACCAGATGGGCGCAGACAACCGCGACGACGGGATGGCGGTTCTGCAGCCGCAGATAGGGCAGCAACGAGACGACCATGGGCAGCAGGCGGACCGAGGAGAGCCCGACGGTGAGGGCAATCGCAAGCCAGGATGCCCCCGAGCCAAGCCCCCCGACGAGGATGAGATGGGCCGGCCCGGCCCAGATCAGGACGGTGGCCAGCACCGCCCAGGCGAGCGGCATGCCGTAATCGGCGCAGACCGAGCCGATGCCGATGAAGGTGGCGGCGAGGATGACCGCCGGCAGGGCCACGGCCGCACGCAATCCGCGGCGATAGTAAGCGCCCTGGGTCAGCGGTGGCGAAAGGGCGCGTTCAGGGTCCATCAGGCATCGATCACTCGTCCAGACGCCGGCTCGTGGCAAGAGCGATGATGCATGCGGGCCATTCGCCCCGCCAAACGAGAGAGCCCGGCGCGGTCAAAGGACCAGGCCGGGCTCGCGCTACGCATGGAGACGATCAATCCGCCTTGAGCGGAACCTTGGGCACGGAACCAGACGGGCGCCGCGGCTCGGAGGCCACAGGAACGCCTCCCCCGCCGCCGCCTTTCGGCTTGCGCTTCGGCTTCGAGGCAACCGTCTTCTTGGCCGCCGCGCGCTTGGCGATGCGGCGGACGTCGGGTGCCACCGGCTCGGCCTTGGGGGTGACCGGGCCAGCCGGGTAGTCGAAGGAGAGGATCGGGAAGCCCTCCTCGTCCTTGGACACAATGACCCTGACATGGCCGCCGTTCTTCAGGCGGCCGAAGAGCAGGTCCTCGGCGAGCGGCTTCTTCACATATTCCTGGATGACACGGGCCATCGGTCGGGCGCCCATCTGCTCGTCATAGCCACGCTCGATCAGCCATTCCTTGGCGTCGGGGGACAGCTCGATCGTCACCTGGCGGTCGGCGAGCTGGGCCTCGAGCTGCAGGACGAACTTCTCGACCACATTGCCGATGACCTCGGTCGACAGGTGGCCGAAGGCGATGACGGCGTCGAGGCGGTTGCGGAATTCGGGGGCGAAGAGGCGGTTGATCGCTTCCGAATCGTCTCCGGTCCGCTTGTTGCGGGTGAAGCCGATCGCCGGCTTGGCGAGATCGGCGGCGCCCGCATTGGTCGTCATGATCAGGATGACATTGCGGAAATCGACCTGCTTGCCGTTGTGATCGGTCAGTTTCCCGTGGTCCATGATCTGCAACAGGATATTGAACAGGTCCGGATGGGCCTTCTCGATCTCGTCCAGCAGCAGCACGCAATAGGGGTTCTGGTCGACACCGTCGGTGAGCAGGCCGCCCTGATCAAAGCCGACATAGCCGGGCGGCGCGCCGATCAGCCGCGAGACCGTGTGGCGCTCCATGTATTCCGACATGTCGAAGCGCAGCAGCTGGACGCCGAGCACTTGGCTGAGCTGCTTGGCAACCTCGGTCTTGCCGACACCGGTCGGGCCGGAGAAGAGGTAGTTGCCGATCGGCTTTTCCGGCTCGCGCAGGCCGGCGCGGGCGAGCTTGATCGAGGCTGACAGGGCGTCGATCGCCTTGTCCTGGCCGTAGACCACCCGCTTCAGCGTCGTCTCGATGTTGCGCAGCACCTCGGCGTCGTCCTTCGAGACGGTCTTCGGCGGGATGCGCGCCATCGTCGCGATCGTCGCCTCGATCTCCTTGATGCCGATCGTCTTCTTGCGCTTGTTCTCGGGCACCAGCATCTGCGCCGCGCCGCTCTCGTCGATCACGTCGATCGCCTTGTCCGGCAGCTTGCGGTCATGGATGTAGCGGGCCGACAGTTCCACCGCTGCCTTGATGGCCTCGTTGGTATAGCGCAGCTTGTGATAGGTCTCGAAGGTGGTCTTCAGGCCCTTCAGGATCTCGATGGAATCGGCGACCGTCGGCTCGCTGACGTCGATCTTCTGGAAGCGGCGGACGAGCGCCCGGTCCTTCTCGAAATACTGGCGATATTCCTTGTAGGTGGTCGAGCCGATGCAGCGCAGCGTGCCCTGGGCCAGGGCCGGCTTGAGCAGGTTGGAGGCATCCATCGCCCCGCCCGACGTGGCGCCTGCGCCGATCACGGTATGGATCTCGTCGATGAACATGATGGCGTTGGGGTGGGCCTCCACCTCCTTGATCACCTGCTTGAGACGCTCCTCGAAATCACCGCGATAGCGGGTGCCGGCGAGCAGCGTGCCCATGTCCAGCGAGAAGACGGTGGCGTCCTTCAGGACCTCCGGAACGTCGTTCTCGACAATGCGCTTGGCCAGGCCCTCGGCGATGGCGGTCTTGCCGACGCCGGGGTCGCCGACGAGCAGCGGATTGTTCTTCTGGCGGCGGCAGAGCACCTGGATGGTGCGGCTGATCTCGTTGTCGCGGCCGATCAGCGGGTCGATGCGGCCTTCCCGCGCCTTCTTGTTGAGGTTGACGCAGTAGGTGTCGAGGGCGTCACCCTTCTTCTTGTCGCCGTCCGTGGCCTTTTCCTTGGCCTCTTCCGGTTCGTCGGCGCCCTTCGGCGCCCGCGCCTCGGAGAGCCCTGCCCGCTTGGCGATGCCGTGGCTGATATAGTTCACCGCGTCGTAGCGGGTCATGTCCTGCTCCTGCAGGAAATAGGCGGCATGGCTCTCGCGCTCGGCGAAGATCGCCACCAGCACATTGGCGCCCGTGACCTCCTCGCGGCCGGAGGACTGGACGTGGATCACGGCGCGCTGGATGACGCGCTGGAAGCCGGCCGTTGGCTTGGAATCCTCGGAACCGTCGGTAACGAGGTTCTCAAGCTCGGCGTCGACATAGCCGACGAGGCTCTTTTTCAGCTTTTCGAGGTCGACGCTGCAGGCCTTCATCACCGCGGCGGCGTCCTGGTCGTCGACCAGGGCGAGGAGGAGATGCTCGAGAGTCGCATATTCGTGGCGACGCTCGTTGGCGAGCGCGAGAGCCCGATGAAGCGACTGTTCAAGGCTGCGGGAGAATGAAGGCAAGGGAACCTCGTCGACGTTCGCTGTGCGCCGTAGCGCCCGAGAGTGCCGGAAAACCGGCGCTCGCAAAACTCATTTCTTTTCCATCACGCATTGCAGCGGATGCTGGTTCTTACGGGCGAAGTCCATGACCTGGGTCACTTTGGTCTCCGCCACCTCATAGGTATAGACGCCGCACTCACCGACCCCGTGCTGGTGCACGTGGAGCATGATCCGGGTCGCATCGTCGGTGCTCTTGTTGAAGAATTTCTGCAGGATGTGCACGACGAATTCCATCGGCGTGTAGTCGTCGTTCAGCAGCAGAACCCGGTAGAGGCTCGGCTTCTTGGTTTGCGGGCGCGTCTTGGCGATGACCGATGTGCCCGGTCCGCCGGGATCCTGATCGCGCTCGTCGCGTTTTCCGGCCATGCCGACGGGTGCGCTGCCCTGCCAGCGCGCTTCCATCCCGCCCCTGCCCGCTGCTGCGTCTCGTGTCATCGTCCTGAATTCGTGCCGCATTGACGCCACGCCTGATAAGCCGGTTCGATCCATGTCCAACCCGCTGCGGATTGGGACGCCTGTTCTGCGGGAATCATGCCGAGCCGCACCGCCCGACGCTAGTCCCAAAATAGGAGCGGGAGCATCGTCTTGCCAGAGGTGGTGGACAAAGCCCTGACGATCCCTACCCTTCCGGAACGGAAACGGGACACGAGATGGACCGGATGGGTTCTGCACGGCTTGCCGAGGGCCGACCGTCATGACTGGCATCGAGATCGGCATTCGCCTCGTCGGCGCCTTTTATGTGATGGCGGGGATTGTCGCAGCCCGGCAGATGGTGATGGAGGCCGTCCTCGACAAGGCGCTCGCCGGTATCACCCTGAAGGCGATCCCCCATGCCGACCGGCTGCGCGCGCGTTGGATGCTGGCCATCGTGACGGCCGTCTTCGCCGGCGGCGCATTGCTTGCCGTTCTCAGCATCCTCGCCCTGCCCGCCTTCCTTGTCGCCGCAGCGCTCCAGGCCCTCTACCTCGCCGTGGTGGCACCGCGACTCATCGATGCCCAGGACGCGCCCGATCCTGCCGGCCGACGCGCCACCACCAACGCCTTCCTGATCCACCTTGCGGCCACCACCCTCGTCGCTGCAGCAACCTTGTCCGATCGCCTTCGCTGGCCCGAAGCGGATCCCTGGCCTTTTCTGACCGCGGGGCTCGGGATCCTGGCGTTTTCCGCCCATCTGGTGTGGAGGCTTGGCGCGCCGCTGTCGCAAGCCCGCGGCAACTTCTCGCCCGGGCCGGTCACTCCCCCAAGCCCTGACGACCTCCCCGAGAGGATCCGCCTGATGGTGCGGCCTTTCGTTCTGCCCTTCGCCGATCATGCGACCGGCCGGGTCGTGCCGCAGGATCTCGCCATCCGGACCTTCGGCGCGGGGCTGGTGGACGACATCCTGGTCTGGGAGGAGGCTTATCTGGACACGATCCCCCCGCGCAAACGCATGGGCGGCTTTGGCGATCCCGCGGCGGCGGCGCAGCATGAGGCGGAAGGTCAGGCGCTCGCCGCCCGCATGGCAGAGGTCATCGGGGCCGACCGGGTGGTCTACGCTTCCGTAGGGACCGTGTTCCCGTCGGCGCCCGAGCGCATTTGCACCGAACCCCAACGCGTCAAACTGATGGCGGATTACGGTTGCCATCCCCTCTGGTCGATGGACACCGGCTATGGCGGCCCCATCGATCCGGCGGTGCTCGGCCTGTCGCCTGCCCTTGTCGCAGACCTGCAGGCGTGGGCGCAGCGATACGAGGACGCCCTCGACTGGGACTATCCTGGTGCATGCCCGGCGGATGACGGATTTCTCGCCCGTCACGAGGCAGAGGGCCGTGCCCTCGCCGGGCAGCTCGCGCAGGAGTTCGCCGCCCAGGGGCGGGACCATATCGGGGTCACAATGCTGACCCAGGGGGACGGGGTCGTGGAGATCTGGGCAGGCCGCGTGAAAGACGGCCCGCGCTCCTGACACGGCCCGGCATCAAGCCGCCTTCTTCGTCTCCGCGATCTTCACGAGGTTGCGCAGGATCACCGCCGTCCCCTTCAGGCGGTCGTCGGCCCGCGGCCAATCGCGGATGAAGACGATCTTCTGGTCGGGCCGCACCTTGGCGAGCGATCCCTGCTCGCCGATGTAGCGCACGAGGCCGGCGGGATTGGCGAATTTCTGGTCGCGGAATGCCATCACGATGCCGCGCGGGCCGGAATCGACCTTCTCGACATTGGCCCGGCGGCAATAGGCCTTGATGACCGCGACCTTGATCAGATGCTCGACTTCCGGCGGCAGCGGCCCGAAGCGGTCGATCATCTCGGCGGCGAAGGCGTCGATCGCCTCGTCGGTATCGAGATCGCCGAGGCGGCGGTAGAGCTGCAGCCTGAGGCCGAGATCCTCGACATAGGTCTCCGGGATGAGGATCGGCGTTCCCACAGTGATCTGCGGCGACCACTTGTCCTCGACCGTGTCCTCGACGAGGCCGGCCTTCATCATCGACACCGCTTCCTCCAGCATCTGCTGGTAGAGCTCGTAGCCGACCTCGCGAATATGGCCGGACTGCTCGTCGCCGAGCAGGTTGCCGGCGCCACGGATGTCGAGATCGTGGGAGGCGAGCTGGAAGCCGGCGCCGAGCGTGTCGAGGGACTGCAGCACCTTGAGGCGCCGCTCGGCCTGCGGCGTCACCGGCTTCTTCTCGGGCAGGGTGAACAGCGCATAGGCGCGGGTCTTGGCCCGGCCGACACGGCCGCGCAGCTGGTAGAGCTGGGCGAGGCCGAACATGTCGGCCCGCCAGACGATCAGCGTGTTGGCGCGGGGGATGTCGAGGCCGGATTCGACGATGGTGGTCGAGAGCAGGATGTCGACCTTGCCGTCGTAGAAGGCGCCGATCCGGTCCTCGAGGTCTCCGGCGGCCATCTGGCCGTGGGCGATGATGAATTTCGCCTCCGGCACGTGCTCGCGCAGGAAGGCCTCGGCATCGGCGAGGTCCTCGATCCGCGGGCAGACGAAGAAGGCCTGGCCGCCGCGATAGCGCTCGCGCAGCAGCGCCTCGCGGATGATCAGCGGATCGAAGGGCGTCACGAAGGAGCGCACCGCCAGACGGTCGACCGGCGGTGTCGCGATGATGGAGAGATCGCGCACGCCGGTCATGGCCAGTTGCAGGGTACGCGGGATCGGCGTCGCTGTCAGCGTCAGCACATGGACCTCGGCGCGCAGCTCCTTGAGCCGTTCCTTGTGGCCGACGCCGAAATGCTGCTCCTCGTCGACGATGACGAGGCCGAGATCCTTGAAGGCGATCGCCTTGCCGAGCAGCGCATGGGTGCCAACGACGATGTCGACCGTGCCGTCGGTCAGGCCCTTCTTGGCGGCGGCGAGATCGGCGGAGCCGACCATGCGCGAGGCCTGGGCCACCGTCACCGGCAGGCCCTTGAAGCGTTCGGCGAAGGTCTTGAAATGCTGGCGCGCGAGCAGCGTCGTCGGCACCATCACCGCCACCTGCTTGCCGCTCAGCACGGCGGCGAAGGCGGCCCGGAGCGCCACCTCTGTCTTGCCGAAGCCGACATCGCCGCAGACGAGGCGGTCCATCGGCCGCCCCGAGCCCATGTCTTCGAGCACCGCGTCGATGGCGCCGGCCTGGTCCTCGGTCTCCTCATAGGGGAACCGGGCGGCGAATTCGTCATAGGCGCCGTCCGGCGGCACCAGTTTCGGCGCCTCGCGCAGCGCCCGGGCCGCGGCGATCTTGATCAGGCCGGCGGCCATTTCGAGAATGCGCTTCTTCAGGCGCGCCTTGCGCGACTGCCAGGCGCCGCCGCCGAGCCGGTCAAGCTGCGCCTCGGCATCCTCGGACCCGTAGCGGGTCAGCAGCTCGATGTTCTCCACGGGCAGGAAGAGCTTGTCACCGCCGGCATAGTGCAGCTCGACGCAATCATGGGGGGCGCCGACCGCCGTTACGGTCTTCAGGCCAATGAAGCGGCCGATGCCGTGATCGACATGGACGACGAGGTCGCCGGCCGACAGGCTGGTGACGTCCGACAGGAAATCCTGTGCCCGCTTGCGGCGCTTCTGGGCCCGCACAAGGCGGTCGCCGAGAATGTCCTGCTCGCCGATGACGACGAGGTCCGGTGTCTCGAACCCTTCCTCGACGCCGAGGACGGCGAGCGCGATCTCGTCGCCGCGCAGGGCCTGGGCCGAGGACCAGCTGGCGACGGGCCGCAGGGCCTTCAGCCCGTGATCCTCGAGGATGGGCTGCAGCCGTTCGCGCGAGCCTTCCGACCAGGCCGCGACGAGGACGCGTTTCTTGTCCTTGCGCAAAGCGGCCACATGGGCGGCGACCGCGTCGAAGACATTGGCGTTCTCGTCGGCCCGCTCGGCCGCGAAGGAACGGCCGCGGCGACCCTCGAGGTCGATCATCGTCCCGTCGGAAGCGCCGGCAAGGGCGAAGGGCGAGAGCCTGACGACGGCCTCGCCGCTGCGCCGCCGGTCCCAGTCCTCTGCAGTCAGATAGAGCCCGTCGGGAGGCAGCGGCTTGTAGGAGGTTCCGGAATCCTGTTCCAGGGCGGTTTTACGGGCGTCGTAATAGTCGGCGATCGTCGTCAGGCGTTCGCGCGCGGCCTCCTCGACCTGCGCATCGAGGACGATGCCGGCATCGGGCAGATAGTCGAACAGCGTGTCGAGGCGGTCGTGGAACAGAGGCAGCCAATGCTCGACGCCGGGATGGCGCCGGCCTTCCGACACTGCCTCGTAGAGCGCGTCGCCCTTGGTCGAGCCGCCGAAGGCGCGCACATAGGACAGGCGGAACTTCACCATGGTCTCGGTGGTGATCTGCATTTCCGCCGTCGGCACGAGATCGAGGCGCGGCAGGTTGCCGGTGGTGCGCTGGGTCTCGGGATCGAAGGACCGGATCGATTCGAGCGTGTCGCCGAAGAAGTCGAGGCGGATCGGCGCCTCAAGGCCCGGCGCGAAGAGATCGAGAATGCCGCCGCGCACCGCATATTCGCCGATTTCGCGGACGGTCGAGGTGCGCAGATAGCCGTTGCTCTCCAGCCAGACCTGAAGGTTGGCCATGGCGATGACATTGCCGGGCGCGGCGGAGAGGGATTGCCGCGCCAGCACCGCGCGCGCCGGCACGCGCTGCAGCGCCGCATTGACCGTGGTGAGCACGATGGCGGGGGTGGCGCGGCCGGTCGTGCGCGCCAGGCGCGACAGGGTCAACATCCGCCGCGCCATGATCGCGCCATTGGGTGAGGCGCGATCATAGGGCTGGCAGTCCCAGGCAGGGACGGAGAGGATCTCGATGCCGGGCGCGAAGAAGGCGAGCGCCGTTTCCATGGCCTGCATGCGCGGGCCGTCACGACAGATCACCAGGAGTTCCGGCGAGGCCTGGTTGCCCTTGGCATGGAGCTGGCGGGCGAGGTCGGCGACGACGAGCGCGTCATAGCCCGGCGGCACGCCGGCGAGCGTGAGACGGCCGCGCGAGGCGACGACATCGGCGGGCGAACGCTTGGCCATCAGCCGACCCAGGCTCCCCGGCCCTCGGAATGGAAGGTCTTGAGCGCCCGGAAGACGCTGGTGTCATAATTGCCGGGCGTATCCGCCTTGTCGGTGACCCAGGCGAAGAGATCGCGGTCCGGCACCTCGATCAGCCGCTCGAAATCGTCGAGTTCGGCCTCGGTGAAATCGCCGATATGGACATCGGCGAAGCGTCCCATGATCAGGTCCATCTCGCGGGTGCCGCGATGCCAGGACCGGAACAGGATTTTCCGGCGGCGCGGATCGAGATCGGCGGAGGAACGGGTGGTTCCGGTCATCGACAGGGCCTCGTAGCGGGTTGCAGCGCTTCTACGCTCGACATCCGGCCGCGGAGCAGGCGCGAATGCAGGGCAGCTAACGGCAAAAGCCGGGAACGTCCCTTCGGACGACACCCGGTGCCCGGCACCCCTAGCAAAGACGGCGCGGCATTTACAAGCCGCGCCGCGCCACGGCCTGTCAGCAAAGGCGCGGGCGGACTAGATTGCCGCCATGCGTCCCGCCCGACTCGACCCCCTCTTTGCGCCGCTGACGACCCTGAAGGGGGTCGGCGCCAAGCTCGAAGGCCTCTATGCCCGGCTGCTCGGCACCGAGGGGCCGCCGCGTGTGGTCGACCTGCTGTTCCATGTGCCGAGCGGCCTCATCGACCGCCGCGCCCGCCCGACTCTGGCCGAAGCGGTTCCGGGCGCCATCGTCACCCTGGCCGTGCGCGTCGAGAAGCACCGCCCGGCGCCGCCGGGAAAATCTCGCGCGCCCTACAAGGTGCTCGTCTCCGACGAGACCGGCGACCTGACACTGGTCTGGTTCAATGCCCATCGCAGCCGCATCGAGCAGATGTGCCCGGTCGGCGAGACGCGGATCGTCTCCGGCCGGATCGAGCTCTTCGACGGGATGCGGCAGATGGTGCATCCCGACCGGGTGCTGGCGCCGGACCAGGCCGCGACGATGCCGCCGATGGAACCGGTCTATCCGCTGACCGAGGGGCTCGGCTCCGGCCATGTCAGGCGGGCCGCCGAAGCGGCCCTCGCCCGCGTGCCCCTTTTGCCGGAATGGATCGAACCGCGGCTTGTCGCGCGCGAGGGATGGCCGGATTTCGCCACGGCCCTGGGGCGGATGCATCAACCGGACAGCCCCGAGGCCTTCGCACCGGAGGGCCCGGCACGCACGCGGCTGGCCTATGACGAACTCCTCGCGAACCAGCTCGCCCTGGGGCTGGTGCGCGCCAACCTGAAACGCCCCGCCGGGCGGCGCAACGTCGGCGACGGGTCGCTGCGCGCCCGCATCACCGGCGCCCTCCCCTTCACGCTGACGGGATCGCAGACGGCCGCCATCGCCGAGATCGCTGCCGACATGACCGCGCCGACGCGGATGCTGCGGCTGCTGCAGGGCGATGTCGGCTCGGGCAAGACCGTCGTGGCGCTGATGGGCATGGCGGCGGCGGCGGAGGCCGGTCGACAATCGGCCTTGATGGCGCCGACCGAACTGCTGGCCCGCCAGCACGCGCGGACCCTGACGCCCCTTGCCGCGGCAGCGGGGCTCACGGTGGCCATCCTCACCGGCCGGGAAAAGGGCCGCGAACGCGAGGAGATTCTTGCCGGCCTCGCGTCGGGGGCGATCCATATCATCGTCGGCACCCACGCGCTGTTCCAGGACGCTGTCCGGTTCGCCGATCTCGGCCTCGCCGTCATCGACGAGCAGCACCGGTTCGGCGTCCAGCAACGGCTGGCGCTGGCCGCCAAGGGCGAAGCGGTCGACCTTCTGGTGATGACCGCGACGCCGATCCCGCGGACGCTCGTCCTGACCTATTTCGGCGACATGGATTCCTCTCAGCTCCGCGAAAAGCCGGCCGGCCGCAAACCGGTCGACACGCGGGTCATCGGCATGGAGCGGCTCGCCGAGGTGGTGGACGGGATCGGCCGGGCGCTCGCAGCGGGCCGGCAGGTGTATTGGGTCTGCCCGCTGGTCGCCGAGGCCGAGGAGCCCGACGAGAACACCCCGGACCTTGCGGCGGCGGAAGAGCGCTTCGCCATGCTGCAGCAGCGTTTTGGCGCAGCGGTGGATATCGTCCACGGCCAGATGAAGGGCGGCGACAAGGACGCGGCCATGGCGCGGTTCTCGGCGGGGGAGAGCCGTCTGCTGGTCGCGACCACGGTCATCGAGGTCGGTGTCGACGTGCCGGCCGCCTCGATCATGGTGATCGACCATGCGGAGCATTTCGGCCTTGCCCAGCTCCATCAGTTGCGCGGGCGGATCGGTCGCGGCGCGGCGGCCTCCACCTGCATCCTGCTCTACAAGGGCCCCCTCGGAGAGACGGCGCGCCGCCGCCTCGACGTCATGCGCGAGACCGAGGACGGGTTCCGCATCGCCGAGGAGGATCTGACCCTGCGCGGCGAAGGCGACCTGCTCGGCACCAAGCAATCGGGCATGCCGGGATTCCGCTTGGCGCGGCTCGATCATCACGGGCGCCTGCTCGAGACGGCCCGCAACGACGCAAGGCTGGTGATCGAAACCGATCCGGACCTTGCCACGGGCCGTGGCGCGGCGCTGCGTGATCTGCTTTACCTGTTCGGACGCAACGAGGCGATCCGCCTCATCAAGGCCGGCTGAACATGCTCGCCCGCCCCCTCCGCTTCCTGGTCTTCCTCGCCGGTTGCCTGTTCACGGTCATCGGCGTGATCGGCGTCGTTCTGCCGGGGCTGCCGGGAACGGTATTCCTCATACTCGCGGCCTGGTGCTTCGCCCGATCCTCGCCCCGGTTCGAATGGTGGCTCCTCAACCATCCCCGGTTCGGCCCGCCGGTGCGGACATGGCGCGAACGCGGCGCCATCGCGCCCCGCTACAAGGTGATCGCCATCGGCTCCATGGTACTGTCCTGGGGGCTCGTCTGGCTCACCGCCCCGGCGATCGGCATTGCGCTGTCCGGCATCGCCATCGGTGCGAGCGCCCTCTATGTCGGGACGAGACCGCACGCATGACCGCCGCTCCTGGCAAGCGCATCGTCTGCGCCGGCATCACCACGCTCGACATCATCTATGCGCTGGACGCCATTCCGACAGTCCCGCTGAAATTCCGCTCCAGCCACATGGTGACCTCGGGCGGCGGGCTCGCCGGCAATGCCGCCACCGCCTGCGCGCGACTCGGCGCCGCCGTAACGCTGATCGCGCGGCTGGGCGATGATCCCTTTGCAACGATGATGATCGAGGAACTAGAGCGTGACGGCGTCGATTGCACCCTGGTGCGGCGCTGTCCGGGCTACCGCTCGCCGGTCTCGGCGGTGGTCATCGACAGTCAGGGCGAGCGGCTGGTGGTGAGCTATTCCGACCCCGCCATCCCCTCCGATGCCGGCTGGATCGATGCGCGGGTCCTGCGCGGGGTGGATGCCGCCTATGCGGAAACACGATGGATCGAAGCGGCGCTCGCGCTGCTGCCGCTGGCTCGCGCGGCGGGGCTTCCCTCCGTACTCGATGCCGATCGCCGACCGACGCTCCCGGAGGTTCTGGAGCTCCCCACCCATGTGGGATTCTCAGCGCCGGCCCTGCGCGACCTGACCGGCATGGAGGATCTGCCGGCAGCCCTCGCCCTTGCCTCCCGCAGCGCCCCCAACATCTACCTCGTCACCGACGGCGACCGAGGCGCCTGGTACATGGAAGGGCGATCGGTCCGCCATGAACCGGCCTTCCCGGTCCAGGCCGTCGACACGCTGGGGGCGGGCGACACCTGGCACGGAGCGCTGGCTCTGGCTCTGGCGGAGGGCCAGCCATTGGCACGGGCGGTGCGTTTCGCCAATGCTGCCGCCGCGCTGAAATGCACGGCCTTCGGCGGCCGCAAGGGCATGCCCGACCGCGGCCGGGTTGACGCGCTGCTGGCGGGGACCTGAGGATGTGGGGTAAGGTGCCCTCCGTGACGACACGTTTCCGCCTCGGCCTCATTCCAGCCCTGATCGGGCTCTGCCTGACCGTCTTCGCGACCTCGGCGGAGGCGCGAACGACGTCGGCCCTGATCAACGGGCTGACGCAGGCTCAGCAACTCTACCGCTCCACCACCATCAGCCTGAGGACCGGACGCCCCGAAGAGGCCGCCGCCTCCCTCAAGGCACTGATCGCCTTGTGGGACGAGACCGCCGCACAGACGGCCGCCGCGCCACCGCCGATCGCCGCGCGCGTCAACCTCTTCGCCGAGGTCATGGAGGGCGGGCGCGCCCGCCTGCGCCGTGCCGCGGAAGTGCTGGCGCTGGGGCGGACGGATGGCGCGCTCGAGGAACTGTCGCCGCTCAAGCGCGAGTGGATCGGTCTGCGCCGCAGCGTCGGGCTCTATGGCCTGGTCGAATGCCTTGAGGAATCGAGCGAGGCCATCGAGGCCCTGATGGTGCACCGCCGGCAGCCCGCCGACCTGGCGCGCGGCGAAACGCGGGGCGACATCATCGCCAAGGCTGCCGTCTATCGCTTCGCACTGCGCCGCTGCGAGGCCTTCGCGGCGCTCGACCCGATCGGAGACGGCGAGTTCCGCCGGCAGGCGGATGCGATCGCCGCGGCGATCGACGTGATCGATTCCGCGCTCCGCCTGCGGGACCCGACCCTGCTGGAGCGCGTCCTCGGTGACCTCAGGACCTTCGATCTGCAACTCTCCCAACGGTTTGGCGGGTAGCTGGCGGCTGGACAGGGCCGCGGGCGGCATGCCACGACTTCAATCGATTTGAGCCGCAGAGAACGGCGAAGGCGGGAGGACGGCATGGCGAAGAGGCTGGTGGGCAAGGTTGCGGTGGTCACCGCGGCAGGTCACGGAATCGGGCGGGCGATCGCGGAGGCTTTTGTCGCCGAAGGCGCCAAGGTAATCGCCACGGACATCGACAAGGGCAAGCTCGAGGGCATCGCCAAGGCCAAGAAGCTGCGGCTCGACGTCACCTCGACCCGCGCCGTCGAGGCGCTGGCGGCCAAGATCGGACCGATCGACATCCTCATCAATGCCGCCGGCTGGGTCCATCACGGCAATGTCCTGGACACGAGCGAGGCCGACTGGGACCGCTCCTTCGACCTCAACGTGAAGTCCATGCACCGGACGGTCCGGGCCTTCCTGCCGGGCATGCTGGAAAAGGGTTCCGGCTGCATCGTCAACATCGCCTCCGGGGCCTCGTCGGTCCGCGGCGTTCCCAACCGCTACGCCTATGGCGCGTCGAAGGCGGCAGTGATCGGCCTGACCAAGTCGGTGGCGATCGACTACATCCGCCGCGGCATCCGCTCCAATGCCATCTGCCCCGGCACGATCCAGTCGCCCTCCCTCGACGAGCGGATCAAGGCGCTGGCGACCGCCACCGGCCAGTCGGAAGCAGCTGCGCGCAAGGCCTTCATCGACCGACAGCCGATCGGCCGACTCGGCACGGCCGAGGAGGTTGCAATGCTCGCCGTGTATCTGGCCTCCGACGAGGCGGCCTACACGACGGGCGCCATCCATATCGTCGACGGCGGCTTCTCGCTGTAGGGCAGACGGCTCAGCGGCACGCAGGTCGGATGGTGAGCGGGGAGGGGATCGAACCCTCGACCACATGATTAAAAGTCACGTGCTCTACCGCTGAGCTACCCGCCCATCCGGCGGGGGGTTTGGCGGATTGCCGCGGCGAAGTCAACGGCAGGTGACATCGCGACGCGGGCGGAAGGCATGAGCCCCCTGCCCGCCCCGGAACAGCGAAGCCCGCGCCTCGCGGCGCGAGCCTCGCATCGGGCTGTTACCAGCCGCGGCGATAGGCCCGGCGACGCCAATAGCGGCCGCGCTGGCGGCGGATGCGCCAGTCACGACGATAGGCGCCGCGGCTGCGGCGGCGCAGCACACGGCCGCGCGGCGTCTGTTCGGACTGCATCTCGATGGGGGTGCCGGCAACCGGCGCGGCCTCGACGGGAGCGGCCTCGACGGGAGCGGCCCGGGCGACGCCCGACAGTCCGCCGGTGGTGGCGAGGGCGGCGAAGCCCGCGATTGCTCCGAAGAACATTCGTCTGCTGGTCATGAGATTCTCCTTGGATGATCGTGACGGCTGCGATGGCAGCCGTATGGCCGCTCGTGGCGGTAGAACCGGAACGCATGGCGGCGGTATTTGTTCAGTTCCGGCGCAAGCACGTGCCGGGCGCCCTGCCCGCCCCCGACTGGCAACGAAACACCCGAGACATCCGCATGGTTCTGCGCCGAATCGTCTTCTTCCTGGCTCTGCTGCTTGGCGTCGTCGCCTCGCAGGTGCCGGAATACGCGCAGCAATACCGCCAGAGGCTGGGCGGGGCAGTGGACGAGCTCAACCGCATCATCCGCGCCTTCGACGCCGATGCGGCGCGCATGCAGATGGACCGCGACACCGGAATCGGTCGGCTCATCGCCAATCCCGACATGTTCGTGCGCCAGCGCGGCGAGCAGATTCGGGAGGATGTGGCACGCGCGGTCCGACTGGAACAGCAACTCCAGTCCTATCAGGCGGCCGGACCCTTCTGGCGCCTCGCGAGTCTTGCCCGCAGCTACGATCCCGACATCGCCCGTCGCGCCGCGCAAAGCTTCGAGCCGGCCATCCCCGTGACGAGCGAGGGGCTGGCGACCACATTCATCGGCTTCCTCGTCGGTTGGCTCGGTGGGCGGGCCGCGATTGTTCCGCTCCAGCGCCGGCAGCGGCGGATCAGGACCGGGCGCGCCTGACGGTCATTCCATCGCCATGCGCCGGACGCCGTCCTTGATGAAGACCCGGAAGGGCGTGGTGCCCGTGGTGCTGCCGTCCTCGGACCGCCAGCGCCCCCTGGTGCAGAGGATGCCGCCCTGGTGGGGCTCGGCATCGAATTCCACCCGGTTGCGATAGACCGTTCCGTCCGGTGTCGTGGCCGTGAAGCCGGTGGTGCAGCGCCCGTCGGCGACGACCGGATCATAGCCGCCGATCATGATCCCGCCACCGCCGGTGCTGGGAAAAGGGTCACGCAGCAATGGCCAGGACGCATAATCCTCGGCGGCTGCGAGAGGTCCGATGGCCAATGCCAGCGCCATGGCGGCGGTTGCGATCGTGTTCGGCATGATCTGGTCTCCTGACGCTCGACGGCGCGTTCCCGGGAGAACACCGGAAGGTTCGCCGGTGGATGCATGGCGCGCGCTTGCGCCGACGCGGCGGACGCGGGACCATGCGGCCCCCTCCCGCAAGGTGACCCATGACGCATTCCTGCCCGAAGCACCTGAAGCATCTCGTCGTGTCACCGGACGACGAGGTGACGCTCGGATCGATCGATCCGCGGCAGGTCGATTTTCTCGGAAACGAGGACGATGTGCGCGCCCGTCTCGCCGAGGATGTCGAGGCGATCGACCGCCTGCAGGACAGGCTCTACGGCGAAGGCAAGCGCGCGCTGCTCGTGGTGCTGCAAGGCACCGACACGTCGGGCAAGGACGGGACGATCCGCGGCGTCTTCAACGCCACCGGCCCGCTCGGCGTGACCGTCACCGCCTTCAAACGTCCGAGTGAGGAGGAACTGGCGCACGACTTCCTCTGGCGGGTGCATATGGCGACGCCGCGGCGCGGCACGATCGGCCTCTTCAACCGCTCCCACTATGAGGATGTGCTGGTGGGCCGGGTCCGCAACCTGGCGCCCAAGGACGTGATCGAATCCCGCTACGAGCAGATCAACAATTTCGAGCGCATGCTGACGCAGAACGGCACCGTGATCCTCAAATTCATGCTCCACATCTCGAAGAAGGAGCAGGCCGAGCGGCTGCAGGAGCGGCTCGACGACCCGACCAAGAACTGGAAGTTCAACGCGGGCGATCTCGAAGACCGCAAGCTCTGGGGGGCCTACCAGAAGGCCTATGAGACCGCCCTCTCCCGCTGTTCGACGGCCCACGCGCCCTGGCACATCGTGCCGGCGGACCGCAAATGGGCGCGTAACGCCATCGTCGCGGCGATCGTCCGCGACACGCTGGAAACGATGGATCCGAGCTATCCGAAAATGCCGTGGAAGAGCTCGGACTTCAAAATTGTTTGAAGGACGCGGTCAGCCCTGCCACGGGGCGATGTCGCCGCGCGCCCAGCCATCCCGCACCTCGGTCATGTAGTCGCCATAGCGCCCCGCCGCGATGGCGGCGCGGGCACCGGCCATCAGCTCCTGGTAATAGGCCAGGTTGATCCAGGTGATCAGCATCGAGCCCAGCATCTCCTCGGTGCGCACGAGGTGGTGCAGATAGGCCCGCGAATAGTCGCGCGCCGCTGGGCAGGACGAGGTCTCGTCCAGCGGCCGCGGGTCCTCGGCGTGGCGGGCATTGCGGAAATTGACCTTGCCGAAGCGCGTGAAGGCCTGGCCGTGGCGGCCGTTGCGGGTTGGCATGACGCAGTCGAACATGTCGATGCCGCGGGAGACGGCGGCGAGGAGATCATCGGGCGTGCCGACGCCCATCAGGTAGTGCGGCCTGTCGTCGGGCAGGTGCGGCATGACCGCCTCGATCATGGCGAGCATGACGTCCTGCGGTTCGCCGACCGCGAGGCCGCCGATGGAATAGCCGGGAAAGTCCATGGCCGCGAGCGCCCTGGCACTTGCGACACGCAGGTCCGGCTGGTCACCACCCTGGACGATGCCGAACAGCGCCCGGCCCGCCGGCTGCATCTCGAAGGCGCGCTTCGAGCGTTCGGCCCAGCGCAGCGACAGCTGCATCGCCTTGTCGATGGCCTCGCGCTCATTCGGTAGCGCCACGCATTCATCGAGCTGCATCTGGATATCGGCGCCGAGCAGGCCCTGGATCTCGACCGAGCGCTCCGGCGTCAGGTCGAAGCGCGAGCCGTCGACGTGGCTGGCGAAGGTCACGCCCTGTTCGGTAAGTTTGCGCAGCTTGGCCAGTGACATGACCTGGAAGCCGCCGGAATCGGTCAGGATCGGCCCGGTCCAGCCGCCGAACCGGTGCAACCCGCCCAGTCTGGCGATCCGCTCGGCTCCCGGGCGCAGCATCAGGTGGTAGGTGTTGCCGAGGATCACGTCGGCGCCGAGCGCCCGGACCTGGTCCATATACATGCCCTTGACCGTCGCCTGGGTGCCGACCGGCATGAAGGCGGGCGTGCGGATCGCCCCGCGCGGGGTGTTCACGACGCCGGTGCGGGCGGCGCCGTCGCGGGCGGCGATGGCGAAGGAAAAGCCGGTCATCGCGCATCCTCGCGGAAGAGAAGCGAGCCGTCGCCATAGGAATAGAACCGGTAGTCGGAGGCGATGGCGCGCGCATAGGCCGCCTTCATCGTGTCGAGCCCGGCGAAGGCCGAGACCAGCATGAAGAGGGTCGAGCGCGGGAGGTGGAAATTGGTCATCAGCACGTCCACGGCGCGGAAACAGTAACCCGGCGTGATGAAGATGGAGGTCTCGGCGGCGAAGGGATGGATCGTGCCGTCCTCCGCCGCGGCGCTTTCCAGCAGCCGCAGCGACGTCGTTCCCACCGCGACGATCCGGCCGCCGGCAGCGCGCACGGCATTGAGGGCGGCGGCGGTCTCGGCCGTTACCAGCCCGTATTCCGGATGCATCCGGTGATCGGACGTGTCCTCGCTCTTCACGGGAAGGAAGGTGCCGGCGCCGACATGGAGGGTGAGGAAATGCAGGCCGACCCCGCGTGCCTTCAGCCGGTCGAGAAGCTCCGGCGTGAAGTGGAGACCGGCGGTCGGGGCAGCGACGGAGCCCTCGTCGCGGGCATAGACCGTCTGGTAGTCGGCGCGGTCCTGCGCATCCTCCGGCCGCTTGGAGGCGATATAGGGCGGCAAAGGGATATGGCCGACACCGGCGATGGCGGCATCGAGATCGGCGCCGGCGAGGTCGAAGGCGAAGACCACGCCGTCATCGTCCTTGCTGATGACGGTCGCATCGAGGCCCGCCAGCAGGCAGCTGGTCGCGGCAGCGCCGAAGCGGAGCCGGTCTCCCGGCTGCAGCTTCTTCGCGCCCCGGACGAAAGCGAGCCAGCGATCGGGCGCGAGGCGACGGTGCAGGGTGGCGGAAAGCGAGGCGACCTGCCCTGCCCGCTCGCGGATGCCGTCGAGCTGGGCGGGGATGACGCGGGTGTCGTTGAAGACGAGCGCATCGCCGGGGCGCAGGATGTCCGGCAGGTCGCGGACGATCCGGTCAGCCACGGCTTGCCCCGGTCCGACCACCATCAGCCGCGCGGCATCCCGCGGGCTCGCCGGACGGAGCGCGATCCGCTCGGCCGGAAGGTCGAAGTCGAAGAGGTCGACGCGCATCGGGACGGCGGTCTCCTGCCAAAAGAAAACGGCGCCCGGATCGCTCCGGGCGCCGCGTCCCTAGCATGGGAAATCAGAGCTTGGCGATGATCTCGCCATAGGTGGCGGCATCGTCCGCCGCGATCTTGGCGACGACGATCTTGTCGGGATCGCGCACCGGCTCGCCGCGCTTGATTCCGTCGACATTGTCCATGCCGTCCACGACCTTGCCCCAGACCGTGTACTGCCTGTCGAGGAAGCGGGCGTCGTCGAAGCAGATGAAGAACTGCGAATTGGCCGAATTCGGGTTCTGGGCGCGCGCCATGGAGGTGGTGCCACGGACATGCGGCTCGGCATTGAACTCGGCCTTCAGGTCCGGATATTTCGAGCCGCCGGTGCCGGTGCCCTGCGGGCAGCCGGTCTGGGCCATGAAGCCGTCGATGACGCGGTGGAAGACGATCCCGTCATAGAAGCCCTCGCGGACCAGCTTCTTGATGTGGTCGACATGGCCGGGGGCCAGATCCGGCCGCATGGCAATGACGACACGACCCTTGGTCGTCTCGAGGATCATGGTGTTTTCTGCGTCCAGGGCCATCCAGGCCTCCTGTGTTGGTATGCGGGAAGGAATTCAGCGGATATCGGCGGCAACGCGGACGCGGACCATGCGGTCCGGCTGCGTCACGGTGCCGTTGGCGGACGGATTGCCGCGCTTGATCTTGTCGACCGCCTCCATGCCGGAGACGACATTGCCGAAGACCGTATACTGGCCGTTGAGGAACGAGCCCTCGGCGAACATGATGAAGAACTGTGAATTGGCCGAGTTCGGGCTCTGCGACCGGGCCATGCCAAGGGTGCCGCGCACGAAGGGTTCCCGCGAAAACTCCGCCTGGACATTGGGCAGCGACGAGCCGCCCATGCCGGTGCCCTGGGGATCGCCGGTCTGGGCCATGAAGCCCTCGATCACCCGATGGAAGACGATGCCGTCATAGAAGCCCTGGCGGGCGAGCGTCTTGATCCGCTCGACGTGGCGCGGCGCGAGATCGGGCCGCAGGCGGATGATGACCGGGCCGTCCTTCAGTTCGATGACGAGAGTGTTTTCCGGGTCGGCGCCGGCAGGCAGGCGGATGGCCTGGGCGGCGGCGGGACCGGCGGCGGCAAGGGCCAGCGAGCTGGCGAGGAAGGTGCGGCGCTTCAAGGGACGTCTCTCCGGTTGGAACGGGACCGCGCGCGGTCAGGCGCGGCGCTGGACCTTGGCGCCAAGCGCCTCGGCCACGGCAGGGGGCACGAAGGAGGTCACGTCGCCCCCCATGGACGCGATCTGGCGGACGAGCGTGGCGGTGATGGGGCGGACCGTCGGCGAGGCCGGCAGAAAGATCGTCTGCACGCCCGGCGCCATCGCCGCATTCATGCCGGCCATCTGCATCTCGTAATCGAGGTCGGTGCCATCGCGCAGGCCACGGATGAAGAGGCTGGCGCCGACACGCTGGGCGGCCCAGACCGCAAGGTCGTCAAAGGTGATGGTGCGGAAGGCGCAGTTCTCGGCGGCGGCGATAGGCGCACAGACCGTCGCAAGCAGGGACAGGCGCTCCTCGGCGGAGAACATCGGCGCCTTGCCGGGATGGACACCGACACCGACCACGAGCTCATCGGCCAGGCGGCAGGCATGGCGGATGACGTCGAGATGGCCGTTGGTGACCGGATCGAACGACCCCGTGTAGAGCGCGATGCGTTTCGTCATGGGGCTCCGCCGCGACAGGACCGGCGAGGCTTAGCGAAGCTGGGGTGCCTGCGCAAGCGAAGCAGAGACCTGCGCCCAGCGTTCATGGGCCGCATGCGGCGGATCGGTTGCCACGCGGCGCCGCAAGCTGGAAGAGTGGCGTCCCCGCCCACCCGCTTGCCGAGGCCGTCATGACCGCATCGACCGAGACCCGCATCACCGACTGGCTCGCGGCGCAGAAGGACGCGATGGTGGACCTCCTGCGCGAGGTCGTCGACATCGATTCCGGCTCCTATGACAAGACCGGCGTGGACGCGGTCGGCGCCCGGTTCGAGCGATTTTTCGCCGAGCACGGCATCTCCGCCTGGCGCGAGCACCACGATGTCTATGGTGACGCGATCCATGCCCTGGTCACAGAACCCGGTTCAAACGAGAAGCCGATTCTGCTGATGGGTCATCGCGATACAGTCTTTCCTAAAGGTGAAGTCTCACGACGGCCCTTCAGCATCGAGGGCGGCCGTGCCTATGGGCCGGGCGTCGCCGACATGAAGGCAGGGCTGGTCATGAACGTCTTCGTGGCGGCCGCATTCAAGGCGCTCGGCGGCATGCCGTGCCCGATCCACGTCCTCATCACCTCTGACGAGGAGATCGCCTCGCCCTCGTCGCGTCCGATCATCGAACGGGAGGGGCGTGCGGCGCGCGCCGTCTACAATTCCGAACCCGGCCGCCCCTCGGGCAACGTCACCACCGGCCGCAAGGGCGGCGTCTTCATGCGCTTCGACGTCTATGGGAAAGCCGCCCATTCCGGTGGCAATTTCACCAGTGGTATCAGCGCGATCGGCGAGCTTGCTCACAAGATCATCCAGATCCATGCGCTGACCGATCTCGCCAGGGGCATCACCCTGAATGTCGGCCTGGTCTCGGGCGGCCAGTCGGTCAACACCACCGCTCCCCATGCCGAGGGGCAGATCGATCTGCGCTATATCGATCCGGCCGACCGTGCGCAGACCCTCGACGCCATCCGGCGCATCATCGACACGCCGACTGTGGCGGGCACGACGGCGAAGCTGGAGATCAGGGGCGAGTTCCTGCCCGTGGTGCAGACGCCGGCGGCGAAGGCGATCTTCACCGCCTACCAGGCGGCGGCGCGCGATGCGGGGCTGGCGACCCTCGACGGGGAATTCTCCGGCGGCTGTGCGGATTCCGGCTTTACCGCCAGCGTCGGCACGCCGACCATCTGCGGCGTCGGCCCGGTCGGCGGCAACGCCCACACGGTGGAGGAATATCTGGAGATCGACAGCATCGTCCCGCGGGCGCAGGCCCTGGCGCTGGCGATCCTCAGGACGCAGGTGGATTGAGTCGTTTCGTTCGGCGGGCCGATAGCCCTGACCCTGCCCTCTGCCCGTCGGCGTGAAGAGGACAGGGATGAGGGGCAGAGACGCCAGACCCCTGGCAAACCCCCCGCCCGCTGCGCCCCTTACTTGCCCGTCTCGGCGTCCCCAACCTCGGCCTCGGGCAGGTCGCCCTCGTCCTCACCCTCGTCGGAGATGTGCTCGACCGAGACGACCTTTTCGGTGTCGTCGGTATCGAAGACGATGACGCCCTGGGTGCCGCGCCCGGCGACGCGGATACCGGCCACGGGGCAGCGGATGAGCTGCCCGCCATCGGTCACCAGCATGATCTGGTCGCGGTCCTCGACGGGGAAGGAGGCGACCAGCCGGCCGTTGCGCTCGTTCACCGCCATGGCGACGATGCCTTTGCCGCCGCGCCCGGTGATACGGTACTCGAACGAGGAGGTGCGCTTGCCGTAGCCGTTTTCGGAGATGGTCAGGACGACCTGCTCGGCCGCCGACATGGCCGCATAGCGCTCCGGCGACAATTCGCCGGATCCCGTCGCCTCGTCGTCCTCGCCGGATTCCTCGCCAGCCCCGGCTTCGCCCGCAATGGCGCGGCGCATCTTCAGGTAGGCCGAGCGCTCCTCGGACACCGCCTCGAAATGCCGCAGGATGGCCATGGAGATGATGCGGTCGTCATCGGCCAGGGTGATGCCGCGCACGCCCATGGAATCGCGCCCCTTGAAGACGCGCACTTCCGGCACGGCAAAGCGGATGCACTGTCCCTGCGCCGTGGTCAGCAGCACGTCGTCCGCTTCCGTGCAGACGGCGACGCCGACGATGCCCTCGCCCTCGTCGAGCTTCATGGCAATCTTGCCGCCACGGTTCACCTGGACGAAATCGGAGAGCTTGTTGCGCCGGACGGTGCCGCGGGTCGTCGCGAACATCGCGTCGAGGTCGCCCCAGGTGCTCTCGTCCTCCGGCAACGGCAGGATCGTGGTGATGCGCTCGTCCTGGTCGAGCGGCAGGATGTTGACGAAGGCCTTGCCGCGGGCCTGGGGCGCTGCGAGCGGCAGGCGCCAGACCTTCATCTTGTAGACCTGCCCCTTGGAGGAGAAGAACAGGATCGGCGTATGGGTGTTGGCGACGAAAAGCCGGGTGACGAAATCCTCGTCCTTCGTCTGCATGCCGGAGCGGCCCTTGCCGCCGCGGCGCTGCGCCCGGTAGGTCGAGAGCGGCACGCGCTTGACATAGCCGGCGTGGGACACGGTGACGACCATGTCCTCGCGGGCGATGAGGTCCTCGTCCTCGAACTCGCCGATGCCGTCGACGATCTCCGTCTTGCGCGGGGTGGCGAACTCATCGCGCACCGCCTTCAGCTCGTCGGTGATGATCTGCATGATGCGGACGCGCGAGCGCAGGATGTCGAGATAGTCTAGGATCTCCTCGGACAGAGTCTTGAGCTCGTCGCCGATCTCGTCGCGGCCGAGGGCTGTCAGGCGGCGCAGCGGCAGGTCGAGAATGGCGCGGGCCTGGGTCTCGGACAGGCGATATGTGCCGTCGGCGTTGAGCGGATGGCGCGGATCATCGACGAGGCGGATCAGCGGCGCGATGTCCTGGGCGTCCCAGTCGCGGCCCATCAGCGCCTCGCGGGCGGTTGCCGGGTCAGCCGAGGTGCGGATGATGCGGATCATCTCGTCGATATTCGCCACGGCGATGGCGAGGCCGCAGAGGATATGGGCGCGGTCGCGGGCCTTGCCAAGCAGGAACTTGGTGCGGCGGGAGACGACCTCCTCGCGGAAGGCGATGAAGGTGACGATCAGGTCCTTGAGGTTCATCACCTCGGGACGGCCACCGTTCAGCGCCACGAAATTGCAGCCGAAGCTCTGCTGCAGGGCGGTGAAGCGGAAGAGCTGGTTGAGCACGACGTCGGGGACGGCGTCGCGCTTCAGCTCGATGACGATGCGCATGCCCTCGCGATCGCTCTCGTCGCGGAACTCGGCGATGCCCTCGACGCGCTTCTCGCGGACCAGTTCGGCGAGGCGCTCGAGCATCTGCGCCTTGTTCACCTGATAGGGGATTTCGGTGACGATGATGGCCTCGCGCTCGCGGCGCACCGTCTCCATGGAGGTGCGGGCGCGCATGACCACCGAGCCGCGGCCGGTCAGGTAGGCCTGGCGGATGCCGGTGCGGCCGAGGATGATGCCGGCGGTCGGGAAATCCGGCCCCGGCACATAGTCCATCAGTTCCTCGACCTCGATCTCCGGACGCTCGATCGTGGCGATACAGGCGTCGATGACCTCGCCGAGATTGTGCGGCGGGATGTTGGTCGCCATGCCGACGGCGATGCCGCCGCCGCCATTGACCAGCAGGTTGGGGAACTTGGCGGGGAGCACTTTCGGCTCCCGCTCGGAATTGTCGTAATTGTCCTGGAAATCGACGGTCTGCTTGTCGAGGTCGGAGACGAGCTGGTCGGCGATCTTCTCGAGCCGCACCTCGGTATAGCGCATGGCCGCCGGCGGATCGCCATCGACCGAGCCGAAATTGCCCTGCCCGTCGATGAGCTCGACGCGCATGGAGAAGTCCTGAGCCATGCGGACCAGGGCGTCATAGACCGACTGGTCGCCATGGGGATGGTATTTACCGATGACGTCGCCGACGACGCGGGCCGACTTGCGATAGGGCTTGTTCCACTCGTAGCCGTTCTCGTGCATCGAGTAGAGAATGCGCCGGTGGACGGGCTTCAGGCCGTCGCGCGCGTCCGGCAGGGCGCGGCTGACGATGACGCTCATCGCATAATCGAGATAGGAGCGCCGCATCTCGTCGGTGATCGAGATCGGGCGAATTTCGGTCGGGTCGGTGGGCGTCGCGCCCGCCGGCGTCTTGTCGTCGTCGTCAGCCAAGAGAACTCTTCCGGTGGGGCGGGCGCGGGGCGCACGCTGGATGGCCTGTTCTAGCCGATTCCGGCGCCGACCTCCAACCCCAAAGGCGGAATCGTCGCCGCGGTTTTCTTCGTTATTTCAACATGTTGCCATCAACGACATCAGGACTGTGGACGGCATGGGCCGCGAATGCCCACAATCACCGCTGCAGGATATCGAAACGGGGCGCCCATGACCGTCGAATTCATCACCAGCGCCCTCGTCACGCTGTTCGTGATCGTCGAGCCGATCGCACTCGTCCCGATCTTCCTGGCCGTCACCCCGGGCTTCTCGGCGTCGCAGCGCCGGCAGGTCGCCTGGCGCGCCTGCCTGATCGCCTTCCTGATCCTGGCGGCCTGCGCCTTCTTCGGCGACTGGCTGCTGCGCATGCTCGGGATTTCGTTGCCCGCCTTCCGCATCGCCGGTGGCCTGCTGGTGTTCTGGATCGCCTTCGAGATGGTCTTCGGCCTCAGGGCGAGCCGCAAGAGCGAGACGGCCCGCGAGGCGATCGACAAGGAGCACATCGTCAATGTCGCGGCCTTTCCGATGGCGATTCCGCTGCTGGCGGGCCCCGGCGCCATCACGGCGACGCTGCTGCTCGCCGGTCAGGCCGCCGGCAGCACGGTGATGATGGCGGCGCTGATCGGCGTGCTGGCGGTGGTCATCCTGGTGTCCTGGGCCTGCCTCAACATGGCGGAGACGGTCAATGCGATGCTTGGCACGCTGGGCAATGCGGTGGTGTCGCGCCTGCTCGGCATCATCCTCGCCGCGCTGGCGGTGCAGTTCGTCATGGACGGGGTCAGGGCGGCGCTGCGCGCGTAAGCCGGCCCTCAGCCGCCGAAGACCGCCTGGGCCATGATTCGGCCCGGCAGCAGGGTGAAGAGCCCTGCCCCGGCCCAGCCGGCGGCAATGCCGATCATGTGGGAGCGATGGGCGAGGATGCGGCCCTGCCGCCGCGCCCGGATGCCGAGATAGAGATTGGCGAGGGTGAACAGCGACAGCGCATGAATGGGGCTGAAGGGTCCGACCAGCCTGATGCCGTGGATCCAGAACGACGAGACCGCCGTCACCGTCATCAGCACGACCCAGGCCCACCCGATCCAGCGGTGCCAGTCGCCGCGCTTCGGTCGCCAGAACTGGATGGCGGTCAGCGGGATCAGGGCCAGCGCCGCAACAGCGTGCAACTGGATGGCGAGGGGGGCGGCCAGAAGCGGGACGAGGGTCATGGGTCTCTCCGACGTGATGCGAATGTTATTTACATTATCGCCCGGCAATGTCAATTTCTCTTACATCATCCCATGACGGAGACCTGACCTGACGATCCTCACCGCCGCTCCCCTCTGGGTCTGGCCGCTTTTCGCCCTGCTGGTTGGCGTGGGGCTTCAGTCCCGCCGGGAGCGCACCCTTCCTATGGCCGTCGTCGTCCTGCTCCCGGCGATCGGTCTCGTGACGCTCCCGACGCTTGCCGCCCTGCCCAATCCGGGCTTCGCCCTCGCCGTCCACGGCCTCGCCTATTCCGTGGGCGCGGCGACGGGTTATCGCATCCAGGGGCGCTGGCTCCTTGCCAAGGATGTCGGCCGGGTGCGGCTCGCAGGGGAGAGCCTGACGCTCGTGGGCATGATGGCACTGTTCAGCGCGAAGTTCGTCCATGGCGTGATGCTGGCCGTGGCCCCGGCGGCGGTGTCGGGCATCGCCTATGGCGCCACCTTCGCGGCCGTTACCGGCGTCGCCGCAGGCCTGTTTGGCGGCCGGGCGCTGCAGACCGTCATCGCCCCGGCGACGGCCTGACGCGGCTCAGGGCCGGCTCATCAGCGGCAGGATGAGGTCCAGCGCCTCGCGGGCCCGCTCTTCCGCCGCGCCGGCCCCCATGCGGAAATGGCCGATCAGCGCCTGGTAGGCGAAGCGGGCCCGCGCGCCCGCCTCTACCGCCGACACTCCGACCGCCATGAACAGTGCCTCCACATAGGCGACGCGGCGATCGTCCGCTTCCACGACGGCGGCCCCGACCGCCGCATCCCGTGCCCCCCAGTCGCGCATCGCCATTTCGAGGCGTCCGTCGGCGCGCAGGACCGTGGCGAAGAGCGCCTTCAACCGGTCCGCCGGCTCATGCGCCCGCTCCTCGACCCGGGTGATGATGTCGGTCGTGGCCGACGTTCGCCAGGCCTCGACCATCATCGCGAGCAGGTCGGCGCGATCGCGGAAATGCCAATAAAAGCTGCCCTTGGTGACCTTGAGGTCAGCCGCCAGCCGCTCGACGCGCACCGCGTCAAGGCCCTTGGCCGCGAGCGTCGCGAGGCCCGCTGCCACCCAGGCGGAACGATCGAGACTGTCCTTCATCGGCATTCCCATACGCTGGCGTATTGACCGCCGCAAGAGAGCGGCCTAGCCTTCCCATACGCAACCGTATGGAGATGTCCCATGGCAAGCACCGCCCTCCTCTCCGCCGCCGTCCTCACCGTCGCGGTCAGCATCGTCCATTCCTGGATCGGCGAGAGGCGCCTGATCGGTCCGCTCCTCGCGATCGAACCGCGCGTCGGCGTTCTGAAGAGCCCCTTCCTGCGGCAGGTGCTGCGCCACGCCTGGCACATCACCTCGCTCGCCTGGACAGGGATGGCGGTGGTTCTGGCGGCGCTCGCCGTGGCCCCGCAGGGCGAAGCCGGCCGGATCGCCATCCTCGGGATCGGCGTGACCTTCCTGCTGCACGGGGTTGCGATCCTCGCCCTCAGCCGTGGCCGGCACATCGCCTGGCCGGCCTTCCTCGCCATCGGGGCGCTCTGCCTCTTTGCCGCGCGCTAGTCCCCGGCGCGCAGCGCCAGCCATTCCGGCCGCAGGGTCGACATGAGAGCCAGGCTCGCCCTGCGGCCGTCGGCGCGGACGATGCTCTCGCGCTGGACCCCCTCCTCGACGAAGCCGACGGCGCGGTAGAGGGCGCGGGCGACGGCATTGTCGGTGAAGACGTCGAACCAGAAGCGGTGGCAGGCCGTTTCCGCGAAGGCCCAGTCGGCGAGTGCGACCAGGAAGGCGCGGCCGGTGCCCTGGCCGGGGGTCGCGATCGAGATGCGCTGGAGCGCGATATTGCCGTGGCGATCGGTCAGGCCGCGGAGAATGGCGTAGCCGAGCGGGACCCCCCGGCCGTCGAGCGCCAGCCAATAGGCGTAGTCGGCATCGGCCAGGCAGGCCTCATGGCGCTCCAGCGGCCATTGGCTGATGCGCAGATCGTTATGGGCCATGCGCTCGGTGGCGATGACGAAAGCGAGGTCAGCGGCCTCGGCCCGCCGCAGGCGGATCGAGCCCCCAGCCGTCCCGGCGCCCTCTCGCGGCCCGGCCATGCTGTTCCCGCCCGTCAGAACGGAATCTCGTCATCGTCCATGCGGCGCCCGCCAGCAGGCGCAGCGGACCGCCGCGGCGCTTCCGCTCGCCCCCCGGATGCACCCATGGCGCCACGGCCCTCGACCTGACCGCCGCCAAAACCACCGCCGCCACCGAAGCTGTCGTCGCCATAGTCGGCGCCGCCACCGCCCCCACCGCCGCCGCGGCTGTCGAGAAGCACCATCTCACCGCGGAAACGCTGCAACACCACCTCGGTCGAATATTTCTCGACGCCCGACTGGTCCGTCCATTTGCGGGTCTGGAGCTGCCCCTCGACATAGACCTTCGAGCCCTTCTTCAGGTACTGCTCGGCCACTTTGGTCAGATTGTCGTTGAAGATGACGACCTGGTGCCACTCGGTGCGCTCCTTGCGCTCGCCCGAGGCCTTGTCGCGCCATGTCTCGGTGGTGGCGAGGCGCAGGTTGCACACCTGCTCGCCGTTGTTCAGCCGACGGATCTCGGGATCACGGCCCAGATTGCCGATCAGGATGACCTTGTTGACGCTGCCTGCCATCGTCGTTCTCCCCTTCCCCGCAGCCATGGCCCGGGGCGCCTTGCGCTCACATCAAGCCTGACGCTTCCCATGTTCCAGACGCCGCGTCACGGTGCCGGCCGGCAATTCGGGGACTATTCCCCAGCTTCGCGCCATCAGCCCTATCGTTCCTTATTTGTTCTTGCGTCGCCCGGCAAGACCCCATAGGTTCGCTTCAGGACTCATCCCGAGTGCCGGACGGATCGCAACCGGACGGTGATCAGAAAATAGGATTATCGTCCTTGACAGCGCAACGCTGGTGCGGTAGTTTCCCTTCATGTTCGATGACTGCGCCTTGCTGCGACCGCGGGCATGGCTTCCTTCGAAGCGATCACCGGTGCAGAGTCTCAGGCGGCCTCCGAACGCGATCAGCGCAGCAGGCCGTTGGGCGCACGGCTGACATACTTTCTGACGGCAGGTCTGGTTTTCCTCCGGATGCGTTCTAACTTCGGATGCGTGGCGCGCGGGCGCCGCCTGCTGACATATTCCTGCCGTGACGCTGCCTAGCTAGTCGCGCTGTCCAAAGCCGCGTTGCGGCCTGGTGGTGCTGTCCGAGAGCCCTTTGCGATGACCGATCTGTTCGACAAGTTCAGTGGCGACGTGCGGCGTCCCGATTCCCGGTTCATCTCGGTGCGCGGTGCCCGCGAGCATAATCTCAAGAACGTCGACCTGACGATCCCGCGCGATTCCCTCGTCGTGTTCACCGGCCTGTCCGGTTCGGGCAAGTCCTCGCTCGCCTTCGACACGATCTATGCCGAGGGCCAGCGTCGCTATGTCGAGAGCCTGTCGGCCTATGCCCGCCAGTTCCTCGAGATGATGCAGAAGCCGGATGTCGACCAGATCGACGGCCTGTCGCCGGCCATTTCCATCGAGCAGAAGACGACGTCGAAGAACCCGCGCTCGACCGTCGGCACGGTCACGGAGATCTACGATTACATGCGCCTGCTCTGGGCCCGCGTCGGCGTGCCCTATTCGCCGGCCACGGGCCTTCCCATCGAGAGCCAGACCGTCAGCCAGATGGTGGACAAGACCCTCGCCCTGCCCGAGGGCGCGCGGCTCTATCTGCTCGCCCCGGCGGTGCGCGGCCGCAAGGGCGAGTACCGCAAGGAGCTGGCCGAGTGGCAGAAGAAGGGGTTCCAGCGGGTCAAGATCGACGGCGCCTTCTACGAGATCGCCGATGCGCCGGTGCTCGACAAGAAGCTCAAGCACGACATCGACGTGGTCGTGGACCGCATCGTCGTGCGGGCGGATATGGCGACGCGGCTCGCCGATAGTTTCGAGACCGCACTCAAACTCGCCGACGGCATAGCGGTGATCGAATTCGCCGATCAGAAGACCGCGGGCGGCGAGCCGATGCGGGTGCTCTTCTCGGAAAAATTCGCCTGCCCGGTTTCGGGCTTCACCATTTCCGAGATCGAGCCGCGGCTTTTCTCCTTCAACAACCCCTTCGGTGCCTGCCCGGCCTGCGATGGCCTGGGCGTCGAACAGACAATCGATCCCGACCTCGTCATTCCCGACAAGGAACTGTCGCTGCGCAAGGGCGCCATCGGCCCCTGGGCGCGCTCGACGTCCCCCTTCTACACCCAGACGCTCGACGCCCTGTCGAAGCACTACGGCTTCTCGCTCACCGTTCCCTGGTCAAAGCTCCCGGAGACAGCGCGGCATGCCATCCTGTTCGGCACGGGAGAGGAGACCGTCACCTTCAAATATGACGATGGGCTCAGATCCTACGAGACCACCAAGACCTTCGAGGGTGTGGTCCGCAATCTTGAGCGGCGGCTGAAGGAGACCGAGAGCGACTGGGCCCGCGAGGAGATTTCCCGCTACGTCTCGGACACGCCCTGCAAGGTCTGTTCGGGCTTCCGCCTCAAGCCCGAGGCGCTGGCGGTCCGCGTCGGCGGGGTCCATATCGGCGCGGTCTCGCAGATGTCGGTGCGCGGCGCGGCCACCTGGTTCGCCGCCCTGCCGGAGCAACTCAACGCCAAGCAGAACGAGATCGCCGTCCGCATCCTCAAGGAAATCCGCGAGCGCCTGCATTTCCTCATCGATGTCGGCCTCGACTATCTGACGCTCGGCCGCAATTCCGGCACGCTGTCGGGCGGCGAGAGCCAGCGAATCCGGCTCGCCAGCCAGATCGGCTCAGGCCTTACCGGCGTGCTCTACGTGCTCGACGAGCCGTCGATCGGCCTTCACCAGCGCGACAACGAGCGGCTGCTCGGGACGCTGAAGCGGCTGCGCGACCTCGGCAACACGGTCATCGTGGTCGAGCATGACGAGGACGCCATCCTTCAGGCCGACCATGTGGTCGATGTCGGCCCCGGGGCCGGCATCCATGGCGGGCGGATCGTCGCCGAGGGCACGCCCGCCGCCATCATGGCCCATCCGGCCTCGCTGACCGGCAAATACCTCACCGGCGAACTGGGCGTTCCGCTGCCGAAGCGGCGCAAGCCGCAAAAGGGGCGCGCGCTCAAGATCGTCGGGGCGCGCGGCAACAACCTCAAGAATGTCACGGTCGACATCCCGCTGGGCCTGTTCACCTGCATCACCGGGGTCTCCGGCGGCGGCAAGTCGACCCTGCTCATCGACACGCTCTACCATGCCGTGGCGCGCAAGCTGAACGGGGCGAGCGAGGCCCCTGCCCCGCACGACCGGATCGAGGGCATCGAGCATCTCGACAAGGTCATCGACATCGACCAGTCGCCGATCGGCCGCACGCCACGGTCGAACCCGGCCACCTATACCGGCGCCTTCACGCCGATCCGCGAATGGTTCGCCGGGCTGCCGGAGGCGAAGGCGCGGGGCTACGAGCCCGGGCGCTTCTCCTTCAACGTCAAGGGCGGCCGCTGCGAGGCCTGCCAGGGCGACGGCGTCATCAAGATCGAGATGCACTTCCTGCCCGACGTCTATGTCACCTGCGACGTGTGCAAGGGCAAACGCTACAACCGCGAGACCCTCGAGGTGGTCTTCAAGGGCAAGTCGATCGCCGACGTGCTGGACATGACCGTCGACGAGGGTGTCGAGTTCTTCAAGGCGGTGCCGCGGGTGCGCGACATCCTGAAGACCCTGTCGGAGGTGGGGCTCGGCTACATCCATGTGGGCCAGCAGGCCAACACGCTGTCCGGCGGCGAGGCGCAGCGGGTCAAGCTGTCGAAGGAACTCTCCCGCCGATCGACGGGGCGTACGCTCTACATCCTCGACGAGCCGACGACCGGCCTGCATTTCCACGATGTCGCCAAGCTGCTCGAGGTGCTGCACGAACTGGTCAACCAGGGCAATTCGGTCATCGTCATCGAGCACAATCTCGAGGTGATCAAGACGGCCGACTGGGTCATCGACCTCGGGCCGGAGGGCGGCGACGGCGGCGGCGAGGTGGTGGCCGAAGGTCCGCCGGAACTCATCGCCCGGGAAAAGCGTAGTCATACCGGGCGGTTCCTCTCGGAAGTCCTCGCCCGCCGGCCGCTGAAGGTGAAGAGCGAAGCGGCGGAGTGACGGCCGGGCCGCGCCAGCCTGGGGCGGACCGGCCAGGGAGGCTGCGCGGACCATGACGGAACTGGAAGTTGCGCAACGGCTCGGCGTCGCCCTCGCCATTGGCGCCCTGGTGGGCGCCGAACGCCATTGGCGTGACCGCGGCGAGGATGACGGCCAGCGCACGGCGGGCCTGCGCACCTATACGCTGATCGGCATGCTCGGCGGCGTTGCAGGCGCGCTCGAACTGGCGCTCCGCGGCACGGCGACCGGTCCCGCCGGCATCGTCCTGGTCGGGGTCTTCATCGCCTTCGCCCTCCTGTTCGGACGCTTCCAGCTGCGCGAACTCCAGGCCGAGCAGTCCTACAGCGTCACCTCCGTCATCGCCGGCATGGTCACCTTCGCCCTTGGCGCTCTCGCCGTGCTCGGGGACATGCGTCTGGCTGGTGCCGCGGGCGTCGTGCTGGTCGCGATCCTGGCGGCACGCGAGGCGCTGCACCGCTTCGTCGAAGCGCTGACCTTCGCCGAACTGCGGTCGGCCATCGTGCTGCTTGCCATGACCTTCGTCGTCCTGCCGCTGGTGCCCACCAATCCGGTCGGTCCCTTCGGGGGCGTGTCGCCGGCGCGGATCTGGACCCTGGCCATCCTCGTTGCGGCCATTTCCTTCGCCGGTTACGTGGCGGTGAAGCTTCTCGGTGAACGCAATGGCGAGCTCGTCGCGGGCGCCGTCGGAGGGCTTCTGTCGTCCACGGCCACCACGGTCACCAATGCCCGGCGTTCGATGGGAGCCGGCGAGACCGACCGGCTGGTCGCCGGCGCGCTCGGTGCCGGGGTTGTCTCCTATGGCCGCACCGCCCTGCTCGTGCTGGTTCTGGCGCCGGCACTGCTGCCGATCGTCGCCCCTCCGCTGGCCGCCGCAGGCCTCGTCATGGCGTCTGCGGCCCTCTGGCTGGCGCGGCGCGATACCGACGGCCATGTCGCGACCGACGCCACCAATCCGTTCGACCTGCAGCAGGTGCTGCAGATGGCGGTCTTCCTGACGGCGATCGCCTTTGCGACCCGCGCCGCGGCGGCCTGGTTCGGGGATGCCGGTGCCGTCGCCGTGTCTGCGATTACCGGCCTCGCCGATGTCGACGCCCCGGTGATCACGGTTGCCGGCCTGTTCGGCAGCGGCCTGTCGGCCGAGGTGGCGTCGACTGCGATGATCGTCGCCGTGACCAGCAACACCGTCGCCAAGGCCGGCTATGCGCTGCTGCTCGGCGCCTGGCGGTTCGGCGCCATGTTCGCCGCGGTGACAGTTGCCGCCCTGATGGCGGGCGGCGCCGGATTCGCTGCGGCACGGCTCCTCGGCTGATCGAAATTCATTAAGGATCGCATGTGCCTATCGCATAGCTGCGGTGCACAATTTATCATCTCGCAACTGCAGCATAATGATTATCTAGCAGGCAATGGACGGGGGCAGAGCCGCCCCGTCAGCCTCAGGATTCACGTCATGCTGTACCTCTTCAACGCCCTCGTCGCCCGCATCAAGGCCCAGATCGTCTATCTGCGCACCCGCGATGAACTGACCCAGCTCGACGACCGCGCCCTGGCCGATCTCGGTTTCCAGCGCGGCGAGATCGAGTACATCGCCCGCCAGGTCGCCGACGCCCGCTGAGCCGATCAGCTGCGCCCGAAGCGCCCTGACCAGCGCCACATCGCCCACTGCAACCGCCACTGGGGCACATCCGGCGGCGGCGCGAAGGCGTCCTGATGGCGCTCCAGTCGCTTCAGGCGCGGCGCGACCGTCGCCAGGGGCAGGAAAGCCGCACCGGTCCGCCGGTCGGCGGTTCCGACCAGCGCCGCGGCGGCCTCCTGGTGCCGCCGCGCCAGTGCGATCATCGCCTGCCGCACGCGGCGCAAGGGCGGCGAGTCCCGGCCCGTCACGACCTCGTCGCGGCCCAGACCCTCGGCGGCGAGCATGTCGGCGGGAATGAAGACCTGGCCCCGCGACGCATGCAGGGCGAAGGACCGGACCAGGCCGGTGACGGCATAGGCCAGGCCGGCATGGCCGGCGAGATCGGCGGTCCGCGGATCGTCGCCCTCTGCCAGGATCAATGCCGCCATCTGCATCAGCGCGGCACTGGTCTCGCCGCAATAGCCCTCCAGATCGGCCGTCGACGGCATCGGGTCGTCATAGAGATCGAAGACCCGCGCATCGATCAGGTCGACAAGCGGCTTGATCGGGAGATTGTGCCGGCCGACGACGTCGAGCAGGGCGCCGGCCACGGGATGGGCCATGACGTCGCCCCGGCCCTCGCCGTTCAGCACGTCCCGCCACCATTGCATCCGAACCTCGCCGGGCAAGGGGTCCGAGACGCGTTCGCGGACCGAGGCGATCTCCAGGTTGAACGCATGGAGCGCCATCAGATCGGCGCGTCTGTCGGCAGGCGCGAAGAGCGCGGCGAGCCAGCGGTCCTTGTCGCCCTGCCGCACCATGGCGTCGCAATGGGCATAGGAGACGGCCAGTGCCGCAGTCGGTGGGAGCGGCGCCATCGGCTTGCCCGTCACCCGACGGCGATCAGGGCGGCCGCCACCCGGCGATTTTCGCCCAGCATGATGTTGTAGGTCCGCGCGGCGGCGCCTGTCGGCATCACATCGAGCCCGATTCCCGCTTCACGCAGGACCCAGCGGATGGAATCGTCGATCGGCCGCGGCTCGTTCCCGGTGCCCAGCAGGAGGACGTCGATGGCGGCACGCTCGGCAATCACCGATGCGAAGGCGGCAGGTGTGAACGCGTCGCCTTCCTCGACCGACCAGGCATGCACGCCCGACGGCAAAGCGAGGATGGAGCCGCGGTGGCTCATTTCGGCGAAGCGGAAGCCGCCGCGCCCATAGGCGTCGATGGCAAAACGTCCGGGAACGAAACCCTCGTGCAGAACCTTGAGCGGTTCCCCTCGCGGCACGTCACACCTTGGCCTTGCCGGCCGCACCGTCGCCATCGTCGCCGGCGTCGGAGCGGGTGGCGCCGAAGCCACCCTCGCGCAGGCCGAGATAGATCAGGATCGGCGCGGCGATGAAGATCGACGAATAGGTGCCGACGATGACGCCGACCAGCATCGAGGCGGTGAAGCCCTGGATGACCTCGCCACCGAAGAAGAACAGTCCGAGCAGCGCCAGGAAGGTTGTCGTCGCGGTGATGGTGGTGCGCGACAGGGTGGAATTGATGGCGATGTCGAGCAGCTCGGCGACGGGCAGCCGCTTGTGTTTTCGCATCATCTCCCGGATGCGGTCGAACACGACGACCGTGTCGTTGAGGGAATAGCCGATAATGGTCAGCACGGAGGCGATGGATGTGATGTCGAAGTCGGCCTGGGTGAACACATAGAAGGCTATGATCGCCATGACGTCGTGCAATGTCGCGATCATGGCGCCGACAGCGAACTGCCACTCGAACCGGAACCACAGATAGATCAGCACGGCGAGGATGGAGAGGATGACGCCGACGACGGACATCTGCACCAGTTCGGCGGAGACGGTCGGACCCACCACCTCGGTGCGCCGCACCTCGAAATCAGCGTCGATCAGCGCACGCACGCGCCGGAGCGCCGCCTGCTGGCCGGGCTCGCCGCCGGGCTGCTCGCCGTAGCGCAGCATCACGAGATTGGGGCCGCCGAATTCCTGCAGCTGGACATCGCCGACATTGGCGCCCTGCAGCCGGGTGCGCAGCTCGGAAATGTTGGCATTGCCCTGTTTGGTCTGCAGCTCGACCAGCGTGCCGCCCTTGAAGTCGATGCCGATATTCAGACCGATGGTCAGAAAGCCGATGATGGTGGCGATCGATATCAGCGCCGACAGCCCGAAGGCGAACGGCCGGAATTTCATGAACGGGACGGACGTATCGTCCGGGATCAGTCTCAGCAGGCGCACGGCGAAATACTCCCAGTCGCCCGGATCACATCGGAATCCGTGCCGGCTTGAACACGCGCAGCCAGACGACAACCAGATAGCGTGTGAAGGTGATGGCGGTGAACATCGTGGTGATGATGCCGAGGCCGAGGGTCAGCGCGAAACCCTTCACCGGGCCTGTTCCCAGATAGAACAGGATGATGGAGGTGAGCAGCTGGGTGATGTTGGCATCCATGATCGTGCCCATCGCCTTGGTGAACCCGCCGTCGATGGAAGCGATGACGCTGCGGCCGCTGCGCACCTCCTCGCGGATCCGCTCGAAGATCAGCACGTTGGAATCGACCGCCATGCCCACCGTCAGCACGATGCCGGCGATGCCCGGTAGCGTCAGCGTGGCGCCGAGCAGGCTGAGGAGCCCGAACATCATCACCACGTTGACGATGACCGCGAGGTTGGCGAACAGGCCGAAGAGGCCATAGGTCGCGAAGATGTAGATCAGCACGAAGACCGAGCCGATGATGGCGGCCTGGGTTCCCGACGTGATGGAATCCTGGCCGAGCGAGGCGCCGACGGTGCGCTCCTCGACGACGGTCAGCGGGGCAGGCAGCGCACCGGCGCGCAGCAGCAGCGCGAGATTTGCCGAGCTCTCAGCGGTGAACCGGCCGGAAATCTGGCCGGAGCCGCCAAGGATCGGCTCACGGATGACGGGCGCCGACACGACCTTGTTGTCGAGGATGATGGCGAAGGGGCGGTTGACGTTCTCGGTGGTCGCCTGGGCGAACTTGCGGCCGCCGGAGGAATTGAAGCGGAAGTTCACCACCCATTCGGCCTGCTGGGCGTTGAAGGCCGCCTGGGCATCGACGAGTTCCTCACCCGAGACGATGACGCGGCGCTGGATGACATAGGGCACCTGCTGGACGACGCGGTTCCCCTCCTTGACCTCCTCATAGAGAATGACGCTGTCGGCCGGGGGACGCCCGGCAAGCGCCTGCTCCGGCGTGACCGACTGGTCGACCATACGGAATTCGAGTTTCGCGGTCTGGCCGATGATCGTCTTCAGCCGCTGCGGATCCCGCTCGCCTGGCACCTGGAGCAGGATGCGGTCGATGCCCTGGCGCTGGATCACCGGCTCGGTCGTGCCGAGCTGGTCGATGCGCCGGCGCACGACCTCGATGGACTGGGTGACGGCGCGCGAGATCTTGTCGCGAATGCCGGCATCGGTCGCACTGACGACGAAGCTGTCGCCCTGTCGCGAGACTTCGAAATCATACTGGCCGGAGGTCGAGAATGCCCCGCCGATCAGTTGAGGGAGCTTGCGCAGTTCAGTGAGGGCGAGGTCGTTGTTCTGGCCCTCGCGCAGGCGAACGACGACCGCATTGCCCTGGAAACCGAGATTCTGGACCTGCAGGCGCGAGTCGCGCAGCACCCGCCGCACGTCGTCGCGCAGGTTCTCCAGCATGGTGCGGCGAACCTCATCCGAATCGACCTGCAGCATCAGGTGGACGCCGCCCTGGAGGTCGAGGCCCAGCGTCATGTGCGTCCGCAGCGCGCGCGGGAGCTTGTCCACCCAGGACTGCGGCATGATGTTGGGTGCCGCCAGCAGCATGGTGGCGAACACGGCCATCAGAATCAGTGTCGCCTTCCAGCGCGTGAAGCTCAGCATCGGTCAGTCATCCTCGGCGGCCGGCCGCTCGTGCGGCCTGATGCGTCACTTCTCGTCGGCGGGTTCGCTCTTCGAGCGCAGCTCGGAGACGAACTGCTTCGCCGCGCGAATCCGGACATTATCAGCGATCTCGAGCTCGATGGTCGTATCGTCGATCACCTTGGTGATGCGACCGATCACGCCCCCTGACAGCGTCACCTGGTCACCGCGGCGCAGGCCGCCGATCATTTCCTGATGCGCCTTCACCTTGCGCTGCTGGGGGCGCAGGATCAGGAAATACATGATGATGAAGATCAGAATGAAAGGCAGCATCGACATCAGGATGTCGTTGGTGCCGCCCGCACCGGTCTGCGCGTAGGCCGGGGTGATGAACATGAGGCATCCTCTTGGGGATTTCCGGCCGCGGAAGCGCGACGGGACGGGATTTTGGCGCGGACTATAGCCAGCAAGGCGTCGATTGCAACGACGCCATCGCACAAGCCACGACCTGAGGGCGAGCAGCCATGTAAGCCCTGCGCGACATTCTTTCCAGTGGGCTCATTGCCTCATGTGCAGGGCTGGTGCATGGGACGGGAAAATCACGCCGGAGAAACGCCGTTGTCCGATCCCCTCACCCTTGATGCGCTGCAGCGGATCGCCGCCGCGCTGGAGCGGCTCGCGCCGCCCGCCCCGAAGACCGCAGACCTCGCCGCGGCCGACGCCTTCGTGTGGAACCCGCTCGGCCCGCGGCTCGATCCGGTGGCGCGGGTCAACCGCGTCGAGATGGTCCTTTTGCGCGGCATCGACCGGGCACGCGACACGCTGATCGAGAACACCCGCCGTTTCGCCGAAGGCTTGCCGGCCAACAACGCCCTCCTCTGGGGAGCCCGTGGCATGGGCAAGTCCTCCCTGGTCAAGGCGGCGCATGCGACCGTCAACGCAGACCTCACGCAGGCGGGGGGAAGCGCCATCCTGAAGCTCGTCGAGATCCATCGCGAGGACATCGAGAGCCTGCCGCAACTGATGGGCCTGGTGCGCGGCAGCGCCTATCGCTTCATCGTCTTCTGCGACGACTTGTCCTTCGACCACGACGACACGTCCTACAAGTCGCTGAAGGCGGTGCTCGAAGGCGGGATCGAGGGCCGTCCCGACAATGTCATCTTCTACGCGACATCCAACCGACGCCATCTCCTGCCGCGCGACATGATGGAGAACGAACGTTCGACATCGATCAATCCCGGCGAGGCCGTCGAGGAAAAGGTCTCGCTGTCGGACCGGTTCGGCCTGTGGCTCGGCTTCCACAAATGCAGCCAGGACGAATATCTCGCCATGGTCTCAGGCTATGCTGATCATTTCGGCCTGACGACCGATGCCGAGCAGTTGCGGGCCGAAGCGCTCGAATGGGCGACCACGCGGGGCTCGCGATCCGGACGCGTCGCCTGGCAATTCGTCCAGGACCATGCGGGACGGTCCGGCTGGCGCCTCGACGCCTGACGCCCCTGAAACGGGATGGGGCGGCACTGCCGTGCCGCCCCGAAAAGACCGGTCCCTTTGGAGGTCGCAGGAGAGGACCGATCGACTACCCGGTCCCGGCACCTTGCCGGGAAATGGAATGAACCCTCAGTTGGCGCCGAGGAAGGCCATCGGATCGACCGGGGTCGCGCCGCGGCGGATCTCGAAGTGGAGCTGCGGCGACGAGACGTTGCCGGTCTGGCCAGCGGCGGCGATCGTCTGGCCACGGCGCACCTGCTCGCCGCGCCGGACGGCAATCGTCGAATTGTGCGCATAGGCGGTGACATAGCCGTTGGCATGGCGCACCAGGACGAGATTGCCGTAGCCGCGCAGTTCGTTGCCCGCATAGGCGACGACGCCGTCCTCGGCTGCCTTGATCGGCGTGCCCTGCGGCACCGACAGCTTGATACCGTCGCTCGAACCGGCGCGGAAGCCGGTCACGACACGGCCCCGCACGGGCCAGCGGAACTGCGGCTCCGAGGACGCGGAACGGGCCGGTGCCTCG
>CALRLZ020000005.1:0-182440 GCA_943368975.1 Archangium gephyra
TGATGACTACAATCTACGGCGCCCTCACTCGGCGCTCGGATATATCCCGCCGGCGGCTTATGCCGCCAAGCTCACCACCGCTGCGCAATCCCGCGCAAAACCCGCCGAGGCTCTAACCGCCGCTGGATGACAAAGCAGTGGCAGGTCAATCCGGCCAGGTTTTCTCGGCGCAATAGTCCGGTGCGCGATTGCCGCGTGATTTTGTCGCCATCGCGCGCCGATTGACGGCAAGCCCGGCACCATTCGGCTGGTTCCGCCAAGCTGGCTCTGAGACGCTGCGTTCCAGCCCCACGTTCCCGCCCCACCGGCCCTTGTTCCGCCACGCCCGCACGCCATGATGGTGCAGTGCCGAAGATAACCGGACCTTAACCTTACCGATGGCTTGGTAGGTCTTCACGCGGAAGCACGGTCCGCGCCACGGTCAAGACACATTCGGGGGTCATTTCGCCCCCAAAGGCGACACCAGCGGGCGAAATCTGCGCCATAAGCCGCTGGACGCCGTGTCGATCAGGGCGGGGAGCGTGCGCGCGACCACCACGCCGGATTCGTCGCGAGAAGGATATTGCCCATGACTCCCGCCGATGCAGCCGCGGCCGTCTCCCACGACGTTTCCCTCTGGGGCCTGTTCTGGGCCGCCCACTGGGTGGTCAAGGCCGTGATGCTCGGGCTCGTGGCCGCCTCCATCTGGGTGTGGGCGATCATCGTCGAGAAGATCATCATGTATCGCCGGACCAAGACTCAGATGGATCGCTTCGAGCAGGTCTTCTGGTCCGGCCAGAGCCTCGAGGAACTCTACCGGTCCCTGTCGCAGCGCCCGACCACCGCGATGGCGGCGCTGTTCGTCGCTGCCATGCGCGAATGGAAGCGCAGCCACGAGACCGCGTCGCGGTCCTTCGCCGGCCTGCAGCAGCGTCTCGATCGGGTGATGAACGTGACGATCCAGCGCGAGGTCGAGCGCCTCGAAGCGCGCCTGATGGTGCTGGCGACGGTCGCCTCGGCCGGCCCGTTCATCGGGTTGTTCGGCACGGTCTGGGGGATCATGACGTCGTTCCAGGCCATCGCCGTGTCGAAGAACACTTCGCTGGCCGTCGTCGCCCCGGGCATCGCGGAAGCCCTCTTCGCCACGGCTATCGGCCTTGTCGCGGCCATTCCCGCGACCATCGCCTATAACAAGCTCGCCGGCGAGGTGAACAAGATCGCCAGCCGCCTCGAGGGCTTCGCCGACGAGTTCTCCGCCATCCTGTCGCGTCAGATCGACCAGCAGGGCGGCGGCTACGACCAGCGCGCCGCGTAAGGAGCAGGCCACATGGGTGCCCAACTCGCAGGCGGCGGTGGTGGACGTGGCGGCGGTCGCCGCCGGCGTCGCTCCCACGTCATGAACGAGATCAACATCACGCCCTTCGTGGACGTGATGCTGGTCCTCCTGGTGATCTTCATGATCGCCGCGCCGCTGATGACCGTGTCGGTGCCGATCGACCTGCCACAGGCCTCGGCCCGCGCCATCCAGCAGGACAAGCCGCCGATCACCGTGTCGGTGCGCCAGAACGGCGAGATCTTCGTCGGCGACGACAAGGTCGAGGCGGCCGGGCTGGTCGAGCGCGTCCGGACCCGCGCCCAGAACGGCGCCGAGGAGCGGATCTTCGTGCGCGGTGACGCGGCGGCCAACTACCAGGCCATCATGGACGTTCTGTCGCAGCTCAAGGGCGGCGGCTTCACCAAGGTGGCGCTGGTCGCCACCGAGCGCGCGTCGCGCTGAGGGCAGGGCAGGGACAGGCTGTGGCGCTCCACCCGCAGAAGGTCGGATACGGGATCTCGGTCGCGGGGCATGTGCTCCTCGTGGTCGCGGGTTTCGTCGGCTTCCTGACGTCGCCTACCAAGGTCGACGAAGGCGAGAGCGTGCCGGTCGAGATCGTCTCCGACGAGCCGGCCCAGTCGACGCGCGGCGACCGCCGCGGCGAGCAGACGCCGGTGCCGCAGCGCGTCGTGGACCGCCAGGCCGCCGAGGAGCGCCAGACGCAGGACCCCGCGACGCTGCCGGTGGCACGCGAGCGGGTGCAGAACACCGAATTGCCGCCGCCGCCGCCCCGCCCGCCGGTACCCGAGCCGAAGCCGGAAGAGGCTGCCGCGCCGCCGCCACCGCGCGCTGCCCAGCTCGCGGCCGTCCAGCCCGCCATGCCCATGCCGCCGCAACCGATGCCGCGGCCGACGCCGCCCGCTCCCGCCGTGGCGGAGCAGCAGGAGGACCCGGCCGCCAAGGAGGCCGAACTCCAGGCGCAGCGCAAGCGCGAGGAGGACCAGCGCCGGCAGGAGCAGCAGCGCCAGGAGCAGCAGCGCCAGGAGCAGGCGCGCCGCCAGCAGGAACAGCGCGACCGCGAGCAGCGGGAGGCGCGCGAGCGCCAGGAGCGCCAGCAGCGTGAAGCCCGCGAGCGGCAGGAACGCGAGCGCGTCGCCCGCGAAGCCCGCGAACGCCAGCAGCGGGAAGCCCGTGAACGGGCCGAGCGCCAGCGCCAGGAACAGGCCAATGCGCGCCAGTTCGATGCCAATTCCATCGCTGCCCGGCTGGCCACCAGCCAGTCCCAGGAGAACGATCGCCGGCAGGCCTCACGCACCGAGGCGACCGGCGCCACGGCGCCCGCCCGCACCGCCTCGCTCGGCACCGCGACGGGGGCGGCCTCGCGCATCACCGGCCGCGAGATCGATGCGATCCGCGCCTGGGCCGAGCGTTGCTGGGAAATTCCGATCGCGGCGCGCGAGGGCAACAGCCCCGCCGTGCGCCTGCGCGTCTCCTTCAATCCCGACGGGACCGTGACCGCGCGCCCCGAGGTGCAGAATCCGCGCGGCGATTCGAATTTCCAGGTGCTGGCCAATTCCGCCGTGCGCGCCGTCATGCGCTGCTCGGCGGAAGGCGGCGTGCGCCTGCCGCGCGAGCGCTACGACACGTGGCGCGAAGTCGTCCTCAATTTCGATCCCAAGGAAATGATGCGCTGACGGACGAGGCGCGCCGGGTTGTCGTCATGCTCTCGACCAACCGCCCTGCTAGCGCCATCTGAAGGCCCCAAGAGACCTGATCATGACCCTGCTTCTGAACCGCCGCACCATCCTCTCCGCCGGCACGGCGATCGCCGGGACGAGCCTGTTCTCGCCATGGTCGCTGGCGCAGGGCGCGCCGCCGGTCATCGACATCCGGCGCGGGCAGGTGCAGCCCTTTCCCATCGTCGTCCCCAATCTCGGCGGCGACGGCGACATGGGCCGCAACATCTCCGGCGTGATCGAGAACAACCTGCGCCGGTCGGGCTTCTTTCGGATCATCGAGAAGCAGGCCTATGGCAATGCAACCCTCGATGCCGACCAGCCGCCGAACTTCGCCCAGTTCCGCCAGCTCGGGGCGGCTGCGGTCGTCACCGGCCGTGCCGGCCGCGGCGCCGACGGGCGCTCGCGCGTCGAGTTCCGCCTGTGGGACGTCGCCCAGGGCGGCCAGCTCCACGGCCAGCAATTCGCCACCCAGGAGGCCAACTGGCGGCGCATCGCCCATCTCGTTTCCGACCAGATCTTCGAGCGTGTCACCGGCGAGAAGGGCCATTTCGACACCCGCATCGTCTTCGTCGACGAGACCGGCCCGAAGGACAGGCGCCAGAAGCGCCTCGCCATCATGGACCAGGATGGCGCCAATGTGCGCTACCTGACCCGTGGCGGCGACCTTGTCCTGACGCCGCGCTTCTCGCCGTCGAGCCAGGACATTACCTACATGGCCTATACCGGCGGCGAGCCGCGGGTCTATCTCCTCAATATCGAGACGGGCCAGCGCGAGCAGGTCGGCAATTTCCCCGGCATGACCTTCTCGCCGCGCTTCTCGCCGGACGGGCAGCGCATCGCCCTGTCGCTGCAGCAGGGCTCGGGATCCTCGCTCTATTCGCTCGACCTGCGCTCGCGCGCGGCCGTGCGCCTGACCGACGGCGCGGCCATCGACACCTCGCCCTCCTATTCCCCGGATGGCAGCCAGATCGTCTTCGAGAGCGACCGTGGCGGCGGCCAGCAGCTCTACGTGATGAGCGCCGGCGGCGGGGCGGCCAACCGCATCTCTTTCGGCCAGGGCCGCTATTCCACCCCGGTGTGGTCGCCGCGTGGTGATTTCATCGCCTTCACCCGGCAGGGTGGCGGCCAGTTCGCCATCGGTGTCATCAAGCCGGACGGCACGGGCGAGCGCATCATCACCTCGGGCTTCCACAACGAGGGTCCGACCTTCTCGCCGAACGGCCTGTTCGTGATGTTCTTCCGCGAACAGGGGGCCGGTCCGCGGCTGTTCCAGGCTGACATCTTCGCACGGTCCGAGGTCGTCGTGCCGACGCCGAGCTTCGCCTCGGATCCGGCCTGGAGCCCGACGCTGCGCTGAGCCCGCTGAACCTCAGCGCGGCCGCGGCGGGAAGCGATAGAGCGGCTGGCCGAGCGGCGCCTGCGGCCATAGGACGCCGCCACACAGCTGGTCGAGCGCCACGAGCAGCGTGTGAGCCCGCTGGCGCGCCTCGTCGCCCGGCCCCATGCCCCTCAGGATATTGATCGCCGCGGCGTTGCGTCCGATCACGTGCAGCAGCTCCGCCTCGACACCGCGATAGCTCTCGGATGCCGGTTCCCCTTTACGGATCGCCTCTGCAACGTTGCGCCAGCCCGACCAGTCGAATCCCGCCGAGAGCAACGGCGGGCGGGACGGGCCCGGCTCGTCGCCCCGCGCGAAGCCGGCGAGGGTGTGCCGCACAAGGGCACGCTCGAGCGTCGCCAGCGCGGTCTCGGCGCCTACGGCTTCGGCCGGCCCGGCGAAGGACGCCAGGAGCACGCGGGCGCGATCGAGGCCAAGGATGCGGACCGTGCCGGCGAGAATGACGGCGCGGATCCGGTCCATGTCGGCGGCGGGGTCGATCCGCCGCTCGCGGATGCCCGCGACCAGCGGAGCGGCTACTTCGGCGCCGAGACGATGCTCTCCGGTCTGGTTGATCGCCGTGGCCAGGATCATGGCACCGGGGGCGAGGCCGATCAGTTCGAGAACCTTGGCGAAATCTCCGGCTGTTTGCGGGCGCCCCCTGTCGATGAAATCAACGGCGGTCTGCAGATCCGCCGGAAGCGCATCGCGTTGGGGCCGCGGCATGCCGGGCAAGAGGCTGCCGCGCCAGACCGGAGCGAAAAGGTCAGCGAGAGCCCGCAGATCGGCGGGAGAATGCGGGGACCGGCGCAGCGTCGCGAGCCAGGCGTCCATGTCGCCCCTAATCGCCGTCAGGTCGAGCGCGAGGTGCCACAGGCCGTGGGCTTCGGCTCGGGCGGCGATGCGGATCTTGGCGGTGTCGTCGAGGTCTGACAGGGCGCTGGCGAGGGCGACCTGCAACTGCGGCATCGCCTGCGGCTGGGCCGAAGGCTCCGCGGCACGGCGCAAGATGTCGGCGAAGAGCCAGTCCTCGTCGCCGTCGACGACAAAGGCGCGCAACACCGACAGATGGGGCAGCGTCCGAAGGGCGGGCTGGGCGGAGGCTGCATAGGCGGCCCTGCGCTCCGCAGGCGGCAGCAGAGACAGGCGTAGTTCCGCGATGCGCTGTGGCGGTTTCGGCCGGGCCCCGAGGGCGTCGACCAGGCCGAGGGCAGCGCCCGGCGTGAGTTCGCCGTAACGGATCAGGAGATAGGCGGCGTCGTCGCTGAAACGGTCACGCCAGAAGCGACGCTCGCTCTTCGGATCGACGAGCAAGGCGTCGGCGGCGGCGACGATGTCGGGCGTGAAGCGGCAGGTGCGCGGATCAGCGGCGACCGCCGTTCCAGCCATGGCCAGGAACCCGACCAGAACGGACATGCGGGATAAGCGCCTCATGACCAGGGTCCTCCGGGCCGTGCTTGCCGACAGCCTAGGCGTGCGGTGCGGCTGCCTGCAAGGGGATGGGCGTGCACTGGACCTGCCTGCATATGCAGGTAAAGTCATGCCATGAGTCTTCAGATGCCGCTTCCGCCAGCATTGGTGCCCTGCATCTGTTCCCGCGTCCGCCGCACGGCGCGGCGGGTGTCGCAGATCTACGACCGTCATCTTGAACCCTTTGGCCTCACCATTAGCCAGTTCGGGGTCCTCACGCAGATCCGCATCGCCGGTTCGCCGTCCATCGGCGAACTGGCCGAGCGGATCGTGATGGACCCGACGACGCTCACCCGCTGCGTGCGGCCGCTGCAGCAGCGCGGCCTCCTCACCCTCACGCCCGACGCGCGGGATCGGCGAACGCGGCGCCTTTCGCTGACGGAAGCCGGCCTCGCCGCGCTGAAGGTCGCCCGGCCCGGGTGGGCTGCTGCGCAGGACGAGGTCCGCCGCGCCCTGGGGGACGAGGCCAGCGCCTCCCTGGTGTCGCAGCTCGACGCGGCGCTCGCCCGGCTTTCGCCCCCGTGAGCCGCGATTCCGCCGTCTCCAACCCGACAGGACCGGCTTCATGACCGTTACACCCGCGCCTGCCGGCAATCCGATCCTGACCGCGCCCATCGTCGCCACGATCCTCAGGCTGTCGACCCCCAACATGATGGCGATGGTGGCGACTGCCGCCGTCGCCATCGCCGAGACCGCCTATGTGGGCCTGCTCGGCACCGCAGCCCTCGCCGGCATGGCCCTCGTCTTTCCCATGGTGATGCTGCAGCAGATGATGTCGGCCGGAGCCATGGGCGGCGGCGTGTCCTCGGCGGTCAGCCGGGCCCTGGGGGCAGGGGACGTCGTCCGCGCGCGCTCGCTCGCCTATCACACGGTGCTGATCGCGCTCGTCGGCGGACTCGGCATGAGCGCGCTGTTCCTCGCGATCGGCCCGGCGCTCTATCGGCTGCTCGGTGGGCGCGGCGCCGCGCTCGAGGAGGCCCTTGTCTATTCCAACGTCATCTTCGCCGGGATCCTCGCCGTCTGGCTGTGCAACCTTCTGGCCTCGGTGGTCCGCGGCATGGGCAACATGGCAGTGCCCTCGTCCACCCTCCTGGCTGTCGCGGCCATCCAGATCGTCGTCGGCGGGGGCCTCGGTCTCGGCCTCGGGCCGCTGCCGCGGCTCGGCATGGTCGGCGTCGGGCTCGGCCAGGTGATCGCCTATGGCCTCGGCGCGCTGTGGCTGCTGCGCTATCTGTGGTCCGGCAAGGGACGTTTCGTCCTGCCGCTGTCGGGCCTCCCGGTGCGCTTCGACCACGCCGCGGACATTCTCAGGGTCGGTACCGTGGCGATGCTCTCGTCGTTCCAGTCGGTCCTGACCGTGCTCATTCTGACGCGGCTAGTCGCCACTTTCGGCGAGGAGGCTCTCGCTGGCTACGGCATCGGGTCGCGACTGGAATTTCTGCTTATCCCGGTGACCTTCGCCATCGGCGTCTCGCTGGTACCGATGGTCGGCATGGCGATTGGTTCGGGCAATGCGCCGCGCGCCCGCCGCGCCGCCTGGACCGGCGGTGCCATGGCCTTTGCGATCACCGGTACCGTCGGCCTCGCCGCCTGGCTGGTGCCGGAGGCCTGGGCCCGGCTCTTCACCAGTGATCCCGCCGTGATCGCCGCGGCCCGTTCCTATCTGGTCTGGGCCGGCCCTGGGTTCGGCTTCTACGGCCTTGGCCTCTGCCTCTATTTCGCGGCGCAGGGCGCCGGCCGCGTCTTCGGGCCGATGATGGCGGGAACGGCGCGGCTCGCAGTGATCGCCATCGGCGGATGGTGGCTGGCCGCGACGGGGCAGCCGGCCTGGACGATGTTCGCGCTCGTCGGCTTTGCCATGGTCGTCTACGGCCTCGTCACCATCGCGGCGATCTGGTCGACACGCTGGGGCCGCTGAGGCCGCCATCTGCGCGATGTGGCAATTTCGCCACATCCTCCGGGTGCCTGTCCGCGGGTGGCAAGCTTCTCGCCAGCGCCACCTGCCTGCCACAGTCTCGTCACGCTCGGCCGCGATGCGGGAGAGATGCCGTCGCCGGTTCCGGCGTGCGGTGTCGGCGGCCAGCGTCCATTAACCGACGGTTGACCATCCCGGCGATTGGTCGGGCGGCGAGGCGTTAAGGCCTCACCGCCCGACCAATCGCGAATATGCCCACCAATTCAGGATCATAACCGCCCGAACGTCGCACATGGAGAGGGTTACGGTAAGCGCGATCACTCCATGGTCAGCCTGTCCGGGAAGGTTCGCTTAACCGAATTCCTGATACAGGTTCGCTCACGTTTCAGGTCAAGGAGACCATCATGCTGACCATGGCTCTCGGCCGCAATCTGAAGTTTGCAGCCATCATGGCGTTCGGCCTCGCGCTTGGCGCCTGTGCCCAGAACCCCACCACCCAGGCTGGCGCCGGCGGCGCCGGTGCCGCCACCCCGGGCAGTGCCCAGGACTTCATCGTCAATGTCGGCGACCGCGTCTTCTTCGAGACCGATTCGTCCGAACTGACGCCCCAGGCCCGCGCCACGCTCGACAAGCAGTCGGTCTGGTTGAACCAGTACAGCCGCTATTCCTTCACGATCGAGGGACATGCGGACGAGCGCGGCACCCGCGAGTACAATATTGCGCTCGGCGCCCGCCGCGCCCAGACGGTGCGCGACTATCTCGCCGCCCGCGGCATTTCCTCGGCGCGCGTGCGGACGATTTCCTACGGCAAGGAGCGCCCGGTGGCGGTCTGCAACGACATCTCCTGCTGGTCGCAGAACCGCCGGTCGGTGACGGTCCTGTCCGGCGGCGCCGGTTCCTGATCGGCTTCCTTTCGGAATGCGGAGACGGCGCACGGGACCCCCGGGCGCCGTTTTTGCTTGAAATGGGCCCAGTTCTCGCCCAATTCCCCCCATGAACTCCCGAGTGCGAAGGGCTGAGGAACGGAATGATGATCGGACGGGTGAAAAAGACCTGGTTCCGCCTGGCAGGGGGAGCGGCGGCGGCCCTCGTGCTGGCACTTGCCGCGATGCCGGCGCAGGCCCAGACCGCGGCCGACCTGATGGACCGGATCCAGCGACTCGAGTCGCAGATCCGTTCGCTCAACGGACAGCTCGAGCAGTCGCAGTTCCGGGTCCGCCAGATGGAAGACCAGCAAAGACGGATGCAGGCGGATATCGAGTTCCGTCTCAACGAACTGGAAAATGCGCGCGGTGGCGCCCGTCCCGCCCAGCCGCGGCCGCAACAGCAACCGTCGCAGCAGCAACAGCCGCCGCAGCGGCGCAGCGACGTTTTCGATCCCGCCGAACAGCAGGGTGCCGCCGGCGCGCCGCGTGACCTCGGCGCGCTGCCGCCCGGTGCCAATGCCGCGCCGCCGCGGACGGTACAGGGGAGTGCGGCCGGTGGCGGCGGCGGTGCGGCACCGCTCGACCTCGGCCAGCTCGCCGGTCGGGCTGCGGCCGATCCGACGCTCGAACCGCCACAGCCGCGCTCGACCATTCCGGGGGCCGTGGCCGCGCCCGGCGCCGGCGCCACGCCGCCGGTCATCGCCGCCTCACCGCGGGACGAGTACAATGCCGCCCTCGCGCTGCTGCAGCGTCGCGACTACGAGCAGGCCGAGATCGCCTTCCGCGGCTTTCTGCAGAACCATCCCCGCGACCGGCTGGTCGGTGACGCCACCCATCAGCTCGGCGAGGCGATGTTCCAGCGCCGCCAGTTCCGCGAGGCGGCCGAGCAGTTCCTGAAGGTCTCGACCGACTATCCGCGCGCTGGGCGCGCGCCGTCCAGCCTGCTACGCCTCGGCCAGTCCTTGAACGCGCTCGGCGAGCGCGAGGCCGCCTGTGCCGCCTATGCCGAGTTCAATCGCAAATTTCCGAACGCCAACGCCTCGACCAAGACGGCCGTCGTGAACGAGCAGCGCCGTGCCAGCTGCTGAGTCCGAGGCGGCAGCGCCCCTCGACGACGACGAGATCCGCGACCTTCTCGCTCCCCTTTCAAATCAGACCACCCTGCTGCTCGCCGTGTCGGGGGGGCCCGACTCGCTGGGGATGCTCGCCGCCTTCGTGCGCTGGCGCGACCTCGGCGGCGCGGTGCCGCCGCTCACGGTTGCCTGTGTCGATCACGGCCTGCGGCCGGAAGCCGCAGACGAAGCCGCCGCGGTGGTGCGCGCCGCCGCGGGCGTCGGCCTGTCTGCGGTGGCCCTGCGCTGGGAAGGCGAGAAGCCGGCGACCGGCCTGCAGGACGCGGCGCGGGAGGCCCGCTACCGGCTCCTCGGCGCCCATGCCCGCGATCGCGGCGCCGACGCTGTGGTCGTCGCCCATCACCTGGAGGACCAGGCCGAGACGGTGCTGATGCGGCTCGTCCGGGGATCGGGACCGCTCGGGCTGAAGGGCATGGCGGCAGCCGGCGCCCATGGCGGGATCACCGTGCTGCGTCCCTTCCTGTGGGTGCCAAGGGCGCGCCTCGCCGCGACCGCCCGGGCCGCGGGTCTCATGCCTGTCGATGATCCGTCCAACAGCGACAGGCGCTTCGCCCGCGTACGAATCCGGCAGATGATGCCGCTTTTGGCGGCGGAAGGCCTCGATTCGGAGCGCCTGGCGATTTTTGCCGGCCGGATGCGGATGATCGATACGGCGCTCGCCCAGCATGCCGCGGCGCTCGACGCGGCCTCGCGCCAGCGCAGCGTCGTGCCGGGGACGGTGGTCTTTGATGGCGCGGGCTGGCTCGACAAGCCCTTCGTCGATGTCCAGCAAGTGCTGGCGGCTGTGCTGCGCGAGGTCGCGCCCGAGGGCGCGCGCGAGCGGCTCGAGGCGCTCGAGGCATTGACCGGCGCGGTGCTCATGGCGATTGCCGAGGGCGGCCAGACACGCCAGACGCTCCAGGGCGTCCTGGTGACCGTGACGGCCGGCGGGCGCGTCATTGTGGCACGGGAGCCGGCGCGCCAGCCGCCCCGTAGGACAGGCTAAGGATCGGTTGACCGCGACGGGACATGGCGCCGTCAGCGTCACGCCCTCGCGTCGGCTGCTCCTTGGCAAGACCCCCTCGCGCTCCTACATTGGGACGGTAAGGGTTATGCCGCACCACGCATGAGCATGAGCATGGCTTGCGCGCCATTCGGCGCCTCGCGCGCGGCGATACCCTAGGGATGGACACGCGATGAACTCCAATTTCCGCAATCTCGCCCTGTGGGTGATCATCGTCTTGTTGCTGCTCGCGCTGTTCACGCTGTTCCAGAGCCCGCAGCAACGGGCGGGCTCGTCCGACCTTCCCTTCTCGCAGTTCCTCACCGAGGCCGATGCCGGTCGGGTCCGCGACGTGACCATCCAGGGGCCGGAACTGACCGGCCACTTCACCGATGGCCGGACCTTCCAGACCTTTTCCCCGCCGTTCCCCGGCCTGACGCAGCGCCTGGTCGAGAAGGGCGTGCAGGTGCAGGCGCGCGCTCCGGGCGAGCAGGTGCCGTGGTTCGTGGCGCTGCTGGCGCAGTGGTTCCCGGTCCTTCTCCTGATCGGTCTGTGGATCTTCATGTCGCGCCAGATCCAGGGCGCCGGCGGCAAGGCCATGGGATTCGGCAAATCGAAGGCCAAGCTCCTGACGGAAGCCCACGGTCGCGTCACCTTCGAGGACGTGGCGGGCATCGACGAGGCCAAGCAGGACCTGCAGGAGATCGTCGAGTTCCTGCGCGATCCGCAGAAGTTCCAGCGGCTCGGCGGCCGCATTCCGCGCGGCGTGCTGCTCGTCGGCCCGCCCGGTACCGGCAAGACCCTTACCGCCAAGGCGGTGGCGGGCGAGGCCAACGTGCCGTTCTTCACCATCTCGGGTTCGGACTTCGTCGAGATGTTCGTCGGCGTCGGCGCGAGCCGTGTCCGTGACATGTTCGAGCAGGCCAAGAAGAACGCGCCCTGCATCATCTTCATCGACGAAATCGACGCCGTCGGCCGCCATCGCGGCGCCGGCCTCGGCGGTGGCAACGATGAGCGCGAACAGACGCTCAACCAGTTGCTCGTCGAGATGGACGGCTTCGAGCCGAACGAGGGCATCATCATCATCGCGGCGACCAACCGCCCCGACGTGCTCGACCCGGCGTTGCTGCGTCCCGGCCGTTTCGACCGGCAGATCGTCGTCCCCAATCCGGACGTCAACGGCCGCGAGAAGATCCTGAAGGTCCATGCCCGCAAGGTGCCGCTGGCGCCGGACGTCGACCTGAAGATCATCGCCCGCGGCACGCCCGGCTTCTCCGGCGCCGACCTGATGAACCTCGTCAACGAGGGTGCCCTGCTGGCGGCCCGCCGCGGCAAGCGCATGGTCACCATGGCCGATCTTGAGGACGCCAAGGACAAGGTCATGATGGGCGCAGAGCGCCGGTCGATGGCGATGTCCGAAGAAGAGAAGAAGCTGACCGCCTATCACGAGGCCGGCCACGCCATCGTCGGCCTCAAGGTGCCGGCCGGCATGCCGGTGCACAAGGCGACGATCATCCCGCGCGGCCGTGCGCTCGGCATGGTCAAGTTCCTGCCCGAGGGCGACCGCTACTCGATGAAGTACAAGGAATACACCTCGCATCTCGCGGTCGCCATGGGCGGACGCGTGGCCGAGGAGCTGACCTTCGGCAAGGAGAACGTCACTTCCGGCGCCGTCGGCGACATCGACCAGGCGACCAAGATGGCGCGCGCCATGGTGACACGCATGGGTTTCTCCGAGGAACTCGGCATGGTGGCCTATGGCGACAACCAGGAAGAGGTCTTCCTGGGCATGTCCATGGGCCGTCAGCAGAACATCTCCGAATCGACGGCCCAGAAGATCGACAAGGAAGTGAAGCGGCTCGTGCAGGAGGGTTACGAGGAGGCGAAGCGCATCCTCACCGAGAACCACGAGCAGTTCATCAAGGTCGCCGAGGCATTGCTCGAGTACGAGACGCTGTCCGGCGACGAGATCAAGGACCTGCTCGCCGGCAAGCCGCCGGTGCGTGACGCCGAGCCGGACAAGAACCAGACTCGCCATTCCGCCGTGCCTTCGGCCGGCAAGGGCCGCCGCCCGGCCAATGACGACGGTCTTGAGCCGCAGCCGCAGGCCTGAGGCCTCCGCACGGATCTGAACTGATGAAGGCGGGCAGCGATGCCCGCCTTTGTCGCTTTCAGGGTGGGCCACTCCTCCGGCGCTGGACTTCACGGGGGCAAGCGGAGGCTGAGCGGCAGGCGCCTCCGCCCTCCGGCCGGCTTGAGGCCCGCGCCACCGCCACCCACACTGCCCCTCTCAACCGGGGCAGCCCATGACCATCGCGCGTATCGAGCCCTTCATCCTGCATGTGCCGGTGACGGGCTCGTCGATCTCCGATTCGACCCATACGCTGTCGCACTGGGGCGTCGTCGGGTGCCGCATCCATACCCGGGACGGCCGCGTCGGCACCGGCTTCACGGGCACCCATGCCGACCTCGCCGGTGATCGCCTGATCGCCCGCTGTATCGGCACATCCATCGCCGATCTCCTTGTGGGAGAGGACGAACGCGACGTCACCCGGCTCTGGCAGAAAGTCGCGCGCCACCCGCCGCTGCAGTGGATCGGCCGCGCCGGCATCGCCCATCTCGCCCTCGGCGCCGTCGACGTGGCGCTCTGGGATCTCAAGGCCAGGGCCGCGGACATGCCGCTCTGGCGCCTGCTGGGCGGGGCGACGTCGGAGCGGCTGACCGCCTACAACACCGATATCGGCTGGCTGTCGCTTTCCGACGAGGACCTGCTCTCAGGGGCCCGCCGCGCCGTCGAGGAGGAGGGTTTCCGCGGCATCAAGGTCAAGGTCGGCTCGGACGAGGTCGGCCGTGACATCGACCGTCTCGCCGCCGTCCGCCGGGCGCTGGGCGACCGCATCACCATCGCCACCGACGCCAATGGCCGCTGGGACCTCGCCACCTGCCTGCGCTTCACGCGGCGCGCCGCCGGCCTCGATCTCCTGTGGTTCGAGGAGCCGCTCTGGTACGACGACGTGGAAGGGCATGTGCGGCTGGCGGCTGACGGCGGCATTCCCGTGGCGCTGGGCGAGCAGCTCTACACGGCGGAGGCCTTCTTCGACTTCATCCGCCGTGGCGCCATGCACTACGTCCAGCCGGACGTGGCGCGGCTTGCCGGCATCACCGAATATATCCGGGTCGCCGAGACCGCCCACGCCGCGCGACTGCCCGTCGTCGCCCATGCCGGCGATATGGGACAGGTCCATGCGCACCTGTCCTTCTGGCATCCGGCGACCCAGTTCTTCGAGTATATTCCGTGGATCGCCGCCTGTTTCGAGGAGCCCGTGACCGTGCGGCACGGCGACCTCCTGAGGCCCGAAGCGCCGGGGGCGGGAACGGGTATCCGGCCGGAGGACTTCAAGCGCTTCGCGAAAACGCTGGACTAGCCGCCAAAACGTTATTCGAACGCTTGCTCCGCGCCGCGTCACCCGGCTAAGTCAGGTCTCGTGCATGTGAACGGGCGCCGTATTGGCGCCACAAGCGGGGCTCATGGCGTGACGCCTGTTCAAGAACCAGTGGTCACGACAAAGCCCCGACCGTCTCCCGTGAGCAAAACCCTCGCCCATTTCCGCGCGCTGCTGGTGGCGCTGGTCTTCGCCTGCGGCCTACCGTTCGCCGCCGGCGAGGCGCTGGCCGCCGAGTCCGTGGCCGTCACCGCGGGGTCGCCGGCGATCAATCTCGGCCGGGCCGTGTCCTTCGTGCCGGGCGAGGGCGACCGCGTCTCGGTTCCGACGGCGCCGGGCAGCGACGGCATCGTGCGCCGCATGGAGGTGCGCCAGACACGCACTGATTCCAGCGCGGTCTGGGCGGTCTTCACTCTCGCCAACGCCACCGACGAGCAGGTCGACCGGCTCATCGTCGTGCCGCATTACCGGCTGATCCGGTCCGGTCTCCTGCGGCCCGATCTCGGCGCCCAGCGGGTGGTGTCGCTGACGCCGAGCCAGGGCTTCCGCCCCGAGCGGCAGACGGCGGTCGACCAGGACGTCTTCCTCATCACCCTTGATCCGGGAACGACGGTGACCTTCGTCGCCGAACTGCACGATCCCCGCATTCCGCAGATCACGCTGTGGCAGCCTGACGCCTTCAAGGAGCGCGAGAACTCCTTCACCCTCTATCGCGGCATCATTCTCGGGATATCCGGGCTGCTGGCGCTGTTCCTGACGATCCTTTTCGTCGTCAAGGGCTCGCTGATGTTCCCGGCCGCGGCCCTGCTCGCCTGGGCGGTGCTGGGCACGCTGGCGCTCGATTTCGGCTTCTGGACGCGGGTCATGGAACTGGGGCCGGCGGCGGTGGCCTTCTGGCGCGCGGTCGCGGAAGCGATCCTCTCCGCCACGCTGATGATCTTCCTTTTCGCCTATCTCGACCTCAACCGCTGGCATGTGCGCTACACGGTGCTGATGGCGGTGTGGCTCGCCTTCGCCGGCGGCATGGTGACGGTGGCCTGGTTCGATCCACCGATCGCCGCCGGCATCGCCCGGCTCGGCATCGGGGCGGTGACAATCCTCGGCACGATCATCCTCGTCTACCTGTCCTTCCTGCGCTACGACCGTGCCATCAACCTGCTGCCGACATGGGCCTTGTTCATGGTCTGGTCGGGCGCGGCGCTCCTGATGGTCTCCGGCCGCCTCAACAACGAGATCGCCGCCCCGGCCCTGCTCGGCGCGCTGGTCCTGCTTGTCATGCTGATCGGCTTCACCGTGATGCAGCACGCCTTTTCCGGTGCCGGCGTGCCACGCGGCCTGGTCTCGGACACGGAGCGCAAGGCGCTGGCGCTCACCGGGGCCGGCGACATTATCTTCGACTGGGACGTCGGAACCAACCGCATCTGGGTCGGCCCGGAACTGGAGACGCAGCTCGGTCTGAAGCGTGGTTCTCTTGAGGGCGCCGCCACCAAATTCGTCGAGGCGCTGCACCCGGCCGATCGCGACCGCATCCGCTCGACCCTCGATACGGTGGTCGAGCATCGCCGCGGCCGGCTGGTGGAGGAATTCCGCCTGCGCTCCGCCGACGGGCATTTCGTCTGGATCATGCTGCGCGCCCGCCCGGTGGTCGGCTCGGACGGCGAGGTTGTGCGCCTCGTCGGCACGCTCGCCGACATCACCGAGTTCAAGGCGGCGGAAGAGCGGCTGCTGCACGACGCGGTCCATGACAATCTCACCGGCCTGCCCAACCGCGAGCTCTTCCTCGACCGGCTCGATGCCGCGCTGATGAGCAGCCACGGTGATGAGCCGCGCCGCCCGACCGTGCTCGTCCTCGACATCGACCGGTTCAAGCAGGTCAACGATTCCGTCGGGATCTCCGTCGGCGATTCGATCCTCCTCACCGTGTCGCGGCGCCTTGCCCGCCTGTTGAAACCCCAGGACACGCTGGCGCGTCTCAACGGCGACCAGTTCGGCATCATCCTCGTCTCCGAACGCACGCCCGAGCGCATCACCGGCTTCGCCGAGACCATCCGCAAGGCGCTGCGCGCGCCCATCGCCTTCGGCGAGCGTGAGATCTTCCTCACCGGCTCCATCGGCATCGCGCTCGCCGACGGCACGCAGAGGAAGCGCGACGACCTGCTGAAGGACGCCGAGCTCGCCTCCTACCATGCGAAACGCCTCGGCGGTGACCGTATCGAGGTGTTCAAGCCGGCGCTGCGCGCCCACAAGAGCGACCGCCTGGCGCTGGAGAGCGACCTCAGGCGGGCGCTGGAGCGCGGCGAGATCGCCATCGTCTACCAGCCGGTCGTGCGCCTCGCCGACCGCACGCTCGCCGGGTTCGAGGCGCTGGTGCGCTGGGACCATCCGCGCCTCGGCCGCCTGCCGCCGGCCGATTTCATCGCCATCGCCGAGGAGACCGGCCTCATCGTCGAGCTCGGGCTCTTCGTCATGGACCGGGCGGCGCGCCAGCTCGCCAACTGGCAGCAGCTCATGCCGCTGGAGCCGCCGCTCTTCACCGCCGTCAACGTGTCGAGCCGGCAATTGCTGCGCCACGATCTGCTGCAGGACCTCAAGGGCGTGCTCGCCCGCTCTACCGTGGCGCGCGGCTCTCTGAAGCTCGAACTGACCGAGAGCCTGGTCATGGAGAATCCCGAATATGCGGCGCAGATGCTGCACCGGATCCGCGAACTCGGCGCCGGCCTGTCGCTCGATGATTTCGGCACCGGCTATTCCTCGCTCGCCTATCTGCAGCGCTTTCCCTTCGACACGATCAAGATCGACAAGAGCTTCGTGCGCGCCGACCAGCGCGGCATCCGGCCGGTGATCCTGCGCACCATCATCGCGCTCGGCCAGGATCTCGGCATGGAGGTTGTGGCGGAAGGGGCGGAGAGCGACGCAGACGCCGTGGAGCTGTTCCAACTCGGCTGCGACTATGCCCAGGGCTTCGCCTTCGGCGAGCCGATGACCGCCGACCAGGCGACGAAACTGCTGAAGGCGGCGCTGGCCCAGGCGGCGTGAGGATCCTGCCCGCCGGCGGGCGATCGCGCAGTTCCGGCTGCGCACGATGCACCTGCATTCTTTGGAATCGAGGCCTTCCAACGCGCCGCCTTTTGCCGGATGCTGTCGAGGTGGGAGATGGATACCGCTCGTGGCAAATGCTGGGCGCATGCCTCACGGTTCATGGCTTCGGTTGGGGATGGGCCTCACGATGGCCCTTGCCGCCATGCGGCCCGATTCGGGCCAGGCCCAATCTTCCGCTGCCATCCTTGAGGACGCCCGGATCGAAAGGGTGAATATCCGAATCGAGAATCCGTCGCCGGACCGGGCTGTCGACGAGCGCCTGGCGGATCGGATCCGATCGGGCCTCGGGCTGTTTCCCGGCGATGTCTTCTCGCGCGTTACGGCTGAGTTCAATCTCGCCCTTGCCAGACGCGGTACACCGATCGCGAAGGCCGTGCTTTCGACGTCACCCGGCGAGACCGGTGGTGTGACCGTGTCGGTCTTGGTGACGCTCGGTCCGGCTGTTGCTGCCCCAGATGGACGAGGCGCTCTCCTGACGGGGCGGGTGTCCGATTTGCCCGTCCTCTATGATCGCGCCGGGACCTTCCTCAGGATGCGGTTCGAGTCGATCAGCATGTATTATGGCAACAACAATGCCTGGTACGGCAATCCCGGCCCGTTGTTGGCCGGCAATCCGCTGGTCCGTGGCCGTTCGGCCGGTGCGGGCTACAGCAACTGGGTCGAGGGCTTTGTCCACACGGGCCTTTACGGCATTACGCCTCTGTCGGAAAACGTCAGCATCTATGGCGGGATCAGTGGCATCACCAGCGGTTCGATTGGGCAGGAGCTTTTCACCAATCAGCCACGGGCGCATTTCGGCGTCGAGGATGCCTTTGTCGGGATCGTCGGCGGGGTAACGACCGAGACGGGAAACCGCTTCGTCGTCAATGCTTCGGCCGGTCGCCAACGGTTCAGCATCGGCGATGGCTTCCTCATTGCCAACACGGCGTCGAATGGCGCCAGCCGGGCGGCGCTGCAGTCGAACCCGCGATGGGCCGCGGACATGCTCGTGCTGCTCCAGGCCCGCTATAACAATACCAAGATCGAGGCCTTTTTCCTCGATCCCGACGAGTTGCCCGAGATCGACACCCGGACCAGGATTCTCGGCATCAATGCGGAGACGCGGTTGCCCGGCGGCTTCGAACTGGGGGCGGCATACCTTCACGTCCCGCAGTCCAGTTTCAATTATTTCACCACGACGCAGACCCTCAGCAGGCAGGGTCTTCAAGTCTATAACGCGCGCGTCCGCTGGCAGCCCAGCCCGGCATCGGCGGGTCCGTTCATCGCCGCGGAGGCGGCGCTGCAACGCAACCCGCGGATGAACATGCAGGCCTTCGGCTGGACGGCTGAGGTCGGGTATGCTTTCGCCGCGACGCTCCCCTGGTCCCCGACAATCTCTTACCGATACGCCTCGTTCTCCGGCGACAATCCCGCGACAAGCCGCTTCGAGCGCTGGGATCCGCTGCTGTCGGGCGAGAACGGCGAGCGCTGGGTGCAGGGGATCAATCATTTCAAGATCTTCCAGAACAGCAATCTCTCGACCCATCGCATCCAGCTGCGCCTGCGGCCGCACCAGCAGGTCGAACTGGTCCCGCAGTTGTGGGTCTTCACTGCGGACAGCACCACCAATCTTGGGGGCAATCCGGCCCTGTCGTTCCTGGCGGGCACCTATCTGGGGACCGAGGTCAACCTGACCGCCAAATGGTTCATCTCGCGGCGGCTCATGCTGCAGGGACATGTCGCTGCCACGTTTCCGAGCGGGGCAGTCCGCGACACAGTTGGAGCGCCGGTCCGGCCATGGATCAGCACCATGCTGTTCCTGCGCGCCGGGCTTTAGCGGAGACGCGGAACAGGAGGAAGCTCAGATGGAACGCAGGGACGTCATCAAGGGAATGGCCCTCGCCGCGGGCACGGCGGCGGCGCTCGGCGGGGGGCAGGCCGTCACGACTACGCCTGCCGCCGCCCAGCCGCGAGGCGTCGGCGTCAGGGACATTCCCCCGGCGGAACCGGAATTCTTCATTCCCGACCGCTTCAAGGGCAAGACGATGATCGTCACGGGCTGCGCCCGAGGCATGGGGGCCGCCGCGGCTGCGCGGGCCGCCAGGGAGGGCGCCAATGTCGTTGGCGTCGATTGGATCCAGGATCTCGGGGGCGCGACGATCGATCGGATCAAGGCTGCTGGTGGAAAGGCGACCTTCGTTTATGGGGATGTTGCCGATGCTGCCGTCTGCGACCGTATGGTCAAGGCGGCCGTTGACGGCTTCGGCGGCCTTGATCTGGCATTGAACAATGCCGGCGTCATGGACGGTGTCTTTTCGGGCGATCCGCCCGATTTCGCGCGGCAACGCGATCTCATCTTCGCCCCGATCCACGAGGCCACGGACGCCTACTGGGACAACGTCCTCCGTGTCAACGCGACGGGCGTGTTCCGGTCCATGAGGGCGCAACTGAAACAGATGGTCGCGCAGGGGCGGGGAGGCGCGATCGTCAATGTAGGGTCGATCGCCGGCATGACCGGCCTCGCTGGCAATCCCGCCTATGTCGCCAGCAAGCACGCGGTCAACGGACTGACCAAGAATGCCGCCGTCGACTATGCGCCCTATGGTATCCGGATCAACTCGGTGAACATGGCCGCCACGGACACGCCGATGGTGGAACGTGCGGGCGTGCTGGTGATGGAGGCGGCCAAGGCGGCTTCCGGGCCGGGCATGGGGCGGGTCAAGATCGACAGCCTGCTGTCCTATGCCGACTCGGCCAAGCGGCCGGCCACGGTCGCCGAACAGGTCTCGATGATGCTTTTCCTGCTGTCGGCCGAGGCTTCCAACTTCACAGGCGGCATTTATGCGACTGATGGCGGCTGGACGGCTTATTGAGGAGTCTTCCGCCGCGCCGGTCGATCAAGCTGGATCGCGTCTCCTTTCGAGGGGCGGTTCCTTGTTCCCGTAGGTAATTATGACGCCCGGCAAGCTCGGCGGCTCCGGCCTCAAGGTCCCGCCGGCCACCGGCATGATGGTTGTCTGTCTCGGCACGATGTTTGCTGATCGATGACCGACACCTCGCCTCCGGGCGTCGCTCCGCCAGTCCATTGTGCCGAGGGCCTGCCATGCCGGCATCCATGCCACAATCTGCGCCTTCATTTTCATCGCCAGATGCCGCCGCGATCGTCGGTCAGATCGACCGGGACGGCTATGCCGCCATCGGCGATTTCGTCAGTCCCGCGGACCTCGCCGCGGCACAGGATTTCGTCCGGCGCGAGGTTGCTGCCAACGGCGGAAACTATCTGGACTTCAAGGGAGCCGACCGCCTCGATGGGACCTTCCTGCGCTCCCTTTCATCGGATCCGGCCTTCGTCGCCCTGTGCCGGGGCATCTATGAGCACAGCACCGGCCGGCCGGCGCCCGATGTCGAATTCTATCAGGTGCTGCGCTGCCTGTCCGGCCGCCTCGCCCGCGCCAATTCGCTCACCTTCCACTACGATTCCTACATGCTGACGGCGCTGATCCCCATCATCATGCCGGACCACGGCACACCGGGCGACCTGCTCATCATCCCGAACACCCGGCGGGTGCGGTCCTCCTATGCCGGCAACCTCGTCGACAAGGTCATCCTCGACAATGCGCTGTCCCAGCGCATGCTGCGCATGCTCTATGACCGCCAGTCGCCGCTCATCCGCCATATCCGGCTGGTGCCCGGCACGCTCTACCTGTTCTACGGCTACCGGACGATCCACACGAACGAGGAATGCGACGCGGACGCGATCCGCTCGACGGCGCTGTTCCACTTCGCCGATCCGCATGCGGCGAGCGGTCTGAAGCGGCTGCTGCGGCAGCACTGAGGGCCTCCCCGGCGGGGGAGCACCTGCCCGACTGGGGGTATGGTCAGCCGGACGATCGGGCGCGATCATGGGCCCCCTTTCGATGAGGATCCCTCCCATGACGCCCCGCAATCTCGGCCGCTCCGGCCTCAAGGTCTCGCCGATCTGCCTCGGCACGATGATGTTCGGCGGGCCGACGGACGAAAAGGACTCCGCCCGCATCATCGCCCGGGCCAAGGAGGCTGGCGTCAATTTCATCGATACGGCGGACGTCTATACCGAGGGGCGCTCGGAGGAGATCACCGGCCGCGCCATCAAGGCCGACCGTTCGCACTGGGTGCTGGCGACCAAGCTCGCCAATCCCACGGGACCCGGCCCCAACGACCGCGGCCTGTCGCGCCTCTACATGATGCGGGCCGTGGAGGCCTCGCTGAAGCGGCTCGGCACCGACGTGATCGATATCTACTACCTGCACAAGGAGGATCATTCGACGCCGCTGGAGGAGACCGTGCGGGCCCTGGGCGATCTCGTCGCCCAAGGCAAGATTCGCCATTACGGCGTCTCCAACCACCGCTCCTGGCGCATCGCCGAGATCTGCAACCTCGCCGACCGCATGGGCATCGACCGCCCCGTTGTCAGCCAGCCCTATTACAACGCCATGAACCGCATGCCCGAGGTCGAGCACCTGCCGGCCTGCGGCTTCTACGGCCTCGGCGTGGTGCCCTATTCGCCGCTCGCCCGCGGCATTCTCTCCGGCAAATACGACCCCAAGGCGCCGCCGCCGGAAGGCTCGCGCGCCGGGCGCGCCGACGCCCGGATGCTGCAGACGGAATGGCGCAAGGAATCGCTCGTCATCGCCCAGAAGCTGAAGGCCCATGCGGAGAAGCGCGGCATCACGCCGGGCCAGTTCGCCACCGCCTGGGTGCTGAACAATGCCTTCGTCACCGCCGCCATCGCCGGCCCGCGGACCATGGCGCAACTGGAGGACTATCTCGGCGCGCCTGGCTATCAGTTCACAAGGGCTGACGAGGCGCTGGTCGACCGGCTGGTGCCGGCGGGCCATCCGTCGACGCCCGGCTATACGGACCCGGCCTATCCGCTCGAGGGCAGGGTGGTGAGGGGCGGGTAAAAGGGGTTCAGCCGAGGCCGGCGAAAAAGGCGAGGGCGCGGCTCACCTCACTCCCGCGCTCACTCCGCAGCCCACCGGCGCCGTCTCGGGTGGCGGGCGGCGCTCCAGCCGGAAGGTGGTGCAGCCCTCGGCCTGGGTCACGCGGCCGGCGAGGACCGCCCCCGCACTGTCCAGGGTGCCGGTCAGCCCCACAGTCTCGTAGTCGCGCGGACGGACGATCCAGCGGCCGCCGGCCAGCGTCAGGCGGCGGCTCGCCGGGTCATAGCGGCCGGTCTGGCTGAAGCAGCCGGAGGGAACGGCGGGATTGCTCGGGTCGGCATAGAAATGGAACGTCGCCCGCACCCGCTCGGGGCTCGCCTCATCGATGGTCAGGGTCAGGCCGGTGCGCCCCTGCAGGCAGGTATAGGTGCCGGTCCAGGTGCCGCCGATCGCGGCCGGACCGACCGGCGCCGTCTCGGCCTGCGGTGCGGTGCCGGCGGCGTCCTTGCCCTTGGTCTGGGCCAATGCCTCGTGAGGGCCGTGGGCGAGGCAGGCGAGGGCAAGGCAGGCGAGGGCGAGGGTCGTCGGGCGCATGGAACCTCCGCGGTCGGCCTTTAGGGCGGGGCCTGCCGTGACTTCGCCGCGATCGCAGGGGCGGGGTCAAGCCCCGCTGCTTCACCCTGCGAGACGCATGCCGTCCTCGCGCGCGACGACGCGGTTGCGGCCGGTGCGCTTGGCCTCGTAGAGGCACGCATCGGCGCGGTCGATGAGGTGGTCGAGGTCGGGCTTGCCGCCGGCAATGGCCGAGACGCCGATGCTGATGGAGACATGGACCGTCTCGCCCGCGGCATGGATGGCGAGGCCGGCGATGCGGGCGCGCAGGCCCTCGGCGATGACGGCGGCGGATTGCAGTGTCGTGTTGGGGAGGAGGGCGGCGAATTCCTCGCCGCCGATGCGGCCGAACGTGTCGGTGGAGCGCAGATGCGAGCGGATGGTCTCGGCCACCTTGACCAGGACCGCGTCGCCGCCGGCATGGCCGACCGAGTCGTTGATGGCCTTGAAGCGGTCGACATCGATGACAAGCATGCAGGCCGGCCAGTGATCGCTGTCACACACCAGCCTGTCGGCCCGGTCCATGAAGGCCCGGCGGTTCGGCTGTCCGGTGAGAACGTCGGTCTCGGCGGCGCGGCGGTAGCGTTCCTCGGCGCGGTCCTTGATCAGGGACAGTTGCAGGAAGGAGATCAGCGTCACGTGGACGAGGGATTCCACCATGATCAGCGTCACGATCGGGGAAGCGGTGATCTCGTTGGAGGCGGGAACCGTTGAGATCAAGGGTGGGATCATGCGAATGGTGAAGACGCAGCCGTGGAAGAAGAGCCAGAAGGCGGCAGGCTTGCGGGTGACGAGATGCTCGTCCTTGAGCGTCCAGAGGGCGATGGCCGCGGTGAATGAGGCGGCGGCGACGAGCCCCGAGCCGACGACCAGCCGCCATTCGACGCTGGAGAGGAAGGCGGGCCAGAGGCAGAGCGCCAGCCACAGGACCGCGGGTGCCGCGACCCAGCCCCAGGCGACCTTGCGGCGGCAGAAGTCTAGCGTGCCCTTGGCATTGAGGCTGTAGCAGAGGACGATCAGCGCATTGCCGATGACGATGGTGATCATGTCCGGCACGAAACCGCGCAGGGACACCATGGCCACGCCGAAGCCGCCGAGGATGTTGGCAATGCCCCAGGTGACCAGGCTTTTCTGGTCGTTGTTCTGGCGCGACGACACCAAAAGCAGAGCCCCCGTCGTCAAGGCGATGATGACGACCGCCAAGGCAATGGTGCGAGGGCTAAGAAACTCGTGCACGGACGATCCTCGGGCGGGCACGGGTGAACGTGAAGGGGGCATCCGCCTGATCGCCCACCATGGCGCGGACTTGTTTGCACCTTCGTTAAGCCGGATGCGATTGTGGCCGTGACCATGAAAAAACGGACCGGCCGAGGGGGCAGCCGGTCCGTTCTCCGTCAGCTCACACAAGCGGCTGGTTTAGGACCAGCGGCACACGCGCAAGCCGCGACGGTTGATGAAGCAGCGTCGGCGACGGCTGCGCATCCAGCGCCGGCGTGGAGCCCACCGGCCGCGCCTGCGCCAGCGGCGACGCTGCATCTCCTCGGGCGCATCGGGGAGCGGTGCGGCCGGCTGCAGCACCGACCTGACAGCCGCGAGGTTGGTCGCCGGGGTCGGGATGGTCTGCGCGGCCTGGGCGAGGCCCATTCCCATTGTGGAGGTGACGGCCAGGCCGCCGGCCAGTGCGGTCAGGAAAGTCCTGCGTTCCATGTCGCTTCCTCTTCGCATGAGCAGCCCCACCCTGCAGTCCAACACCGGGCAGCCGCTCCGGTTCCCGCGGCATCTGCCGATTTGTCGAATGACCCGCCCTTGACGCTGCACTGCGCCGGCGCCACGACACGGCGATGACCAACCTCGCCTCCCGGTTCGGCCCGCGCTTCTTCCGCCTGCTGCGGGAGGAGATCGGCCTCGTCATCGCCCTGGTGGTGATTGCGGGCGGGATCCTCGCCTTCCTTCGGCTGGCGGATATCGTCGCCGAAGGGGAGAGCGAGGCCTTCGACAGGGCACTGCTGCTGCTCTTCCGCGATCCTGCCAACCTCGCCCAGGGACCAGGACCCGGCTGGCTGCCAGGGGTCATGCGGGACATCACCGCACTGGGCGGGTTCGCGGTGCTCACCCTCATCGTCGTGGTGACGGCGGTCTATCTCGTGCTCGTCGGCAAGCGGGCGGCGGCGCTGTTCGTGGTGCTGGCAGTGACGGGCGGCACGCTGCTCAGCCACGGGTTGAAGATGCTCTTCGACCGGCCGCGCCCGGACCTCATCCCCCAGGCGCCGGTGGAACTCACCGCCAGCTTCCCGAGTGGTCATGCGATGATCTCGGCCGTGACCTACCTGACGCTCGGCGTTCTGCTGACGCGTCTCGACGCGCCGCGCCGGGTTCACGCCTATTTCCTCGCCGTGGCGGTGGCGATGACGGTGATGATCGGCATCAGCCGCATCTATCTCGGCGTCCACTGGCCCACCGACGTCCTTGCCGGGTGGTGCCTCGGTGCCGCATGGGCCCTGTTCTGCTGGCTCGTGGCGCTCTGGCTGCAGCGGCGTGGGCAGATGGACAGGGCTAAGGATCGGGCGTGAGCGCCCGAGGACCCGGCCCCGCCGCTGGCATGACTTTCTAGCTTGACCGCTCCGGCCCGGCATCGCACGTTTTCCTTGCCGGAGTTGCGGCGCCGGCAAGGGCGGCCGTGCGGGGGCTAGACGGTCATGATGGTCGGGGTTTTCGCGACGCTGGTGCTCGCCATCCTTCTCGGCCAGTTCGGGCCACGCTGGGCGGCGCTCGCCAGCCTCTTCGCCTGCCTCTGCCTCTTCGTCTGGCTCTTCCTGTTCGAGGTCTACAGTCCCGAATACGGCTTCCGCATGCCATGGCTGCAGGTCGGTCCGGCCGCACTGCCCCTGTGGTGGGCCTGACCATGCTGGGCGGAGCGGTTGCGGTGGAGGTGCCTGTCTCCCGTGCCGAGCGGCTGACGGCGGGGCTCAACTATCTGACGCTCTTGGCGATGCTGGTCGTCATCGAGGGCGTGCTGACGGCGGCCCTGGTGTTGCAGTTCGTCAACGGGGAGCTGCCCTGTCCCCTGTGCCTTCTGCAACGCGTGGCGATGTTCGGCGTCGGCTTCGCCATCGTCCAGAATTTTCGCGCCTTCTCCCATCGCAACACGGGGATCAGCCTCATCTTCTCGCTGCTCCTGCTGATCGTGTCGGTGCGCCAGACCCTGCTCGACATCACGCCGCGGCCGGATCATGCATATGTCGGCTCTGCGGTGTTCGGGCTGCACATGCCGGTCTGGTCGGTGATCATCGCCACGGCGCTGATCGCGGCCCATGCCGTCGCGCTCGCTGCCTTCGGCGGCGAAAGGCGGGTCGCGCGCCTGCATGCGGAGGACTTCCCCGCCCTGGCACGCATCGCGGATTTCGCGGCCGCCTATCTCATCGTGCTGGTGCTGGTCAATCTGGGCGCCGTCATCGTGCAATGCGGTTTCGGCGCGTGCCATACCGACGGCTACAAACTGGTCCGGCTGGGTCTCGACGGCCTGTGGGCGCCATGAAGAAAGCCCGGCGCGAGGCCGGGCTTCCAGATGCCATCCGTGCTGTGCCGGTGGCCTTTACCAGGCCGGACGGCGGCAGACCCACTCACCCCAGCGGTTGACGAAGCAGCGGCGCGGAGGGCCGCCCCAGCCCGGGCCGCCCCAGCCCCGGCGAAAGCCACGTCCCGGCCTGAACCCGCCGCCTCGGAACCCGCCGCGGAATCCGCCGCCGCCACGGAACCGACCGCCACCGCCGCGGAACCCGCCACCACGGCCGCCGCCGCCTCGACCCCCGCGGCCGCCGCGCTGCATCTCCATCGTTTCGCCGGCGCCGAGCGCGCCGCGGACGCCGTCAAGCGTGGGCGCGGCCTCAGGCGCCGCTTCCGCTACCGACCCGACAACGGTCGCCGCAACGATGCCGCCTGCCAGGCTCAACAGAAAAAATCGCCGATCCATGATGTCAATCTCCTCGATCCTTGCCGCCCGGCCGCGAGTCTAGCACGTCTGGACCTGCCAGACAGAATTATTCCCGTCGATATAACCAAACGGAAGCTGATATATTTGCTGCATCGCAACAGATGAATACTGAGTCGGCGGCGGCAATCCGCCAATGACGATGGTTCGGGAATTCAGATTGTATTTCCGTGGCACGGAATGCCGGACGTCGTCCGGACTGGTCGCGCGCGGCCGCGCATCATGTCGGCATGGCTCGGGCCGGTTCCGCCGCCGGATGCGAGGCATTTTGCGCCGTCCCGCCGGTCGACGCACCCGGGTGCCGGGTCCCGGCGGTCTTGGCAGGGGGCGGGTGGACGTCTATGTCGGGAGAAAGATCCTGCCAGCCCGCGAGGAGCCTGCCTTGACCGATGCGCCGACCCTGCCGGACCGCCTGTCGACCGATCCCCGCAGCCCCTTCTACGACGAGGCCGTTCTCTCGCGTGAGGTCGGCATCCGCTTCAAGGGCGTCGAGAAGACCAATGTCGAGGAGTATTGCGTGTCGGAAGGGTGGATCCGCGTGACCGCCGGCGCCGCCAAGGACCGTTTCGGCAACCCTTTGACCATCAAGCTGACCGGCCCGGTCGAGCCCTATTTCAAGCGCTGAGCCGCGCCGGGCGCCCGAGCGTGGTGCCACCCGGTCGACCGGTCCGGGCCACTGTCATCGTTGCTTACCATATGTGAACCGCGCCCGGGGACATCGGCGGCGCCTGCGCCTATAAGGTGCGGACCGCCTGATCGCATCGAATCGCAGCCCAAGACCTTCCGAAGCCGCACGAGAGTTCGCCCATGCCCCGCAAGTATTTCGGTACAGATGGCATTCGCGGCCGCGCCAACGCCTTCCCGGTCACGCCCGAATTCGCGATGAAAGTGGGGCAGGCGGCCGGCGTCGCGTTCCAGCGCGGCACCCATCGTCACCGCGTGATGATCGGCAAGGACACGCGGCTGTCCGGCTACATGATCGAGAACGCGCTGGTCGCCGGCTTCACCTCGGTGGGCATGGACGTGCTGCTGGTCGGCCCGATGCCGACGCCGGCCGTGGCGATGCTGACGCGCTCCATGCGGGCCGATCTCGGCGTGATGATCTCGGCCTCCCACAATCCCTTCGACGACAACGGGATCAAGCTCTTCGCACCCGATGGCTACAAGCTCTCCGACGAGGTCGAGCGCGAGATCGAGGCGCTGCTCGACCAGGACCTGTCGCGCCAGCTCGCCGCCTCGCGGCTCCTGGGGCGCGCCAAGCGCATCGACGACGCCCAGGCGCGCTACATCGAATTCGCCAAGCGCACCCTGCCGCGCAACCTCGACCTGTCGGGCCTACGCATCGTCATCGATTGCGCCAACGGCGCCGGTTACAAGGTGGCCCCGGCGGCGCTCTGGGAACTTGGCGCCGAGGTCGTGACGATCGGCGACAAGCCCGACGGCTTCAACATCAACGATGCCTGTGGCTCCACCCACCCGGAAACGCTGGTCGAGAAGGTGCGCGAGATGCGCGCCGATATCGGCATCGCTCTCGACGGCGACGCCGATCGCGTGCTGATCGTCGACGAGAAGGGCCATGTGGTCGACGGCGACCAGTTGATGGCGGTCGTGGCGCAGTCCTGGCTGGAGGACGGCCGCCTCGCCCAGCCGGGGATCGTCGCCACCGTCATGTCCAATCTCGGGCTGGAGCGGTTCCTCGGCGGACTCGGCCTGCAACTCGCCCGCACTCCTGTCGGCGACCGCTATGTGCTGGAGCATATGCGCGAGCATGGCTTCAATGTCGGCGGCGAGCAGTCCGGCCACATCATCCTGTCGGACTATTCGACGACGGGTGACGGCCTCGTCGCCGCCCTGCAGGTGCTGGCGGTCGTGCTCAAGATGGGCCGGCCCGTTTCCGAGGTCTGCCATCGATTCGAGCCGCTGCCGCAGATCCTCAAGAACGTGCGGTTCAAGGGCGGCAAGCCGCTGGAGGCGACGAGCGTCGTCACCGCCATCGACGACGCCAAGCTGAAGCTCGGCAGCCATGGTCGCCTCGTCATCCGCCCCTCGGGGACCGAGCCCGTCATCCGCGTCATGGCGGAAGGGGACGACCGGGAACTCGTCGAGACCGTTGTCGACCAGATCGTCGCGGCCGTGGCCAAGGCCGCCGCCTGATCCTCGTGCCGGCGCGGGGCCCGGTCTCTTTACGCGGCATTGACCATGTTCGTTAGGGTTAAGCCGCCCTTAAGCAATCTCTGCGATTTTTCTGGCGTTGAACCTCCGGCTGCCCCGTGAAGGATGCGGCCCCCGCCAGGACATCGCCATGCGCCGCCACTCTTCAGCCGTCCTCGCCGCCGCGGCGGCGCTCGTTTCCACCGCCGCCACCGCGGCAGACGTCGCGCCCGTTCTGCGCCAGTCGGTTCCGGTGGTGCAGCCCGCCGAGAGCGGCGGCTGGTACCTGCGCGGCGACATCGGTGTGGCCGCCCATACGATTGGCAATTTCGCCGTGATGCAGAACGGCACCCAGGTGCGTGCCGGCACCGGCGGCGTCAACGACTATGCGCTGCGCATGAAGTCTCATTCGGAAACGGTGTCGATCGGCATCGGCGTCGGCTACCAGTTCAACTCTTGGTTCCGCGCCGATCTGACCGGCGAGTTCCGCGCCGGCGGCCAGCTGCGCGGCCTCGACTACGTCAATTTCGCCGCTGGCGGCGGCACCACCGCCCAGACCAATCTCTATCACGGCAACACCCGCTCGATGGTCGGCCTAGCCAATTTCTATGTCGATCTCGGCACCTTCTGCCAGATCGGCTGCCTGACGCCCTATCTCGGCGCCGGCTTCGGCTTCGCCCACACGACGGTGAGCGGCTTCACCGACAGCTCGACCGGCTTCAACACGGTGACCGGAGCGACGGGCTCGCTCGGTGGCTATGCCACCTCGGTGTCGCGCACCAGCTTCGCCTGGGCGCTGATGGCCGGCGTCGGCTACAAGGTCAACGAGCGGCTGACGCTGGAAGCCGGCTACCGCTATCTCTCGCTCGGCGACATGCCGGCGCTCTTGCTGCGTGACCCTGCCACGGGTCAGCCGCGGGCGGGCCGGGAGACCATCCAGGCCAGCCGCCTGACCGCTCACGAGATCAAGATCGGCATGCGCTGGTCGCTCAATTGCGCCTGCGCCGTGCCGGCCGAGCCAATCGTCGCCCGCTACTGACCCGACCGCCACTGCGCGGACAAGACGGCGCGGGCCTGGCCCGCGCCGTTTTCCATGGGCCGGGGAGTGTGGCGGAACGGTTAATTTTTAACCTTAAGGCGACCTTAACCCGCATTTCCGACACTGGACTGGCTTCTCCCCGCGTCTGACGGCCGGGCCTCCCCCGCGCGTTGCAGGAAACGAGTCGATGACAGGTCCGACCATGTGGCTGCGTAACGGAACCCGCCTTTCGGCCGTCGCCATGGCCTGCCTGGTGCTCGCCGCCACACCGCCGGCTCTTGCTGCCGACACGCGCGGCGCCGCGCCGTCTGCGCCACTGCTGCCCCCGGTCCTGGCGGAGGACTTCTCGTCGGGCTGGTACATGCGCGGCGACCTGACTGCCAGCTTCTTCCGTCGCCCTGCCGCGCGCTATTTCGACGCCGTCAATCTGGCCCCCGGGGCCTGGGTTGACCTGCGCGACACGCGCGCCGGCACGGGTTTCGGCGCCGGCCTCGGTGCCGGCTTCAAGTACAAATGGCTGCGCCTCGACACGACGCTCGACATCCGCTCGACGGCGCGGCTCTCGGGCTTCGCGCCGCCCGAGGGCAACTGGGCCTATGCCGGTCCGCTGCCAGTACCCGCCCGCACCGACCGTTTCGGCGTCACCGCCCATTCGCTGCTCGTCAACGCCTATGTCGACCTCGGCGGCTGGGGCGGCGTCACGCCCTATCTCGGCATCGGCATCGGCACTGCCCGTCTCGCCGCCTCCGGCTATATCTCGACGCCGGTGCCCGCTGCTGCGCTGCTCGGCGAGACGACCCGCACGCCAAACCTCGTCGCCACGGTCAAGTGGACCCTCGCCTGGGCCGCCATGGCCGGCGTGACCATCGATCTGACACCGCAGACGAAGATCGATCTCGGCTATCGATACATGCATATGGGCGCGCTGCGCTTTGCCGATAACGCCGGCGGGGCCTATCGCACGACGGTGGCAGCGCACGAGTTCCGTGTCGGTCTTCGCTACATGTTCGGCGACGGAATGGCCGCCGGAAACTGACCGGCGCTGCCCTTCACATCGGCAGGTCGACCGAGCCGTCCTCGCGCAGCGGGAAGAACGGGTTCCAGGCGAGTTCGATCGGGTGGCCGTCGGGATCGGCGACGTAACCGGAATAGCCGCCCCAGAAAACCTCCTGCGGCGGCTTCAGCGCCGTGGCTCCATGCGCCAGGGCATGGGCATAGGCGTCGTCGACCGCTTCGCGCGAGGGCAGGGTCCGGGCGATGGTGACCCCGCCGAAGGGGGCCCGCGGCGCGACCGGCAGTCCCGCATCCTCGGCGAGGGCGCGGCGATCGAAGAGGGAAAGGACGACCCCGCCGGCCCTGAAGAAACTGACCGAGGTCTGGCTCTGCGAGGCAGACTTCTCGAAGCCGAGATCGCTGTAGAAGCGCGTGGCGCGGGGCAGGTCGTCGACACCGAGCGTGACCAGGGCGATGGCGGCGGGGGCGGGTTTCATGCGGTATCCCTTCAGAACAGCGTCAATTGCTCGGCAGCGGCCGCTCCCTTGCGGGCAGGGGGCGTAAACTGCCCGCTGTCCAGCCGCAGCGTCCGCTTGTTGAAGCCGATACGCTCGCGCGCCACGTCGAACCGGCGGCCGATCATCCAGGCGAAGGGGCCGGTGCCCTTCTGCCGCAGGTGGAAGGTCGCGTCGTAATCCTTGCCGCCACGGGTCTGCTGCACGAGGGAGAGGACGTGGCGTGCAGCGTCCGGCCGGTTCGCCACCAGCCATTCGCGGAACAGGTCGCGGATCTCGTGCGGCAGGCGCAGGAGGACATAGCCGGCCTCGCGGGCGCCCATGTGCCAGGCCGCATCGAGGATGCGCTCGATCTCCGCGTCGTTGACGGCAGGGATGATCGGCGCGACGAGAACCGCAGTCGGAACCCCCGCTTGCGACAGCAGGCGGATGGCCTCCAGCCGCTTCGCCGGGGTCGCGGCGCGCGGCTCCAGCGAGCGGGCGAGCTTGCCGTCGAGCGTCGTCACCGACAGCGCTACCTTGGCGAGGCCCTTGGCTGCCATGCGGGCGAGAATGTCGATGTCACGGGTGACGAGATGGCTCTTGGTGACGATCCCCACGGGGTGATTCGTCGCCTCCAGCACGTCGAGGATGCGCCGGGTCAGCATCCACTGCTTCTCAATCGGCTGGTAGGGGTCGGTATTGGTACCAAGCGCGATGGTGCGCGGCTGGTAGCCTGGCGCCGCCAGCTCCTTTTCCAGAAGGTCTGCCGCATTGGGCTTGGCGAACAGCCGTGTCTCGAAATCGAGGCCGGGTGAGAGGCCCATATAGGCATGGGTCGGTCGGGCGAAACAGTAGGTGCAGCCGTGCTCGCAGCCCCTGTAGGGATTGATCGACCGGTCGAAGGACAGATCGGGCGAATCGTTCCGGGTGATGATCCGCTTGGCCTTCTCCTCGGTCACCGTCGTGGCGAGCGCGGGCAGTTCCTCGAGAGATCCCCATCCGTCGTCGACGGCCTCCCGGCGCTCCATCTCGAACCGCCCCGAGGCGTTGGTCAGCGTGCCGCGCCCGCGCCGCCGGGCCTCGCCGACCGCCGGACCCGATGACAGATCGAGGGCGCTGGCGGTGTCGAGGCCGAAGATGCGGGCCGCCGCAGCCTCCATTCCACCGCTGTTCAGGCGGGCGGCGAGATCGTCTTGAACCGGTGAGGGGCGGGGACGGGCCATGGCTCAGAGCTAGCAGAGACCCGGCAGGCGCTCAAGAACAAAAAAGGAACATGGTGCTTGCGGTCGACGCCTTCGCCGTTCCGAATGCCCCTTGCCACAGGTCGCAAACGGGCATAAAGATATCTTTATATGTGAGTGAGACCTGTGACCCTGTCCTTCGGCAAACCCCTTCGGGCCCCTGCGGCCGCCTATGCGTTCGACGACGCCGTGGCGGTTCTGCGTGCCGTCGGCGAACCGACCCGGCTGCGCCTTCTCGCGCTGCTGGCGGAGGCCGAACTGACGGTGACCGACATGGTCGATATTCTCGGCCAGTCGCAGCCGCGCATCTCACGCCATCTCAAGCTTCTCCTGGAAGCAGCGCTCGTCGAGCGGGTCAAGGAAGGCTCCTGGGCCTTCTTCCGCGCCGCGGGCGAGGGGGCGGGCGCCCGCACCGTCGCAGCGCTCACGGCGCTGGTCGATCCGGCTGATGCCATCCTTGCCAGCGACCGCGAGCGGCTCGCCGCGGTGCGCGCGAAGCGTTCAGCCGAGGCGCAGGCCTTCTTCAGCCGTCATGCCGCCGACTGGGGGCGGCTGCGGGCCCTTCATGTTCCCGAGGAACGGGTCGAGAAGGCGGTGCGCGATGCGCTGTCTGGCACGAAACTGCGGTCCTTGCTTGACCTCGGCACCGGCACCGGTCGGATGCTGGAGCTCTTCGCGCCCGACATTGATCGCGGCCTCGGCATCGACGCCAGCCCGGAAATGCTGACCCTGGCACGCGCAGCGCTCGACCGCGCCGGGATCCGCCATTGTTCCGTGCGCACCGGCGACATCTATTCGCTCGCCCTGCCGCGCGACGCCTATGATGGTGTCATCATCCACCAGGTCCTGCATTTCCTCGACGACGGCGCCCGTGCCATCCGCGAGGCGGCGCGCGTGCTGCGCCCCGGCGGACGTCTCGTCGTGGTTGACTTCGCCCCGCACGAACAGGAATTCCTGCGTGAGGTCCAGGCGCATCGCCGCCTCGGTTTCGCGCGCGATGTGATCGAAGGCTGGATGGCCGCGGCCGGCCTGACGCCGATCCGCTTCACCACTCTCGCGCCCGACAATTCCGGCGGTGACACGCTCACCGTCTCCATCTGGGTCGGCCGCGACCCACGCATCGTCAACGACGCCCCGGTCCTGCCGGCGGCACCTGCCATCGAGGTCGCCTGATGTCCTCCGCCTACAAGCCCAGCCGCTATGTCTCGCGTTCCCGCCTGAAGGTCTCCTTCGAGTTCTTCCCGCCGAAGACGGAAGAGATGGAAACCACGCTGTGGGAATCGGTCGAGCGGCTCGCGCCGCTGGAGCCTTCCTTCGTCTCGGTCACCTATGGTGCCGGCGGCTCGACCCGCGAGCGCACCCACGCCACCGTCTCGCGCATCATCAAGGACACGGCACTCAAGCCGGCGGCCCATCTGACCTGCGTCGCCGCGACCAAGTCCGAGGTGGACGAGGTGATCCGCGACTACTGGTCGGCCGGCGTGCGCCACATCGTGGCGCTGCGCGGTGACCCCGTCGGCGGCGTCGGCACGAAATACGAGAGCCATCCCGGCGGTTACGAGGGCTCGCCAGAGCTCGTCGCCGGCATCAAGGCGATCGGTGATTTCGAGGTCTCGGTCTCGGCCTATCCCGAGCGGCATCCCGAGAGCCCCTCGCTCGACACCGACATCGAGATGCTTAAGCGCAAGGTCGATGCCGGCGCGACGCGGGCCATCACCCAGTTCTTCTTCGACAATGACGTCTACCTGCGCTACCTCGACCGCGTCCGCGCCGCCGGGATCACCATCCCGATCGTGCCGGGCATCGTGCCGGTGCAGAATTTCAAGCAGACAGCCGGCTTCGCCGCGCGGACCGGTGCGAGCGTGCCTGACTGGCTCGCCCGGCGCTTCGAGGGTCTGGAAAACGACCCGGCGACGCGCAAGCTGATCGCCGCGGCGGTCGCTGCCGAACAGGCGCTGGACCTGGTGGACCGCGGTGTCACCGAGTTCCACTTCTACACGATGAACCGCGCCGATCTCGTCTATGCGGTCTGCCACCTGCTGGGCATGCGGCCCAAGGAAGCCACTCCGAGTGCGGTGGCGGCGTGATCCAGTCAGATTCCCTCCGGAAGGAGTTCTCCCGATGACCCAGTTTCCTCACCGCCACGCCGACGGCGCCGAGATTCTTGCTGCCCTGACCAAGGCTGCGGCCGAGCGCATCCTCATCCTCGACGGCGCCATGGGCACCATGATCCAGCGCTACAAGTTCTCGGAAGCGGATTTCCGCGGCGAGCGCTTCGCCCACTGGACCCATGATCTGAAGGGCAACAACGACCTCCTGATCCTGACCCGTCCCGACGTGGTCGAGGCGATCCATCTCGAATATTTCGAGGCCGGGTCGGACATGGTCGAGACCAATACCTTCTCCTCCACCTCCATCGCGCAGGCCGATTACGGCATGGAGGCGCTCGACTACGAGCTCAATTACGAGGGTGCGCGGCTGGCAAAGAACGCGGCGAAGCGCGCCGAGGCGAAGGACGGCCGTCGCCGCTTCGTCGCCGGCGCCTTCGGTCCGACCAACCGCACCGCCTCGATCTCGCCGGACGTCAACAATCCCGGCTACCGCGCCACCACGTTCGACCAGTTGCGCGAGGCCTATGCGGACGAGGCGCGCGGCCTGATCGACGGTGGCTCCGACATCATGCTGGTGGAAACGATCTTCGACACGCTGAACGCCAAGGCGGCGCTGATGGCGATCGAGGAGGTCTTCGAGGAGAAGGGCCTGCGGCTGCCGGTGATGATCTCCGGCACGATCACCGACCTGTCGGGCCGCACCCTGTCGGGCCAGACGCCGGAGGCTTTCTGGTACTCGCTGCGCCATGCCAAGCCCTTCTCCATCGGGCTCAACTGCGCGCTCGGCGCCAAGGAGATGCGCGGCCATATCCAGGCGCTCGCCAAGGTCGCCGACACGCTGGTCTGCGCCTATCCCAATGCCGGCCTCCCCAATGAATTCGGCCTCTACGACGAGAGCCCGGAAGCCATGGCGGCCATGGTCGGCGAATTCGCGACCGCCGGCCTCGTCAATATCGTCGGCGGCTGCTGCGGTTCGACTCCCGACCATATCGCTGCCATCGCGAAAGCGGTAAAGGGCGTGAAGCCCCGTGCCGTCCCGGCCATCGAGACGAAGCTGCGTCTCTCCGGCCTTGAGGCCTTCGAGTTCGCAGCCTGACGCGCCGCGTCCGTCCTTCTCTTTTCGTGAGTGCCCGATGAACACCCCCGTCGCGTCCTTCATCAATATCGGCGAGCGTACCAACGTCACCGGTTCGGCGAAGTTCAGGAAACTCATCACCAACGGCGACTACACCGCCGCGCTCGACGTCGCGCGCGAGCAGGTGGAGAGCGGCGCGCAGATCCTCGACGTCAACATGGACGAGGGCCTGCTCGATTCCGAGCATGCCATGGTGACCTTCCTCAACCTGATGGCCGCCGAGCCGGACATCGCCCGCGTGCCGGTGATGGTCGACAGCTCCAAATGGGAGGTGATCGAGGCCGGGCTGAAATGCGTTCAGGGCAAGTCCATCGTCAACTCGATCTCCATGAAGGAGGGCGAGGAGAAGTTCATCGAACAGGCGAAGAAGGTGCGGCGCTACGGCGCCGCCGTCGTCGTCATGGCCTTCGATGAGGTCGGCCAGGCCGACACGTTCCAGCGCAAGATCGAGATCTGCGAGCGCGCCTACCGCATCCTCGTCGACCAGGTCGGCTTTCCGCCCGAGGACATCATCTTCGACCCGAACGTCTTCGCGGTGGCGACCGGCATCGACGAGCACAACAATTACGGCGTCGACTTCATCGAGGCGACGAAGTGGATCCGGCAGAACCTGCCGCATGCCCATGTCTCCGGCGGCGTGTCGAACCTGTCCTTCGCATTCAGGGGCAACGAGCCCGTGCGCGCGGCCATGCATTCGGTCTTCCTGTTCCACGCCATCAAGGTCGGCATGGACATGGGCATCGTCAATGCCGGTGCCCTGCCGGTCTATGACGAGATCGACCCGGAGTTGCGCGAACTCTGCGAGGACGTGATCCTCAACCGCCGACCCGATTCCACCGAGCGGATGGTCGACGCGGCGGCGCGGTTCAAGGGCGACGGCGTCGCCCAGCAGGACAACAAGAAGGACATGTCCTGGCGCGAGAAGCCGGTCGGCGAGCGCCTGACCCATTCCCTCGTCCACGGCATTACCGAGTTCATCGAGCAGGACACCGAGGAAGCCCGTCGGCAGGCGACGCGCCCTCTGCACGTCATCGAGGGCCCGCTGATGGACGGAATGAACCATGTCGGCGACCTGTTCGGCGCCGGCAAGATGTTCCTGCCGCAGGTGGTGAAGTCGGCCCGCGTCATGAAGCAGGCTGTGGCCTATCTCCAGCCCTTCCTCGAGCAGGAAAAGCGCGACATGGGGCTGGTCGACAAGCCCGCCGCCGGCAAGATCCTGATGGCGACGGTGAAGGGCGACGTCCACGACATCGGCAAGAACATCGTCGGCGTCGTGCTCCAGTGCAACAATTACGAGGTCATCGACCTCGGGGTCATGGTACCGGCCCAGCGGATCCTCGACGAAGCGCGCAAGCACAATGTGGACATCATCGGCCTGTCCGGGCTGATCACGCCCTCGCTCGACGAGATGGTCCATGTCGCTGCCGAGATGGAGCGCGAAGGCTTCTCCGTGCCGCTGATGATCGGCGGTGCCACGACCTCGCGCGTCCATACGGCGGTGAAGATCCATCCGAACTACCACCGTGGCCAGACCGTCTATGTGCTGGACGCCTCTCGCGCCGTCGGTGTCGCCTCGGCGCTGCTTTCCGAGGACCAGCGCGGGCCCTATATCGCTGAGATCAAGACCGAATATGCCAAGATCGCCGAGGCCCATCTGCGCGGCGAACAAGCCAAGCTGCGCATGCCGCTGGCTGATGCGCGGGCGAACCGCCTGAAGCTCGACTGGGAGGGCTACGCGCCGCCGAAGCCGAGCTTTACCGGCACCCGCGTCTACGAGGATTTCGACCTTGCCGACCTCGTCAGCGCCATCGACTGGACGCCCTTCTTCCAGACCTGGGAGTTGAAGGGGCGCTATCCCGCCATTCTCGACGACGACAAATATGGCGAAGCGGCCCGCAACCTGTTCAAGGATGCGCAGGTGATGCTGCAGCGGATGGTCGGCGAGAAGTGGTTGACCGCCAGGGCTGTGGTCGGCCTGTGGCCGGCCAATACGGTCGGCGACGACATTGCCCTCTACAGCGACGAGTCGCGCACGCAGGAGATCGGCCGGCTGCATACCCTGCGCCAGCAGATCTCGCGCCGCGAGGGCCGTGAGCGCGCCCATATCGCGCTGGCCGACTATGTCGCCCCGGTCGGGACGAAGCCCGACTGGATCGGCTGCTTCGTGGTCACGACCGGCATCGGTGAGGAGGTGCTGGCCAAGCGCTTCGAGGACGCCAAGGACGACTATTCCTCGATCCTCGCCAAGGCACTGGCCGACCGCCTGGCCGAGGCCTTCGCCGAGCGCATGCACCAGATCGTCCGCAAGGAGTTGTGGGGCTATGCGGCGGACGAGACCGCATCGGCCGAAGAGCTCATCCTGGAGCAGTATCGCGGTATTCGCCCGGCGCCGGGTTATCCGGCCCAGCCCGACCATACCGAGAAGGACACGCTGTTCCGCCTGCTCGACGTCGAGCGCGCCATCGGCGTGACGCTGACCGAGAGCCGCGCCATGTGGCCGGGCTCGTCGGTCTCGGGCCTCTATCTCGCCCATCCCGACAGCGCCTATTTTGGCGTCGGCAAGGTGGAGCGCGACCAGGTCGAGGATTATGCGCGGCGCAAGGGCTGGACGGTCGAGGAGGCCGAGCGCTGGCTCGCCCCGGTGCTGAACTACGACCCGGCTATTCTCCGGAGCATGAGCGAAGCGGCGGAGTGAGGGGGCGGACCACGGGTCCTATCTTCACCGCGTCCTCGCAGGGCGCGGCGCGCCATGGCGCGCCGTCCCGGACGGCTCGGCGCCATGGGTGCGAGGTTAGATCGTGACCTGCGTTCCGACCTCGACCACCCGTCCGGTCGGCAGGTGGAAATAGTCCGATGCCGAATTGGCGTTCACCGCCAGGCCGATGAAGATGTAGTCCTGCCACAGCGGCATGCCGAGCTTGCCGGACGCCTTGAGGTGCCGCCGCGACAGGAAGAACGAGGTCGACATCATGTCGAACTTCAGCCCGTATTTCTTGCAGGCGATCAGGGCCTTGGGGACGTGCGGCGTCTCCATGTAGCCGAAACGGACCGTCAGCCGTGAGAACCGCTCATTGATCTTCTCGTAGGAGATGCGCTCCGCGTCCGGCAGGCGCGGCACATCGACCGTCTTCACGGCGAGGAAGACATTGTGCTCGTGCAGCACCTTGTTGTGCTTGAGGTTGTGCAGGAGCGAGGCGGGGGCATAGGACTGGTCGGAGGTCAGGAACACCGCCGTGCCAGCCACCTGGTGCGGCGGCCGCTTGTCGAAGCTCTTCAGCAGGTCGACCAGCGGCACCTCGATGCGGCGGGTCTTGTCGGCGAGGATCGCCGTGCCCTTCCGCCAGGTCAGCATGAGGAACATGATCACTGCGCCGATGACGAGCGGCACCCAGCCGCCATCCACCAGCTTCAGCATGTTGGCGCCGAAGAAGATGAGGTGGATGACGATGAGCGGCACCATCACGACGAGCGCGAGCAGGATGTTCCACTTCCACAGCCGGCGAACGACGAACCAGGCAAGCACGGCGGTGATGAACATGGTGGCGGTGACGGCGATGCCGTAGGCGGAGGCCAGGCTCGACGAGGACTTGAACAGCAGCACCAGGGTCAGCACGCCGATCAGCAGGCCCCAGTTGATGGCCGGCATGTAGATCTGGCCAGCCTGTTCCTCCGACGTGTGGCGGATGGCCATGCGCGGCAGGAGGCCAAGCTGGATGGCCTGGCGCGACAGCGAGAAGGCGCCGGTGATCACCGCCTGGCTGGCAATGATGGTCGCCAGGGTCGCCAGGATCACCATCGGCAGCAGGGCCCAGGAGGGCGCCAGCAGATAGAAGGGATTGGTGAGCTTGGAGGGATCAGCGAGCACCATGGCGCCCTGGCCGAGATAGTTCAGCGTCAGGGCCGGGAAGACGAGGCCGAACCAGGCCCACTGGATCGGCTTGCGGCCGAAATGACCGAGATCGGTGTAGAGCGCTTCGCCGCCGGTGACCGCCAGGAAGACCGCGCCGAGCGCGAGCAGGCCGATCGTGCCGTTATTGGCGATGAAGACGAGGCCGTAATAGGGGTTGAAGGCATGGAAGACGCCGAGATCATCGGCGATGTGGATGGCGCCGGTGACCGCCATGGCGAGAAACCAGACGATGCAGATCGGTCCGAAATAGCGCGCGACGCTGGCCGTGCCGTGGCTCTGAACGGCGAAGAGCCCAATGATCACCACGACGGTCAGCGGCAGGATGTAGGGCTCGAAGACCGGGGTCACCAGCTTGAGGCCCTCGAGTGCCGACAGGACGGAGATCGCCGGGGTGATCGCCGCGTCGCCGTAGAACATGGCGGCGCCGGCCATGCCGAGAAGCGCAATCATATAGGAGGGCTTGCCCATGGCGCGCTGGGCGAGGGCGACCAGCGTCAGGATGCCGCCTTCGCCCTTGTCGTCGGCGCGCAGCAGCAACAGGACATATTTGCCGGTGATGATGAGGATCAGCGACCAGAGAATCAGCGACAGTACGCCGAGGACGATGTCTCGGCTCGGGGTGCCTGTCGCGCCATGGCCTGTCGCGGCAACGACGGCCTCACGGAACGCATAGAGCGGACTGGTGCCGATGTCGCCGTAGACAACACCGACGGAGCCGACGACCAGCCCCCAGAAACTCGCCTGGGAATTGCCGTGGCCATGACCATGTTCGCCGTTCCCGCCGGCCGCTCGCGTTTCCGTGCGCTTGTCCTGGCCCGGGCCATCATCGGCCGCGGCCGGATGCGGGGAACCGGCCGCCGTATCTTCTGCCATCGGATCGAAACCTTTGGGACGATTCTGGGGGAGTTCCTGAGTGCGCGCTACTTGAAACCGCGGCTGCGCCTTCTCTCTGCCGGCATCATTCAGGACGGTACACCGGCCTTGTCTTTCGTTGGCAGCGACCGATGACCGCAGATGATCTCATCGATCCCGCGGAAAAAAGGATGGCTTCCGACGGCAGCTTTTACTCCTCCCCCATTGCCGGATCAATGGGGACCCGGCATGGCCTCAGCGTAACAGGGTCTCGCGGTTCTGGGTCATGTCGATGACGCGGATGGCCGGCGTCTCGGTGGTCACCGGGATGGAGACCGACACGGGTCCGGCGACATCCCGGGCCGGGCCTGCGGCCGCGGCCCGCGTCGCCTGCGGCAGGCGTCCGACGGGGGCCGCTGTGGCGCTGTCACCGGCCTGGATGCCGGCCTGGATCTCCTCGACCCGGCGGCGGACGTCGGCCGGCAGGCGGCCATAGGACCGCGCCGCCACGAAGTCCTGCGGCTGGTAGGGGAACCGCGTGGCGCCGCGAAAGACCTGGACACCGGTCTCGGTCACCACGACATCGCCGGCGCGAAGGGTGACGTCGTGGGTGATGGGGAGGCGGGCGAGTCCGTTGGCGGCGGCGCCCTGGCAGGAGCAGCTTCGCTCCAGTCCCTGGCGGAAGCGGAAGGCGGTCCGCAGCGCCGCATAGGTCTGGCCGCGGGCATTGACCGCATCCTCGATGCTGCCCTGGCGGCTGACCGAATAGAGCGCCACTTCGGCACCGGGACACATGGAGGTGCAGCTCTGCTGCTGCGCCTGTTGGGCGGCGCCGGCCGTGGCCGGCCCCATGGGGAAGAAGAATCCGTCGCAGGTGCGCACGCAATAAGCGCGCGGCCCGCCGACGTTCTCACCGGTCGCCGACCGGCTCTGTTCGCCATGGCCGCGTGGCGTTCCGCGGATGTCCTCGCCGGGGCGGACGGTGATTTCCGGCACGTCGCGGCTGCGGCCCCCGCCGAACAGCGACAGGAACCCGAGGCCGCGGCCGGAGGTCGGCGGTGCCCCCGCACGCTGGCCGGCTTCGCCGCGGGCAATGGCATAGAACTCGTCCCGGTCCTGGGCGAGAGACGGGGCGGCGGGGACCAGAATGGCGAGGCAGGTGATCCCGGCAGCCAACAGGCCAGCGTGGAGACGCGGCGCGTGAAATGTCATCGGTCCACCCTCGATGAGCGACGCAGAACAGGCAGGGGCATGCGGCTCTGTCTCGTCGCGCCGGCGCGGAGCCCGAGCGGACGATCAGCAGGGTGGGACCCTAGAGAGCGGATGTTGCGCCACCATGTCGTGGCTGTGGTGCCGGCCTGAAACACAGGGCGGAACGGACCGGCGCAACGATGGGCACAGGGCCAAGTCGCGCCGGTCCGTGTCAGTGTCGTCAGAAAGCGCCGAAGAGAATGGCCCCAACAAAGGCAAAGGCGGCGCACGCGTAAACAATGTTGACGTGACGCACGAGTTCCACGGCTGATCTCCCATGAAGAAACCGGGTGTCCAACGCTATGCCGGCTCAGCGTGGCGCGCCAAGTGAAATCTGGCGATACCCCGAGATTTGGGCATGTCGCGCGCCACACGGCCGGGCTCCCGATTGACACGATTGCGGAAATTCCGGCGATCAACGCGGCACATTGGGTGAGGGTTCCTGACCCATAACCCCGAGAGCCTGCGGCAGGGAGTGGGGCGTCCGAAAATCGGTGGCCCGACGGCCGCCGCGGACCCCCTTGACGGGGTCAGGCGTAGATGTCACGCCATTTCACATCATGGCACGCCTCCCCGATTCAGAGTTGTCCGAGCGCCGTGGCTATCACCATGGCAATCTGCGCGAGGCGCTGCTGGAGGCGGCCCGCCGGCTCATTGCCGAGCGTGGGCCGGCGGGTTTCACCCTGTCGGATGCAGCGAAACTGGCGGGGGTGTCGCCAGCGGCACCCTACCGCCATTTCAAGGACCGCGAGGCCCTGCTGAAGGAGATCGCCGTCGCCGGCTTCGAGGCCCTGGGCCGGCGGCTCCGTGCCGCCGCCGAGTCGGGCGGTCCCGACGGATTCGTCGCCATGGGGCGGGCCTATCTCGCCTTCGCGCGCGAGGAGCCGGCCTATTACGCCGCCATGTTCAACACGGGTCATCCCGGCGCCGGCGGGTCGGGAGACGATCCGGGCTTCGCCGCGCTCCAGCAGGCGGTCGGGAGGAGCATCGGCAGCGATGATCCCCGGCGGGTGAAGGTCGCGGCAACGCTGGTCTTCGCCCTGACACACGGCCTCGCCTCGCTGTCGGCACCGGGGTCGATCGCCATGCCGGGCGGGCTGGACGATCCGGAGCGGATGCTCGACATCGGGGTCGATGCCCTGCTGGCCGGGTTTGCCCGGATGCCGTGACCGCGTCGGCTCAGGCGAGCGCCCGCATGAGCCCGACAATCAGGCTGACGGCGCCACTGGCGACGCCGGTGCCGAATTTCAGCGCCGATGCCCAGGGCAGGATCGCGGCGACGTCGCCGATGCCGGAATAGGCGATGGCGAGCAGCACATTCTCGGTCAGGTCCACCGCCGCATAGGCGATGGGAAGGGCGAGGAGGAGGCGAAGCGTGCGTTCGTTGACCGGCACGCCGCGGGTCACCAGCCCGACGGCGAAGAGGAGGCTGGCGGTGACGGCGGCGATGAGCGGCAGGTCGACGATGAGGCCGGCGAGACCCCGCCCACGCAGCGACCAGATGGCGTCGAGATAGTCCCGGAAGGCTGCGGCGCTGTAGCCGCCGTGCTGCGTGTCCGGCCGAAGCGGCCGCAGGCAGGCGAGCCCGTCGCAGGGAGTGGCGCGCAGGGCCACCTCGATGGGAGCATGGACGACGGCGCCGGCGAGATAGCAGGCGAGGACGGCCGCCAGCGCCAGGGCGAGGCGGGCCGGGCTGGCGCGGGCGGCGAGAGCCTCTGCGGCACCGAGCAGCGTCACAGGCCTTTCGCCTCCATCCAGGCGACGATCCGCCCGGTCATTTTCCGCGCGATCGGGATGGCGATATAGGCCGATACGGCGGCTGCCGGCCAGGCAATGACGAAAGCGGTCAGCCAGCGGACGAGATAGTCCGACGGGAAGCCGAGATTGAGCCAGGTGATGAGTGCGGTCATGAGAAAGGCCATGACGGCGGCCATGAGGATCGGCTGGATGATGGCGGCTTTCGGCGGCATGGCAGACTCCGGAACTGGGACCGGATCACTGCCGACTGCCGTGCGGCATGGCAAGCGCCATGGGGTGACGCCGTGACGTGGCGCTGGATCAGTCGGAATCGCGGGCGTTGAGGCGCTGCATCAACTTCCGGTTCTGCATTTCGAGCGTCTTCAGCTTTTCCGACAGCGAATCGGTGCCCGAGTCCTTCACGACCAGGAACGCCACGCCGATTTCAGGCGGGCGGCGCCAGGTGACGGAACATTCGAAGGTTTCGCCCTTCTGGGGAATCTTCAACTGGAAGTGATCCGGCACGTCGCCGACGCCACCGCAGTCGAGCCTTGCGCCGCGGTGCGTGAAGTTGCGGACCGTGCATTCGGTCGAGCGCAGGCCGCCAGGGAACAGGATCGTTCCCTTCCAGAAGGTGCGCGATCGCGGGATCGCGCGGCGCTCGGTGACTGCGGTGGTCGACACGGCGGGCAACCCGTCTTTGAAAAAATGCGTCGACCTCAGTCTAGGGTGCAGCCCTTAACCGTCCGTTGCGACGGCCGCAGACGCGAACTGGCCGCGATAGGCTTTGGGACGCGGTGGCGCATAGCCGCCGGCCTTGGAGGTCCGCAGTCCGAGGGCATGCAGGCTCTCGGCGAGCTTCACGGCGGCCGCGACGCCGTCGATGACCGGCAGCCCGTGCTCGGCCGACAGCGCTGCCGCAAGGTCCGCCATGCCGGCGCAGCCGAGCACGATCGCCTCGGCGCGGTCCTCGCTCTTCGCGCGCGCGATCTCCTCGGAAATGCGGGCACGGGCATCGGAGGCGGGATTCTCCAGTTCCAGCACCGGGACTTCGCAGGAGCGAACCCGCGCGCAGCGATGGGCGAAGCCATATTTGTGGACATTGTGCTCGAGGGCCGGCACCGAGACGGCCAGGGTCGTCACCACGGTGAACTTGGTCGCCAGCAACGTCGCCACATGCATGGCCGCCTCGCCGATGCCCACCACCGGCACAGCCATCAGGGAGCGGGCGGCGTCGAGGCCGGTATCGTCGAAACAGGCGATGACGAACCCGTCCGAACCGGGACGGGCGCGCATTTCCGCCAGCATGCCCGGAATGGAATAGACCTCGTCGTAATAGCCCTCGATGGAGGCCGGGCCACTATCGGGGTTGACCGCCTCGATGGTCGTTCCAGGGGCAGCGACGGACCGCGCCGCCTCACCGATGGCGCGGGTCATGGAGGCGGTGGTATTGGGATTGACGATGGTCAGATGCATGGTGGCGACGGGGTCCGGTTCGGCGAGGATTAGGCCAGCCTAGCCGATCATGCCGCCGCCGGCGCGGTCGCATCGGTGCGGAAACAGCGGGCCTCGTGGCCTGCGCCGACCACGACGGGCTCGGGCGTCGCCTCCGAACAGGCGGGCAGCGCCAGCTTGCAGCGCGGGGCGAAGGAGCAGCCGGGCGGCAGGTTGGCGAGGTCCGGCGGCGAGCCCGGAATGGCGTCGAGCCGCGTGCCCTTGGTCATGGCGTCGTGGGCGCGGCTCTTCAGGAGGCCGATCGTGTAGGGATGGCGGGGGCTGCGCAGGATGTCCCGGATCGGCCCTGTCTCGACGATCCGGCCGCCATACATGACCGCCACCCGGTCGGCGACCTCGACGGCGACGCCGATGTCGTGGGTGACGAAGATCACGGCGATGCCGAACTCACGCTGCAATTCGCGGATCAGCAGCAGGATCTGGATCTGAACGGTGGCATCGAGGGCGGTCGTCGGCTCGTCGGCGAGCAGGACCTTCGGGTTGCAGGCCAGCGCCAGGGCGATCATCGCACGCTGGCGCATGCCGCCGGACATCTCATGGGGGTAGTTGTCGAGGCGGCGCTCGGGCGAGGGAATGCGCACCCGCTCGAAGAGATCGAGAGCCCGCTTCTTCGCGTCGCCATAGGCGCCACCGTCGTGCTTGACGATGGTCTCGGCGATCTGGTGGCCGAGCGTATAGACGGGGTCGAGAGCGAGCGCAGGCTCCTGGAAGATCATCGAGACGTCGCGGCCGCGGAAGGCTTGCAGGTCCCTCGGGCCGAGTGCCAGCACGTCCTTGCCGCCGACGGTGATGGAGCCTTCGACCTTGGTGCGCTTTTCCGGGTTGAGGCGGAGCATGGCGCGCAGTGTCACCGACTTGCCGGAACCGGATTCGCCGAGGATGGCGAGGGTCTCGCCGCGGTCGAGGGCCAGATCGACGCCGTTGATGGCGCAGATCGGCTTAGGGCCGCCGGTGAAGGTGACCTTGAGGTTGCGGATATCGACGAGGGGAGGGGTGGTCAGCATCTCTCGTCCCTCACGCTGCTGCCGCGGGGGCCATTGTATGGCCGGAGCCCGGCTCGGACCGCAGGCAGGCCACGTCGTGCAGCGTTGCCGCGCGGGTCAGCACCGGCTCGCGCTGGGAACAGACGCCCTCGGCGAAGGTGCAGCGGGTGTGGAAGCGGCAGCCGGGGGGCGGGTCGATCGGGTTGGGCGGGTCGCCGAAGAGCGGCGCCTTCTCGGTGCGGTTGTCCGGGTCCATGGTGGGCATGGAGCGGGTGAGGGCGCCGGAATAGGGGTGGAAGGGATCGTCGAAGATCGCTTCCGAGGGGCCGATCTCCGCCACCTTGCCGAGATACATGACCATGACGCGGTCCGACATGTAGCGGACGACGTGGAGGTCGTGGGAGATGAAGATGTAGGTGAGCTTGAATTCCTCCTTGAGGTCGAGGAGGAGGTTGAGCACCTGCGCCTCCACCGACTTGTCGAGGGCCGAGACGGCCTCGTCGAGGATGACGACCTTGGGCTGGAGCGCCAGCGCCCGGGCGATGTTGATGCGCTGGCGCTGGCCACCCGAGAGCTCGTGGGGATAGCGGCCGGCAAAACGCGAGGGTTCGAGGCCGACCTTGGCGAGCAGGTCGCGGGCGCGCTCGATGGCTTCGCGCTGCGGCACGCCGTGGACCTGCGGTCCGAAGGCGATCGAGCTCTCGATGGTCAGACGCGGATTGAGCGAGGCATAGCTGTCCTGGAAGACCATCTGGACCTGGCGGCGGTATTCGGTCAGCGATAGATCCGGTGAGCCGACCTTGGCGCCGTCGAAGAGGATCTCGCCGCGGGTCGGGTCCATCAGGTGCATCAGCAGGCGGGCCGTCGTCGACTTGCCGCAGCCGGATTCGCCGACGATGCCAAGCGTCTCGCCGTCGATCACGTCGAAGTCGATGCCGTCGACAGCCCGCACCACCTTCTTCGGGCCGAACAGGCCGCCGGCAATGGGGAAGTGCTTGACCAGGCCGCGGACGGTGAGGAGGGGCAGGCTCATACCTTGACATCCATCGCGTTGCGCAGGCCGTCGGCCAGGACGTTGAAGGAGATCGAGGTGATGAAGATCATCACGCCGGGAAGGGCTGCGACCAGCGGCTGGTTGTAGATCGCGGTGCGCAGGGTGTTGAGCATCAGGCCCCATTCAGGCTCTGGCGGACGGACGCCGAGGCCGAGGAAGGACAGGCCCGAGGCGAGGATCATCGAGACCGAGATGAGGCCCGTTGCATAGACGAAGATGGGTCCGAGCACGTTGCCGAGGACATGCACGCGGATGATCGTGAGCGCATTGGCGCCGGAGGCGCGGGCCGCCTCGACATAGTCGCGGTTGCGCACCTGGGTCGTCACGGCCTCGGCGACGCGGGCGATCGGCGGGATGAAGACGACGGTGAGCGAGACAAGGGCATTCTGGATGCCGGCGCCGAGCGCGCCGGACAACGCCACAGCCAGCAGCACCGAGGGGAAGGCGTAGAACACGTCGATGGTGCGCATCATCACGGTGTTGGTCTTGCCGCCGACATAGCCGGCGATGATGCCGATGAGGCTGCCGACGCCGAAGGCCATAAGCACCGGGGTGACCCCCATCATCAGGGAATAGCGGGCGCCGTAGATCAGGCGCGAAAGCATGTCGCGGCCGAGTTCGTCGGTGCCGAGCGGGAAACCGTCGGTCCCTACCGGCCTGAGCCGGCGGATGGTGCGCCCCGCATAGGGGTCCATAGGGGCGATGAGCGGGGCGAAGATCGCCATCAGGATCAGCAGCAGGACGAGGATGCCGGCGGCGATCGCGAGCTTGTCCTTGCGGAAGCGCTTGCCGACGCCGGACCAGTAGCCGGGCGACCTTTCGATGGGCGCGACGGTCTTGGCGGGGTCCTGGGGCAGGAGCGAGGCGACGGAGGTCATCGGGTCAGCTCCTCTGGATGCGCGGATCGATGGCCGTCTGGATGACGTCCACGATGAGGTTGAGGAGGACGAAAAAGAGCGCCAGGACGAGGATCGTCCCCTGAAGCAGGGGCAGGTCGCGCTGGAAGATCGCCGCATTGAGCAGGAAGCCGGTGCCCGGCCAGGAGAAGACCGTCTCGATGAGGATGGACCCGCCCAGCAGATAGCCGAGCTGCAGGCCCATGACTGCGAGGGCCGTGGGGGCGGCGTTCTTCACGACATGGCCGAAGATGCCGAGTTCCGAGAGGCCCTTGGCCCGCAGTGCCGGCACGAAGTCCTGGCTGAGGATGTCTGCGACGAGGGCGCGGATGGTGCGCGCCACGATGCCCATGGGAATGACGCTCATGGTGATGGCCGGCAGGATCAGGTGCCGGAAATGCGCCCAGTCCGGTTGCCAGTCGGCCGAGCCGCCGGGGCCGGCGCCGGTCGGCGGCAGCCAATTGAGCTGCACGGAGAAGATGATGACAAGCACCATGCCGAGCCAGTAATGCGGCACGGAGACGCCGATCACCGAGAGGATGGAGGCGATCTTGTCGATGGGGCTGTTGCGGAAATAGCCGGCGACGAAACCGAAAAGCAGGCCGAAGAAGAAGCCGATGAGGGTGGCGACGAAGGACAGGAGCAGCGTGTTCTTTACCGCCCGGAGCACCTCGCTGGCGACGGATCGGCCGGTGGCGATGGAGACGCCGAGGTCGCCCTGCAGGGCGCGCCAGCACCACAACAGGAACTGCTCGTAATAGGGCCGGTCGAATCCGTAGGCCCGCATCATCTGCATCTTCAGCTCTTCCGATGCGTCCGGTGGCAGGACCGAGACCAGCGGGTCGCCCGGGGCGATGTGGACGAGGCCGAAACAGACGACCGACACGCCGATGACGATCGGGATCGTGTAGACGAGGCGTTTGCCGAGATAGACTAGCATGCGGGGCGTCCTGCGAGCCGCGTCATCCGACGGTGACCGGGCTGATGTCCTGGTACCAGTTCTGTGCCTGGACGAAGCCCCTCACCCGCGGCGACCTGGCGCGCGGCGCGACGTCGTGGGCAACGAACAGGAACAGCGCCTCGTCGACGAATTTCTCATGGGCGCGCTGGATCGCGGCGAGCTGTTCCGCTGGATCGAAGGACGAGCGGATCCTGGCGAGACGGGCATCCATGTCCGGATCGACATAGTAGCCCCAGTTGGTGCCGGCGGGAGGCAGGAGCCCGCCGTCGAGGTGGCGGATGAGCGCCGTGAAGGGGTCCTGGCTGAAATAGGACGAATTGGTCGAATGGGCTCCGCGCGAGGAGGGATGCTTCGCCCCCGCACGCCAGGAGCTGACCAGCGCGTTCCAGTCCATCACCTCGAACTCGACCTTGATGCCGATCTCGCCAAGATTCTGCTGGATGAGTTCGTTCATCACCAGCGGCTGCATCTGACCCGACCCGGAGGGCGAGATGATCGCCTTGACGGTCAGGGGGCGCGCCGGGCTGTAGCCCGCTTCCGCCATCAGCTTGAGGGCGGCGGGAACATCGGTCTTGACGTCGAAGGAGGGCTTGCCGAACCACGGACTGGAGGGCGGCACCATGCCCTTCGCGGGCAGCATCATGCCGCCGAGCAGTTCCACCATGCCGGCCCGGTCGACGGCGAGGTTGGCCGCCTTGCGGATACGAATGTCGTTCCACGGCGAACCCTCGACCCGCGAGAAATGCCAGGTCCAGTTGTGCGGATAGACGTTGGAGGTGATCTGCATGCCGCGGGCCCGCAACTGCTGCAGGGCGTCGGTGGCGGGTGCCTCGATCCAGTCGACCTGGCCGGACAGCAGTGCTGCGGTCCGGGCATTGGGCTCCGGCATGGGCACCAGTACGACACGATCGAGCTTCGGCCGGCGGGCGGGGTTCCAGTAGGCGGCGTTCGGGACGAGTTCGAGCCGCTCGCGGGGCGTGTAGCGATCGACCTTCCAGGGGCCGGTTCCCGACGGGCTGCGGATGAAATTGTCCCAGTTGCGCCCGACCTTTTCCCATTGGGCCGGCGACGACATCAGGATCCAGGAGATCTCGTAGGGGAACAGCGCGTTCGGCGTGTTCGATACGAATTCGACGGTCATCGGGTCGAGCGCGCGATAGCTCTTCACCGAGGGGATGCGGGTGCGGCCCTGGCCCGCCTGGCGCGGGTCGTGCTGGGGTGAATCGGCCTTGAGGATCTTGTCAAAGTTCCAGACGACGGCGGCGGCGTCGAAGGCGGAACCATCATGAAAGGTGACGCCGGGGCGCAGCACGAAGGTCCAGCGCGTCGGATCGGCCGGATCGACGCGCCATGACGTCGCAAGGCCTGGAATGAGACCGCCGGGCGTGTCGGCCTTGGTGAGGTCCCACAGGATGAGGGAATCGAAGACGTTGAAGCCGACGAAGCGCATGCCCTCGGCGCCCTGGTCGGTCTGGCCGTTCGGCAGCGGAATGTCCGAAGCCGTCATGGCGATGCGCAGGACGCCCGAGCCCTGGGCGCTGACCTGCGACAGGTCGAGGAAGGACACCGTGGTTGCAGCAAGACCACCGGCGAGCACCTGCCGCCTGTCGAAAGAACGCATCTCAGCCTCATGGATTTCTGGGGAGGAACCGGGCGACCCGCAGGGGCCGCCCGGCCTTGTGTGATCGACCGGAATTACGAGCCCGGGCGGATGTCCATCGGCGCAATGTCGATGAACCACGAGCGCGGCTGGACGACGCCGGTCACGCGCGGGGACATGGCGCGGGGGCCGACGTCATGGGCGACCCAGAGGAACGGCGCCTCCTCGACGATCCGCTTGTGGAGGGCGGCAAGGGCGCTGTCGCGGCCGGCATCGTCGAACGTTGAGCGGGCTGTGGCGGCGAGCTGGTCGAACTCGTCGGAGTTGAAGAAGCCCCAGTTGTTGGAGGCCGGCGGGTTGGTCTGCCGCGTCACGAAGCGGATCATGGCAAAGAAGGGGTCCATGGCTGCGAAGGTGACGTTGGTGGCATTGGCGCCTCGGGCATTGGCATGGCCCGCGCCCTCACGCCAGTTGGTGAAGACCGCGTTCCATTCCGCGACTTCCAGCTCGACGTTGAAGAAGCATTCCTTCAGCGCCTGCTGCAGCCACTCGTTCATGACGATCGGCTGCATCTGGCCGGAGCCCGAGGCCGAGGTCAGCACCTTGACGCTGAGCGGACGCTGGGCCGAGAAGCCGGCCTCCTGCATCAGACGGCGGGCCGCCGGCAGGTCATACTTGATCTGGAACGAGGGGTTGCCCCACCAGGGATGGCCCGGGGGAACGGTGCCGACCGGAATCTCCATCAGGCCGCCCAGCAGCTCCTTCAGTTCGGCGCGGTTGATGCAGAGATTGGCGGCGTGGCGCACCCGGCGGTCGAGCCAGGGCGAGCCCTCGCGGAACGAGAACTGCCAGGGCCAGACATGCGGCTGGGCGTTGGTGTACATGGTGAAGCCGCGCTGGCGGATCTGCGGCACCGAATCCGGGGCCGGCGCCTCGATCCAGTCGACCTGACCGGACAGGAGAGCCGCGGTACGGGCATTCGGCTCGGGCAGCGGCAGCAGGACGACGCGGTCCACCTTCGGGCGGCGGGCGGCGTCCCAGTAGTCCTTGTTGGCGACCATCTCGAAGCGCTCGCGCGGCACAAGGCGCACGCCGCGGAACGGGCCGGTCCCCGAGGGATTGGCCGCGAACGCGGTCCAGGCGGCGGCAGCCCGCGCCTTCGGATCGGCGACCGAGGCCGGAACCTCGCCCAGCAGCTTCTGCCAATGGGTCGGCGAGGCCATGAACAGGTTGGTGAGGTTGATCGGCAGGAAGGAGTCGGGGTTGCGGGTCGTCAGTTCGACGGTCATGTCGTCGATGGCGCGGGCCGAGGCGAGGTTCGGCATCCGCGAGACGGTGACGCCGACCTGGCTCTGGTCAAAATGGGCGGCATTCTGGTCCAGCACCTTCTGGACGTTCCAGACGACGGCCGCCGCATTGAACGGCGAGCCGTCATGGAACTTCACACCCGGGCGCAGGCGGAACGTCCACTTGGTCTTGTCGGTCGCATCCACCGCCCAGGACAGGGCTAGGCCCGGGATGATGACGGAGGCGGCATCGGCCTTGGACAGGTCCCAGTGGACCAGCGCGTCATACATCGGGATGCCGGTGAAGCGGTTGCCCTCGAAGCCCTGGTCGGGCTGCCCGTGGGTGCGCGGAATGTCGGCGGCCGTCATGCCGATGCGCAGGACCTTTTCCTGGGCCATGGCGGAGGCCGAGGTCAGCAACGCACCCGCAAGGGCAAAGGCGCCGGCGATCAATGCCGGACGGAATCTGGTTCGCATACGAAGTCTCCCTGAAGCTTCCTCGGCAAAGGCTGGCAAGGCACATGCCAGACAGCCTGATGAGCCGGTTGCTCCGGCTTCTCATCGCCTGTCATTCCGTCATCGGCCTGAAACTGCCGACAGGAAGTGCAGATTGCCCAATGTGCGAGCAGTTTTGCAGGGAGATCAAGATGCGAGGAGGCTGCCGCCGCGGAAATGATCAGTCCGCCGCGTGATGCCGCCGGGGCCAAGGCGAGGTTGTAGTACGGCGATCAGGCCGGCAGCGGCAGCGGACCGCCGACAGCCTGCTCGACGCTGCGGGCGATGCGCAGCGCCATGGCGTCGCGGAACTGCGGCGCGACGATCTGGAAGCCAACGGGCAGACCGGTAGGGGTGGGCGCGACGGGCACCGAGACCCCGCACCATTCGAGGTAATTGGCGAAACGGGTGAAGATGCCCGGTGCCGCCGTTTCGTCCACCTGCGACAGCGCCACGGCGGGCGCCGGCGTCGTCGGCAGGATCAGAGCGTCAATGCCGTTGTCGGCAAGCAAGGCGTTCGCCGCGGCCATGCGGAGCCGGCGCGTCTCGACCCCGGCGAAATAGCGCGTGGCGGCGATGTCGAAGCCGCCACCGATGCGCCGCGCCGCCCACTCGCCGAGCCGCGAGGGGGCCTCGCGCGCCAGGGCCCCATGGTGGTGGGCCCCCTCGACCATCATCAGGTCGCCAGCGTCCTGGGCATAGGTCCGAAGGCTGTCGGGCAGGGCGAAGGGCACGAGGCGGGCGCCGGCCTTCTCGAGGGCCGCGGCGGCGGCGTTGAAGCTGGCGGCGACGGCTGGGTCGACCGCGATGTCCGGATCGAGGGCGAGGACGCCGAGCGTCAGGCCGCGTACGCCCATCTCCAGTCCGGCGACGAGGTCAAGGCCCGGGGCACCCTCTGTCGAAGCATCGGCCGGGTCGGAGCCGAGCATGACCTGGCTCATCACAGCGGCGTCTCGGACGCTGCGCGCCAATGGGCCGATCGTGTCGAAATGCAGCGCCAGGGGCACGACTCCGGCCCGGCTGATCAGGCCCATCGAGGTCTTGTGGCCGACCGTGCCGCACCAGGCGGCGGGCAGGCGGACCGAACCGCCGGTATCGGTGCCGAAGCCGATGGGAACGAGGCCGGCACCGACCGCGACGCCGGTTCCGGAGGAGGATCCGCCGGGGACGCGGTGGGTCGCGCCGTCATGGGGGTTCACCGGCGTGCCGGCGATTGGGTTAGTGCCCCAGCCGCCGAAGGCATATTCGACCGTGTGCGTCTTGCCGACGACGATGGCGCCGGCGGCCCGCAGGCGCGACACGCACCAGGCGTCGGCCGCGGCCGCCGGCAGGTGGTCACGGGTGATGGACCCGGCGCGCGTGCGCTGGCCGGAGACGTCGATGATGTCCTTCACCGCGACGGGAACGCCATGCAGGGGGCCCCGGCGCTGGCCGCGGGCCTGGAGGGCGTCGAGCATGTCGGCCTCGGCACGCGCCTCTTCGGCGAGAACCGTGATGAAGGCATAAAGCCGGGTGTTGCCGGCAGCGATGCGCGCCAGCGTCGTCTCGACCACGGCCCGGGCGCTGGTGCGACCGTCGGCGATGGCCTCGGCGGTGGCGACGGCGCCTGCGGCGAGGACAGTGGCAGCTTCGGTCATGGCACAGTCTCCAGGGCGGGCAGGTCCAGGCGGGCTGCCACGAGGTCGGCGAGAGCGAGAGAGGCGGTCAGGCCCGGGCTCTCGATGCCGAGCATGTTGACGAGGCGGGGGATGCCGTGGACCTCGGGGCCATCGACCCTGAAATCCGGCATGGGCATGCCCGGTCCGTGCAGCTTTGGCCGGATGCCCGAATAGTCCGGCTGCAGGGCGCCGTCGGGCAGGCCCGGCCAATAGGCCCGGATGGCGGCATAGAAGCCGTCGGAGCGGCGCGGATCGACGACGAGATCGGTTTCGCTCTCCACCCATTCGACGTCAGGGCCGAAGCGGCAGCGGCCTTGCAGGTCGATGGTGGCGTGGACGCCGAGCCCGGCGCCGTCGGGCATGGGATAGACGAGGCGGGAGAAGGGCTGCCGGCCGACGAGGGAGAAGTAGTTGCCCTTTGCGTACCATTGCCGCGGCGCATGGTCCTGCGGGAACCCGTCCAGCGCCGCCAGGAATTTCGGCGCGTAATGGCCGGCCGCATTGACCACGATGCGCGCCGTAATCTCGGCGGCTTCTGCGCCGCCCGTCCGCAGCACGATGCCGTCCGGCGTCACGCTTGCTCCGAGGATGGAGGTCTCGAAGGCGACCATGCCGCCGGCATTCTCGAGGTCGCCCTGCAGCGCCAGCATGAAGCCGTGGCTGTCGACGATTCCGGTCGAGGCGGAGAAGAAGGCGCGGATGCAGGCGACTTCCGGCTCGAGGGCGCGCACCTCGTCCGGCGTCTTCCAGGAGAGACCCTCGACACCGTTGACATGGGCCTGGTCCCAGATCGCCTGCAGCTTCGGCAAATGGTCCTCCGACGTCGCCACCATCAGCTTGCCGCAGGCCTTCGCCTTGACGCCGCGGTCGGCGCAGTAGCGGTAGAGGAGGTGCTTGCCGCGCAGGCAGGCGGCGGCCTTGATCGAACCGGTGGGATAGTAGAGCGAGGCGTGGATGACCTCGCTGTTGCGCGACGAGGTCCCGGTGCCGATGGCGTCGGCAGCTTCCAGAACCAGGGTCTCGAGCCCGGCTAGCGCCAGGCGGCGGGCGGTGGCGAGGCCGACGACCCCGGCGCCGATCACGACGGCATCAATGGACCAGTCTGTCATGGGGAGGGGGCAGGGGATGTGAAGGGCGGGCGCATGCCCTCCTTCTTAGGGCGGGCCCGTCCCCGAGGAAAGCGTCCGCCCCGCGCGGCTGGTCACCGGTGGCCGACGACCGGCCGGCCCCGCCGTCACTCGATGAGGCGGACGACAGTGGTCGCCGTGCTGCTGACCTTCGGACATTCGACGATGACGCGGATGTCGTCATAGTCGCCGTCGGTCCAGCCATAGCCCGGCGGGCGGTCTTCCCAGCCGAAATACATGAACTTGCCGGGCTCGCAGGCCTTCGCGGCCTGCTGCGGCGTGCGGTTCTTGCCCTCGGGAATGATGCCGCCCTTCCCCTTGCCCTTGCACTGGCCGAGATTGTCGCAGATCACCGTCTCGAGGATCGGCACGGCATTGGTGAAATTGTGCGTCGGGACGCCGGCGGTCAGCGTCGTGTCGGAATAGTAGTTGTAGGAGAGGTTGTTGGACCAGGGCGAGGCCCAGTCCGCCGGGTTGTTGGGGATCAGGGTGCCGGGGGTGGCGTTGTCCCACAGATGCGGCTTGGTCCGGGCGTTGCGAACGTTGTAGAGCCGATAGGAAATCGTATCGCCCTCCTTGCAGGCGGGCATGTTGAAATTGTACTTCGTGCCGGCATTGTCGGCGATGGCCGTCATCTGCGAACGGCCGAAATCGGCATGGTTCTGCCGGCTCTTGTCGAAGCAATAGACATACATGCGGTTGTAGTCACCGGCCTCCGGATCGAGTTCGGCCATGATCGGCTTGGCGCTGGTCACGGTATGAAAGGTGGTCGAGGTCGCCGCCGATTTCGCCACGACATTGAGGGTCGGCATGCCGATCACGCCGAGGATCGACGTTGGCATTGTCGCGCCGTCGGTTCGGATGCGCAGCGTCTTGCCGCCGTCGGACGTCTCGATCGCCACCGGATAGCTCTTCAGGTGACCGGCGAGATGTCCGTCGATATGTCGCTGGGCAGTCTGCTTGACGACAGCTTCGCCCAGGGCGGCCTGGCGCACGCCGGCAAGCGCCGCGGCGTCGAAGACGCCCTGCAGCTCGGCGGCATCACGCGACGCGCGGTGGAAATCGACCGCGCCGCCGACGGTGGCGAACAGCGGCACGGCGGCGATGGCCAGCGTCATGGCAACATTGCCGCGCCGGTCCTTGGCAAACGCCTTCAGACGATTCTGGTCCATGCAGTTCATGCCAGCCTCCTGGGGCACGTTGGCGGACCACGACCCTAAGAGACGACAGATTGCGATCAGGTTTCATAAAATGCGGTCAATCGGAAACGGCCGTTAACGATGTTACGGCACTCTCCGGCATCGACGCCGTGACACGAAGCTGCTCGTCGGCGGTTCCTGCCTGGCTCGCGAGCGGACTTACCCACCATGGCAACCGGCAACTTCGTCTTGGTCCGGCAGGCGTTCGGCAGGTTGGTCTGGCGCGGAGGACGCGCCAGGCGGAATGATGCTGCGGCCTCAGGGGTGGATGACACTCACCTCGCGGCCGACGTGGTTGCGAAGGGTCAGGTCGGCAGCCCCGTGGTCGCGGCTCGGCAGAACGGGGAGGATCGAGAATGATAGCCGCGTCTGGCCGAGGACGATGGCGACCAGCCGCTGGCCCGCCGCCAGCGTGGCGTTGACGCAGCGGCCCTCGCGCGTGCGCCCTTCCGGGCAAATGCTCTGGGCTTGTGCCTGCGAGGCGGCTGATCCGGCGATAAGGCCGATCGTCGCTGCGGTGACCAGGCAGGCGCGGATGGTCCGGGACCGGAAGGCGGAGGGGGTCATGGCGCTGTCCTTGACGGTCAATAGGTGAGAGTGCCGCCGAGCGACACCGTCCAGCCGGTATAGGCGAGGGCGGGAACGGCGGTGTCGGGGAAGGGGCCGAAGAAGGGATCGACGATGTCTGGGCGGCTGCGTTGCGAAACCCAGAAATGCTCGGCGCGGAGGGTGACAGCGGCGTTACGCGTCATCTGGTAGCGGGCCGAGCCGCCGACCGCAATCTTAGTCTTGGCCGGCGAGAAGGCGCCTGCCGTTGGGACATAGGCATTGGCGTCGCGGTTGAACCAGCTGGCGAAGGCACCCAATGTCCATTGCTCATTAAGGCGGTAGGAATGGTCAAGGCGGAGCCTGATCGCGTGGCTGTTGGAATTGAACGCCTCGCGGACGGCGGCCGGAATGGTCGGATCGAACACGAGATTGGGCGCGGCACGGCTGAAGGAACCGCTCAGCGTCGTATTGTGGTCCGGATTCCACGTGTAGCCGGCGGACGCGGTCAGGGCGATGGTATCGCCCATACGGCTGATATAGGCGCCGTCGATCCGCGTGCCCTGGTTGAGGATGTAGGTCGCGCCGGCCTTGAGCAGCAGGGCGCCGAGCACATGGGCGATCTGCAGCGAGCCGGAGGACGAGGCGCCCGGCTGGAGGCGGTTGTCGGGATCGCCGAAGCCGGTCACGGGGTCGCGGGTGAAGCCGCCGCGGTGCGTATGGCTGAGACTGGCGGTGAGCAGCGTCGAATCGCCGATCGGTACGTTGACGCCGACGGTGGCGCCGAGATTGAAGCCCTCGCCATAACTCGGCACCTCGACGAGATCCGGATCCATGCGGGTGAAGGCGCGGGTGCCGGGCAGATTGGCCGAGCCAGTCGGCAGGTTGGCGTTGAGCGAAATGAAGGGCTGCCAGCCGGGTGCCGCGAGATAGGTGAAGGTGCCCGAAACCACCGTGTCGGTGAGCGTCGAGACCGAGCCGGCGAGGCCGCCACCGCTGTCCTGCCGGGCATGCACCCAGCCGGTGCGCGTCATCAGGTCGACGCGGTAGTCCGGGCTCGGTTGGCCGACAATCTGGACAGCCAAGGGCATATAGAACTGCGAACCCCGGCCCGGCGTACCGAGGGCGAAGCCACCCGGGAAGCCGCGGTTGCCTGACCAACTCGTAAAGCGTGCATCGACATCGACCAGCATCGCCCAGGTCGCCTGGAAGGCCGCGGCGGCCGGCGCCGGCAGACCCGCACCCGCCGCCCTGGCCTCTGTCCCGACGCCTAGTAGGCCCATCGCGACGACAGGCGTCATGACGAGGCGATGTAGGCGAAACCGGATATCAGGCGGCACGGGGCGCTCCTTTAAATGCTCACTGGTCACTTAAGGGCAGGCGGCGGGCCACTTGGCAAGGGGCGCCAACGCTTGTCCCTCCGTTGCCGTCAGACTGATGCAGCGGCGCACCAGTCGACGGCAGCGGTCAACGGCGGAGGCCACCGCCCTGGTCGGAGAGGATGTTGCCGCGGGCCCTGAGGCTCGCGCCGTCATTGGCGATGAGGCCCGGATTGCGGTTTCCGGGGCTGAGCAGCGTGCCGCCGGCATTGCCGACAAGGCCCGTCCGGTTACCAGGGCTGATCAGCGTGCCGCCGGCATTGCCGACAAGGCCCGTCCGGTTGCCCGGGCCTATGGGGCCGGTGGCGGGCTGGCCCACGACGCGCTGCGTCCCCGTGTAACCGACGGTCGGCTGGCGCAGATTGGCCACCGGCGCGGCGGGACGGGGCGTCTGATAGCCGGGGGCGCCGGGCATGCGGCGAGCGTTGTTGTCCCACGGGGCGCAGCCGGTCACAAAGACATTGACGTAGCCGCCGCATCCCGCTGCGCGGGCCGGCGTCTCGGTGGCGAGCACCGCTCCGGCGAGGACCGAGGCGATGAGGAGGGCTCGGGGGGCTGATATGCGCATGACGTTCTCCGGGTGACGTTAGGACAGGTCCTTCTTATAATAGCTCACTGAGCAATTCAATGCCCTGCGGCATGGGTGACACCGCTTTGCCGGACAGGCATTGTCACAGCGGCAGCCGGGCCCGAGTCGCGAGGCGGCGGATTGGAACACTTCACCGATGGCGCGTAAGCCAATCAGAGCCGGCGCCCTGGCGCGGCTGTTCGAACAGTCGACCAGGGCCCTTCATTCCACCGGACACAGCCATGGGCTGTTTCCGGCCCAGTGGACCGCGCTGCGCTATTTCGCGGCGGCGGATAGGAGCCATTGTACGGCCATCAGCCTTGCGCGGTTCCAGGGCATGGCCTTTGGGCCCGTTTCTCGCACGGTCCGCACGCTGATCAGCAAGGGATTGCTGCGAAAGGCCGGTTCGGCCGGTAGGGGCAGGGCGGAGCTTCTCGAACTGTCCGACGAGGGCTATGCGCTGCTGGCGAGCGATCCCATACTTGCAGTGGTTCAGGTGCTTGAGGATCTCGACGATTCGCAGCGGCTGGCTCTGGCTACGGCGCTGGAGAAAATCCTGCTGTCCATTCAGCCGGCGGAGCCAGGCAACGCTATCGGGGAATAGACGCCGTCGCGCCTCATTGGCGGGCGACGATCGCATCGATTGCTTTCACCAGAACATCTTCATCGAAAGGTTTGACGAAAACCCGCTCGGCGCCCCAGACCTCGGCGAGAGCGCCAGCCGTTTCGATCGTCAGCCGAGGTCCGCCGCCGGTCATTGCGAGGATGGGCAGGTCGCGGTTGGTGTCGCGGATGAGCTTGATGAGTTTCAGGCCGTCGATCCCCGCCATCCAGATGTCGGTCACGGCGACGGCGAAGGGCCGGTTCGCGAGCTCGGTCAAGGCTTCGTGGCCCGAGGCGACACAAATCGGATTGTAGCCGGCGCCACGGAGGGCCTCCGCCAACGACACGCGCACCGCCTCGACATCGTCGACGACGAGGACATCAGTCTTGGGCGGCATGCTGTACGACATGGGGCGGTTCCGTTTCTGACAGTGTCGGGCCCGGGACGGCGATGGTCACGCGCGTACCAACGCCGGATTGGGATTCAATGTCGATCGTGGCTTTCCACGCATGGATGATGCCATAGACGATGGGAAGGCCAAGGCCCGTGCCCTGTCCGGGCTGTTTGGTCGTAAAGAAGGGCTCCATGGCGCGCTGGCGTGTCTCGTGGTCCATCCCTTCGCCATTGTCCTCGACAGTGAGGACAAAGCCGGCCGCGACCGATCCCTTGAAGCGGACGTCGACATGGCCCTCCCCACGCGTGGCGTAGACGGCGTTGGCGACCAGATTGGCCAGCACCTGAAAGGCTTCATTGGCATCGACCATCGGGCCGGGCTCGCCGTAGTTCTCGAAACTGAGCGCGAGCTTGTCGGGCAACATGCTGCGCAAGCTGCGAATAGCCTCTCCCAGCGCCTGCCCGAGCGGAGCATGGCTGTCGGCGCGCGGTGTCGGGCGCACACTGGTCAGAAGACCCGCGACGATCGTTGCGGCGCGGGTTCCGGATTCGGCAACGATCTCGAGCAGGCGGCGCCGGTCGTCGCCAGCTGGAATGCCGCCAGCGACGCGTCGCGACAGGTTTACGATCGGGTGGAGGAGATTGTTGATCTCATGGGCGACGCCGCCGGCGAGTTGGCCGATGGCCGCCATCTTGCGCTGTTGTGCGATCCGCTCTTTGGCCGCGGCCTCCGCGGTGTCGTCCGTGACGATGCCTTGCAGGCCGCCGCTACCGCCGGAGGGGCGCGCCCTGAAGCTGATAAGCCGATGGTCTAGCCCGCCTTCGGTTACCGGCACGGTAATGCTGGCACGGAACTCGGACGTGGTCACCAGACTGTTGGCGAGTTGGTCGCGCGCACTGATCTCTCCGGACTGCTGATCCTGGCCGAGGAGATCTGCGAGGTTCCGTCCCGGCGTCAGCCCGATGGCCTGCGCGGTGGGGCCCGAGGCGAAGATGACCATGCCGTTGCGGTCGCTTTCCCAGAAGCTGTCGGAGGCGCTCTCGGCGAATGCGCGTAGGCGAAGGGCCGCGTCCTCGGCGGCCCTTCGCGCCTCGCGCTCGCGGCTCTGCAGGTCGATGGCATTGGCGACGCCGGAGAGCAGCAGAGACATGCAAGTGGCGAGATAGTTGACGTTGACCGCTATGGGGTTCGCGCCGATTGCCGGCAGGACGTCGTGCAGCATGCGGACGAGCCCGCCGGCGAACATTGGCCCCCAGCAGGCGATAAAGACCAGAGTGCGACGACGCTCCGAGCGCCATGAAAGGACGACGAGCAACACACAAAGCGCGATCGATGCGATTCCGATCGGCGCGGAAAGACGCCTCAGCGTCGGATTGTCCGTCAATACGGATACCAACGCCAGCACGCTCAATCCCAACATTGCGATCGCTACGCCCCGCACGGCAACTGCCACGCGTGGAAAATGGATGCTGACACGCAAGAAATAGGGGCTGTAGAACAAAATCATCGCGAAGAGGAGGAAGGTGCCGCCGAACGACATGACTCGCGCGGCCACGATTTCCCCTGGCCAGAGGATGCTGCCGACGAATCCCTGATCGCCGAGGACATAGGCGAGATAGGCCAGCACCAGTCCAGACAGCATGGCCGAGGTGGGGTCACGGGCGATGAGGGCGGCGGCGGCCAAGTACATGGCCAACGCTGCGAGCATGCCGAAGACAACGCCAAACATCAGGTTCTCGGCGCCGCTCACACTGACGAAATCCATATCGGTGTGGAGCCAGAGCGAGGCGCGCATGGAAGACGGCGTCTGGATGCGCAGATAGACGGTGCGACCCGCGACCTCCGCGGAAGGAACGATGAGCACCGGATAGCGGGTGGGAAACCCTGAACCCGCTTCCGAGCGGCCGATGGTCCAGCGCAACTCGCGCCAGCCGCCTGCATTTTGGATGAAGAGCGAGACGTTTCGGACGCGCGGCTCTCGGAGAGCTAGTACCCAGTCGCCGCCGGCACGGTCGGCGAGAGAGGGGATGACGACGCGTAGCCAGAGGGCCGCCTCAGGGGCTGGACTTGGGCCGTAGTTGGCGGCCCTTCGCCCGTCATGCTGTTGAAATGCGACCGTCGACTCCGGCGCGGTGATGTCAGTGATCGTCAGGCGGCCCGACCGGTCAAGGAGATGGTCCGCGCGAGGGCCGATGAAGCGGATCGTGGTCTCCGCTGCAGCAAGGGTCGGCCCCCCAAGCGCGAGGACAAAAAGACAGATGACCAGCCGCGCGCCGTGCCACAAGCTCGCTTGAGAAGTCAGCAGGTCATGAACCGGCCGGCGACGACCGGCAAAGCGGGGGATGGGAATAGTCAAGGTAGCGCCGATTGATCCGCAACTCGTCCCATCCGGGCGGCTGGGTTTCCCTATAGGAACACCAAACTGGCGGGTTGCCAACAGGCTTGATGCTCACTGAGCCCTTCAACGCCGCCGAGCCGCTGTTACCGCCAGCGGCGGTGCAGCCAGAGCCATTGTTCGGGGTGTTCGCGCACCCAGCCCTCGACGATGTCGGTCAGCATCTGCATCGTCGCTTTCACGTCGACGCGACCGTCGCCGTCGCGCGGCAGGACGAGCTCCTCTGTCGCCTCAAGCCGGAAGCGGTTCCCGGGCAGGCGGATGACGCGGACGCCATGGACCGGGCAATCGAACTCGCGGGCGAGCCGGGCCGCGGTCGGGTTCGCCTTGGCGGGCCGGCCGAAGAAGGTGACGTCGACGCCGCGCTGGAGATGCTGGTCGATCAGCATGCCCACATGGTTGTTCGCCTCAAGTTCGCGGGCGAGCTGGAGCACGCCGCTGCCACCGGACGCGACCAGCTTGCCCATGGTCTTGCCGCGAATCCGGTGGATGGCGCGGGCGACGAAGCGGTTGTTCGGCATGCGGTAGAGCGCGGTCGTGTCGAGACCATGGGCGGCCGCGGCCACTGCCGGCATCTCCCAGTTGGCGAGATGGGCCGCGAAAAAAATGGCCGGCTTGCCGTCGTCGCGCAGGCGCTCGTAGAGGGCGACGTCGTCGGTGACGATGCGGCCCTGGTTGGGCCTTGCGGGATCATAATCCCACAGATCGTCCATGCAGGCATATTCGAAGGCGGTGCGGCCAAGGTTCTGCCAGCAGCCGTCGAGGATGGCCTGGATCTCGGCTTCCGGCTTCTCGGGAAAGGCGGCCTTGAGATTGGCATAGCCGATGCGGTTGACCGGCAGCAGACGGCCGATCCGCGGCAGGATCCAGGCGCCGATATCGCTCGCCCGGTCGGCGCCGAGCGCGCTGATGGCCCGGAGCGCGCCGAGCACCAGCATGCCGACGACCCAGTCGAACGGCAGCATGGCGGCGGGGTAGTTGTGGCGGATCCAGCGGACCAAGGCTTGCCGCCGTCAGATCTGGACGAGGATCTTGCCGAAGACCTTTCGGCCCTCGAGCCGATCGAGGGCCTCGGAGAACCGGTCCATCGGGAGTTCGGTATCGATGACCGGCGTGACGCCCGCCTCGATGCGCTTCAGGCCGTCGGCAATGGCGCGGATGGGGGCACCGAAGGAGCCGAAGATCTTGTACTGCTGCTGGAAGAGCTGCATCAGGTTGAAGGTGATGGTGGCGCCCGACGTGGCGCCGCAGGTAGCGAGCCTGCCGCCGCGCCTCAGGCAGAACAGCGACTGGTTGAACGTGTCGGCGCCGGTGTGTTCGAAGGCGACGTCGACGCCTTTCTTCTTCGTGATCTTTCTCACCACCCCCTCGAACCGCTCGGTGCGGTAGTTGATGGCGTGGTCCGCGCCGATGGCGAGTGCCTTCGCGACCTTTTCGTCGTCGCCGACCGTGGTGATGACCGTACAGCCGAGGGCCTTGGCCACCTTGATCGCGACCGTACCGATACCCGATCCACCGGCCTGGACGAGGACGGTCTCGCCGGGCTGCAGGCGGCAATTGTCGAAGAGCATGTGTTCGACGGTGGAGAAGGTGATCGCGGCGGTGGCGGCATCGCGCAACGACACGGCGGCGGGAACCGGAACGACGTGGCGGGCCTCCATCGTGACGAATTCGCGCGCGAAGCCGTCGATGTGGAAGCCCATGATGCCCTGCACGTCGGTGCAGAGATTGTCCTGGCCAGCCCGACAGAACTGGCAGGTTCCACAGGTCTTGGCGCCGAACATGACGACCTTGTCGCCGGTCTTGAACGCGGTGACACCGTCGCCGACGCTCTCTATCGTGCCGGAGGCCTCGGCGCCCACCACCAGCGGCATCTGGCGCTTGGCGAAGGCCATGCCGCGAAAGCCCCAGACGTCGATGTGGTTGAGGGCCACGGCGGCGATCTTGATGCGGACTTCGCCGGGAGCCGGGGCGGGGGCGTCCGCGATCTCCTCGATGCGGAGGTCGCGGTCACCGTGAAGGCGCAGGGCGCGCATGGGGAGGATCCTCTTCAGGGCGGAATAGCCCGCTGGGTGGCAGACCGGGCCGCCGCGCCAGCAAAGAATGCAAGGCGCCGCTGCCTAAAGGCCCGGGGCGGGCGCGTCAACCAAAGGGCGCCCGCCGGCGTGCCCGGACCCTGCACCGCGCCCCCGCACGCCGCCCCGAAGCGCGACACGAGACGAAGGGTTGATGCAGCCTGCCGCCTCATCTATAGCAGCAGCTTCATGTTCGGGGCGCCCTGTACGGGCGATTGCCTTGTTTCGTGCCGCTTTGATCACCATCTGACGGCCGCCACGGAGATTGCGCCACCATGTCGTCCACCTTCGAAACCGTCTCGAAGATCATCTCGGAAACCTGTGACATCCCGCTTGAGAAGATCACGCCCGAGAGCCACGCGATCGACGATCTCGGTATCGATTCGCTCGACTTCCTCGACATCGCCTTCGCCATCGACAAGGCGTTCGGCATCAAGCTGCCGCTCGAGAAGTGGACGCAGGAGGTGAACGAGGGCAAGGCGAAGACGGAAGACTATTTCGTCCTCGGCGCTCTGTGCGGGAAGATCGACGAACTGGTCGCCGCCAAAAGCGCCTGATCCGGGCGGTCCGTCGGGCCGACAGTTTCTTCTGCATGACCGGCCGGACCCTCCGGCCGGTTTCGTCATCCCAAACCTGTCGAAAGCCTCCCGGCACGGGAGATCAATCCTCCCATGCGGCTCGAATATTTCCAGATGATCACGCGCGTCGTGTCCTTCGACGCGCAGGCGAAGACCCTGACGGCGGCGGCGGATGTTCCTGCCGAGAGCCCCGTCTTCGAAGGCCATTTTCCCGGCTATCCGCTGCTGCCTGGCGTGCTGATGATCGAGGCGATGGCGCAGACCTCTGGCTGGCTGATCCTCGGCCTGAACCGCCTCAGCGCCATGCCCTTCCTGGTCGGTACCAACAGCACCAAGATGCGTGACTTCGTGCAGCCCTCGACGCCGCTCGTCGTCCATGCGGAAATGGTCGGCGACGGATCGGGCTATGCCGTCACCAAGGCCTTCATCACCCGTGAGGGCAAGAAGGTCGCGGAAGCGGAGATCAAGTTCGCGGTGAAAACCTTCCCCGATCCGAAATTCGCCGTGATGATCCGCGAGTGGGGGGAACGTCTCCAGTTCCCGTTCGAGAAGCTGGAAACGGCCTGAAGGGAGTGCATGATGGCGATTGCCCCGGAACGTGAGGCCTGGATCACCGGAATCGGCCTCGTCTCCGCGCTCGGCGAAGGGCTGGATGCCCATTGGGATGCCCTGAACGGCGATCGCGAGGCCTGGCTGAAACTCGATTCGACCACCCATGCGCCCTATCAGGTTCATCCCGTCGTCACACTGGATCTTGCCAGGCAGATTCCCGATCGCGGCGACCGCCGGCAAATGGAGGGCTGGCAGCGCCTCGGCACCTATGCCGCCGGGCTGGCGCTGGAAAATGCCGGAGTCAAGGGCCAGGACGACCTGCTCAAGAGCATGCACATGATCGTCGCCGCCGGCGGCGGCGAGCGCGACTATGCCGTCGACGGGCAGATCCTGTCGGGTCTGGAGGCCGCCAACGAGCCGGCCAAGTTCCTCAACGAGCGGTTGATGAACGACCTCAGGCCCACCCTGTTCCTCGCCCAGCTGTCGAATCTCCTGGCCGGCAACATCTCCATCGTCCACGGGGTCGTCGGCTCTTCACGCACTTTCATGGGGGAGGAGATGGCAGGCGTCGACGCGGTGCGCGTCGCGCTCGGCCGCTGCCATGCGGCGCAGGGCGACATATTCCTGGTGGGCGGGGCCTATTCAGCCGAGCGTCCGGACACGATCCTGCATTTCGAACTCGGCCACATGAACTGGACCAGGCCCTGGGTTCCGGTCTGGGAGCGGCCCAAGGACGGCGGCGGGACCATTCTCGGCTCGGTCGGCGCCTTCCTCGTGATCGAGGCGCGCGAACATGCCGAAAGGCGCGGCGCGACGCCCATCGCCAAACTGTCAAAGGTCTCCTCCGACCGGGCCCGCCGCAAGGACGGTGATGCCGAGCACTCCATGGCGGTGCAGTGGAACGAGATCTCGCCCGGTCTCATTCCCGGGGCCACGGTGGTCGTCTCCGGCGCCACCGGCGTCAGTGAGGCGGTGGCGATCGAGCGTGACATTCTCGACCAGCGCCGGGTGCCGACGCGGGCCACGGGTTCGGTCATCGGCCACAGCGTCGAGGCGACATTCCCGGCGAATGTCGCCTTCGCGGCGATGATGGTCGCGCGCGGCGAGGCGGTTCCCCCCATCGGCGGATCGAAGGACGAGGCGCGCATGACCCGCAAGGTCAAACAGGCTGTTGTTACCTCGGTCGGGCACTGGCGCGGCGAGGGCATGGCCCTCGTCGAGGCGATCTGAGGAGGGCACCATGGCTCACATGAAGGACAAGCACGGCCGCCCGGTCGTCGTCGTCACCGGCATGGGCGTCGTCACCTCGCTCGGCCAGGGCAAGGACGAGAACTGGGCGAAGCTGACGGCTGGCCAGTCCGGCATCCATACGATCACCCGTTTCCCGATCGAGGGCCTGCGCACCACGATCGCCGGCACGGTCGATTTCGTTCCCTTCGACAATGCTCCCGACCTCACCACCAAGATGGCGGCGCTCGCCGGCGAGGAGGCGGTGTCGGAGGCGAAGATCGGCGGCGAGGGCAGCTTCCCCGGGCCGCTCTTCCTCGGCATGCCGCCGGTCGAGCTGGAATGGCCGCAGCGCCAGGACCTCGCCCGCGCCTCCGGCAAGAGCGCCGACATCACCTATACGGACATCCTGAAGGGCGCTGCGACGAAGGATTTCTCTGCCATGCAGACGCGCTTCCTCTTCGGTTCGGTGGGCGATGCGCTCGCCGACCGCTTCGGCACCAAGGGCGCGCCGATCTCGATCTCCACCGCCTGCGCCACCGGGGCGACCGCCATCCAGCTCGCCGTCGAGGCGATCCGCCGCGGCGAGACCGAGGCGGCTCTCGTCATCGGCGCCGACGGTTCAGCCAACCAGGAATCGCTGGTGCGCTTCTCGCTCCTGTCGGCGCTGTCGACCCGCAACGGCGATCCGACCGCCGCGGCGCGGCCCTTCTCCAAGGACCGCGACGGTTTTGTCATGGCAGAGGGGGCAGGGGCCCTGGTGCTGGAATCTTACGAGCACGCCACGGCGCGTGGCGCGACCATTCTTGGCGTTGTCGAGGGCTGCGGTGAGATGGCCGATTCCTTCCATCGCACCCGCTCCAGCCCGGACGGCGCGCCGATCATCGGCTGCATCAGGAATGCCCTGGACGATGCCGGCGTGACGCCGGCCGACGTCCAGTATGTCAATGCCCACGGCACCTCGACGCCCGAGAACGACAAAATGGAATATGTCGGGCTCGCTGCCGTCTTCGGCGATCACCTCGCAGCCATCGCCGTATCGTCCAACAAGTCGATGATCGGCCATACGCTGTCGGCAGCCGGCGCCATCGAGGCGGTGTTCACGCTGATGACCATCCGCAGCGGCATCATTCCGCCGACGATCAACCACACCGAGGCGGACCCGGCGATCAAAATGGATCTCGTGCCCAATGTCGCCCGCAAGGCGACCGTCACCCGTGCCATTTCCAATTCCTTCGGCTTCGGCGGTCAGAACGTCTGTCTGGTCCTCGCCGCGGAGCCAGCGTGATGGGGCGCGTCCTCGTCACCGGTGGCGCCAAGGGCATGGGCGCAGCCATCGTCCGGGCGGTGGTCGCGAGCGGCCATGACGTGACCTTCACGGTCCGGTCGTCGGGCGAGGCAGCCGAGGCTCTGGTGGCAGAGCTGAAGGCCTCGCACCCCGACCGCGATGTCGCCATCGCATCGCTCGATCTCGCCGACAAGGCGGCGGTCGATGCCTTCTGCGCCGGGCTCGAGAAAGGGGAAGCGCTCTACGGCCTCGTCCACAATGCCGGTCAGCCCTACGACCAGCTCGCCGCGGTCATGGACCAGGCCAAGGCCGAAGCGGTCATGCAGATCAATTTCTTCGCCTTCACGCGCCTGGTGAATGCCGTGGTGCGCCCGATGATGCGGGCCCGGAACGGCCGGATCGTCGCGATCGGCTCAGTGACGGCAGAGCGCTCAAACCAGGGCAATGCCGCCTATGGGGCCTCCAAGGCGGCACTCGCCGCCTATTGCCGGACGCTGGCGATCGAAAGTGCCAAGCGCGGGGTTTCGGTCAATGTCGTGGCGCCGGGTTTCGTCGATACCGACATGATGGCGAAATATGCCGACTACCGCGAGACCATGGAGAAGCAGATCCCGGCCGGACGCTTCGCGCGGCCTGAGGAGATCGGCGGTCTCGTCGCCTATCTGCTGTCACCGCTTGCAAGTTACATGACAGGCGCTACCCTTTCCATCGATGGTGGACTGACAGCTTCCATGGGGCTGCAGCGATAGGGCAGCTCCGGTCGTCATGAGTTCCTTGGATGGACCGCCGAAAACCTCATCGCGACGGGGGTTCTTCTCTGACGCTTGGGCGTGGATCCGGGCGACGATCGACGATCCCAACCGCATCGCCTATCTCTACATTCCGGTGCTCGCCTTTCTGCCGCTGACCCTCGGCAGCGTGGCGACCTTTTTCTATTTCGGGGCGTGCATCTATATCGGCCTGATCTTTCTCGGCCGCCGCATCTCCTGGGTCTGGCCGCCGACGGTGTCCTTCGGTTGTTTCGTCACCCTCGGCTACTTCCTGGTGACGATGATCTCGCCGCTCGCCTTCGCCAACAAGACCGCGGGCTGGCTCGACGCGGGCACGGCGATGCACTATCTGGCATTGACGTTTCTGATCTGCACACTGGTGCAGACGCCGAAGGTCGATGTCTTCGATCTCTTCCTGAACGGGGTCCGCGCCGCGGCCATCGTTTCCTTCGTCCAGGCGCTGGTGCAGGTCTTCGTCTTCGACCAACCGCGCGCCACCGCCGGGATGATCAACGCCATCCCCTTCGGGGGCACGGCCATGCTCGCCGCGGGACTGTCAATGGTCGGGTTCCCCCGGCTTTCCCGGGGGATGAAGATCGTCGCCATCGCCGCCCTCATCTGCGGCATCAGCGGCACCCTCCTTTCGCAGTCGCGCGGGGCGCTGCTGGCCCTGCCGCTGGTCGCCGTCGTGGTCGGCGTGCATGTCTGGCCGATGATCCGGCTGCGGATGGGACAGGCCGCGCTGGTGGCTTCGGGGCTCGCCGCCGCGCTCGCGGTCTTCGCCATGGTCCTGAAAGTGCCGGAACGTGTCGACGAGGTGCGCCATGCTCTGCAGAGCGAGACCTTGGGACTCGACCGCGATCCCTCGACGGCCCACCGGGTCATGCTCTGGAGCCATGGACTGGATGCCTTCCTCGATCGCCCTGTCTTGGGCTACGGCAGCCAGAACGCCGTCGCGGAAGTGCGGGCACGTGCCGCGCTGGAGGGCATCGCCGTTCCGCCCTATCGCCATCTCCACAACGAATATATCTCAGTGGCGGTTGGCCGCGGTCTCGTAGGCCTCTGCGCCCTCTTGCTGCTGCTCGTCGCGCCGCTGATCGTCGTCGCGAGGGCACCGCAAGACGATCGGCAGCGCGAGCGCTGGGCCTTCGCGGCCCTGCTGTCTGGGAGTTATGCGATCTTCGGTCTGACCAACCTCCTGTTCAGCCATGATCAGACGAACACGGTTTTCGCAACGGGCTTTCTCGTCCTCGTCGTTGCAGCGCATCAGGCACGGGTCGGTATCTTGGTATTCCGCCGCCCGTTCCTCGGTGTGCCCGCAAGGCCCTGACAGCCGCGGCGTTGACCATTCCGACAGATCGCAGTGGCGTATCGGTCGGCCAGAGGCTAGGTAAAGGTCCAACATGATGAGCGAAGAGTGAAGGATATGCGTTCTATGCCGAAGCAGACGCGGATCGTTCCGGTCATACTCTCCGGCGGTGCGGGAACGCGCCTCTGGCCCGCCTCCCGCGAATCCTATCCGAAACAGTTCCTGCCGCTCCTCGGCGATCGTTCGACCTTCGAGGAGACGCTGGCCCGCGTCGGAGACCGCGCGATCTTCACCGATCCGGTGATCGTCACCGGCGAGGATTTCCGGTTTCTGGTCGCCGACCAGCTGGCCCGCGCCGGCACGCCCGGCCGCATCGTGCTCGAGCCCATGCGCCGTGATTCCGGTCCCGCCATCGCAGTGGCCGCCGAACTCGTCGCTGCGGCCGATCCTGACGCCATCATGCTGGTCCTGGCGGCAGATCACCTCGTCACCGATGCGGCTGCCTTCGCGGCGACGGCCGAAGCGGGTCTTGCGGTCGCCGAGGCCGGAGCGCTGGTTACCTTCGGCATCCGCCCGACCCATCCGGCCACCGGCTACGGCTATATCCGCCCGGGCGACGTCATGGACGGCCGCGTGCGGATGGTGGCCGCCTTTGTCGAAAAGCCCGACGCGGACAAGGCCAAGATCTTCCTTGCCGAGAACTACCTCTGGAATTCCGGTAATTTCCTGTTCCGCGCCGACGTCTTCCTCGCCGAGCTCGCGCGTTTCGAGCCGGAGATTGCCGCCGCGGCCAAGGCCGTCGCCGGGGCGATGAGCGTCGATCAGGCCGGCAACGTCACTTTCGAGCGCATCGACCGCGAGGCCTTCGCCGCCTCCCCCGCGAAATCCGTCGACTATGCCGTGATGGAGCGCACCGACCGTGCCGCCGTCGTCGAGGCGGACTATGCCTGGTCGGATCTCGGCTCGTGGGACGCCCTGTGGGATGCCTCGGCGAAGGATGGCGACGGCAATGCCGTCCGCGGCGCCGTCTCCCTGGTGGGGACGCGCAATTCCTATGTCTCGAGCGACGACGTCCATACCGCAGTGATCGGCCTCGACGATGTCGTCGTGGTTGCCACCAAGGATGCGGTCCTGGTGGCCGGCCGGAAGGTTGCCGGTGAGCTCAAGACCCTCGTGGCCGACCTGCGCGATGGGGATGTCCAGCGCCGGCGGCTCGCCGAGGAGCATCGCAAGGTACTGCGGCCCTGGGGCTCCTACGAGAGCGTCGACCGGGGCGAACGCTTCCAGGTGAAGCGTATCGTGGTGAAGCCCGGCGCACGGCTGTCGCTGCAGAAGCATTTCCACCGCGCCGAGCACTGGATCGTCGTCAAGGGCACAGCGACTGTCGAGGTCGACGCGGTCTCGAAGATCGTGCGCGAGAACGAGAACGTCTATATCCCGCTTGGTGCCTGGCACCGCCTCTCCAACGAGGGCAAGATCCCGCTGGAGCTGATCGAGGTGCAGTCGGGCAGCTATCTCGGCGAGGACGACATCGTCCGCAGCGAGGACGACTACAAGCGGGTCTGACCTGGGGCTGGCTATGCGAAGCCTCGTGTCAGAGCGGGTGCTCCGCGTCTTCGGTGTTTCTCGCTTCCCGTCGTGGGCCGCTGGCTTGGTGCAGCCAATCGGGAAGTTGGTGGGTGGCTGGGTTCGCGGACGGAGCCTCCCTGGGCCCAGGAGGCTCGGGATGCGCAACCCTCTCATGGCGTTCGAGCGGCAGACCACGATTTGAGCAGAATGACAGGCGACGATCGCTGTTGACCGGGGGTAGCTTCAGGCGAGGGCTACGATGACCACGATTGCGCGGTGGAGAGCGGCGTTCCGATGTCCGCGCTGCACGATAGCCTTCTTTGTTCTCCTCAACGTGTTTCTGTCGTCCTGGCCCTTGCATGCCGGCGACACTCTTCAGGGCATTAATCGTCCCAACCTGGCCTGGATGAAGCCGAACGAGCGGGCGGCTGTGATCAACAGCATGGCTGAAGCGGGCTTCACTCTGGTGCGGTTCACAGCGATCACTCCCATCGCCAGCAGCCTTGATGCTGTCGAAGAGGCGACGCGGAACGGGATGCGGGTCTTGCTTCAACTCGGCGTCGGTGACCCGGTCTACTTCCGCGCGCCTGATGCGATGCGGACCTCTTACGGTCGGACCTGGAACGCCGCTCGCCTTTCGATGATCGACCTCGATCTGTTTCGATCATTCGTCCGGGAGGTTCTCACTGACCTCGATCGTCGCGGGGTGAGGCTGGCCGGCCTGCAGATCGGAAACGAGATCAACTGGGCTCACTTCAACGGGGATCTGCGGATCTCTTCCAGGGCTGGGGTTGCGGTGGCTCGCTCCGTCGAGACACTTCATGATCCTGATGCCTTTCTGCGAGGCCTGGACCGCTACATTGATGCACTGAAAATCGTGCGTGAGGAGTTGGCACGCAGCACCTTGAATCACGAGGTGCAGCTGATTGCATCTGGCCTGGTTGTGGGGGACTTTGCGTTCGCGGACGCGATGGGGTTCGAGGTGGTGCCCGCTCGCACGGCCCTTATGCTTTTGAGGCAGCGCGGTCTTGACCAGCTTGTCGACATCTATGGCGTCCATGTCTATCCGCCTGCGACCACTAACCCGTTGACAATGCTCCGGTCTGTTGAGGTGGCGCTGTCCCAGTGTGCGGATCCCCAGCACGGAAAGCCCTGCTGGTTGACCGAGTGGGGGTTCACGAACACCGAACAGGCCTGTCCGACCGACGATCGGCGACGTGCCGCCGCCGTGCGGAGGGTCATGGGGGCCCTGCGAACCTATCGCGACGAGGGCCGGCTCGGGGCCGCCTTCTACTTCGACTGGGACCGCAGTCCCCACTACTCGGTTTGGCGGTGCAACGGGTTAACCGACGCTGGCCGCGCCATTCTCGATCGGTGACTCTGGCTGCTGTTCCAGTAAAGAACTGGCACTTCCCGGGGGGTGCCTCCGTTCTGACCCGCCAAGTGGGCTACTGGGCTTGGGGATGGCCCATGACTTCGCGCAACTGCAACTCCGTATTCCACGCCCGATCACGCAGCTCCAGCACGCGGTTTGTGAGGTAGTCGGTTTCCTGGCGGAACCATTTGGTCAGTTCTTCGGATGAGAACGACAGTGGAACCGGGTTCTTTTGGGCGACAGGGCTGGCATCGACCGGTGAGGCGGTCAGACGATGCCTGATTCCGTTTTCGTCAAGAAACCGGACGTAGTTTGCGTAATTTCTTGAGTAATGCTGTTCCCACATGGAAAAATCCAACGCTTGGTGGACTCGTTCAAGCGACACCGGCATGTAGTTGTCGACCTCGATAGTTGGTATCCCGAACAGTTCTGCCAGTTCGCGGATTCGCGCATCATAAGTGTAGAAGACGGCTGGTATCCCCTGGTGAAGCGCAATGACGTTGCCGTGCAGGCGAAAGCCGACCATGAGATCTACGTTTTCTGATACGTGCTTGGTCCATTCGTCAACGTCGAACGATGCCGTCATCCGGTTGGTCAGAAGTTCCTTGACCGCCGGATGATCATCGAAACCGTATTGGCGCATAATTGCCGCCACATGGGCTTCGCGCTCGGCTCCTGTTGAGTAGATGACGAGTGTCTCTTCCCTCTCGCCTTGCGAATAGATCAGACTGGCTGCTTTCTTCGAGGCCTCAAGGATCAATGCGCGTTGTATCCGGTTGGTCTTGATCGCATTCGAGGCGTATTCTCCGGTCAGGTAGCGGTTAAGGGTGATGCCAATTCTCGTGTCCCCGAACGACTTCGACGCCTTGATAGGTCTTGCAGGCTGCAAGGATCGATAAAAACTGGGGCATCCGATCACACGGACGTTGCGAATTCCAATGTCGTTGAGAATTTCGGCGCTATAGAAGCCGCGAACGCCAATCGTCGTGGACTTGTCGGCAATAATCCTGAGAGCCTCCACTGTGCCTGGCGGAAGTTGCAGCTTTCGATATTCGGCAGCTTGAGCGCCGATCCCCATGGCCACGATTGGTCCGGGGATCTGCTTCAGCAGGGGGACAACATGGCTGAGGTCCAGCGCTTCCGTGATGTAATTTGAACCGCGGACGATGGTCGCGTCGAACGATCCGGCAGGCCAACGGGATCGATCCCCGGCCCCAAGGAATTGGATATTCGCGATCTCATCATACTCGATCTGCTTCAATATGGCGTCGTAAACAAGTACGTCGCCTGTATTGATGTCGCCTGTCTTGAAGTGTTCGATTGGATTTGGGAAATCAAGATAAGCAGAGCGGTTGTCGCTTCTTACTGCAGCGCCGCCGTTGAGGACCAGCAGTCGGGTCATTGTCTCATCCAATCCATGCGGAAAGTCTGTAAGGCGTAACGAAAGAACATCCGGAGGCGTCGGGCAGCATAAAGTTGCTGCGCCTGCGCGGCGCAACGCCGCCTTCACGCTGCCTCCTTGGCTGATGGTCTGGCGCGCCTAGCGCTAGTCCATCGCGCTCCCAAAGGCCGGCTCGGGCGGACCTGCCGCTGGGCTCGTCAACTGTATGGTTGGTCCGGATGAGGTGTCAAAGTTCCTGGGAGAGACTGGTCGAATTTCCGTGATCATTCACGTCTCGGCTGAATATGGTGTTGCAGCATCCCTTAAACTGCGGCCTCGGAGGTTATCCATGCCCGCTCGCATCCACAGCGGAATCGCTGCCGGCCGCCGCCATTGGCTGCAAGCTCAGCGGTCTCGGTTCCGCTTCGATTTTTTGGGACATTGGTTGATGGGCATGCACCAGTTGCGGCTCCCGAGTTTGCTGGACGGCTTCTGCTATGCTAGCCTTTTTTCGAGATTGAGCATAAATACAAGAGCGGCGTGGTCCAAGTGCTCTGTCAGTCCAGGGTGGTGTTAATTTGATTATCATCCCCGATGATCATTTCATTCGTCATGAACTGCGGGACCTCAGCCCCGCGTTTGTTTCTGTATTAATATTTAGTGGAATTATAACGATTTTATTCTTGGTGCCGTCAATTTATATGCTCCAAGTATTCGACCGTGTCATGCAAAGCCGCAACATGGCAACGCTGATGTTTCTGACGGGCCTTGTGGTCCTGCTCACGGTGGTCTGGACAGTTCTGGAATTGCTTCGTCAGCGCATCCTCGCGCAGGCGGCCAACGTGCTGGATGAGCGCATCTCCCTGCGGGTTTTCGACGCCGTCAACCGTCCGTCTCGGTCGATCGACAGTTCGTCGCGCGCCCTCCTGATCCAGGATCTCAACGTCGTGCGGGATTTTCTCGGCGGCCCGCTGCCGGTCCAGCTCTGCGACCTCGTCTTCGTGCCATTGGTGATCATCGCAGTGACCCTGTTCCATCCGATCATGGGACTGGCGCTGTTCATCCTGACATGCCTGGTCGTCGCACTTTCGGTTTGGACACAGCGGGTCTCGCGTCACGAGACCCAGCACTCTCTTTCGGCGACAGGGCGGGCGGGGGAGTTTGCCCGTGCTGTTCTGGGCGCATCGGAACCGAGCCGCGTGATGGGCATGCTCCCGGTCCTCGGCCGTCGCTGGCGGGACCAGATGCGCGAGGGGCTTGGTTGGTACCAGCTGGCCAGTGACCGGGCGGCGCTCCCCACGGGTTTGCTGCGCTATCTGCGGCACCTCTACATGCCGATCATGCTGTGCATTGGCGTCGTGCTGTTCCTCAATGAGATGGTGGGCGCTGGGGTCATTTTTGCTGCCACCATCGTTGTCGGCCGGGCAGTTCAGCCCGTCGATGCCATAGCCAGCGGTTGGCGCCTGATCTGGAATGCCCAGATGTCGCTCGACCGGATCGATCGGCTGCTCCGCGAGGCCGGTCGCCCAGCCGACAAGGTTTCTCTGCCTCCACCCGACGGTCCGCTCGTGCTCTCCCGCGTCGTCGCGGCGCCTGCTGATCGGGATACTCCGGTGATCGTCGACGTATCCTTTGTCGCCCGACCGGGCACGGTGACGGCCGTGGTCGGCTCGAGCGGCTCCGGCAAGTCATCACTTGCCAGGGTTCTCGTCGGCGCCTGGTCGGTGCGGAAAGGGTCCTTGACCCTGGACGGACATGATCTGAGCCACTGGAACCAGAACGAACTCGGCCGCTACATCGGTTATGTTCCGCAGGATGTCGCCCTGCTGCCAGGCACCCTCGCCGAGAACATCGCCCGCTTTTCCCCCGCCAGCCCGGAGCGGGATTCGGCCATCGTGGAGGCCGTTCAACTGGCCGGAATCCAGGACATCGTGGCGAAACTTCCCGACGGGCTGAACACTCGCATCGGGAACGACGGTCACGTCCTCTCCGGGGGACAGCGCCAGCGGGTGGCTCTCGCTCGTGCAGTGTTCGGACGTCCGAGACTTGTCGTGCTCGACGAGCCAAATTCCAACCTCGATTCGGCTGGAGAACGGGCTCTCGGCGAGACCCTGGTGGCACTGCGGGAGGCCGGTTGCATTGTCGTTCTGGTGACGCATCGCATGAATATGCTTTCCTACTGCGACGACGTGGTCGTCATGACAGCTGGCACTGTTCATGCTTCGGGTCCGCGGGACATCGTGCTCGATAGGCTTTCCATGCGTGCTCCGCGCCAGATTGCTCGCAATGTCGAGCACGACCAGCAGTCCTCTGTTCTCGTGAGCTAGCGGGAAGGTGATGGTCGATGGTTGGAGGTAGCATTCAGCACTCTGTCACGCCCCCCATTCCCTCCCTGGATTGGCGTCGCTCGGTCAGGATCGGCAACTGGGTGGTTTTCGGTGCCTTCGGCGGCTTTGTCCTCTGGGCGGGAATAGCGCGTCTCGATGGAGCTGCGATTGCCGGCGGCGTCGTCGCCAGTGAGTCCTATCGCCGGACAGTCCAGCATCTGGAAGGTGGCATCGTCGCACAGATCCTTGTTCGCGATGGTGATCCGGTTCAGGCAGGTCAGGTGCTAGTCAAGCTTGATCCGACGCGGGTCGCCGCACAGAACGATCTCTACGCCAACCAGCTAGCGATCTTCGCCGCGCAGGAAACGCGACTGCTTGCCGAGTTCGAGGGTAGGGGATCTCTGGAATTTCCCAGTGATGTCACAACCCGCCAGTCTGACATCACCGTGCGTGCCATGATGGAGGATCAGCGACGTCTGTTCGAAAGCCGTCGGCGGGCGCTGGCGAGTAACATCCAGATTGCCGAGACGCAGACCGAACAGACGCGCCAGGAAATTGCGCAGGCCCGCTCAGAGGTCGAGACAGCCCGAGCGACATTAGAGCAGGTCGACGTCGAGCTTGCCCAGTTGCGCCCCCTCTACCTGCGCCAACTTGTGCCGACGACGCGGATCGCCCCCCTCGAGCGTGAAAGGGTTCGCCTCGCTGGCGCGGTCACCTCGGGCGGCATCCAGATTGAGCGGCTTCATGAGAGATTGACCGAGCTGCAACTGCGGCGGCGCCAGATCGAGCAGGATTTTCGCCAGGAGACGTCGGCCCAGCTCGTTGAGGTGCGCAAGCATATTAGCGATAGCCGCCAGCAGGTCCTGCTGACCGTCGACAGTCAGAATCGGGCCGACATCCGGGCTCCGATCGACGGGACCGTGCAGCAATTGCGGATATTCACCGCTGGCGGCGTTATCCGTCCAGGTGATCCCATCCTCGATATCGTCCCCTCGGACAATGCCCTCGTCATCAGGGCCCGGGTGCAGCCGAACGACGCGGATCGCGTGACGCCCGGCATGATCGCTGAAGTGAAGTTTCCCGCCTTTCACTATGTGGGCAGTCAAGTCACGCGGGGGACGATCCGGACGTTATCGCGTGATCGACTCGTCGACGAGTCGACCAAGGAGGCCTATTTCGCGGCCGAAATCGTTGTCGACCGTGCGACGGTGCCGCATGTCGTCGCGCGGGGGATCACGGCCGGAATGACGGCGGATGTGATCATTCCGACGGGTGAACGCACCGTCATTGGCTATCTCTTGCGGCCATTGGTGGACCGTTGGACCGTCGGCATGCGTGAGAGGTAGAGCAGTGGAAAGCACGCGCGTTATCAGAACAATCCGCAAGGTCGCTCCGTCGCAGCCCGCGCGAGACACCGCTTCGTCGTCATCCCGACGAAAGGTCCTGAATGTCGGGTCAGGCCTTGCAGGCCTGGATCGCCTTCATCCAGTCTTCCAGAATTCCGACAACTGGCAAGAGGTCCGTCTGGATGTGGACCCGCGCGTCAAGCCAGACATTGTTTGCTCGGTTACCGATCTGACGGACCATATTGGCGCTGGCGACGTCGACGCCATCTGGTCTTCGCACACACTCGAGCACCTCTACGAGCATGAAGTCGCTGTCGCGCTTGCCCAGTTCCGCCGTGTCCTGGCCAAGGGCGGTTTCGCGCTCATCCGCTGTCCCGATCTGCAGGCCGTGATCGACGCGGCCAGAAGCGACGGGCTGGAGACCGTCATATATGTATCGCCGGCGGGCCCGGTGACGGCGCTGGACATGCTCTATGGCTTCCGGCCGGCCATCGCCTCTGGCAACACGTTCATGGCCCATCGGACTGGCTTCACGGACCTCAGGCTTGGTCGCATGCTGATCGAGGCCGGTTTCGCCGAAGTCAGAACCCGACGTATCCAGTTTGACCTCTGGGCCCTGGCCACGGTTGATAGCCGCTCCATGGGCGGGATCATGAAGCGGCTGGGGGCGACAGGGCTGGACTTCACCGAGAGCTGAGGTGTCGCCATGACCGCTGGTTGGCCGTGCTTTCGTGGTCTGGTGATCAAGGGCGCGTTCGATCGACACGTGGTCCTCGATGCGTACCGCGAACAAAGCCAGCATGGCGATCATTCAACGGCTCGACTGCTTGCCGATTGTCTGGTGCGGACTGCCGGAGTGTCTGACCCGACACCCTTGGTCATGCGGGCCTCGAGTCTCACGCAACTGGGTGAGTTCCACCTCGCCAGGCAGGACCTGGCCCTTGCCCTTCTCCGTGATCCGTTCGACGTGTTCACGAACGCAGCGATCATGCATGCGGGGGACCGTACCGAAGCCTTGAAGGCGCTTGGGCGCATGGTGGAGGCCCAATGGTCGTCCGATGCGGCTGGTCTGCTGCGGTCGGCCGAGGTCTTTGGCCTGCGCGCGATCATCCGATGTGAAGGCACATCGGCCGGCGTCATGCTGTCCGCTGTCGCTCCCGACCCTACAACCTTGACGGTCGAGTGTACCACGGATGCCGGAACCGTCCGCGTCGATCTGCCTGTCGAGATCCGCGTCGGTGGAACGGTCGACTGCTACGCCGGTCAAACTTCCGTGCCGTGGCCCGCGCACTGCAGCGCGATGTCGGTCGTCGATCCAGCAGGACGCTGCCTTGTTCAACCGGCCTCTGTTCTCAAACCACCGCGGGTATTGGAACCTTCGGGTCGCCGGCTGGATATGACGGACGGATCCGAAACCCGGGGGTTGATGATCGCGATCCCGGTCTATGGGGATTTCGCTGCGACGCGGGACTGTCTGCGGTCTGTGCTGAAGAACCTGCCGGTGGGGCGTCGTGTCCGCGTCGTCGTGGTCGATGACGTGACACCGGAGCCGGAGATCCGGGGTCTGCTGAACGACATGGCAGACCGCGGAGAGATCGAACTGCTGCGGAACGGCATGAACATGGGTTTCGCTGCCTCGGTGAACCGCGCGTTGGGCATCCGCAGGGCGAATGAGGATGTCCTCCTGCTGAACGCCGACACGATTCTTCCACCCATGGCGATCGATCGTCTTCACGACATCGTTCTCGCGAACCCCGGTGTCGGCACCGTCACGCCACTCTCGAACAATGGCGAGGACACCAGCATGCCGCGCCGCTTCGCGGCCAATCCGATGCCGAGCGACGCCGAGATCGCAGAGATGAACCGCCGTGCCTGGAGGGCCAACGGGCCATGGACGGTGGCCATGCCCAATGGAGTGGGCTTCTGCCTGATGATCGCTGCGCCGCTTCTCGATCAGCGGCCGTTCCTTCCGACGGACTTCGGTCGCGGCTACTATGAGGATGTCGCCTATTGCCTTCAGGCCAGAACCTTCGGTTTCGCCAATGTTTGCGCGACCGGCGTCTATATCGGGCATTCCGGATCACGATCGTTCCGCGATGAAAAGCGCGCGCTGGTTCGCCTGAATCTCGCCAAGCTCCTGAAGAGCTTTCCGGATTACACGCAGGAGGCCGATACCTTTGTCGACACCGATCCCTTGGCCCCGGCCATTGCTCGAATAGAGGGCCTCTGGCTGCAGGAGGAGACGTTCGAGATGGTTGTCATGGGAGCGGAAGCGCCCGCCGACCTGTCGCGGTGGCTGCCAGTCGGCACCACGCTTCCGGTTGTTATCGCTCGAGAACGTCCTTCGGGTCGTTTCGTGCTTGCTGGCCTCAATCAAGCTGCTCCGCAATCGTTTGGTGCTCAGGAGGGAGTCGAGGAGGAGGTTGTGCGCGACATGCTCGGCAGTGCAGCCAAGGTCCTCGTGGTCGAGCCCCACCGCCTTGCCCTGGCCACGCGAGATGTGCTGACGGCCGCAAACTCATCCGTGACCGGGATCGTCTGTTCTGTTCCGAACGAGGACGCTGCCGACGTATCCGTGGTCTGTCGCTCGCTGGTTGCGACGAGCGGTCCACTGGCAAATGCCTGGCGCCATTGGTGTCCTGAGGTAACCGTTGCCGCGTCCGGAGCGTCCGGCGCTTCCTTCGCGGCAGCGCCACTTCGGGATGACGCCATCTACATCGTCGAGGGGCCCGATCAGCACGCGGTGACCGCGCTGGTGAAAGCCCTCGTTCGTCTGCGAGGGGAGCGCACCACGAAGTGGCGTGAGCTTGTCGTCATCGGTCCGTCGCCTCGTCCCTTGCCGGTACCGGGAATCGCGTGGCCGGGACCGATTGACCAGGATGAACGCCACAACTGGCTTGCAACAGCAGGGCCTGCGCCGATCATCCTGACGTCACGCGACTATGGTTGCGGGGATTGTATGGTCGATACCTGGCAGGCGATGGGCTGTCCGATCGCCATCTTCGATCCTACGGTGCAGGTGGCGGTGGAGAGCCACGGCGTCCTCCGTTTTCCCGTTGCCCTTGGCGATGATGCCGCAGCGGCGCTCATGTTGGACTTCGGGCTGGCAAGGGAACCGCAGGGCTAAGGCCTGGCTCGAGTTGGCGGTTCCAGTTCTCTGACGGCCTTGCGCATGCTCTGCGATGCCAGATGCTCCTCCAGAAGCGCCTGATGTTTTGGCCATACTGCCGTCGCGAAGTCGTAGCGAGCCGCTGCATCCCGGGCTGCCTGAGCCCGCAGGGAGGCATGCTGAGCCGGGTTGGCCACAACCTCGGCAATGGTAGTCGCGAGCGCCTCCACGTCGAAGAAGGGTACCAGCCGTCCGTTGATACCGTTTTTCAAGACTTCTGCGACGGGCGGCGTATTGGAGCCGACGATCAGGCAGCCGAGCGCCATGGCCTCGAGGAGCGACCAAGAGAGGACAAAGGGGTAGGTCAGGTAGACGTGAGCCGATGAGAGCTTCAGCAGGCCGATATAGCTGTCGTAGGGCACGTTTCCGAGAAAATGAACACGACTGGTGTCAAGCCGCGGCCCCAACTCGTCCAGCATTGCCTCTCGCCAGTTCGGATGACCGGCCGGTGAGGCGCCGTATGAGACGCGGTCTCCGCCAAGAATGCATATGCGGGCATTGGGACGGATCTCCAGCAGGTGGGGGAGGGCGCGCATGAAGACATGGAAACCACGATATGGCTCGAGGTTGCGCGCAACAAAGGTGATGATCTCGTCGCCTGGGACGAATTCTGCCTTGTCGGTGCGGATGGATGTCGTCGGGCGGGACTGCAGGTCGGCCACGTTGAAGCCATCGTGGATCACATGCGTTTTCGCGCGGAATTCGGGGGGGAAAAGGGACCGCTGCCAGTCTGTCGGCGCGATAGCGAAGTCAGCGTCCACCAGAGACAGCACCGTCGCAGCGTTCCACAGAGATACGCGGACCTCTCCGTCGACCCCCAATTGGGGAAACTCCCGATCGAATCCCAAGTCTGCGCCAAAGGGCCAATAGTAAAACTCAGCGTAGGCGCAGATGGTGGCGTCCGGAAAGAGGGCCCGAAGCGGCATCGCCTCTCCCCAGCCTGGATGGACATAGATCAAGCGGGGTTCGAAGCCCGACGCGCGCAGCGCGTTGGCTGCGTACATGACCTGTTCGGCTCGCCGCGCTTCAGCGTCAAAGCGGCGCGCAAACGGGTGAATGCTCCTTGGCGTGCTCCGATTGGGATCATAGCGATGGAGGTCGACCCCATCGAGCCCCGGTGAGGTGCGCAATCCGATGGCTCGAACGCGAAAATGCGGCGAAGACGCGAAAGTCTCTGCGAGGTTACGAAACTGGGCGGGGAAGTTGTTGTGGACGAAGAGAACGTCGATGCGGCTCATTCCATCCCTTTGCTGTGGGCGCTGTCTCCTTCGAGTGAAAACAGTTCAGAGTGGTCGAGCTGGAATTCATCGTCTAGAGGCTCAATCAGGGCGTGACCGTAAAGCTTTTCGCGGACACCGGCATATGCCGCTTGAACGGGAACAAGGTTCCTCGTCAAGGCCAGCGGTGTCAGAGCGCGGCTGGAGAACGTCATGGCACAGGCCAGGTCAAGGGGACAGCAGGCGTCGGTCGTCAAGCTTAGGATGCGACTGGCAGGCAAGGCTAGCAAGTCCCCAATCCGAAGCGTGTAATGCGGACGTGAATGCTGCCCGGTAAGCGGGGCAAGCGGCGTCAGGACGTCAAGGCCGATCAGGGTTTTGGCTGCGTTCGACAGCCGCGTCCCCCCAAGGCGCAGTCGCTTCAGCATGGTCTGAACCTGCGCAAAGGCATTCGTGACGCCGCCCTTTTGACCCACCATGGCCATTCTTCGCTCGGGATCGCGACTGGCTCCGGCCATCTCAGGACAGATTTCGATGCCATCTGCCGGATTGGTGGCGTTGCGGAATGGCATCGCGCGCAATGCCAGCGGAGAATACGGCGCCTTCCACCGTCCGCTGTCCGTCAGGAGAGAGTGCGCGACGTAGCTCGACTTTACCACCGCAACGACCCGAGGCGTTGATTCATCCATTTCGATGGTGATCGGGCAGAAGTGGGCGAGCCCCAGCATCTCGGTGTCAGCGATCGGAATGCAGCCGACATCCTCGATCCAGAACAGGTCCTGCGGTGGCGACCATGTCGCTTCCGGATAGTCGCTGAGGGGAACGAAATTCAGCCCTCGCCGTCCTGGATCCGCTGACGTCACGGCAGCACGATCTCCGCGTGCGGTGCAGCCGAACCTTCGCTTGCTACCCTCGTATCTTCGCGCGCGAGCGTGAGCAATGTGTTCATCCGGAACAGGGACAGACGGTGGACGGCGACCAGCAGGGTCGCCTCGATGCCGAAGCGCATCATTTGGGTGTGCAGGACCGGATCGTCGAGCCGGTCCTTGTCCAGGATCATCAGGTTTTGAAAGGTGGCTTGCTGACCGTTGCCAAGATCGAGAGCCAGTGGCCAATTCACCAGAAGGCCGAGGTCCCGAAGCGCCCGCGACAGTGCCAGCGTCTGCGGATGGTGATGGCTGACATGGACGGCAGTCCGCGCCCGACCGCGTGCCGCCCTGGTGAAGCGGCCATCCTCGGTGAGGATCGGCGCCCCGACATCCGTTGGCTTGTCAGCCAGCGCGGTATCGAACCGCATTCTCTGGTCCCTGACGCTCGCCGCGTCCGGAACCACGAATGGGTAGGCTTGGAGGGCCCAGGGCAGTGCCTCTTGCGAGGCCGCGATCGCACGTTGCATGCCGCGGCCATCGCCGAGGAGGCTGCGAAACGCCGACAATACCGGGGGGCCATCCCCGGTGAGGACCCAGCAGATGGGGAACCAGCGGGCCAGATCGTGAGCTTCCGACAGCAGGATCGGAACGAACTGAGTTTCTCTGACCCGCCGGTACGACTGCTGCGCGAATATTCGGTGATGGCCCCAGTTCGTGGTCACATCACGCGGGTTGTCGTAGAGACAGGCGAAAGGGTCTGGGCATGGTGGTTCATGCGATGCAGACATAGACCCTTCCAACCCCATGGAAAGAGGGCCCAACGGCTGGGCCCTCTTCCGTTCTGGTGTCGCCGATGCAGCAAGACCTCATCAGACTGTCGGCTTATAGGTGATCGTTTCCACCTCATAGATCCGCAGCGTATCGCCGTTGTCGAACGTGACCTCTGTGTAGGAGTCGGTGATCACGGTGTCGACAACTTCGCTCTGCAGGCGATCGACGTAGAGGGTGTCGTTGCCCGAGCCGCCGTAAACGGTGTCGTCGCCGATCGTCCCGCCTTCCGACATCAAGCTGAAGCTGTCGTTGCCTGATCCGCCATAGATCAGGTCGTCGCCCCCGCCAACGATCACGGTATCGTTGCCAGTGCCGCCGTCGATGACGTTGTCGCCACCGCCGCCGTAGACGATGTCGCTTCCCGTTCCTGCGTAAACGGTATCGTTGCCGTCACCGACGAAGATCATGTCGTTGCCGGAGCCGCCGTCGACCAGGTTGTCGCCATCACCGGCGTCGATGCCATCGTCGCCGGCGCCACCGAAGACCGTATCGTCTCCGCTGCCACTGTAGATCGTGTCGGCTCCCGCGCCGCCATCGACCGAGTCGTCGCCGCCGCCCGACGAAATGAAGTCGTTGCCGGATCCGCCGAAGATCGTGTCGTTGCCCGTTCCGGAATAGACCGTGTCGCTGCCGGAGCCCGCCGAAACCGAGTTGTCGCCGTCACCTGCCACAATGAAGTCGCTGCTGCTGCCGGTGGACGTGATCGCGTCGTCGCCGGAGCCGGTCGCGACCAACGTACGGCCAGTCGCGTCGATCTCGACCTCGACGCCGTCCGCCGTATCGAAGGTGACAGCGCGATTGGCGTTCGTGACTTCGACCGGACCCGTCGGGCTGCCGGAGTAGATCAGGAACTCCTCGCTGTTCGACGTCGAGCTTTGTCCGAAGAACAGGCTCTCGCCGCGCCCGAGGGCCCCCGCAGTCCCACCCTCGCCGAAGATTCCGAGTTTCTGCAAACCCGAAAGGATCGCGTTGCGATCTGCGGTCGTGAACGCGCCACTATTGGCTAGCGTGTCCGACAGTTGCTGTTGCGTGTAGTCGTAGGTCGCCATCTGAAAGCTCCTTTGCTAGCCCCGTACCCCAGCTAAACGCCGTGGGCCGAAGCCCTGAAAACGCGAACGCGACTTGTTGATCCATCAGCCGTCTGCTTGGCCAACTGGCTCGCCGCCAGCGATCGTTCGGGCATCTGCGCTGGCGCCGCGGCACCAGGCGTAGCCATCGGGCTGAAGGGGCGGATCGAGGCGGACCGCGCCAATGTCGGCTGGATGGCTTGCAGAGATATCCTCAGGCCTACGAGCGGCTCGGTTCCGGTCGGCCCGCAAAGCTCGATCGAGTTGCCCGTCCGGGTCGTCACCGAAGATCCGAGGAACAATGCGTCTACCGCCAGCTGTGCAGAGCCGGCCCACCTGCCGATCAGCGAGAAGGTCAAGCCAGTGAGCGGGGTGGCACGCCCGCGCGTCCCGATGAAGGCGCCGGCGGATGCGGCTGGAAAGGCCAGCGGACGGCGCAGCCGCGCCTCGCCTGAAACAAGCACGTCAAGCCCGGAGGCGAGGCGACCGAGGCGCACCTCGATGCCTTCGATCGACATGGGCAAGCGCGGTCCGCAGATCCATTCCCCGTTGCCAGCCAGGACATCGCCCTGTCGTGCCACATGGGCCAGTATCGCCACATCGGAGATGGCTTCCCGGGGAAATGGTGGAGACAGCTCGGACTGCGCAGCAGCCTCGATCGGGAGCTTTGCGTTGATCCGTTCAACGGCGATCTCGGCGTCGCGGCTCTCATCGCCTTCCGCCGGGATGATCTCCAGGGATATCTCCGTGTCCCGCTTCGCCAGGACAACTACAGCGTTGCCAGGTTTCGCCAGGATCTGGCGCGTGTTGTAGGTGAGGCCCACGAGTTCGGCATCACTGCCCGCGGGGACGCTGAGGACGAGGATCGGCGGCGTGCGCCGCGCCCCGGACTTCAAGTACCGCACGACCACCACCCCGCGCGGTATTCGCAGATCGCGCCTCTCGGCTTTGCTTGCCCGACTAGTCTTCGAACTCATCACGATTTGCCTCATGTCGCCAAAGAGTCGCTTGCCGCTCTGACCGAGCGACCGCATCGACTGTCAGTTCATTCCGGCGCGGCTTGATCACCGCTTATCGTTCAGGCTCTTCCCTACTTGGGTCATGCGAAACATGGTCGGCGGCTCTAGGCCGCCTTCCGTGTCTGTGCCGCGAGACGGGACCGGACCCGTTCCAGAACCGGCCCTTCCGTGACGATCGTGAACCGCCGCTGCATGGGCATATCCGCGGCATCCATCCCGTAGAGCTCGGCGTACTCGGCAAAATTCGCAAACATCCGGCGATTTCCGAGATCGATGTAGCTCTCGGTTGGTGTTCCCTCGGCGAGGATGATCTGGGGCTCTTCGAACTCGAGATGGAAGTACTGGACAGCCTCAAGCCACCGGGCCTTCCGAATGAATTCTCCATCGACCAGCAACCCGGCCGGAACCAGTACATCGCCGACCAGAACGCCGTGCTCCGGGGAAACGATCAAGTCGCGCCGCGGGACATCACCATCGAGCGAGCCGGCTGGGATGAGCACCGGAACGATGTTCTCGTTGGCTTGAAGGAAGCTGTTGGAGTAGCTGCGCTTGCCGATCCATTTGACGGGGACGGCGGCGCCGTCTTGGGTCGTGACGAGATCGCCAATCGCGATCGTTTCCACCGCGACCTCGCCTTGTGGCGTGCGTACGAGCGTGCCCTGAGTCAGACAGGCGACCTCGACACGGGCTGCGACATCCTGGACCGTGGTGTCTTCGACGATGATGGTACCACTCGCCGTCCGGATCACGACGTTGTCGCCATCCTGCGAGATCTCGTAGGAGGTAAAGGCCGTCAGGTCGATCCTGTCGTTCCGCGCGAAGTCGGCAATCGTATCGACCCCGAAATCGCCGGAAAATACAAACCGGTCCGGACCATTGCCGCCCTCGAGGGTGTCGTCGCCTTCACCGCCGTTGATCTGGTCGGCACCCGATCCGCCGGAAATGAAATCATCTCCTTCACCGCCGTTCAGGGTGTCGTTGCCAGCGCCGCCGACGATGTTGTCGTCGCCTTCGTCGCCACTGATGGCGTCATTGCCGGCGCCGCCACGAAGATCGTCGTCTCCAGACCCTCCGTCGATTTCGTCGTTCCCCGCCCCGCCTTCGACGTAGTCGTCACCGGACCCTGCATCCACGACGTCGTCGCCGGCCCTCGCGCGGATGGTGTCGTCGCCACCGCTGCCTATGATTTCATCGCTCCCAGGCGTGCCCAGGAGCTCGTCATCATCGGGCGTTCCATTGATCGGCATCGGAAAAACTCCCCGCGTTGCTTAGTTGCGCGCCAGGCTCGAGCCAATCTGGAGCGCTTTTGCCTAACAATTGTGCTGCACTTCCTGTCCTCTTTGATAGCAACGCCTGCTGTCTGTGTAAACCGTCTGGCGGGAGTTGCTGCCGCTCAAGCGCAGGATAACGATCAAGTCATTGCTATTCTCGTGAATTAACGAACAATAACAATCATTTATGTTTCAGAAAATAAGGAATTGACTTACATAATCAATTCAGCAAATACATTTTATTTTTAGAACATTTCCGATGTGAAACTAATTTATAATAAGATTAAGTATTATAATATATAACGCGTGGCGGTCTTTCCCTATTGATGGTCGCGTTGCGGCATACGATTCTGAAATGTCAATTAACTTGAAATTAAGATAATTTTTAGCATGTAGATAACATTATTTATTTATTGTTTTCGAATGACATTGGATTGAGGATGCTCTGAAGCGCGCCTCGGCGCCAATGGTGCGATGCAGCGAGATATGTTGCGAAGTATTTCGTGACAATTGCGTGCACCCAGGGGTCGTGTGCAACGCAATGCATGCAACCGCTGTGGATTGACGGTGGCGCTTGCAAGTGTGAGCCGGTCCTTGCAGCATCGGCCAACGAGAAGGGCGGGAGCTTCTGCCCTTGTCTGGCCGGGGTTGGCGGCCGCTGCACACGAGGGCGGCGGCGACAGAAGACGTGGACCGGATCTTGGCCGGGCCAGCCGTTGCGGGAGTGATGATGCTGGCTGGGCATCTCGACCATGTGGGTTTCGATCGGATCACGGGCTGGGCCCGCGACGTCGATGATCCGACCCGACGGTTGGCTCTCGACATCTTTGATGGCGACAACCGGATCGTGCGGATCGTGGCCGACAAGATGCGGACGGACCTGGCCAAGGTCGGTATGGGCGACGGGCTCTATGGCTTCTGGCTGCAGGTTCCATCCGGCCTCTTTCCAATGCCGGTCCATCGCATTTCCGTTCGCTTTGCGGAAACCGGAGCCGACATCGAGGGATCGCCGAGAATACTTTATCGGCCCGACAACGCGCTGGACCCAGCCTTCATCGAATGGGTGGAAGGCTCCGTTTCCGCGGCCATTCCACACATCGATGATCCGGATCGCGCGGCGCCTCTGCTCGATTTTTCGGTCAATCTTCTCGGCGGAGTGCTCGCGCGCATCGATAGTCTGTCCGCGGCCCGCAAAAGCACTGCCCTCAGCCACGCCGATCCGGATACTCTCCCGGACATCTTGAAACGATCGGTCGAACACGCGTCGGCTGGTTTGAAGCCGGTTCATGTGCCCCACCACGCCGCGCCGGCTATATCGGTGATCGTCGCTTCGTCCGGACGACCTTCGGATGACATCGCCCTTCTTCGCAGTGTCGTGCAGGCGGGCAAGGGCCTGAAGTTCGAGGCGATCCTGGTCGATGGGTCGGGCATGGTGGAGACGGCGGTGCTTCCGCTGTTGATCCGCGGCGGCGCAAGGTTGGTCAGGATCTCGGAAGCCGGGGGCGTGCTCGCTGCCTTTTCGGAGGGGGCGCGAGTGGCGAGAGGCCGGTGGCTCTTCTTTCTGAACGAGGTTCAGGAGATCAGCGCCGATGCCATCCGTCTGCTCGCGCTGACGATGGAGCGGGAGGGCGAGGACAGTCTGATCGCGCCACGGCTCCTGTCCGGTGACAGGCTCGCCGCCGCAGGTTTCGCGCTCGATTCCCTCGGCAACCGATCCGGTCTCGGCCAGGGCACGCATCGTGAACAGTCGCGCTTCCAGATTCTGCGGGCGGCTGCCGACGTCCCTTTCAATGCCTTCATGATCGGCAACGACCTTCTCCGACAGATCGGCGGTCTCGATGCCGCCGGCCGCTTCATGGATTTCGCCTCCGCTCACCTGTCGCAGTCCGTTCGCGCCGCAGGGGGCAAAGTCCTTGTCCAGGGCGCTTGTGACGCTGTGCTGTCGGGACGCATCATCGGCCATACGACGAAGGGGAAAGGGCGATCTGCGTTTCTTGCGCGCTGGAGTGCCGACCTGCCCGGGGTGGGCACGGGGGCGGGCGCTGGTCTCCCAAGGAACGTCCTGATGGTCGACGAACGGCTTCCGAATTCCGACGAAGACGCGGCATCGGAGGCCATCCTTTCTCATGCGCAGGCCTTTCGCCGGTTGGGCTTCCACGTGGAGTTCGTTTCCATGTCCGCGTCGGGCGGGAACGCCGACCAGGTTCGCGCTATCCGCGCCCTCGGCATCGATGCCCATTTCCCGCCCGATAATCTGCAGCAGTTCATCGCCAGCCGCGCCGGCCAGTTCGACGTTGTTTACTGCCACCGCCATAAGGTGGCCCGGCAGGTGCTGAAGGCCGCTCGAGCGGGCCATCCGGACGCCTGCCTCATCTACGGGGTTGCGGATCTTCATCACCTGCGGCTTGAGCGCCAGCGGGCTATCACCGGGGGGCCGGATCCGATCGAGATCGATGCCGTAAAGGCGGAAGAATTCGACTGCATCCGCCAAGCCGACGTGACGTTGACCCATTCCGACTTCGAGGCCGGCGTGATCAGCAGCGCTGTCCCATCGGCGCAGGTGGCCGTGCTGCCATGGGCGGTGAATGTTTCCGCGGAGCATCCCGATTCCGCCGGGCGCCGCGGGGTTTGCTTTCTCGGCAGTTACCGGCATGCACCCAACGTGGATGCGATCACACATTTCCTGGCGGACATCTGGTCGCTCGTACCCGGGCCGGTGCGGGACAACGGTCTTTATGTCGCGGGGGCCCACAGCCAGTTGTTGTCGCTCGGCCCGCTTCCACCCAGGGTGACGCTGGTCGGCCATGTGAAGTCTGTTGCAGGGTTCCTCGCGGACAAGCGCCTGATGGTGGCGCCGCTCCGGTTCGGAGCAGGCGTGAAAGGCAAGGTCATCTCATCGCTGGCGCTCGGCTTGCCCTGCATCATGAGTCCGATGGCCGCCGAGGGCATCGCCCTGTCCACGGCCCTCAGGGAAGCGCTTGTGGCAGAGGACGCCGATAGCTTCGCAGGGAAAATCGCGCTGTTCAGCACCGACGACGCGCTGTGGGCCTCCGTAGCCAATGAAGCCGCCGACTGGGCGCGTCAGGCACTGAGCGAAGAGACCGTCACCACTACGCTCGGTTCGATCCTCGCGGACTGGGAGGCTCGCCGCCGGGTCTGCTGAGTGGTGACGTGGCGCCACCTAGCGCTGTGCGGCCCGGCGGGCGTCTCCGCCTGAACCCTGCAAGTCGGGGAACCATTCCACGAGCTTCTTGAGCAGTGGCGCGCAGCTCGACTCCCAGTTGGTCCGCGCTGCACGGGAGATGCCAGCGTCCGAAAGGTTTGCCAGCACCCCTCGATCCGCGGCAAGCCTGCCCAAATGCCCGACCAGGCATTCGGCGACCTCAAGGTCGTCACCATCTTGCACCAGCAAGCCGTCCACCCCGTCATTGATCAGTTCGCTCACGGCGCCGACATTCGTCGCCACCGGAACGCAACCGAAGCGCTGCGCCTCGATGATGGCAAGGGGAGCGCCTTCCCATCGCGAGGTCATGACCAGCACATCGGCGCCTCTATAAACCTCGCTCAATTGGTCGGGATCGTAGATCGGCGGCTCCACACGGATGCCCAGCGCGGCGAACCGATCCGCCCAGCGACCGCGCTGGCCGGCATTGATCAATTCCGACCCCACCAGCCGCCAAGTGACGGGAATGTCGCGGGCTTGACACAATTGCACCGCGTCCAGCAGCCGCTCCACGCCCTTCTGCGCATCCAGCCGACCGGCGAACAGGACTTTCAGCGGGCCCGGCGAGCGACTCCGGCGGCGCGCGTCCCGCTCCGCTTCAGCGTGGTAGCCGCTTGGCGTGTAGGCGCCCGCGTTGGGGATGTGCATGAGCTTGTCGGCTGGCACGCCCATGCCATGGAACCAGTTCCGGAGCGAGTCCGAGCAGGTGAGGATCAGATCGTGCCCATGTTCGAAGCCAAGCGTCAGGTACGTGTGCCCCACCTGGCGACCCTGTGGCGTCTGATCGATGACGTGCGTATGGGCAATGGTCTTCACCCCTTGGCGGCGGATCGTCCCAAGGACCGCATTCAGCGGGGCCACCTGGCAATTGATGAGAACGTCGAGCGGTCCCAAGAAGCCGAGCACACGCCGCGTGCGGGCGGCCTCGTCCCATTCCATGCGTAGTTCATGCCCCATGAAGGGGCGTGAACCGCCCCACAGGCTGTAACCCTTTTCGTTGAAGAAGTTGATGCTGCGGAAAAGCCCAGCCTGCCCCTTGTAGGTCTTGACCCCCGGCGGGCCGAAGCAGAACAGGTGGACATCGCAGTCAAGGTCACGGATGGCAGCGGCGACCGCGAAGGCGACCCTTTCCACGCCGCCATAAGCCGCAATCGGCAAGGCGATGCCGATTTGCCTGCGATTTCGTTGGCGGACCATCGGGGTGAGCCGCTCTGCCGACAGATGCTGTTCCAACAGCTGCTGTCGCTGCCGCGCGACCGGGTAGTAGGCCGTTCTCCAACTCCACCGCGGCTGCGGCTCCAGCTTCAGATCCAGTTCGTCCGCCAGATCGATCGTGGCCAGGATCGACAGCGGCAGAGGCAAGGTGTAGCGGGCCAGGAATGCCTCCTTGACCGGCACGCGCACGAGAACATCGATCACTTTCGGGGATGGCTGGGCGTCGGCCAGCGAGCGAACCCAGTCGCGCGATCGATCCAGGATACAGTTCTGCAGCAATTCGCGCGACGTGACCCATCCGTGCACCCTGCGCGGCATCGGATGGTCGGCACTGACGTCTTTCGCCTCGATCGACACTTCGTCGGCTGAGGCGAGGAAACGCAGACACAGGAAGTTCGCATCCGCCAGCAACTTCTCGAGGTTGTAGAAGATCGTCCAGATGAGGTTCGTCTGACTCAATGCGTCCAGGAGTTCCTTTCGAAGCCAGACCACAGTCTCCGGAACGCAATAGCTGTCGGGCTCGAAATGCTGGCTATACAGATACGCGAAGATTCCGTCATGGGTGATGGCAGTGCGTGAGGCTGTCGGATCGGTGAAAAGCTCGGCCTGATCAGTCGGCGGAGAGATTGTCAGAAAGCGAGGAGCCTCCTGATTCTCCAGACGCATCAAGTTTTCTGCCGTGAACAGCGCGGGGTGCTTCTTGAACATGTACTGGCGGATCGGACCGATATCGCGGGCAGTGTCGGAGACCATGCTCTCGCCACGCAGCCTGTACTCGAAGCCGAAATGGGGATTGTTCCGTCCGGTGAACCCATTGGAGAGACATTGGAGCCAAAACTCCCAGTCCTCGCAGCCCTGTTTCATCGTCTCGTCATAGCGGATGCCGACGTCAAACACCGACCGCGAGACCAGGCTGCCCGCCTCGCAAATGTTGTCAAATAGCAGATGGACAAGCTGTGAGTATGGGCCAGTGTAGTTGCCGTTCCACTCCGAGCCGAACTTGTCGACGTTGGGATAGACCCAGCCGATGCCCGCACGGGGATCGAGCAACTCCATGCAAGAGCTCAGTGTCGTGGGACTGACGCGGTTGTCGGCATCGAGAAAGTAGATGGCCTCGATGCTGGGATAACGCGCGAGCAGGTGGTCGATGCCGAAATTGCGCGCCGAACTCAGTCCGCCATTGGGCTTGCGGAGATAGATGACGTTGTCAAAGGCCATGGCGAGGCTGGCGCCGATCACGGCCGTTTCAACGAAGGGGCAGCCATCATCGACGATGGCCGTGACGATCTCGAAATCCGCGATCTGATCCTGGATCGACTGGACAGCCTCAGCCAAGAACAGCGAGTGCTTGAATACAGGGACGACCACGCCTACGCGCGGTGCGGTCATCCGCCGTCGGGCTGCGGCAAGATTGTCCCCGCTAGCCGTCGACAAGGTGTCCCAGAGGTCTGGCTCTCGTCTCTTGGCCATGGCTTCACGCGGTCTCGAAGAAAAGACGGGCGAACTTCGCCCAAGCAAAATCCGACGAGCCGCCATCGGGAACGCGTGTCGCGAGCAAGATGGTGGCGCCTGCTTCGCCGACGGGCTCCCCGAGTTGGAGAGCAAGACTCTGTCTCCGGTCGGGGCCGATGAAACTCCAGTCTGTCAGATGGACGAATGCTCCCGATCCGTGCGTCGAGAGAGCCAGGACGTGATCGCGGTCATCGAGGGGGCCCTCGACGATTCCGATCCTGAAGCCCACGATGCCTGCGGCGGCATTGTCGATGAAAATGTCCGCCGATACCGAACGCGTGCCGGGCGGCAGGCTGTTCTCAAACAGCGCGATGGTCGGCTGGCTGCGACCAGGGTGGACCATGACCGTGCCCTCGGTCTCGAACAGCTGGACAAGTGCGAAGTCCTCCGCGAACTCGGCTGAGGGGAGAAGGACCCTCGGACTGCGCAACGTCGCCGTTGGGATCTGCAGGCGGTTGAGGCGAGGCGGCGGGACTCGCGGGCCCGACAGCACGTGATCCGGCAGGAAGGTCAGTTCGTCATGGGCCAGGCGAGTGCCTGGAAGGGCAATGAACAGACGAAACGACAGCGACCTCGCCGTGACGGGCTCACCGCCATCGCGCGACAACTGGTAAAGCGGCAGCGGATGGACCTGACCCAGAGACAGTCTGCCCCGTCCGGCATCACCGTCCACACTCAGGCGGAGATGGGCCGATTTCGCCAGTCCGCCGGCAGTGCGATCAAGGCCGAGCGTGATCCAGCCCCGCTGTAGAAAGGCGACCGGGATTCGCCAGGATGCCAATCGCCTGTTGAGTTCGGGAACCCAGAGTTCGGCCAGGAAATCCCCGGAGGCGTTGGGGTCGCTCTCGGCCATATGGAGCGAAATGGCGCCAAGGTTCTTGGTCGATATGGGAAGGTACTGCCTTAGCCCCTGTCTTCCACCTGTCACCCTGAGGTCGGCGAGCGGCAATGAAGCCGAGGGCTCACACGCGAACGCCTCTTCTAGCGCCGGAACGGCGCGCTCGACGAAGTAGCTCTCGAGTCGGGCGAAGCTTTCTTGGAGAGAGTCGTGGGCACGCCGCAGCGCTAGCAAGTCCGCCGTCTGCTGGCCGATGAGCCGGGCCTGCAGGAGGACGAAACGTTCCATGCAGTGAGCAATGCCCACGAGCATCGAATCCCAGGAGGGCTCGTCCTCAAGGATAACGATGTCGGGGATAATGGCGGCCTTGATGTCGATGAGACGTTTCCGGATGGTTTCCAGAACGGTCGAATCGGCCTCATCCCAGCCGATCAGGGCCAGGCACGGACACGAGAGAAGGGCCGTATCGTCGTAGGGGTTACCGTCACCGTCCGCCAACTGATCGTCGGCTGTGAAGAATAGCGGCATGAATACGCTGTCGACCGGAGGCGCCCCGATCTCGTCGCTGCGTGCCGTCGTGACCACTGCCAATCCCAACATGCCACCCAACCGTCCAATCCAACAACGGCGACGTCAAGGTCGCACGTCTCATCGTCGTGCACGTGGCGTGCCAGAGGGTCCACTTTCGATCCACAATATAGAATTTGGTATCCGAACAAATCCGATATCAGATTAATAAAAATTATTGTCTATACAAGCAGAATTTGATGCACTGCAAGATAGTATTTTCTGATTTTCTGTATAGATGGCCGGTTGGAAAGACGATATTTAGGCTCCCATGGCAATCGCGATTTCTCCGCTTTCCGCGGCCAGATTGTCGTTTGTTCCGAACGGGGGTGGATTTCCATCGAAAAAGGGGCGGGTTTGGTCGGATGATTGTCGGATGACTCGACGAGAGAGCAGCCACGGCCCCGCCTCTTGATCACCACAAGCGTGATGCCGTGGAGGCGTTGGGGCAAACAGCGAGAAGGATAATTTCCGCGAAGTACGTCAATGGGATGACGGCACCGCCAACATGATGGCCTTCAATCCCATAGGTCAGCGTGCTCGCTTACAGTCTGGCGATGCCCAGGGGCCGGCCGTCATCAAGGTTCAGTCTTGGGTGCTCACGGCCTTGGCAGGCCAGCGAGAATGTGACCGACGATGCTTGCGTGCGATCCGAAATCGTGGCTCGGGAGCCGGCACTCTTTCCGCCGTCAGTCGGAGCATGTTTGGGCCGGGGCTGCAATCCGCGCCATTCTGCCGCTTGTGCGGGCACCGTGGAACACTGATGACAATTGCCGGCGTCCGAGCCCCTCTCCGCGTTTGGCCGGCGAGCAGGGGAATTCGGTGCCGGCCTACGTCTTCCGCTCCCACAAACGGTGCCTCAGCCGTAGATGAACTGCCGCCCTATCTCCTTCAGCAGCGGAGCGGTGCGGTCCTTGTGGGAAATGTGCGCCTCGGACTCCGCCACGGGCCAGGCCACACCGATGTGGGGATCGTTCCAGCGCACGCCGGCATCGTGCTCGCTGCTATAGTAGTCCGTCACCTTGTAAATGACCTCGGTGGCATCCGCGAGGGTGCAGAAGCCATGAAGGAAGCCAGCGGGCACCCAGAGCTGGTGCCAGTTTTCGGCCGACAGCTCTACCATCACGTGTCGTCCGAAGCTTGGCGATCCTTCGCGGATGTCCACCGCCACGTCGAGGATGGAGCCGCGAGTGACGCGGATGAGCTTGCCCTGTGCGCGGGGTGTCTTCTGGAAATGCAGGCCGCGGATCGTGCCGCGCGCGAGCGAGAGCGAATGGTTGTCCTGGACGAATGTCACCGGCCCCGCCGCCTCGGCGAAGAGGTCGGCGCGAAAGGTCTCTGAGAAGAAGCCGCGTGGATCGTCGATGCGCGTCGGTTCGACGAGCAGCAGACCCTCGATCTCCAGTTTTGTGATCTTCATTGGTCCTCTGCCCCGGCTGCCGTGGTCAGCCGCGTTCCTCGACGACGCGGCGCAGATAAAGGCCATAGGGGCTCTTGCCGAGTCCCGTGGCCAGCACCGACAACTGCGCGGCGTCGATGTAGCCCTTGTCGAAGGCGATCTCCTCCGGACAGCAGATGCGCGTGCCCTGGCGCTTCTCGAGAGTCCGAACGAAGTTTGAGGCGTCGGTGAGCGAGTCCGGCGTGCCGGTATCGAGCCAGGCAAAGCCACGGCCCATGCGCTGCACATGAAGATGGCCCCGCTCAAGGTAGGCGCGGTTGACATCGGTGATCTCGTATTCCTGCCGCGCCGACGGCTTCAGTACCTTGGCGATCGCGACGATGTCGGCGTCGTAGATGTAGAGGCCGGTCACCGCCCAGCTCGATCTGGGCCTGACCGGCTTCTCCTCGATGGAAAGCGCTTGGCCTTCGCGGTCGAACTCGACGACGCCGTACCTCTCGGGATCCTCGACGTGATAGGCGAAGACGGTTGCCCCCGTCGGCCGGGCCACGGCGGTCTCCAGCAGGCTGACGAGGCCGGCGCCGTAGAAGATGTTGTCGCCGAGCACCAGCGTTACCGGGTCGCCGGCGATGAACTCCTCGCCGATGATGAAGGCCTGAGCGATGCCGTTCGGCTCTGGCTGCTCGGCATAGGAAAAACGAAGGCCCCATGCCTCGCCGCTCCCCAGCAGGCGCCGGAACAGGGGTAGGTCGTGCGGCGTCGAGATCACCAGGATGTCGCGGATGCCGGCCAGCATCAGCACCGACAGCGGATAGTAGATCATCGGCTTGTCGTAGACCGGGAGGAGCTGCTTGGAGACGCCGAGCGTGACGGGGTGCAGACGGGTGCCGGCCCCGCCCGCCAGGATGATCCCTTTCATGCCGTCTGTCCTCCGACCTTCAGATGTCCGTCGCCGGCCAGCCGGTCCATGCAACGTTCAAGCGCCTCCCGCCAGTCTGGCAGGATGATCCCGTGGACTGCGGCCAGTCGGCCACAAGCGAGGCGGGAATTTGCCGGCCGGATGGCGGGAGTCGGGTAGTCCGCGGTGCGGATCGGCCTCACTGTCGCCACGGGCCCGCCGCGTTCCGCGGAGAGGCGGAAGATCTCGGTGGCGAAGCCGGCCCAGGTGGTTTCGCCGGAGCCAGCCACGTGGAACAGACCGCGGAGTTCGGCCCGCCTGGGCGCCGAGCGGAGGTTGTGCGCCACGGCGATCACCGCGGCCGCGAGATCAGGCGCGTAGGTCGGTGCGCCATGCTGGTCGGCGACGACGGCAATCTCGGCCTGCGTGGCGGCGAGGCGCAGCATCGTGCGTGCGAAGTTCCGACCCTCGGCCGCGTAGACCCATGCGGTGCGCAGGATCGCGTGGTCCGGGTTCGCCGCCGCGACCGCCGCTTCGCCCGCGAGCTTGGAGCGCCCATAGATGCTGAGGGGGCCCGTGCGGTCGTCCTCGACATAGGGTGCTGCGTTGCGCCCGTCGAAGACGTAGTCGGTGGACAGATGGATGACCGGCACGGCGAGCGCTGCTGCTGCCGCAGACACCGCGCCGGCTCCGTCGCGGTTGATGGCGAAGGCGAGGTCCGGCTCGCTCTCGGCCTGGTCAACGGCAGTGTAGGCGGCGGCGCTCACCACCACGTCGGGGGCGTGGCGGCGGAACAGTGGTACGAGGTCGCCGGGGGCAGCGAGGTCGAGGTCCGGGCGGCCGACCGGAACGACCACGAGGCCCGGATCGCGCGTCGCCCGTTCGGCGAGCGCCCGCGCCACCTGGCCGCTCGTGCCTGTGACGAGCAGGCGCATCTCAGCCCCCAGCCGTCGCGGGGAGGCCGAGCCGCTCGCCGGCATAAACTGTGTCGCGCAGGGGGCGCCACCACCATTCATTCTCGAGATACCAGCGCACGGTCTTCTCGATCCCCGTGTCGAAGGTTTCGACCGCTCGCCAGCCGAGCTCGGTCTCGATCTTGGTGGCGTCCGTCGCGTAGCGGTAGTCATGGCCAGGCCGGTCGGTGACGAAGGTGATCAGCTTCTCCCGCGGCTCGGCGACGGGCCGCAACCGGTCGAGGATGGCACAGATTGCATGGACCACGTCGATGTTCCGTCGCTCATTGTGCCCGCCGACATTGTATTTCTCGCCGACGCGTCCTTTCTCGAGGAGGAGTGCCAGCGCCCTTGCATGGTCCTCGACGAAGAGCCAGTCGCGGATGTTCCCGCCTCGGCCATAGACGGGTAGCGGCTTGCCGTGCAGCGCGTTGAGGATGACCAACGGGATGAGCTTCTCCGGGAAGTGGAAGGGCCCGTAATTGTTCGAGCAATTGGAGATGAGGCCGGGGAATCCGTAGGTCCGCGCCCATGCCGACACCAGATGGTCGGCTGCGGCCTTGGAGGCCGCATAGGGCGAGGACGGGTCATAGGCCGTCTGCTCCGTGAAGAGCCCGTCATCGCTGAGTGAGCCATAGACCTCATCGGTGGAGACGTGCAGGAACCGAAAGGCCTCTTGCCGGCCTGCAGGCAGGGACGCCCAGTACCGGCGCGCCGCCTCCAGGACGACGAATGTGCCGACGATATTGGTGTCGATGAAGGCGCTTGCCGCTCCGATCGAGCGGTCGACGTGGCTCTCGGCGGCGAGATGCACCACGCGGTCCGGCTGGAAGGCGGCGAAGGCGTCGGCGACGGCGGCGCCGTCACAGATGTCGACCCGGGTGAAGCGGTAGTTGGGCGCCGTGTCGATAGCGCGCAGCGAGGCGAGGTTGCCGGCATAGGTCAGCTTGTCGAGGTTCAACACCTCGTCACCGGTCGCCACCAGATGTCGGCAGGTGGCGGATCCGATGAAGCCGGCACCGCCGGTGACGAGAACGCGCACCATGGGGTCTACACTCCGTCGCACCTCCGACCGCGCCGTTGTCGTGCGGTGGCGATCTGAGATTCCAGGGGCCGATCCGGACTGCCGGAGCCGATGCTTCAGGTTGACACTGCGTTCCCTAAACGTCCGTTGCCAGACCATCAACATTTCCAACGGTCAAGGACACAAGGCGCCTCGCCATCAACACAGGGTGCCACGGCGCGAATTCCATGCGGGCAGCAATCTTGGCGCGGACGCCTACAGGCGGGACTGCCCCGCCGCCATGACCATACGCGCCAGGCCTTCGCCCGAGGGCTCCACTGGCCTCCAGCCAAGGGCGCGCAGCGCACCATCGTCGACGATGAGATCTTCCGCGAGTTGCCGGGCCATGCCAGGCGCCAATGCCGTGAGCAGTTGCGCCGCGAAGGGCAGGGCGAACAGGCCCGGCGCACGTCCCAGTGCGGCCCGCATGGCCGTGACCATGTCAGCGACCGTCAGCGGCGCCCCATCGGCGACGTGAAAGGCGCCGCCCTCCGCTTCGGGGTGGGTGATGAGGACCGCGACAGCCGCGGCCAGATTCGCATCCGAGATCACCGACCTGCGCCCATCGAGCCCGGCGAGCGGCAGGGGGACTGGCAGTCGCGCAGCGCGGGCGAGGCGGGCCATGTTGCCCCTGGCGTCAGCGCCATGGACAACTGGCGGGCGCAGGATGACGGCATCGGGAAAGGCTGCACGCATCTGTTCCTCGCCAGCGCGTTTGGAGCGCCCATAGGCGTCGGTCGGAGCGGCGGCGACGTCCTCGGAGAGGAGTGACAGAGTCGAGGCACCGGTGATGGCTCGGATCGAGGAGACGCCAAGGAAGCGGCGGACGCCCCGCTCGCGGGCCGCCGCCGCAAGACGCCCTGCGCCTGCGGCATTGACCTCCATCAGCGCTGCCTCGTCCATGCCCGCAGGCTGGTGGGCGAGGCCGGCCGCGTGGACGACCACCTCCATGCCGGCGCAGAGCGGCCCGAAATCGGAGGGTGCTGCGAGATCCGGGAAGGCGGCCGGCTCGACCCTTCCCAGCAGTCGTCGCGGCAGGGGCCCGCGCGCCGCGGCCCGCACCACATGGCCGTCGGCCGCCAGTGTCGCGGCGATGGCCGCGCCGACGAAGCCGCTGGCGCCGGTGACGAGCACTTTCATGGGCCGGCCGTCCGGCGCAGCCAGCCGATAACGGGCGCCAGCACCCAGGCAAGGCCTATGGCGAGGCAGCCGACGCTGACGATCGCCTGGTTGGCGAGGATGGCGGTCACGGCCAGCACCGCGCAGGCGAGAGAGACCAGGGCCACCGTCAGGGCGACACGGGGGGCGGTGAGGCCCGTGTCGACGGCGCGCTGGTAGGCGTGGTCACGATGGGGCTCGGTGAGCCTGCGACCCGCCAGGAAGCGGCGCAGCAGGGTCAGGCCGCCATCGGCGAGCGGGTAGAGCAGCACGAGGAGCGCTGCCGCCGGCTGCCCCTGGAGGGCGAGGTGCAGCGCCAGCCAGCCCAGCAACAGGCCGAGCGGCAAGCTGCCGGAATCGCCGAGAAAGATCGATGCCGGATGCCGATTCCAGGGCCAGAACCCGGCCATCGCGCCGAGGCCGGCAGCGGCGATGATGCCTGTCGCCCCGGCGACCGGCATCAGCAGGGTCGCCGCCCAGATCATGGCAAGGGCCGGGGCGCCATGGGCGAGCGTGATCTCGTCGATGCCGTCGATGAAGTTGACGATGTTGATCACCGTCAACAGTACGAGGGCTGCCACGGCGCGTTCCGCCCAGAACAGCGCCGTCGGCACCAGCGTCGCCTCGGCTGGCAGGCTCATGGCCGCCAGCGCCGCCGCCGCCGCCTGCGCCACCAGTTTGGGGGCCCAGGCGATGGGGCGGACATCATCGATGAAGCCGAGGAGCGTCAGGCCGGCGATGGCCGCCAGCAAGGCGAGGAGGCGGACCTCGGCCACTCCCGTCAGAACCGCAGCCGTACTGGCGACGAGAATGATGCTCGCCACCACGCCAAGCCCGGCGCCCTGGGGCGTCACGGTCTTGTGGGAAGAGCGGGCATCGGGCCGGGCGCCTGCGACCCGCGTCAGCCAAGGCCGCAGGGCCGCGATGGCGAGCCAAGTGACGAGCGCCGCGGCGATACAAGCGAGGCCGGCCGTCACGAGACTTGAGGAAGCTGGCATCGTCGAGAAGGACCGTTCTGGTGCCGACAAACCGCGTGGGGGAGCGGCGAGTCACGCTAGCCGATTCGATCCGGCATCCGCTGCGCACGCCCATACTGCCCGGCGGCCATATGCATGCTGCCGACGCGGCATTCCATGATTTCGGGGGGAGGTCCGGGCCTGCGTGACCTGGTTAGGACGCACGCAGACGGTCGCGAATGACCAGCCAGGCGGAGGCCAGACCCAGGACAAGTGCAGCGAACTCGAAGGCAATCTCTACATTCACGCCGCCACTCCTCAACACATTCGAACATGACGCGTTGCGCCCCGTATCGGGCCTCGCGACCTTTGCTACAGCCGCGGCGCCCGTCAACCGTCCCGCAGTCATTCCGGCGGGATATCCAGAGTCTGTGGTTTGAAGGACACGGGTGGGTTATACCAACGGCCCTCACGACTGACCGATGTGTGCCCAGTCGCGCATGCCGATTGACGTGATGGTCCCTGGCAGCGCGACGAGCCTGTTCCAAGCCTCGCACGGCGCCTCGATGATCTCGTCGTAGGTCTCGAACACGCGGTTGGAGAGGAAGTTGGCGCGTAGGAACTGCCAGACTTGCTCGACCGGATTCAGCTCCGGCGAGCGCGACGGCAGGAGGATCGGCGTGATGTTCTTCGGCCATTTCAGCGCGCCGGTGGTGTGCCAGCCGGCCCGGTCGAGGAGCAGCACGGCGTGGGCGCCCTTGCCGACGTGGCGGGCGATCTCGTCGATGTGGAGTTGCATCGACATGGCCTGCTGCCGGTTTCGTGGACACCGAGATTGGGTGTTTCATGAAGCCGGAGGTGGCAAATGCAGCGACGGAAGTTTTCGCGGGAGTTCAAGGTTGAAGCGGTTCGGTTGATCAAGGAGCGTGGCGTATCGGCGGTTCAGGCAGCGCGCGATCTCGACGTGCACGAGAACGTGCTGCGCAAATGGGTGCGGGAGCTGGCGTCCGATCCCCGCCAGGCCTTTCCGGGTCATGGTCAGATGAAGCCGGAGCAGCTTGAGATCGAGAAACTGCGGCGGGAGGTCGCCAAGCTCAAGGCGGAGCGTGACATCCTAAAAAAGGCCGCAGCCTACTTCGCGAAGGACGTGACATGAGGTTCGCGTTCATTGCGAAGCACCGGGGGATCTGGCCCCTCTCGTCGTTGCTGCGCAACGACTGTCGGCAAGGGGATGGCATGGCTTTGCGAAGCGCTGGATGTGTCGCGGTCGGGCTTCCATGCCTGGCTCAGCCGGAAACCTAGCCAGCGCAGCCTGGAGGATGAGAAGATCGGCGCCAAGGTGCGGACGAGCTTCATCGGCTCAGCGCGCACCTATGGTGCAAGGCGCGTCTGGCGGGACGTGCTGGCGGAAGGGATTGACTGCGGGCTTCATCGCATCGAGCGACTGATGCGGGCACAAGCGCTTCGCGCAAGGCCACGCAGACGCGGGCTGCCGAAGGATGACGGCCAGCGCTCGACGATCGCGCCGAACACGCTTGACCGGGAGTTCAGCGCCGATCGGCCGAACCAGCGCTGGATCGCCGACTTCACTTATGTCTGGACTGCCGAGGGCTGGCTCTATGTGGCGGCCGTCATCGACCTGTTCTCGCGCCGCGTCGTCGGCTGGTCCATGAAAGCCGAGATGACCGCGCAGCTCGTCACCGACGCGCTCGTCATGGCGATCTGGCGCCGCGGCAAGCCCGATGCGCTCCTGCATCACTCCGACCAGGGCAGCCAATACGCCAGCGAGCAGTTCCAGAAGCTGATGGCCGACAATGGCGTCGCTTGCTCGATGAGCCGATCCGGCAACGTTTGGGACAATGCCGCTATGGAAAGCTTCTTCTCGTCGCTGAAGACCGAGCGCATCAAAGGCAGGGTCTACCGCACGCGCAATGAGGCCCGGGCCGACGTGTTCGACTACATCGAGAGGTTCTACAACGCAGTCCGCAGGCACTCGACCATCGGCTACGTCAGCCCGATGGAGTTCGAGCAGAAGGTGGGATTAGCTTAACTACGCGTCCACAAAACCGGCAGCAGGCCACGGTTCAGTTCACTGTTGGGTGCGTGTGGCCTGGTGCGGTTCAAATCACACGTTGAATTTAGCCTACGCCCTTGCCCCCCAAAAGAAAGGCTCGTAAGGGGTGCCCACGATGAAGCGGGTCTGTTCCGATCGCAGAAGGTCGTACGTCCGTTAGTTTAGGATATCCGTCAATGAATGTAGGCGAACCATCAGTATCGGCGTTCATCGACGGCGTTCATCGCCGTTCGGTCGTGCTGGGAATCGTGGGAATGGGCTATGTCGGTATTCCTTTGGCCCTCGCGGCACTGCGCCAAGGCTTCAAGGTCGTCGGTTTCGACATCGACCAGACGCGCGTCGACCAGCTTAACGGCGGCAAGAGCGCCATCAAGCACATTCCGATGGGCCTCATTGTTGAGGGCGTGAAGACTGGCAGGTTTGCCGCGACCACCGATTTCGACCGTCTGCACGAGCCGGACGCGCTGCTGATCGCCGTGCCGACTCCGTTGACGAAATACCGCGAGCCGGACCTCTCCTATGTGGTCAGGACCACCGAGGCGATCGGCAAAAGGCTGCGCAAAGGCCAGCTCGTCGTTCTCGAGTCGACGACCTACCCAGGCACCACAAACGAAGTCATGCGCCCGATGCTAGAGAAGGCTACAGGGCTGACGAGCGGCAAGGACTTCTTCCTGGCATTCTCGCCCGAGCGTGAGGATCCGGGCAACCCCGATTTCGGCACCTCGACCATTCCGAAGGTGGTCGGCGGAGACGGCGCCGAGGCCCTCGCCATGGCCGACGCTCTCTACGGCAACTTGGTCGTCAAGACTGTGCCGGTTTCTTCCACCGCCACGGCCGAGGCGGTGAAGCTGACCGAGAACATTTTCCGAGCCGTGAATATCGCACTCGTCAACGAACTTAAGCAGGTCTACGCGGCCATGGGCATCGACATCTGGGAGGTGATCGATGCTGCCAAAACCAAACCCTTTGGTTTTATGCCATTTTATCCGGGCCCCGGCCTCGGTGGCCATTGCATTCCGATCGATCCCTTCTACCTGACCTGGAAGGCGCGCGAGTATGACATCACCACTCGCTTCATTGAGCTGGCGGGACAGATCAACTCACGAATGCCGTATATCGTTGTAAATCGTCTCGCCGAGCTCGTGGATATGAAGGTGCGCCGCAACCTGAGCGACGCGAAGATCCTGATCCTCGGGATCGCCTACAAAAAGAACATCGACGACATGAGAGAGAGCCCGTCGCTGAAACTCATCGAGCTGATCGAGAAGCGCGGGGCGCATGTCGAGTTTCATGACCCGTTCATTCCAGTTATTCCGCCGACGCGGGAACACGCGGATCTGACAGGTCGCAAGTCAGTGGCCTTCGACGCGGAGACGTTGAAGGGGTTTGACGCGGTGCTGATCGCGACCGACCACGACGAGGTGGACTATCATTTCCTTGTCGCCCACTCGAAGCTGGTGGTGGACACTCGCAATGCCTGCGCCCGCGCGGGCGTCAAAGCTGATCACGTCTTCAAGGCCTGACGGCGAAGTCTCGGGAGCATATGATGGCCGCTCAAGTAGCCGTCCCGCGCGTCGCCGTTATCGGCTGCGGCTATTGGGGCAAGAACCTGGTGCGCGACTTCGCTGGGCACGGCGCGCTTGAGGCGATCGTGGAGGCCAACCCGGCGACCCGCGACGCGCTGGTCGAGCAGTACAAGACACGTGCGCTGACCGTCGATGAGGCGCTCGCCGATAGCTTGATCGATGGCGTGGTTATATCGGCTCCCGCGGAGTTGCACTCCAAACTCGCTAGGCGGGCGCTCAAGGCCGGCAAGCACGTCTTTGTCGAGAAGCCGTTGGCGCTCAGCGTCAGGGATGGCGCCGCGCTGTTGGCGCTGGCTGAGGCGAAAAACCTGCGGCTGATGGTGGGACATTTGCTACAGTACCATCCAGCTTTCGTCGCACTGAGGGCTTTCGTCGCTTCGGGCAGGCTTGGTCGACTGACTTACATTTACTCCAACCGGCTATCCTACGGCATCCTGCGACGCGAGGAGGACGTGCTCTGGTCCTTCGCGCCGCACGACCTCTCGATGATCCTGAGCCTCACTGGCGAGGAGCCGCACGAGGTCACCGCCTTCGCCGCACCAACGCTGCATCCGACGATCGGTGATTTCTGCCAGGTGCAGATGTCCTTCCCGAGCGGCGTGAAGGGCCACGTCTTCTGCGCCTGGCTGCATCCATTCAAGGAGCAGCGTTTGGTGGTCGTCGGCGAGCGCGGCGCCGTGGTGTTCGAGGATTCCGCCAGGAACCCCTCCGACAAGCTCAAGCACTACGCCCACACAGTAGATTGGGCTAACGGAGGCCCCCGCGCGGTCAAAGGCCCGGATGAAGCCGGCGTGCCGATACCGTACGGGGATGGCAACCCGCTGAAGGACGAGTGCCGGCATTTCCTTGATGCCATTGCCTCCGGTGCGGCGCCGCGGACGGATGGGGCCGAGGGACTTAGGGTGCTTTCTGTGCTCGAGCGAGCGAGCGCGGCGCTGGCCCAGGCTGCGCCCGGCGCGAAGCTGTCCGAGGCATCGCGCGCAAGGGCTCCGAATGTGCATCCGGGCGCCAATCTCGCCGAGGGCGTGACCGTCCACGAGTCGGCCTTTGTCGACGACCGGGTGACGATCGGGGCAGGCTCCAAAGTCTGGCACTTCAGCCATATCCTTGGCGACGTTGCCATTGGAGAGAAATGTAACATTGGGCAAAATGTTGTCATTGGACCGAAGGTGTCTGTTGGCAATAACGTGAAGATCCAGAACAACGTTTCGGTTTACGAGGGCGTCATTCTAGAGGACGGCGTTTTCTGTGGGCCGTCCTGCGTGTTCACCAATGTCAACAATCCTCGCGCTGAAATCGTGCGCAAATCCGAGTACCGCAAGACGCTTGTGCGGCGGGGGGCCTCTATCGGGGCGAACGCAACGATCGTCTGCGGCCACGAACTAGGGGCCTATTCGTTCATCGCCGCGGGCGCGGTGGTTGCAAAGGACGTTCCGGCCTTCGCGCTGATGGCGGGCGTCCCTGCCAAGCGGATTGGTTGGATGAGCCATGCAGGGGCCAGGTTGGGCCCCGGTCTGGTATGCCCTGAGACAGGCCGCCGTTACCGCGAGACCGGGCCAGACATTCTTGAGGAGATCGCCTGATGGCCGCACCGAAGATCGACTTCATCGACCTGAAAGCCCAGCGCCGACACATCGGCCAAGCCATGGACGACGCCATTCTCGCCGCGGTGCACGAGGGCAACTACATCCTGGGTCCGCAGGTCAAGGAGTTCGAGGGCAAGCTCGCTGCCTTCTGCGGAGCCAAGCACGCCATCGGCTGCGCCAACGGAACCGACGCGATTGCCCTGCCGCTGATGGCGCTGAAGCTGCGCCCGGGCGATGCTGTAATCTGCCCATCCTTCACCTTCGCCGCGACTGCCGAGGTGGTGGCCTGGCTCGGCGCGACCCCGATCTTCGTCGATATTGACGAGGCGACCTACAACATGGACGTGAAGGGTCTTGGCGCTGCCCTGTCCACCGCCAAGCAGAACAATTTGAAGGTGAAGGCGCTGATCGCCGTCGACCTGTTCGGCCAGCCGGCGGACTACGATCCGATCCTTGATTTCTGTAAGGCCAGCAACATCCCTTTGATCGCGGACTCTGCCCAAGGCTTCGGCGGGACCTACAAGGGCCGCATCGCTGGCTCGATAGGCGATTTCGCGACCACCAGCTTCTTTCCCGCCAAGCCGCTCGGCTGCTACGGCGACGGCGGCGCGATTTTCACCCCGCACGACGAGCATCACGAGGTCATTCGTTCGCTCCATGTCCACGGAAAAGGGACGGACAAATACGACAATGTCCGGATCGGCGTGAACTCGCGGCTCGACACGCTGCAGGCTGCAGTCCTGCTGCAGAAGCTCGCGGTCTTCGCCGAGGAGATCGACAAGCGCCAAGTCGTGGCGAAGCGCTACAACGACGCCCTTCAGGATGTCGCTGTCGTCCCGCACGTGATGGACGGTTGTGTCTCGACATGGGCGCAGTATGTGCTGCGTGTAAGCGCCAGCCAGCGGGCGAACTTTATAGAATCGCTGAAGGCCAAGGGCGTTCCGACCGCGATCTATTATCCCAAGCCGCTGCACCAGCAGACCGCCTACAAGCGCTTTCCGGTTGCCGGGAACGGTCTGCCGGTGTCAGACCGTGTCTGCCACGAGGTCGTAGCGCTGCCGATGAACCCCTATCTCGACGAAACGACCCAAGGCTACATTATCGAAGCTGCGAGGGACGCGCTCAAGGGGAGCGTGCGGGCGGCGTGACGGGAAAGAGGCTGGCCTATCTCTCCCTGGAGACGCCTCGCGAGGGACAGGCCTCCTTCACCCATGTCCACGAAATCATCGGCGGCCTCGGCCGCGATGGATGGGACGTGGAACTCTTCGCGACAAGCGGAGGCGGGGCGAGTTCCGGTACAGGGAAATTCGCCCGCCTCGCCGAACAGGTCGCATTGCAGCGGCGCTTGGCGGGACGCCTAAGCGAGTTCGACGCGTTGTTCGTCAGAAGTCATTTCGCTGCTTGGCCGATCGCGAGGCGGGCCGCCGCACTTGGGTTGCCGGTGGTGCACGAGGTCAACGGCCGACCGGCCGACCTGACTGTCACCTATCCGGCGCTACGCCCGCTCTCCCCCCTTCTACAGTGGCTCTACCGTTCGCAATACCGCACGGCGGCGCGTTTGGTCGCCGTCACGCCCGGGCTAGCGGACTGGGGGCGGGCCTTCTCCGGCCATGATCGGGTCGACGTGGTGCCGAACGGCGCCAACACAAGCCTGTTCACGCCCAACGGCCCAGATGCCGGCATTGGGGGCGACCATGTCGTATTCGTCGGTGGGCTGGTGGGCTGGCATGGCGTTGCCACCATGTTGGCCGCGATCAACGATCCGCGCTGGCCCGTAGGGGTGGCTCTCGTCGTGGCGGGCGACGGCATTGAGCGTGGCAGACTAGAGGCGGCGGCAGGGCATCCGCGCCTGCGCTGGCTCGGCCGCGTGCCGTACGAGGACGTGCCTGCGCTGCTGCGTGGCGCTCTTGCGGCGCTGTGCATGATAGAGGATCCCGACGGGCGCTCGGCGACAGGCGTCGCACCGCTGAAGCTGTTCGAGGCGATGGCCTGCGGCGTGCCCGTCGTCGTGAGCGACCTTCCCTATCAGGCTGAGCTGGTGCGCGGGGTAGGGTCCGGGCTGGTCGCGCCAATGGCGGACGCCTCGGCGTTGGCGCAGGCGGTGGCTTCGCTCGCGGCCGACCGGGCCGGCGCCCGCGAGATGGGCCGGCGAGGGGCGGAGCATGTGGTGCAGAACGCCTCGTGGGCTGCGAGGGCAAAAGCCACAGCAGCAATCCTCGACCGCGCGTTGGGGGGACGGCCATGAGCACCGCGCCCCCTCCGCAGCATGAATGGGACGGACGAGTAGCGGTGCTGTCGCTCGCGCCGATCGCGGCCGACCAGCGCGTGCTGCGCCAATGCAAGCTTTTGTGCGAGATGGGCTGCCCCCCCTTCGTGATCACCTACGACGACGGCGGCGCTGACATCCGTTTGCCGCTGGCGCAATGGCCAGTTCCGCGGCCCACGCTCGTGCACCGGTTGGCGACCTTGTTCTGCCAACTGCCGGCTCACTTGGGCGGGGCAGCCGCGCGCGCCGGCTTCTGGGCCCGCGCGCGCCATCGATGGGCGCTGCGGCAGTTGCTCGCCGCGAGCCCACGCCTCATTCTCGCCAACGATTGGCCTGCGCTCGTTGTTGCGGTGGAGGCGAAGCGCCGCATCGGTTGCCGCGTTCACTACGACTCGCACGAGTTCGCGACGCTCGAGTTCGCCGAAAGCGTCTGGTGGCGGTTGGTGCACCAGTCTCCGGTGCGTCATTTGGAGCGTGCGGCGATCGGTGAGGCCGACAGCATCTCCACCGTTGGGCCAGGTATCGCAGACGCGTTGACGCGGCTTTATGGACTGGCCCGCCACCCGTGCGTGGTCCGCAACCTGCCGGACATCGCTGCGCCGCCGTCGTTCCGTCCCGCGCGCTGGCCGCTGAGGATCCTCTACCATGGCAACATCGCACCACTGCGTGGCCTGGAGATGCTGGTCGAGGCGGCGGGGTTGTGGCGCGAGCCTCACGAGCTTGTGGTGCGCGGAGCAGCGCGCCCCGACTATGTCGCCCGGCTCAAGGCGCTCGCGGCCCACGGCCCACATCCGGAGCGGGTCAGGTTCGAGCCGGCTGTGCCGCCAGGCGAGGTCGTCGCTGCGGCACACGAGGCGGACCTCGGTGTGTTCTTCACGCCGCTGGACAACGTGCAGCAGCAATTCACGCTGCCGAACAAGCTGTTCGAGTACATCGCCGCCGGCCTCGCCGTTGCGGTCACGCCGGCGCCCGACATGGTTGGGGTTGTGGCGCAGTACGGCGTTGGCGTGGCGAGCGAGCGCGCTGACGCCGCGACCGTCGCCTTCACGATCGACGGGCTAACCCGGGAGCAGGTCGACGTGTGGCGCGCCAATGCGTGTGTCGCCGCGGCCGAGCTGAACTGGTGCGTCGAAAGCCGCATTCTGCAGGGCCTCGTCCAGGATCACCTCGCCAACTGAGGCCGGAGTGGCCGAGCCTTGTCGCGGTGACGTTGCCCCCAGTTTCTATCCAGCCTTGAGTTCGTCCCGGCGGTTGGTTGAAGCGCTACCCGTTTCTAGGCCAGCCGGAGCTGGAATTTTCCGGGGCTAGTGAAGCGCTACCCGTTTCTAGGCCAGCCTGAGCTGGAATTTTCCGGGGTTAGGGCTCTTGCCGGCGGGGGTGCCGGAGAGCCGTTCATCAGCGCGATCGGGGGCTTGTTGCCGATGGCGCTGTGTGGCCGGACCTCGTTGTAGTCTCTACGCCAAGCCTCCATTTTCGAGCGGGCGTCGTCAAGGCTCATGAACTAGTGCGTGTTCAGGCACTCCGCCCGGAACTTGCCATTGAACGACTCGATGAAGCCGTTGTCGGTCGGCTTTCCGGGCCGGGAGAAGTCGAGGATGACGCCCTTCTGATAGGCCCACAGATCGAGATCGCGGCTGACGAACTCCGAGCCCTGATCAACCCGGATCGTCGCTGGATAGCCGACGGTAGCGCAGACCCGTTCAAGGGTCAGTACCACGTCCTCGCCCCGGTAGCTGAACCGTGCATCCACCGCCGGCGAGAACCGTGAGAAGGTGTCGACAACCGTCAGCACCCTGATCTTGCGTCCTGTGGCGAGCTGGTCGTGGACAAAGTCCATGGCCCAGGTCTCGTTCGTTCGGGTTGCCACCCGACGGTCGTCCCGCAGCTTCGCCTTCACCCGACGCTTGGGTATCTTGTTGCGCAATTGCAGCCCCAACTCCTTGTAAAGACGATAGATCCGCTTCGGATTGACCGCCCAGCCGTCTCTGCGCAGCAAGACGTGTGTCAATCGGCGTCCAAAGTTGACCCCTTTTCGGCGTCTAAAGTTGACCCCCTTGCAGTCCGGCAGCGGACGCCCCGACGCAGCTGGTCGGGATTGCGCAGTCGGGGCGACCGCGGTTTGCTGATCAGGCGCGGCTCTTGAAGCGCCAGCTCTCGTTTCCGGTTTCGATGATCTCGCAGTGATGCGTGAGGCGATCGAGCAGCGCGGTCGTCATTTTGGCGTCACCAAAGACGGAGGGCCATTCGCCGAAGGCAAGGTTGGTGGTCACGATCACTGAGGTTCGCTCATAGAGGCGGCTGATGAGGTGGAAGAGCAATTGGCCTCCGGCCTGCGCAAACGGCAGGTAGCCGAGTTCGTCGAGAACGACGAGGTCCATTCGGGTCAGGAGGTCGGCAGTGCGGCTTTGCCGGCCGTTGCGGGCTTCGCTCTCGAGCCGGTTCACCAGATCGACCGTGTTGAAGAAGCGGCCACGGGCGCCGGCACGGATGCAGGCCCTGGCGATGGCAATCGCAAGATGGGTCTTCCCGGTCCCGGTCCCCCCGATCAGGACCGCATTGCGCTGCGCGTCGAGGAACGCCCCGCTCGCAAGGTCTCGCATCAGCGTCTCATTGACGGGCGATCCCTCAAAGACGAAGTCGCTGAGGTCCTTGGCAAGGGGGAGTTTGGCGATCGTCATCTGGTATTTGATCGATCGTGCCGTCTTTTCGTTGATCTCGGCGGTCAGAAGGTCTCCGACGATCCGGGGTGGCTCGTGTTGGCGCTTGATGCCAGCGGCCATCACCTCATCGTAGGCGCTCCTCATGCCGTAGAGCTTCAACTCCCCCATCAGGTCGAACAGTTCGTGACGCTCCATTGGCAGTCCTCCTCAGGCTGTCATAGCGATGGCAGTCGGCTTGCGGCATGTGGGTCAGCCTGAGCGCATCAGGGGTCATGATGGTCGCTGCCGGCGCCGGGTCGTGCGATCGGGCCAGGATGTTGAGGATGACGTCTGCGGAGCAGACCCCCTCAGCCAGAGCCTCGGCGCAGGCCGCATCGACCGCCGCAACGCCGTCGTCCATTACCGCCGTGAGGATCTGCACCATCTGGCGGTCGTCATCAGAGCCCTTCAGCTTGCGCCGCACGCGCTCCATGGCCGCCGGCATGACCCAATCCTTGAAGGGGGCGCCGTTCCGAAGTGCGCCGGGTTTGCGGGCCAGGACCGGAACGTAGTGAGATGCTCCCCGAAATCCGGACAGTGACGGAAGCTACGATGTGACGTCTGCTGATCTTCAAAAGACGAGGAGATCAGGGCATGCGCAAACGCAGGAATCATGACGCGGGCTTCAAGGCTCGCGTGGCGCTGGAAGCCGTGAAGGGTGAGCGCACCGTGTCGGAATTGGCCGCCGCATATGGGGTGCATCCGACGATGATCCACCAATGGAAGAAGGCGCTCCTCGATGGAGCGGCGGACATCTTCGAGCGGGGCGGCAGGAAGCCGGCCGAGGTCGACGAGGACACGGTCCGGGATCTCCATGCCAAGATCGGGGAACTCGCAGTCGCCAACGATTTTTTGTCACGAAAGCTCAAGCCCTGGACCGGGAAGTGAGGCGCACGATGATCGAGCGCAGCCACCCCTCGTTGTCGGTCGGGATGCAGTGCCGGCTGCTGTCGCTCCCCCGGTCCTCGTTCTACTACGAGCCGCAGGGCGAGACCGAGATGAACCTTGCCCTCATGCTGTTGATCGACAAGCAGTTCCTGGACACGCCCTTCTACGGCGTTCAGCAGATGACCTGGCACCTGAAGAACGAAGGGCATCCGGTGAACATCAAGCGCATCCGGCGGCTGATGCGCCTCATGCGGTTGATGCCGATATTCCAGAAGCCCGACACGAGCAGGCCCGCGAAGGGGCACAAGACCTACCCCTATCTGCTTGGCAGCCTGAAGGTGGATCGGCCCAACCAGGTCTGGTGCGCCGACATCACCTATCTGCCGATGCGGCGTGGCTTTCTGTATCTCGTCGCGATCAGGGACTGGTTCACCCGCAAGGTGCTGGCGTGGCGCGTCTCGAACACGCTGGAGGCGGACTTCTGTGTCGAGGCGTTGAACGAGGCTCTGTACAGGTTCGGCTCGCCCGGGATCATGAACACCGATCAAGGCAGCCAGTTCACGTCCTTCGCCTGGACCGATCGGCTGAAGCGGGTTGGCGCCCGGATCTCGATGGACGGCAAGGGCCGCTGCCTCGACAACATCTTCATCGAACGCCTGTGGCGGTCCCTGAAGTACGAGTGCGTCTACCTCCACGCCTGGGAAACCGGCTCGCAGGCCAAGGCTGGTGTCGGGCGGTGGATCGCCTTTTACAACCACCAGCGGCCTCACGCCGCCCATGGCGGGCAGCCGCCCGCCGTGGTCTACTTCAACGCCATCGCAACCGATCAGCAGGCCAGCAGAGTAGCTTAAACCAGCCGGGAATCTGTCCAAGGATCGGGGAGTAGCTCATCTACGCGAAATGGGGACCACCTCAATCGCGTGGGAGGCGAAGAAAGCGGTTGCGCCGATGACGGTTACTTCGGCGTGATCAGTACAATGTCTGCAGCTTCTGCAGACATCGCTTTAGGCCGGATAAAATGCCGAAGACGCCGCGTCTTGCAGCTGCCTGCTCGCGCACTGCGGCAGCGATAACCGCGACATCCTGCTCCACGCGGGCGTTCAACTCAGCGATAGCCGCTTGGATAAGTATGATCCGCTCCGGATGGATTCTGTTAATCTTCGTCAAGCTGTCCTGCGCCGAATTGCGTGCGTCCATCGTGAGGGCCTGCGCAGCCGCAACGGTGGCACGGAATTGGTCGATCTCTTCTGCAGCGAGGGACCGGATGCCCTTTTCGACTAACCGATCTAGTTCCGGCAGCAGGCGATCGCGCTGCGCCGTTACGTTGGGCATCACCGATGTGAAATCCAAGATCGCCGGGTCAATTTTCGGCATCCATTCCTGTCGAGGGTCGGCCAACTCGGTGTGAACGCGATACCGATCGTCATACGCGTCGCGAAGACGTTCGGCCTCGCCGGCATAGATGGATCGAAGCCGTTCCACCTCGTCGAGCAGGTGCACCGTGGCATCGCGGCGCTGCGCAACCTCGCGCAGATCCAACCGCATCCGGAAATCCTCCGCCGTTCCCGGAAGAACGGACGGCAGTTCCACCGGCTCCCAATCCGCCGCGATGGACAAGCCATGCCCGGTCGCCGGCTCCAGGACAGGGCGTTCCTCTTCAATGCGCCGTCTTTGCGCGAGCAATGGCAGCGCTGCATCCAGCACGCGACGTACGAACGCGGAATATCCGAATGCCCCCGAGCCGACCAGATGGCGGTAGGCCCGCTCCGCCATCTCCTCCAGCGCAGGAATGTCCTCGATGCGGGCCAACACATCGTCGATGTTGGAGAAATCCTTCTCCAGCGGGATGTAGTGCACGTCCGGTTCGATGACATCGGAATAGCGGCCGCGGAACAACACCATAGGGGTTCGCATGATGGCGCATTCGAAAACCCGCGGAGAAACCTGGCCCATGTCGATCTGCGCATCACGGTCGGCGACGACGGGATAGAATTCCGCGTAGCTCGGCGGTATGCCGCCGTTCGCCTGTGTCATCTCGCGAAATTTTGCCGCGATCGAACCGTCGAAATCGAAGACGTTGGAGCCGGATTCCGTGCCGAGCATGGCCCTGCAGTTGCCAACGAAACGTAGCCAATCCTTGCCATAGATGCGGCTCTCCTCGTCCACGGCGATGTCGCATGCAATGCCGCGTTCCTCGCAGATGGCGCGAATTCGCCGCCCGATCTCGAACTTGTCGAACCCAAGCCGTCCGTAGCGTCCACCGATGTCTCGACCTCGATAGCCGATCGGAATCGGTCGCTGCGCCAGCGGCACAATCGGCGGCTTGCCGCTCTCGAAATCCTCCACAACGTAACCCGTGAAGACCGTCAGGAAGCGCGTCCCCGGAAAATCCTCGGCTGGATAGACATATTCCAAGGCGTCCTGCGGCACGCAGGTCAGTACGATATCGAAGCCAAGGCGGATGATCGCAGCCTTCAAAAGATCGGTTTGATCATACTCGTCCTGCACGGCGAGTATTTTTACGCCACCGAATTCCTGTAGTTTTCGATCATATTCATAATTGACGTAACCGTCAATACATAGCCTTGCGCAATAACTATTAAATATAATATCGTAATTCCTCAGATCAACATCAATTGTTTGATTATGCGTGACGTGTAAATAATGTACCTCAATTTCGGCCAGCCTTTTGAGAGCCATTAGATAATCGAAGGTTGCCTGTACAAATGTGCTGCCCATGGAATAGGCGACGAGCACCCGGGTACGGGTTGAGTGGGCATTTGGCATGCTGTTGCCCTAACGTGACGAAGCTTTGCCGGTCAAGCGCAATGGACGGGAATCAAACAAACGTTGATACCGCCCCGATATGAGTTGCAACACATATTCGACACCGTTTGGGGCCTCGTGTAGCAGCTTACCGAACCTCAGACCTTCTCCCGGATTTCCGTCCCCGATGAAAGACATCCCGAAGCTGGCGATCGATTCCGTCGTGATGCTTACGTGGTCGGACTGGCATACCGAGCCACGCAGCAATCGCTATCATTACGCCACACGGTTCGCGCGCCATTGGCCGGTGTACTTCGTGCAGCCGGACGGCGAAGGCGACACCGTGACATTCGAGCCCGTGGAAGGGCATGACATCACGATCGTCCACATCGCGCCCGACTACGGGCCGGCACAGTCGGCGCGTCTCGCCGCTGCCCTTCACGGCCGGAATGTCGCTAACCCGCTGATCTGGATCTACAATGCGTTTCTTTCACAGGCCTGCGGTCGGCTCAATCCGCGTCTGACCGTCTTCCACGCGACGGAAGATTACGTCGCGCCGGACCTCGAACTTCAGGCGCTCACCATCGATATCCGTAAGGATATCAAGGCCGCTCTGGCCCGCTGCGACCTTGTCGTTGCGGTATCGGATGGCGTGGCAGAGAGCTACCTGCGGCATACCGGGTATCGGGGCCCGATCCGGGTACTGCCCAATGGCTGTGATTTTCTCTTCTGGGAAAAGACGGGCGCAAGCGAGTTTGTTGCACCGCCGGACGGAGCCAAGGTTGCGCTCTTCCAGGGAGGCATCAACGGGCGACTGGACTATGCCCTCCTGACCGAACTGGCGAGACGCCTGCCGGATTGGCAGTTCTGGTTCTGCGGAAAATCGGTGGACGGCGGCAAGGCCTGGGCCGATCTGCAGAAGCTTCCGAACATCCGCAACTTCGGACTGCTGTCATCGGAAGGTATCGCCGATCTCGCGCGGCAGTCCCGTATCGGACTGATCCCGTTCAAACAGGACGGGCTTATGCGGCGCTCGCTTCCATTGAAGGCGTACGAGTACCTCGCCTGTGGCCTGCCGGTTGTCACGATCCCGATCGATGCGCTCACTGCGCAACCAGGCCTGTTTGCCATTGCCGAAACCGCGGAAGCCTTCGCGAGAGAGATGGAGCAGCTCGCCCCTTCGCGTACCGATCCCGCCCAAATCGCGGTGCGGATGGAGGCGGCGAGACTGGTCTCTTATGATAATCGGTTCACGGAACTGCTGAGCCTGCTTTCCGAGAATCGGGAGCTTCGCAGCAGGGCACGCCCCCCCTTAAACGTGCTCATACTTTACGACGACGGCTCTGCGCATGTCGGCACGATTTACGAGCATCTTGATGCGTTCCGCAAATATTCCGAGCATCGTTTTTTCTACATGCCGGCCACTGGGATCTTTCCCAATCACGACGAGGAGCAAGTCTCATTCGATTTCGGTATTTATGATGCCGTGATCGTCCATTACTCCGTGCGGCTCTCAGTGGACGAGCATCTCGCCGCCCCCATTGCCGAGGCAATGAAGGCCTATCGTGGGCCGAAGCTGCTCTTCATCCAGGACGAATACGACCGGACGGAGCGTGCACGGCTGTGGATCGAGGAACTCGGAATCAGTGCCGTGTTCACGAATGTGCCGCGCGAAAGCCTCAGCCTCGTGTATCCAGAAGCTCGATTCGCATCGGTGGACTTCCTGCCAACTCTGACCGGCTACGTACCGGAGGACCCCTGCCTCGACCGGTTCGCTATCCCGATGGCGGAGCGACATTGCCTGATCGCTTATCGAGGCCGCAGCCTTCCGCACAAGTACGGGGCGCTCGGCTACGAGAAGTTCCGGATCGGGATCGACATGAAGCGGATCTGTGCCGAGCGTTCGCTTGCCGCAGATATCGACGTCACGGAAGAGAGCCGCATCTACGGCGAAGACTGGTATCGATTCATCGGTTCTGCTCGCGCCACGCTCGGCACGGAGAGCGGTTCGAACGTTTTCGACTTCGACGGCGAACTGGCCCGTCTCTCTCGCGTGCACGCCGACATGGCCTTCCCCGATTTTGCCGCACGCTACCTTGAACCCCACGAGGGAATGGTGCGCATGAACCAGGTCTCGCCGAAAATTTTCGAGGCGATCCGGCTGCGAACGGCGCTCTTGCTGTTCGAAGGCGACTATTCCGGCGTGGTGCGGCCAGGCGAACACTTCATCGCGTTGAAGAAGGATTATTCGAATGTCGATGCGGTTCTTGACCAGTTACAGGACATTCCGTTTCTGGAGGCAATGACCGAGCGGGCTTATCGGGATGTCATCGACAGCGGCCGGTATTCATACAGGACGTTCATCGAAGGAGTAGACGCATATCTCAGCAAGGCAGCGATGGGCCGCAAGCGCGTCACGATCATCAGCATGCCGATGATCGCGATCTATGACGGTAACGACGCCGTATCCCTTTGGACCGACTCTTCGCGGGGCGCTCTGCTCAGCGACACAATTCTCAACCCCCGGCTCACGCGCAGTCAGGTCGTCGCCCTCGCAGAACGCCTGATGCCCAAGTCGCAGTGGTTGACAGAATCTGTGGCTCAGGGCGTCGCAGATGCGACAGCAGCAACAACGAGCGCTGCATATCGGGCTGTGCGGCAGCTATGGCACATGCTTCCGCTGTCCCTCAGGCTTGGTCTGGTGCGCAACGTGCGGGCGCTCGCTCATCGCGCAAGCGACAAGGACAGCGCAACGACACGGATGTTGCGGCCGCTATGGCGATTGATCCCAAAGGGAGTTCGGTACCGGATCGTGTCACGGTTGCGCTAGGGGCGATCGCGGCCGAGACGGTTGCTACACGTGGTGCGCCGGTGCTAACAAGCGCGCGCACGGGAAACCGGAACGGCAAGAGATGCGCGCGGTCCGCGCAAGGACAAGAATCAGCCGATGAACATGGTCGTTGCCGCGTTTTCGCTGCCTTTCACGCACCGGCGGCCGTTTCTGCGTACGTTGCGGCAGGAATTGCTGCAGCGCTATGCGGGCTCGGTCGGCGGCTGGCTCTGGTACGTGATCGCGCCGCTCCTGTTCCTGCTGTTCTATGCCTCGATCTACCTGCTGATCTTCAAGATCAGGCCCGCAACAATCACGCCGGAGGTATATGTCCTCTACATCTTCTCGGGTCTGATCGCCTTTCTAGCGTTTGCGGAAGGGCTGGGCTCCGCAACCAATTCACTGGTACAAAACCGTTCCATTCTGCTGAATGCAGTCTTTCCGATCGAGCTCCTGCCGATCCGCTCGGCGCTGGCATCTCACATCTCTGCGATCGCGGGTTTCGGCATCGCCTGTATCGTGAGTGCCTGGATGGGGCTGGCTTCGCCCGCCATGCTGCTTCTGCCGGTGATCCTGTTGCTGCAGGTAATGTTCCTGGCGGGAATCGCCTGCTTTCTCGCGCCGCTTGCCCTGATCCTGAAGGATATCCCGGAGATCATCCGGTTCGTGACGATGCTGCTACTCGTGATCAGCCCGATCGCCTATTTTCCGAGCGAGGCATCGAGCACGGTGCGGCTGCTCGTGATTATGAACCCGCTGGCGCACTATATAGCAGCTTATCAGCAGATTCTCGTATTCAGCCAGGTGCCGGAACTCAAATTCCTGCTCGGCATGCTGTTCATGTCGTTCACGTCGTACATTCTCGGCTTCGCATTCATTTCGAAGATCAAGCAGGTCTTGGGCGAATATGCCATCTGAGTCCGCCATTACGATTCGGGACGCGTACAAGACCTTTCGGCTCTACGATAATCCGATCGGCCAGACGCTCGACGCGCTCGGCATCTACAAGCTGTTCAAACCGAAAGTGGAACCGCGCGAGTTTCATGCGTTGCGGGGCATCTCGCTCGATATTTCCCGTGGCACGCGCATGGGCGTGGTGGGGCGCAATGGAGCCGGCAAGACCACGTTGCTGAAGCTGCTCACGGGCGCGCTGCAGCCCACCTCGGGAACGGTCGAGGTCAACGGCAACATCGTCGCGCTGCTCGAGATCGGGATCGGATTCCATCCCGACTTCACGGGTTACGAGAACATCCGTTCTTCGATCAGCTATAACGGCCTCGCCGATGACGAGGTCGAGGCTGCGATCGCCGAGATCGTCGATTTCTGCGAACTGGGCCCATTTCTCAACCAGCCGCTCAAGACCTATTCGCTCGGCATGAAGTCGAGACTCTACTTCGCTTGCGCGACGGCGGTGAAGCCGGATATCCTGATCATCGACGAGGTGCTCGGGGCGGGCGATTCCTATTTTGCGCTTCGCTCCGAGGAGCGCATGCGGCGGCTCACCCAGAGCGGATGTACACTGCTGCTCGTGTCGCACGCGATCGACCAGGTGTTGCGCTTCTGCGAGGAGGCGATCTGGATCGAGGGCGGTCAGATCGTGAAGCGCGGGACGGCACTCGAGATCATCAAGGATTATGAGCAATTCATTCGTGTCCTTGACGAAAAGCACAAGCAGCATGCGATGGCCGGCGGCGTTACTGCGATCGAAAACGAATGGATGCGCCAGCATCTGATCGAGAGCGTCCTTGAAAAGTCGACGCGTTCCGCCAAGGGAGCCAAACGCAAGAAGAAGGCGAACATTCCCGAGGAGGCACAGCTCAGCGACGGCGGTCTGTCACGCTGGCCCGGCAAAACCGGCGTGAAAATCCAGAATGTCGCGATTACCGGCGCGGACGGCGCGCAGCCGCCGTTCCATACCGGACAGGCGCTCGACGTTCGTCTGGATCTCGTACACGAGGTCGAACGTGAAATGACGTGTCGCTATTCCGTGATCATCTATACACCTGACGCACGGATCGTCTCCCGCTTCCACAGCCCAGAGCACACGTTCCTCGCCACGCCGAACGGGGAGCATTCGGTCAGCCTTCGGCTCGAGCCGTTGCTGCTGAGCAATGGCGAATTTCTCGTCACAATCGGCGTCTACGGCGGCGGGCCGCTCGACGATGTCGGCCAAGCCGACCGCTACGATAATCTGTCGCTCAGCTACAAGTTCCGGGTAATCGACCGCATCCGCAGCGAAAGCGCCGCGTTTCACCATCCTGCCCGATGGGAGTTTGCCGGCCCTGGAAAACCGCAGAGTATCGAGGTGCCGTGGGGGGCACCCTGACTGCGCTCAGTCCCCGTCCCGCCTGTTCACGAGCCGGTAGCGCCGCAGGACGACCAGCGAGACGCCAAGCCCGAGCACCAGCGGCAACAGGGTACGCAGCGTCCGGTGCAGCAGCGCGACGACTGCGGCCGTGTCGGCAGGCGCACCTGCCTGCTCGAGCAAGAGCGCGAGGGCCGCATCGCGAACGCCGAGGCCGAGCGGCAGCAGCGAGGCCGCGCCTGCCAGATACGAGATGACGATGGCATGGCCGATCGCGACCGGCGGCAGCGGCGCTCCGAGTGCCTGTGCGAGAAACCAGACCGTCCAGACGTCCACGAGATAGGTCAGCGCCAGCCAGCCCGTCGCGACCGCCAGCCAGACCGGACTTAACCCGAAGATGGCTGCGCGCACGTCCAGCACGAACTGGCGCACGGGCTCAAGACGGCGCAGCAGGGGACCGATCAGCCACAAGCGCTCGAACAGGCCCGGCCCAACTGCCACCAGCGTAATGGCGCCAGCCACGCTGGCGGCGGCAAAAAGCGAGAGTGGCAACGCATAGCCCGCCGCGAGCGGCCCCGGGATCGCGACAACGGCGCCCATCAGTAGCAGCCAGAGCAGGCTTTCGATCGCCGTTGCGGCAGAGCCGATCCGGATAGGTACGCCTGCCAGCAGCCGATAGAATGCCAGCCGTGCCGGCACGCCGAGCTTCGGGTCACCCGCTAGGCTGACCGTGCCTGCGGCCAGCATCGCCGCCAGCACCCGCCACATGCCGGCCGCATGGCCGAGCCCTCGCAGCAGGGCGGCCGCACCCAGCGCGTGAAGCGCAACGAGCACCAGCGTCGACGCGACCAGCGCAGCCAGTTGCATGGGGGTGAGCCGCAGCAGCGCCTGCCATTCGACGCGGGTGGCGAGGTAGATGCATACGGCAAGGCCCAGAACGAGCGCCGCGCTCCAGAACAGGGCGTTGCGTGTCCAGGCGCTCATCGCTCGGGCCGATAACGCGCCAGCGCCTTGTACATCGGTGCCTGCGTCCAGCGGATGAAGACGGTGTCGTTGGTCCGGCCGTCGCGGAAGAGCTTGTATCGGAAGAGCCCTTCCCCGCGGTAGAAACGCCCCATCGCCAGCGCCACATGGCGATCAGCAAGCTCATGCTTGCCAAGCGTCAGCGCGGTAAGGATCGACTGAGCCACGTCGTGGGCATCCAGTGGCCATGTCTCCTGCGGGCTCCAGCGCGGTTTTTCGTCTTCCAGCAACGTCGTCTCGACGTAGTTCCATCCCGCCTCAAGCGATGCCGCGACGGCCGGATCGTCGAAGACCGCGTTTGCGACGGCAAGCGATTCCAGAATATATCCGGTGTGGCGGCTGTCGATGATCGTGTCGAGCGCATGCGCGCCATGGGCGGGAGCGTAATACCAGGAACCGTCCGGGTTCTGGTGATGGGCGACGAAGCGGACGGCGCGATGCGCGAAGTCCAGCAAGTCTCGGCGTCCGGTCAGGTCAGCGATCCGAACCATGGCAGCGGCAGCGGCGACGCTCACGTTGAGAATGAGGCGGCCGTCACCGGGGCCGAAGCGTAGGCACGGGCCGGCCTGCGTCTCCTCGACCCCGCATTCCTCCAGCAGGAACCGTAATGCCGAGTCCAGCCGGGCCAGCACCGCCTCGCGGTCGAGCAGGTGGAACGCGTCGATCAGGCCGTTGAGCACGAAGGTCGTCGAGATCGTCGTCGGCCAGTGGGGCGGATGGCGGTCGGCGCCGCCCCAAGGAAAGGGCAGGCCCCAGGCATCGTTGCGGGCGAGGGGACTGCGCGTCTCGCCGATCAGGGCGAACAGCCGTGCCGCACGCCGGCGCGCTTCGTCGTCCGCTGCCCGGAATCCCTCGCCGGACAGGGCATCGCCGAGCGCCTGGGGAATCAGGATCGGCCTGGCCGCCGAGAACACGCGGCGCGGGATCAGCGCGTGGTAGGGCTTGAGAACGCGGCGTGCGAAGCCGACGACCGGTCCGATCAACGGACGGCCTGCCGCCTGGGTGATCACGCTGTCAAGCTGGTAGGGATCGTTGCCGCGGTAATCCGCTGCCTCGAGCCAGTTCCCGAGCGCGGCAATTGCAGCATCGACCTCTGCCGCATCGCGCGCAGACGGTGTCCGTGTTTCCTGTTCGCTCATACCTGCCCGATCCGTTTGCGCCTTATATCGCCCTTCGGTGCGAAAGTCAGCGCAAACCGAGCGCGGCCCGCACATGGCGCGGCCGGACCTTGCGGGCCAGCCAGAAGGCTAGTTCCCGGTCGCGCCATGCGAGGTCGGAACGGACGACCGGGGGCGGCGCCAGCGCATCGGCCGGTTCCCCGCTCCAGTGCGCGGCGGCTTCGGCCAGCGTCACCAGCCGTGCGCCGTGCCGGCTCACCGCATCGCCGAACACGCGATCGAGCACATCCGCCGCACGGGCATCCGGCCTGAAGCCATTCTCGATGTCGACGAGCGAATAGGAGTGCAGGAACAGGATGACCGGCCCTGCATCGGCGGCGACCGAGACATCGATCTGCCGCCGAAGCTCGCTCGGACTGCACCAGTCGGGATCGAGCTTCTTGATCATCGAGAACAGGCGCAGCGGTCCGAGCGCAAGGTCGCAGCGCGTCACGGTCACCGGCACCTCGAGCACACCGGAATGACGCACCGGCGCGTTGACGGTCAGCGGCGGTGCGTTCAGCCCGCAATGGGGATAGCCGTGGAACACGCTCGAGTCGATGCCGATGCCATTGGCTGCAAGTGCGGTCAGAGTATCGTAATTGGCGCCATAGCCACCCGCGCGATGGCTGAGCGGGCGCCGGCCCGTCCAGCGCTCGATCATCGCCGCACCGTCCGCCACGAAGGCCGTCTGCTCCTCGAGCGAGTACGCCTTCATGGTCTGGGCCATGCCATAGCCGCGCTTGCCTTCGGGAAAGGCCGGATGGGTGTGGAGGCCGACTTCATGGCCGCGCGCATCGATCTCGCGCACGCAGTCCGCGATCAAGGCCTCCGGGACGGTGCGGCGATTGTAGACATCGACGAAGAACGTACCGCGTCCACCGTGCCGCTCCAGAATGTCCATGATGCGGGGCGCGCCCCATGTCTCGGCACCGACCGGCGCCCGATAGGTATCGAAGGGCGGCCGCGGTTCAAAGAAGTCTTCCACGTCCACCGTCACCACGAGATCCGGCTGACGGCTAGCCATCACTTGACGGCCCGCGCGATCACGAGGTGGAAACGGGCGTGCCGTCCGATCCGGGGATGGCGCTCCAGCTTCCGGTCGAGGCCTGCCGTCGCCCTGAGGATGCCCCGCATGACCGGGAAGAACGGCGGCCAGATGTTGAGCGGAAATTCCGGCACGAAATCCGGCACCACGCGCATCCCGGTGAGCTCGACGATCTCGAAACGGCCCGCGAGCAGGCGTTCCAGCTCCTCCCGGGAATAGAGCACGCGGTGATAGCCGCTTGGCCCTCCGGCCAGACGCTTGAGGCCCCGCCAGAGGAAATAGGGCGCATAATAGGCATATCGCGCGAAACGCGCGGTTTCCTCGGCGTTGATGATCGTGGCGAAGAACACCCCACCCGCACGCAGGACGCGGTGAATTTCGGACAATGCTCCGTCCATGGTCGGGAAATTGTTCGGCGCGGTGCAGGACGCGACGAGATCGAAGCTGTCGTCGGCAAATTTCAGCGCCATCGCGTCGCCCAAGCTGTAGGTTGCGGGCAGGTCGCCGTTGGACCGGATCGCATGATCGATCATGCCCGGGCTGAAATCGGCTCCATGAACATGGAAGGTGCAGCCCTGGGCCCGTTTCCGGGAGGCGATCCAACGCGTCAGCCTGCCTTCACCGCAACCGAGATCGAGGATGTCGCTGGCAGCTGCGACATAGGGCGCGAGCGCATCGCATTCGGCCCGGTCCGTGTACATCTGGATCGGCCGCGCCCGGATGCCGGCATAGAGCCGCGCCTGCTCCTCGTAGAACTGAAGTGTCACATCGCTGGTCATCGGCGTCACGGCAGCCCCTGCGGTTCGGCGGTCGCTTCCTTCGCGCAGGCGCAGGCCCCGCGCAACCCCTATTCGCGCTGTGGCATTGATCCGCAGGGCGTTTTGTTGGATAGGAGCGCTTCCGGAGACGGGTTCTTCACGCAACCTCCTTCCGTCACCGGCAGCGTTCCTTCCTCCGGCCGTGGCTGCGCCAGCCAGCGGGACCGGTCCCTTCTCCCCCCCAACGTTAGGCGAGCGCCTGATGTACAAGAACAAGACCGTGGCCGTCGTTGTGCCCTGCTACAACGAAGAAAAGCTGATCGCGCGCGTCATCGAGACGATGCCGGACTTCGTCGACCACATCGTCTGTGTCGACGACCAGAGCAAGGACCGGACGGTCGCGATCATCGAGGAACACGCAGCCGCACAGCCCGGCCGTGTGGTGCTGATCCGCCTGGCCCAGAACGAGGGGGTCGGGGGAGCGATCGCCGCCGGCTACCGCTGGGCGCGCGACCGCGCGATCGATGCCACCGCCGTGATGGCGGGCGATGCCCAGATGGACCCGGCCGACTTGCCCGGCCTGCTCGATCCCGTGGTGGCCGGCGATGTCGATTATGCCAAGGGTAACCGCCTGTTCACGGGCGAAGCGTGGAAGAAGATCCCGCGGGTCCGCTACATCGGCAACAGCCTGCTTTCGATGCTGACCAAGATTGCCTCGGGCTACTGGCACGTGGCGGATTCCCAGACCGGCTACACGGTTGCGACGCTGAAGGTCCTCCAGACCATCGATCTCGATGACATCTACAAGCGCTACGGCATGCCCAACGATGTCCTCGTGAAGCTGAACATCTACGATTTTCGGGTTCGCGACATTCCGGTGAAGCCGGTCTATGGCGTCGGCGAGCAGTCCGGCATTCGGCCGATCCGGCTGGTGCCCCGGCTCTCCCTGCTGCTGCTGCGCCTGTTCGGCCACCGCATGCTTCAGAAATACGTCATCCGCGATTTCCATCCCCTGGTGCTTTTCTACTTCACCGGAATCCTGCTGCTGACATTGGGCCTCCTGTTCGGGCTCTATATCGTGTTCTACCGCCTCTTCGTCGGCTCGCTCGGCGACAACACTCCGCTGTTCACGGCCTTCCTGCTCATCATGGGATGGCAGTCGACGCTGTTTGCGATGTGGTTCGACATGGAAATGAACCGGAATCTGAAATAGACGAACCTGTTGGGCGCCACGCGCAGAACGGAACGGTCGCGATGTGTGGAATCTTCGGAGTGATCGCAGATCCGCGGGATATGCCCCGCGAACGGCTCGAGCGCGCCGTCGAAAGCCTGTTTCTGCTGTCGGAGACCCGCGGGAAGGAATCTGCTGGCATCGCACTCGTCCTGCCGGATGCAGTCTCCTTCCAGAAGAGCGCCGTCCGCCCGAAGCATTTCCTGCGCGCAGCGCATTTCGGGGCGTTTCTGGATCGAAGCCTGACGACGATGTACGGCTCGAGCCGTCCCTTCGCCCTGTTCGGCCATTCGCGCCTTGTAACCAACGGCGCGCAGAACGTGCATGCAAACAACCAGCCAGTCCTCTCCGGCGGCATTCTCGGTGTCCATAACGGCATCATCGTCAACGACGAGGACCTTTGGCGCACCTCCAATGCACTGGTCCGCCAGGCGCAGGTCGACACGGAGGTCATGCTGCAGCTCGTGCGAAGCGAGCTTGCGCGCGGTGCCGGACTTGTCACTGCGTTGCGCGAAACCTTTCGCAGGATCGTCGGCACGGTCTCGACAGCGCTCGTTTTCGAGGATCTCGACTGTCTCGCGCTCGCCACGAACAACGGCTCTCTCTACACTGCGCAGGACTGTGACGGGCGCTCGCTCGTCTTTGCTTCCGAGCGCTACATCCTCGAAGCATTTCTGCGCACCAAGGGACTGGACTGGCCCGCCGGAACCGATGCCATCCGGCAGGTGCCGGCGGACGATGCACTGATCATCGACCTGGCTTCGCTAACCTTGCGGCGGATCGACCTTCGCGGGATCGGCCATGAAGAGCCCGTACCGGGATGGCGTCGCGAATTGCGCGACGAAACGCCGACGGGTGCCCGCGAGGGCACCTTCAATTCCGCGCCAGCCGTACCGCGCGGAAATTTCTCCTGTTTCGAAATCGACCCGGCTCCGATCCGCGCGCTCAAGCGCTGCAAGCGCTGCATCCTTCCCGAGACGGTGCCGTTTATCGAGTTCGACCCCGAAGGGGTCTGCAATTTCTGCAATAGCCATACGCCAAAGCAGTATCGCGGACGCCAGGCGCTGGAGCGCGACGCCGAGAAGCTCAAGGCCACACGGCGCGACGGCAATGCGGATTGCCTTTTCACGCTGAGCGGCGGACGCGACAGCAGTTACGGGCTGCACTATGCGGTGAGGGAACTAGGGCTCAAGCCGGTCGCGTACACCTACGACTGGGGCATGATCACCGATCTCGCGCGCCGCAACCAGGCGCGCATGTGCGGCGCTCTCCAAGTCGAGCATATCCTGGTATCGGCGGACATCGCGGAAAAACGGGCCAATATCCGGCGCAATGTGGGCGCGTGGCTGAAACAACCCACGTTGGGCATGATCCCGCTCTTCATGGCGGGCGACAAGCAGTACTTCTATTACGCTAACGATCTCGGCAAGAAGCTGGGCCTCGAGACGACGGTGCTGGCATCGAACCCGCTCGAGAAGACGCATTTCAAGGCGGGATTTTGCGGCGTGCAGCCGACGCTGGGGCATCGCCCGTCGCCCTTCGCGCAAGCGCAGATGGCGGCCTATTACGGACTGAACTTCCTTAAGAACCCGCGCTACCTGAACCGCTCGCTGTTCGATACGGCAGGAGCCTTCGCAAGCTATTACTTCATCAGCCACCAGTATCTGCGCCTGTTCGACTACGTGCCGTGGGTCGAGGAGGACGTGAACGGAACGCTTCTCGGCGAATATGACTGGGAAACTGCAAGAGACACGAAATCGACATGGCGCATCGGGGACGGCACGGCTGCGTTCTACAATTACATTTACTACCGCGTTGCCGGCTTCACGGAAAACGATACGTTCCGCTCCAACCAGATCCGCGAAGGCGTCATGGAGCGCGAACGGGCGCTGCGGCTTTCGGAGAGTGAGAACGCGCCGCGCTTCGATTCCATCGCCTGGTATTGCAGCGTGATCGGGCTGGACCCGATCGAGGTGCTGACGGCAATCACCCGCATTCCGACGCTGTATCCGCGCTGAGGCTGGCGATGCACGTCCTGTTCGATCTCGGGCATCCGGCGCACGTGCACCTGTTCCGAAACGTCGCGCAACGGCTCGTCGCGCGCGGCGACCGCGTGACAATCACGATCCGTGACCGCGGCATCGTCGGCAGGCTCCTCGACCATTACGGGCTGCCCTATTCGATCGCCTCGCGCCCACGCACCGGGCTTGCCGGCAATGCGCTGGAACTGCTCATCCACAATTGGCAGGTGCTGAAGGCCAGCCTGCCGGACCGGCCCGACTTCCTCGTCGGCACTTCGGTCTCGGTGGCGCATGTCGGCAAGCTCATCGGGCGGCCGTCGATCGTGCTGAACGAGGACGATGCCGATTACGTGCCGCTGTTCACGCGCATCACCTATCCCTTCGCCACGCGGGTCGTGATTCCGTCGATCCTGCGCGATCCGAAAACAGCGAAGGTGCGCACCCACGAGAGCTACCACGAGCTCGCCTACCTGCATCCGGATCATTTCACGCCCGATCCGGCGGCGCCGGCCCTGCTGGGGGTGTCACCGGGCGAACCGTTCTTCCTCGTGCGCCTGGTCGAATTGACGGCGCATCACGATGTCGGCGCCAAGGGCCTTTCGGTCGAGCAAGTCGAGCGCCTCGTCGCCGAACTCGAGCCGCATGGACGCGTGTTCGTCAATGCGGAGGGCGATCTGCCGCAATCGTTGCGCGAACGTGCGTTCCGTGCGCCTCCGGAGCACATGCACAGCTTCATGGCGCAGGCGCGGATGCTCGTCAGCGACAGCCAGACCATGACGATGGAGGCTGCGATCCTCGGCAGGCCGGCCATCCGCTGCAATACGTTCGTGGGCAAGTGCTCGGTCATCACCGAACTCGAAGAACGCTACCGGCTGGCTTGGGGTTTTCAGCCGGCGCAGTTCGACGTCATGCTGGGGACGATCCGCACGATGCTCGCCGATCCCGGGCTCGACGCGGACATGGCGGCCCGCCGGGCGCTCATGCTGTCCGAAAAGCAGAACCTTGCCGACTGGCTCGTCGACCAGTTCGACCGCGGCTTCCCCTGACCGATCATGGCGCCAGCGGCGTGCGGATGTAGATCCGCCACGGCGCGGCGTCATGCAGACGGAAGGCATCGCTGGCGAGCGCGCGCGCAAGCGGAGTCTCGGGTCCCGCCGTGTCGATGTAGAGCCCGGTGTAGAGCACGACCACGCACAGATCCCGGGCATCGAGCCGCTCGACGAGAGCCTGCGGGCTCTGCTCGCGCATCAACGGCACGAGGTGCCTGCTGTACATCTGCACGACGGTACGGCGGGCGTGGAAATTGACGCCGGTATCTTCGGACAGGATGCGACAGCGTGCCGGCAGCGATGCCGTCAGGGCGTTCAGACCGTCGGCGAAGATGCGATAGGTACCGGTCTGGTAGATCGGCCAGCCGCGCTCCAGCGTGCGGGCCGTCATGAGCGTGCCGAAGATCAGGGCACCGCCTGCAAGACCGGCAACGACGAGGCCCCGTTGGGGTAAGCGTCGCTGCGCCGCCACAAGCAGTGCGGCAATACCCCATGCAGCGAGCAGCCCGGCCGCGACATACCATTGCATGGCATAGCGCAAGTTGAGCACCGTCCAGGCGCCGATTTCGAAATAGCCGAGCGGAAGGGCATCGAGCAGCAGCAGGGAGAGTGCAACGAACCAGGCTGCCAGCAAAACGGGCGCCGTAGCATCGGCCCGGCTCGCACTGCCCGCTCGCCAGCGCTTGAGCGCGGCCACCACGAGCGCCGCGAGCGTCGCCAGCGCGAGCAGGCTCGGCCAGCCGGCATCGCGTCCGATCGTGATGCCGATGCGTGCGAGCCGGTCCGCGCCCGCTCCAACGCGGGCCTCGTCACGCTGCGAGACACCCTTGAGGTACGGCGTGCCTTCCAGCACCTGCGCAGCGGCGACGTTCTCGCCGACCGGCGAGCCGGTCCGCAGATAGGCGGACGCCACCGGCCATGCGGCGACACCGAACCCGATGGCGACCGCGAGTGCCAGAACGAACCCGCGCAGGACCGGCAGGCGCAGCGCGATGCAGGCGAGGAACCAGACGCCCGTCAGGACTGGAACCAGCACGAGGGCGAGACCATGACCCTGCATGCTCCAGAATCCGAGCATGCAGGCAAGCAGCGCGACGCCGGGATGGCGGACGAACACGAAGCGGCTGCGCGCATGCGCCAGCAGGAACGCCAACAGCATGAGCAGCGCCGCAAGCCGGAATGCATCGCGGTCTCCGCCGATCGACGCGCCCGAGAGGCTCGGAACCGCCAACAGGAAGACAATCGCGAAAGGAACCGCGAGACGCAGCCGGAACAGGCTCGCGACGGCAATCCCCGCGGCGAGGTATCCGCACAGCGCGAGCTGAAATGCCACACGTGCGAGCGCATCCGCAGCGACCGTATCGTCTGCAGGCGCCATGGCCAGCGCCGAAGCGAGATAGGCGATCCAGAGCACGCCATGCGCGTCGCCCCGCAAGGTGCCATCCGGCAGGCCCTCGATGCCGGAATACGCAAACAGGCTGCGATGGCCGAGCAGGTGCTGCGCCTGTGCGAGATATTGCAGCGAGTCCGAGTTGCCGGTAGGCTGGACGACGTAATGCGCCATCCGCGTCAGCACGATGAAAGCCAGGACCGCCAGACAAGCTGCCGCGATCCAGAACAGCGGCTCGGGCCAGGATACGCCGCGCAATGCGGCAGCGATGTCGCCGGCAGCACGACGCATCGCGACGACCAGGAAAAGTCCGGCAAGCAACGGCAGCAAAGCGAGCAGCATGACCGGCTGACCGGGCCAAAGCGTCATGATCGCAGCGGCAAGCGTCGCACTGACAAACGGCGTGGCGGCGAGGCCGACCGCGACGCGGCCGGAGACCGGCATCGGCAGCACCGCATTGCTGCGCAAGGCTGCCGCGGCGAGGCCCGCAGCGAGCAGCACCTGACCGAGCGTGTAGAGAAGCAGCGTCATTGGCAACACCGGGGTCGCCGGTCCCTGTTCAGACTGCCCGGAAGCGAAAGCAGCCATCGATGCCGGCATGCACACCGGGGCGCGTTACCGGCAGGCCCTGCGCATCGAAGGTTAGCCCGGCGAGGAAGTCCCGGCTCGGGCCCGGCAGGCGCTGGTCCATGATGGCGGCGTAGCGCTTGTGGAGCAGCGACATTTCCCACGCAGAAACCGCCACACCGAACGTCTCGAAGGCAAAGCCGTGCGCACTAACGATGTCGATGAACTGCTGTTGGGTGTAGCAGCGCGAGATCGGGCAGTCCGGCCCATCGGTCGAGGTCTGGAAGGCGCTGGCCATGTCGAGCCCGGCATCGATCCGCTGCACGATCTGGCGCTCATAGGCCACGTAGAGATGCACCCAGAGGCTATCGGCGTGGTAAACCATGAATTGTGCCGTGCCGCCCGGCTTGAGTACGCGGCGCAGCTCCTTCAGCGCCGGTTCCATGGTCGGCATGTGATGGAGCACGCCGGACGAGTGGACAATATCAATCGACGCATCATCGACCGGCAGCGGGGCCGCGATGACGTCGTGATGATGGAGTTCGGGCTCGGCTCCGTGCAACTTGAGTCGATCCTGCGCCTCGGCAAGCGAGGAGCTTGATACGTCCACCCCCACGAGGCGATTCGGCTTCGACTGGGAGGCAAAACCGACGAGGTCGTAGCCCGGACCGCAACCGAAATCGAGCACGGCGAGACCATCGGCACCGGAGACCGGCATGTTGTCGATGTAACCGAAATATTGCGCATTCCGCCAATGGAAGTCCTCGAGCGAGGCCTCGGCCGAGGGAAACGTCCGGTGCAGCGTGACGTTGTGCTCAGTCCAGTAGCCCTCGACGACCTTTGCCGCCTCCTCAGTGCCAAGCGCCAGGCCGGCTGCGGACTTGGCCACGCGTTTAACACGGGACAGCAGGCTCATTGGTCGTACTCCTGTGACATGCCGTGCTCAGCTGTACTTGCGCAATTCAGGCACGAAATGGGCGTGTGCCATCATGCAGCGCAGGATGGTCGCCTTGTTGGCCTTCGTCCATTCGACGGTGCGGCGGATGCCCTCTACATGCGGCACCTCCGCCACGAAGCCGAGCTTCTCGCGCGCCTTGTCGGTCGCGGCGAAGCGCTGGCCGGAGCGGTCCCAGTCGCGTGCCGGGGTCAGCGCGATCGGAGTGGCGTTTGCCGTCTCGGAGTTGATGCGCTCGGCGAGTTCGCGGATCGTGGTCTCGACGCCGGAGCCCAGATTGTAGATCTCGCCCGGTTCGCCCTTCAGCGCGCAGGCCATGAGGCCGCGCGCCATATCCTCGACGAAGATGAAGTCGCGCGTGGCGATGCCGCCGTTCTCGACCGGCAACGCCTCGCCGTGTAGCGACTTCCAGATGAAGGTCGGTGTCACGTTGCGCCAGACGGTGGCCGGCGTGCCGCGCCAGCGCCCCGCGCCCAGGATCTCTCCCGGCCCGTAGACGTTCTGGAAGCGCGCCTTCACGAAGGGCATGCCGTGCCGCGTGAAGTAGTAATTGCCGTACATCTCGCCGATCAGCTTCGAGATCGAATACGGGCTGTCGTGGAACAGCGAGACCTCGGCATCCTCGGTCGTGGCGGTGGCGCCGTCGAACGTCTTGGCGGCGACCGCGCAGCCAGCCGCCGAATAGACGACTTTCTTCAGCGACCTGATGTCCTTCAGCCGTTCGAACAGCTTCAGCGTGGTGAGTGTGTTGTTCTCGTGATCCATCAGCGGATCGTGGATCGAGGACTGGTTGCCGTGGAAGCAGGCGAGGTGCCAGGCATAGTCGAGGTCGTCGTCGAGCCCGCGCAGGATGCGCTCGCTGGTGATCGGCCCCGAGACGAGATGCACCGCCGGATCGTCCGGCACGTTGACGGGATCGGCGGACAGGAAATTGTCGACGATGGTCAGCTTGCGCGGCTTCTCCTTCAGGAGAAAGCGCACGAGGTTGGAGCCCACGAAGCCGGCGCCGCCGACCACGAGAAGGTTCTTGCCCGCGAAAGTCTCGCTCATCGGTTCCGGTTCCGTCTCAGCCCCGTGCGGGCGGTGCTTTCAGGTGGCTATAGATCGCGGTGACGCCGTGGAGGTCGTACCAGGCGAGCATCCGCCGGATGGTCTGTTCGAACGAATAGCGGGGCTGCCAGCCGAACGCTTCGATCGTCTTCGCGGGATCGAGCACGACGGCAGGCACGTCGTCCGCGCCGGGCTCGACCTCCGGCACCGGCTCCTTCAACGCGATGCCGAGATGGTCGACGACGATGTCGAAGATCTCCTTGATCGTGTGGCCTGTACCGGTCGAGACGTTGAATACGCCGGTCGGCGCGCCGTCGCGCATCAGGAGGTCCATGACCGAGAAGAAGTCGTCCATGTCGACGAAATCGCGGATCGTCTTCGAGCAGAAGCAGCCCTTGCCCGCTTTCAGCCGCGTGTAGAAAGTCGGGATCGGCCCAATGGCGAGGCGAGGCCCCGTGACGTTGGCGAGCCGCAGCGACACGAAGGGCAGGCCCGACATTGCGAGATAGTTCTCGCCGGCCTGCTTCGAGATGCCGTAGCTCGTGAACGGCCGTGCCGGCGCATCCGCCGGGATCGGCAGTTTCTCCGGCCGGCCATAGCCGAGCGCGGTGTGGAAGTTCACGAAGCGCGTGACGCCGGCCGCCTTCGCCGCCTGCACGACATGAATCGTGCCCTCGACATTGGTGCGGGTGTCCTCGACCCAGTCGTCGGGATCCTTGTAGGCAGCTGCCGAGTGCACGACGTGGTCGGGCCGGAATTCCGCAAACAGGCGCTCGACGAGCGGCCGGTCGGTAACCGAGCCTTCGACGAGCGTCAGTTTCGCGTGGCCCTCCGGCAGCGAACCGCGATGTCCGGTCGCGAAATTGTCGAGCACGAGCACATCGTGCCCGGCCTCGAGCCAGCGCTCGGTGAGATTGGAGCCGAGGCAGCCTGCCCCGCCGGTGATCAGGATGCGCATCGGATCAATTCGCCTTGCCGGTCGTGATGTCGGCGCGCGCTTCCTTGAGGTGCGTGTAGCCGCCTACGACGCCCTCCTTCTCCCAGCGCTCGACGGACAGGCGCGCGATCTCATCGAGCGACGTAAACGTCACATTCGAAAAATCGGCGAAGGTGCGAGACGGATCGAGCAGGATCGAGGGCGCATCGTCCGGGCTGAGCGGCTTCACCTCGGGCTCGGGATAGTCGTTCAGCTTCATCGCCTTCACGACGGCGTCGTAGAGTTCCTTGATGGCGACGTCCTTGCCGGACGAGAAGTGGTAGGTGCCCTGGCCCTTGCCGTCGGACGCCTGCACGACGACGTTGGCGAGATCGCCCGCGAAGCAGAAGTCGCGACGCGCCGGGGTGACGAAGCACTTCTTCCCCTCGGACAGACGTCCGTAGAAGATCGGCAACGGGCCCGACACGTTGCGCGGCCCGATGACGTTGGCGAGGCGGAACGTCACCCAGTCGACGCCCGAGAACTGCACGTAATGCTCGCCCGCCGTCTTGGAGATGGCGTAGCTGGAATTGACCGGATTGATCGGATGGTCGAGCCGGATCGGCTGCTGGATCGGTTTCGTGCCGTAGCAGAGCGCGGTCTGGAAATAGATCAGCCGGCCGACCTTGTGCAGCTTGCAGGCCTTGGCGACATTGGCACCGCCGACCGCATTGACCAGCGCATCGGTGCTCCAGTCCTCGGGGTCCTTGTAGGACGCGGCAGTGTGCACGACGACATCCGGCCGGAAGTCCGAGAACAGCCCGTCCATCAGCGACCAGTCGGCGATCGAACCCTCGACCTGCGTCAGCCCCTCGCGATCGAGCAGGTTGTCGCGGCGGCCGGTGGCGAAGTTGTCGACCGACAGCACCGTGTCGCCGCGGGCGAGCAGCATGTCGGCAACCGTCGAACCGACCTGGCCTGAGCCGCCCGTGATGAGGACTTTCATGGGATTCTTTCCTTCGTGAGGCTTGCTGTCATTGCGCCGGGACGCGGGCGGGCTCGACCTCGTCGAGCATGCGCCGGTAATCGGCTGCGCGGTCATGGAACATCTGGTGCCAGAGCTCGAGGCTCATCAGGCCCCAGGTCTTGCGCGAGAAGCGTTCGCCCTTGTCGAAATTGGCAAGGATCGTATCCGAATTGAAGAACTCGCGGCGCCGGTTCTTCTGGGTGGCGAAGATGTCGGACACCATTCCGTTGAGCTCGCCGGAGAACCATTCCTTGAGCGGCACGGGAAAGCCCATCTTGTCGCGCCGCTGCATCAGGAATTTCGGCAGGTCGGCCGCGAAGGTTTCGCGGATGAAGTGCTTCATCTGCCCGCCCTTGAACTTGATGTCGGCGGGGATCGTGGCAGCGAACTCGACCACCGAATGGTCGAGAAGCGGCACACGCGATTCTAGGCCGTGCGCCATCGACATCCGGTCCTCCACCTGCAGCAGGGCAGGCAGCAGACACTTGAAGTCGAAATGCGTCATCGAGTCGAAATAGGCTTCCTTCTTCACGTTCCGCTCGGAATTGAAGATGGCCTGAAAGCGCTCGAACACGGCGGCGATGTCCAGCGCCGACCAGTCGACCTCCTCGCCCATGTCGGCGGAACGGTCGATGAGCCGGAAATAGCGCTCGTCGAGCGGACCGAACAGGCCCTTCGAGAAGAGCTGGCGGATGAGCGGCTTGTACTCCTGCAGCACGGTCAGGTGCGGGATGATCGATTCCGGCGTGACGACGAAATTGCCGTTCTTCTGGGTGCCGTCGATCGAGGCCTTCAGCGCCTGTTCGAGATAGGCGATGAGATAACGCGCATAGCCGCCGAAGATCTCGTCGCCACCCTGGCCGCCGAGCACGACCTTGACGTGCCGCGCGGCGAGCTCCGAGACCATGTATTGCGGGAACGAGCCCGGACCGGCGACGGGCGTGTCGAGGTGGTAGATCACCTTGCCGATATTGTCGCGGAAGTCGCTGGCGGTGATCTCGATCTGGTGGAGGTCGATGCCGCCGTCACGGCAGGCCGCCTCGGCAAAGGGGCTCTCGTCGTAGCCCGGGAATTCGGTGAACTTGCCGTGGAAGCCGATGCGGCCTGAGGCTTCCTCGCGCGCGGCCAAGATGCCGATCAGGCTCGAATCGATGCCGCCGGAGATGTACGCACCGACCGGCACGTCTGAGCGCAGATGGACCTTGACGGAATCCGCGAGGCGGCCCCGCATTTCCTCGCCGAACCAGCGCGGCGTGTGGTTCCAGTCGATATCGTAATGGACGTCCCAGTAGCGGAACACGCGCAGCACGCCGTTCTCGACGGTGAGCGCATGGCCCGGCATGAGCTGGCGGATGCCGCGGAACAGCGTCTTCTCTCCGATCGTGTACTGGAAGGTCATGTATTCGGCGAGCGCGTCCGCATCGGTCGCGATGTCGGGCAGGAGCGGCAGCAGCGCCTTCATCTCCGAGGCGAAATAGAGCGCCCCGTCGACGACCGCATAATAGAATGGCTTGATCCCGAAGCGGTCGCGCGCGGCGAAGAGCCGGTTTCCGTCCCACAGGGCAAAGGCGAACATGCCGCGCAGATGCGTCAGGCAGTCCGTGCCCCATTTGGCGTGAGCGGCCAGGATCGTCTCGGTGTCGGAATGCGTGCGGAAGTTCCAGCCGTCGGCCAGTTCCTCGCGCAGCTCGAGGTAATTGTAGATCTCGCCGTTGAAGCAGAGTAGCGAGCCGTCGACGCCCTGCATCGGCTGACATCCGGACGGCGACAGGTCGATGATGGCGAGCCGGCGATGGGCGAGCCCGCAGCGGTCGTCAGGGGCCTGCCAATAGCCATGTCCGTCCGGTCCGCGATGGGCGATGAGATGGCTCATGGCCGCGAGTGCGCGGTCCAGCCGGGGAACCGGCTGGCGGGACAGGGAAACCGCGCCTGCGATGCCGCACATGGAATGTCGTGCCTTTCACCGGGCATGCGCGCCTTGCGCGCCACCCCGAGCGTTGAACCGCTGGCGTTTAACAGCACCAGCGGCGCTTGTCAGCCTCGTGCCTCGAGCACATCGAGATAGGCGGCAAGCATCGATGCGCTCTCGCGCTCCCAGCACAATTCGCGGGCTGCGGCGAGCGATCGTTGCTTGAAACGGTCAATCGCGTCGCGATCAAGGCCATTGACGGCTGCAGCGATAGCCTGTGGCTCCATGCCCGAAAACACGATGCCGTGCCCATGCTTCCGGATCAGGGCCGTCATTTCCGGCAGGTCCGATATGCACAGGGCGAGCCCGGCCATCGTATATTCGAAGAACTTGTTCGGCAGGGCATATTCGTTATGCGCCGAGTGGCCCGGCAGCGCGAACAGGCCGACATCGAAGGCGCCGGCTTCCCGGACGAGATCGATCATCGCGACGGGTGGCACGATGTGAACCCTTCCGCGCACGCCCGCCGCATCGATCTCGACTTCGAGCCTGGCGCGATAGTCGTCGCCGACGGGACCGCGGATCGTGAAATCGAATTCCGGCCGCCACGATGCGACGGACCGTATGCATTCCTCCAGCCCGCGATGCTCCCAGACCGCACCGTGATAGAGCACGTGAATGCGCCCGCCCGTCGGGTGGAACGGCATTTCCTGGTATGCCGGCGTCGAGCAGATGGTCAGCGGGGTGGCACCGAGGCCGTGGATGGCCTGAAGCCGCTTTGCGATGCCGGACGACACGGTACTGACAACCGCGGCTTGGCGGATGAACTTTCGCTCCGTCTCGACGCGGATCGGCCGCTGGACATAGCGCCAGGAACGGCGCTCGTTGAACTCCTCGGCGGCGAATTCGTGCGTGTCGTAGACATAGGGCACGCCCTGCTCGCCAGCGATGCGTGCGACAATGGGAAGGGCGGTCCAGTCGTTTGCAAGCCAGAGATCGGCGGAAAAACGCCTGCCGAGCGCAAGGATGTCCCAGAACGTGCCGTTGAGCGTCCAGTAGATCCGTTCGGCAAGGCCGGGATCGACATAGACCTCGAGCAGCCGCAGTTCGTACGCAAGCTGGTAGTTTTGCCGGCGTTCCTGATGGCGCTGCGCAAGCTTGAGCAATCCGACCGGAAGCCGGCGCAGCCGCGGAATGTCGTATTGGGTTACCGGCATAGCAGGTTCTTGCGAGAGCGCCGCGGCATCTTCCGGCGTCCCGATCGGCCATTCAGGTGCTCGCGCCACGCGGCCTGAAAGACCAAATGCCTGCACGTTCCAGCCCGCAGCGTGAAAGGCATCCCCCTGCCGGCGGACGCGCGGATCATCGGCGATCGGCGACATCGAGATGATGCCGACCGCAGGCTTGCGGCCAAGACGCGCTGCAAGGGCTGCGCTGCGCGCGAGCGCGTCGGGCTCCGCCGCACTGGTCACATCGTGACCCCGTAGCGCTCGCCCCAGATGCCGAGATTGACGATGCGCCAGAGCGTGAAGTCGACGTTGCGCTCGCCGTCGAGCATTTCCTTCGCCAGCGCGCGCACGCCGTCGGCGTTCATCAGGCCGGGATAGCGCGCGAGCGTCTTGTCGATCCCGTCCTCGATCAGGGGCCGCAGCGGGCCGCGAAACCAGATCTGTTCGGGCGTCGCGAAGCCGAGCTTGTCCCGCCGCTCCGTGATGACGTCCGGCAGGATGCCGGCCATGCCCTTGCGCAGCACGCGCTTGGTGTCGCCGCCCACGATCTTGTGGTCGTTGCCGAGCGCCAGATTGAACTCGACCAGCGGATGATCGAGGAACGGCACGCGCGCCTCGATGGAATGCGCCATCGAATTGCGGTCCTCCCAATGCAGCAGCATGGCGAGGTTCGAGCCGTAGGTCAGCGTCATGCACAGGCTACGGATGTCGGTGACGGGAGGCAGGCAGAGTTCGTCGCTGGCGAGCTGGAACGCGGTAATCGGGTTGCCATGCTCGCGCAGGATGTCGGTGCCGAGCCAGTCGTGCTGGGTGAGTTGCCGGTGCTTCTGGCGCAGCAGGCCGGCGAGCCCGCGCGGCAGCAGCGGCACGACGTAATTGCGCATCTGCTCGGCGACCGAAGTGCCGTGATAGCGGTTGCGCTCGATCATCGTGCGCAGGAGCTGCGGGAATTGACGGCGGCGCGTGAGATCGGCCATGTAATACGGGAAACTGCCATGATAACCTGCGAGTTGCTCGTCAGCGCCCTGTCCGTCCAGCATCACCTTGACGCCGACGCGGCGCGCTTCCTCGAATACGCACCATTGCGCAAAGATCGAAGTCGAGCCGAACGGCTCGTCCTGGTGCCAAGTAATGTCCGAGGCGCGCTGGAACACGTCCTCCGCCTTCGGGAAGATGAAGTGCGGCAGCGTGTGCGCATGCGCCACGACCGCATCCATGAAGGGCTTTTCGTCGACGCTCTTCTCCGCATAGCAGGCCGAAACGGTGTTGACCTTCGCGCCGCCCGCGCCCGAGCCCATCCTGTCCGACATCAGGCAGACGATGGCCGAGCTGTCGAGCCCGCCCGAAAGGCAGGATCCAACCGGCACGTCGGACCGCAGATGTAGCCGCACCGATTCCGTCATGAGATCGCGGAAGCGTTCGGCGGCCTCCGCTTCCGAAAGTTTCAGCTCGCCGGCGGAGGGCGGATACCAGCGCTTGATGTCCACGACGATCGGACCGGAGCCGGCCGCTGCGATCGTCGCGTATTCACCGCCGCGAATCTGGCCCACGCCGTCGAACATAGTCTCAGATGTATGATCGGCGATGCCGGAAGACAGGAAATCGTGCACGCGTGCGATGTTCATGCGCCCGGATGTGCCGGGCAGGCTGAGCAATTGCTTGATCTCGGACGCGAAAGCGACGCCACGCGGTGTCGTGGTCAAATAGAGCGGCTTGATGCCGTAGCGGTCGCGCGCCGCGAACATGGTCTTGTCGCGCTCGTCCCAGATCAGGAACGAGAACATGCCGCGAAGGCGAGGCAGGCAATCCGCACCCCACAGCATGTAAGCACGTAGCAGGACTTCGGAATCCGACGCCGAGACGAAGATTTCGCCTTTCGCGCGTATCTCGTCGCGAAGTTCGATGTAATTGTAAATCTCGCCGTTGAAGACCATCCAGTAGCGACCGGACGCGTCCGCCATCGGCTGAAGGCCGGCATCCGAAACGTCGATGATCGCGAGGCGCCGGTGTCCGAGCGCGACCGGTCCTGCGCCGCTGGCAAATTCGCGCCAGCCGCGCCCGTCCGGCCCCCGATGGGCTACGATGTCGATCCTAGCCTGATCAGGCGCGAACCCGACCGAGCCATACAATCCACACATGCGTGATCCTCCGCAAATCCAGTTGGCGCCACAACGCTACTGGACGCGTGCCTATGTAAATCCCATGAGGCTTCGTCGAGCTAAATTCCCGGTTGCAAACGCCGCACCAGAGATCGCCTAAGAAGGCTCCAATAGCCTAGAACCCGCTTCTGTCAAGGTGACTGAGGTGGTCCCCGGAACCCGGACAGTCAGCTAAGCTTGGTTCGCCCTGACGAGAGGACGGACCCGATGACGGGGAAGAGGAAGAGGTATTCTGCGGAGTTCAAGGCCAAGGTGGCGCTCGATGCCATCCGTGGCGAACTGACAATCGCGCAATTGGCGTCCAAGCACGGCATCCATCAGACGATGATCAACGCGTGGAAGAAGCAGGCGATCGAGGGCATGTCCGGCGTCTTCTCCGGCAAGGCGGAGGATGCCGAGGCGATGCGCGAGGGCGAGATCGATCAGCTTCATGCCAAAATCGGGCAGTTGGTCGTGGAGCGGGATTTTTTGCGACGAGCCTCCGGTCGATGAACGTCGGTCGGAGGCGGGAGATGATCGAGCCCAACCACCCGACGCTGCCCATCACGCGCCAGTGTCCGTTGGTCGGAATCAGCCGCCCGGCATTTTATGGCGGGCCACGGATCGAGAGCGCTGAGAACCTCGCACTGATGCGGGCCATTGATGAGCAATTCATGGAGACCCCGAGGTATGGCTCGCGGCAGATGGCCCGCCATCTTCGCCGTCGCGGCCATTCGATCGGCCGCAAGCGCGTCCGTCAGCTCATGGCGCGCATGGGGCTGGCGGCCGACTACCAACGGCCGAGGACGACGGTGCGCCATCCCCAGCACCGGATCTGGCCCGATCTGCTGACAGACCTCGTCGTCGACCGCCCTGACCAGGTATAGTGCGCCGACATCACCTACAACCCGATGCGGCGCGGCTTCCTTTACCTGGTCGCCGTCATGGACTTGTTCAGCCGCAGGGTGCTTGCCTGGCGGCTGTCGAACTCCATGGACACGGACTTCTGCATCGACGCCCCGCAGGAGGCGATAGCGCGCTTCGGCCGACGGGAGATCTTCAGCACTGACCAGGGCAGCCAGTTCACCAGTCCGCGCTTTACCGAAGTGCTGGCCGAAGCCGGCATCCGCATATCCATGGACGGTCGCGGTCGCTGGCCCGATAACGTGTTCATAGAGAGGCTCTGGCGCTCGCTCAAATACAAGTGCATCTATCTCAACACCTTTGAGACCGGCTCTGAGGCCCGGGGCGACATCGGCCGGTAGATCACGACTACAACGGCTCGCGGCCTCACACGGCCCTGGGCGGACAAACCCCAGCGGAGGTCCATATGACCTCCGCCGGCATCGAAATGGCGGCGTGACGGAGACCAGAACCAAGCTTAGCAAAGCCGCCAAACTGTCCGCAAAATGGGGACCACCTCAGTCCCTCAGCCGACGGAGCCGATCATCCACATCGAAAAAGCCCGGCTCGCTGCCCATTGATCCTCCCCGCGTCAGGCGAAGTGAATCACGAGGCAGCGGGAATGGCGAGGTTTTTGGAACCGTCCAACTGATGGAGCTGCAGGTCAACGCGCTGACGGGAGCGGCCCATGGCGAAAAGAGCCCGCTGCGGCTGGCGCAGCGTAATGGCTAAAGGGATCGCGCCTGGGAGACACGCGCCGGGACCGCCGAGTTACGCATCCCGTAGCTTCGCAAGGGCAGCTAGTCGCCTGTGAACAATGCCCAACGCTATGAACTGCTTGGTGAATTCCGGCTCTGAGCGTATTCGAATTCGCCGGGTTTGGTGTGTTTGCGGGACAAAACCTTGCGATTTAGCGCGCCCGTGTGCGAGGGGTCTTCCGGCGCAGGGCGGATCATGATTCCGTGGCTCGACAGCGACGCGAGACGAGGATCGCCATGCCGCCGAAGCCCCCGCTGCTCTCCGACCACGATCTTTTCCGCATGCGGCTTGAGGCCATGATCGACGGCCGTCACGAGCTGGTCCGGCTGGCGAAGCTGATCGACTGGACGCGCTTCGAGGACGCCTTCGGTGCGCTCTATGACGAGAACCGCGGCCGTCCCGCCCTGCCGACACGGCTGATGGCGGGTTTGCACCTGCTCAAGCACATCAAGGGCCTGTCCGATGAACAGGTCTGCGCCCAGTGGGTCGAGAACCCGTACTTCCAGGCCTTCTGCGGCGAGGAGTTCTTCCGCCACGAGTTGCCACTCGACCGCTCCTCGATGACGCGCTGGCGCGGACGGATCGGGCCGGACAAGCTCGAGGTCCTCCTGGCCGAGACGATCGCGGTGGCGACGAAGACCGGGGCGGTATCGCCGCGCGAGATGGAGCGCGTCACCGTCGACACGACGGTGACGACCAAGGCCGTGGCCCACCCGACCGACAGCCACCTGCTGCTGCGCGCGATCGAGTGGATGAACCGGGCCGCGAAGAAGGCCGGCATCGTGCTGCGCCAGTCCTTCCTGCGGCTGGCCGGCCGGGCGCGGCGGGAGGTGGGGCGCCTGCTTCACACCGGCGGCCACGCCCGGGGCCTGCGCCATCTGCGCAGGATGCGCACCTTTGCCGATCGTCTGTGGCGTGACATCACGCGCAAGGCGGGCACATACGCCGAGGGCCATCCCCGGCTGGCACTGGTGCTGGAACGGGTCGGCCGGCTGCTGGCCCAGAAGCCGCACGATCGCGACAAGCTCTACGCGCTGCACGCGCCCGAGGTCGAGTGCATCGGCAAAGGCAAGGCGCGGGTGCGCTACGAGTTCGGGGTGGAGTGCTCGCTGGCGGTGACCAACGCGCGCGCCGCTGGCGGCCAGTTCGTGCTCGGCGCCCGCACCGTGCCGGGCAACCCCTATGACGGTCACACGCTCGCCGGCCAGATCGACCAGGTCGAGGCGCTCACCGGCCGCCGCGTCGGGCGGGTCTATGTCGACCGCGGCTATCGGGGCCACAAGCTGGAGCGGGACGGGCTGGCGGTCATCGTCTCCCACACCCGCGGCATCGTCTCGCCAACGATCCGGCGTGAGATGAGGCGACGAAACGCCATCGAGCCGGTGATCGGCCACCTGAAGAGTGACGGTCTGCTGGAGCGCAACCACCTCAGGGGCGCGACCGGCGACGCCATCAATGTCGTCCTCGCCGCAGCCGGTCACAACCTCCGGCTTCTGCTGGCTTGGCTGAGGCTTCTTTGCGCCCTGATCGTCGCGGTACTCATCGGCGCCACGCACAGCCCACAAGCCCAGATCGAGCCGACCTACGCCGCCACGTGAACAAAAATGCGTTCTTCACGGGCGACCAGCTATTTCCCTAGCTTCCTGGAGCCGCGGCGGATGGCCGAGAAGGCGCTGCCAGGACGCCGCTTACAATTCCGCATCTCCTGCGTGACCATTTCCGTCTGAGCCGGCCTGGGCGTCTCGGAGAGCTGCGGCGATGAGCTTCGCTATCCGGTCCGCCGAGTTGCCATCACCATAATCGGGAATGTCACGACGCGGCGTGAAATCCGGCCCCTGCCACAGGCGGTTCCAACCGGCATCGACGGTTTCGACCCATTCGGTTTCGTCGCGCAGAGTGACGCAGGGTACGCGGTGGAAATAGGCCTCTTTCTGTAGGCCGCCTGAGTCTGTATAAACATGGGCGGCGTTGTTGACTAACAGCGCCATGTCGAGATAGCCGATCGGGTCAATGAGGTGAACGCCTTTCGGCGAAATACCGCGCGCTGCCATCAGCTTGCGCGTGCGTGGATGCAAAGGCATCACGATCTCGGCCGACAGTGCGGAATTGGCAAGCCAATCCATCACCTGCCGGAAGCGGGCCTCGTCATCCGTGTTCTCGGCGCGATGGATGGTCGCGACCGCATAGGATTTCGGGGCAAGGCCCAGTTTCGAAAGAATCGTGGAGCGGCCTTCGGCGCGGCGGATGGCGGCGATGGTGGTGTCGTACATCACATCGCCGACGGCATGCACACCAGATATGATGCCCTCATTGGCCAGATTGGTCACGGCGGTCTGCGTCGGGCAGAACAGCAATGCGCTGACATGGTCCGCCATCACGCGGTTGATCTCTTCTGGCATGCGCCGGTTAAAGGAGCGCAGGCCAGCCTCGACATGCGCCACCGGGATATGCAGCTTCGCCGCTGCTAGCGCGCCGGCCACAGTCGAGTTGGTGTCGCCATAGATCAGCACCATGTCGGGCTTTTCAGCCAGCATGGCTTCTTCTAGCTTCTCCAGCATTCGGCCGGTCATCGCGCCATGGCCAAGGCTGTTGACCTCAAGATTGTAGGACGGCTTCGGGATTTCGAGCTCCTCGAAGAACACATCAGACATCAGCGCGTCAAAATGCTGGCCTGTGTGCACCAGCGTTTCCGAGAGGCCAGCGCGGGCGAGCGCATGGCTCACCGGAGAAGCCTTGATGAATTGCGGTCGCGCACCGACAACGGTGAATATCTTTGGCATCGATCTGTCCAGTTTGCGGGCCCGGCCCTTGTGCGCCGCTTCGGACGTTATCCTGATGACGTGCGCCCTTCGAGGGCGGCGCGCACGAGGGCGACAAGCGTGTCACTCTCTTTTTCCCAGCACAACTCCCGGGCGGCAGTGAGCGCGTTGGCCTTAAATGCATCGATCCGGGCAGGGTCAAGCGCATTAATCGCGTTTGCGATGGCCTCAGGGGTCACATCCGCTATTAGTACCCCAAGGCCATGGCGCTGCAACAGCCCACGCATCTCAGGCAGATCTGACACGCAAAGGGCAAGGCCAGCCATCGCGTATTCGAAAAACTTGTTTGGCAGCACATGCTCATTCTGGCGTGAATGGCCCTTGATGGCGAACAGGCCGACATCATGAGCGCGCGCCTTGCCGACAAGCTCCGTCATCGGCACGGGCGGTGCGACATGCACACGCTCAGCAATGCCATGTTGCTGCGCAAGCGCCTGCAGGCTTTCAATGTAGGCGGCCTCGCTCGGCCCACGCAAAGTCAGCGTGAATTCCGGCCGCCACTGCGCTACGCTGACGATGCTCTCCTCGAGCGCCCGGCCGGGCACAATCACCCCGTGGTAAAGCACGCTGATAGCGTTGCCCGTAGGGCGCAGCAGCCCAACCTCGAGCCGTGGCATGTTGCGGATGACATGCGGCCGCCGCGTAAGCTGATAAAACTGCTGTAGCCTGACTGCGATGCCGTCCGACACACAGGTCACGAATTGTGCGGACTGAAGCCCCTCACGCTCGACTGTCGCAATCACCGGGCGCATCGAGAGCCGCCATTGCAGGCTCTGCGCATATTCATCGACCGCCAGCTCATGCGTGTCATAGGCGAAGGGGGTGCCAAGCCTGCGCTTGATGTCCATCACGACCGGCAGGCTCGTCCAGTCATTGGCAAGCCAGAGATCAACCGGCTCATCCCGAGCCGCCTCCGCAAGCGCATAATGGCGTGGGTTCAGCCGCCAATAGACATCATGGGCATGGGCTGGCTTCACTCTCTGCAGCGCAACATCTGCGAGGCGACGCACCTTCCGCGTCAGGCCAGTAGCCTCCGCCGATGCGGGCCTGATCGCCTTGACGGGCCAATCTGTGGCCGGAAAACCATCCCCGCCGGTACCCGTCGCGCCTTGCCCGACCGCAACCACATCAAAGCCGGCGGCAAATAGCGCATCGCCCTGCCGGCGCAAGCGCGGATCATTTGCGATGATCGAGTCGCTGATGAGACCTATGCGAAATTGCTTGCCGGATGCCGCCATGGCTCAGTTGATCCTGCCCGCGAAGCGCGCGCAAGCCTGCAGCAGGCCAAACACGGGGCGGTTCGATGCCGCGTTGCGATCGCCACTAAACTCCTGCCCTTCGGGCGGCGAACGAACGCTCCAACGACCGCTGCAGCGTTGCGGCGATCTGCGCCTGCGATGCCTTCTCGGCGAAGCTAATGAGCGTGTGCGGCGGCAGGCGTGGCGCGAGGCTCGTCACCAGGTCGACGAGGTCGGAGAGCGTCGCCTCGAAGTGGAGGCGCAGTTCACCGTCCATGGCGGCGGGAAACTTGAAATAGAGATCCCGCGCCATCTGGACGGCCGCCTCGTCCAGCCGCATGCCCGAGGCGACGACGTGGCTGACGCAGAGGCGGACGAAGAAGGGCAGGCAGAGTTCGACTTCGTCGGGGACCGATCGCATGTTGAACCGCACTCGATCTCAGGCTCAAATGGAGGAAGGGGCTTGACGTCGCAGCCCGGCTGGCCGGTGTTGTCTCACCGGGGCGAGGCAAAGGCAAGGACGGGGATGGTCACAGATGCAGGCGGCGCGGCCGCAACGCTGGACCAGCCGGCTGGTCCGGGGCTTCCGGCCGCGGGCCACATTCTCTGCCTGATCAACGAGGCCTGGTTCTTTCGCTCGCATTTCATGCCCTGGGCTCTGGCAGCCCGTGCCGCGGGCTTCGACGTCAGTGTCCTCGGCGCGCCCGAGACCGGCGCCGCCGCGGATGACGGCGGCGTCAGCTTCCTGCCGAGCAGCGCCCGGCGGGCCGGCTGGCGGCCACAGGGGCTGTGGGCGGCGGCGCGCGAACTGCGCGACGAGGCGGACAGGCTCGGCGTGTCTGTCGTCCATGTCTTCGGGCTTCACGGTATGGCGATCGCCGCCCTGGCGCGGCTCGCCGGTCTGCGCCTGCCGCTGGTGGTCAGCGTCACGGGGACCGGCTTCCTGGCGACGACACGCGGGCCGGTGCGCCTCGCCGCCCGTGCGGGCGCGGCCGTCACGGCCCGGCTGCTCGATGCCAGCGATCCCGTCTGGCTGTGCGAGAACCGTGACGATGCGGCCGTCCTGAGGCTCGCCCGGGCGGATCGCGAGGGGCGCGTCACGATCCTCACCGGCGCCGGCGTCGATCCTGTCCGGTTCGTGCCGGCGCCGCTGCCGGAGCGCCCGCCGCTCAGACTGATCCTCGTCGCCCGCATGGTGCGCTCCAAAGGCGTCGATCTGGCGGTGGCGGCGGTGGCGCTGGCGCGCGGCCGGGGGCTCGACGTCACCCTGACCCTGGTCGGATCGCCCGACATGGCCAATCCGCGGGCGCTCGGCGCGGAGGAACTCGCCGCCTTCGCGCGCAGCGACGGTATCAGCCATCTCGGTCGCCGCTCCGACGTCGCGCAATTGCTGGGTGACCACCACGTCTTCATCCTGCCGTCACGGGGCGGCGAGGGGCTGCCGAAGGCGCTTCTGGAAGCGGCGGCGGCGGGGCGTCCCGCCATCGTGACGGATGTGCCGGGGTGCCGCGACTTTGTCGCCGACGGCGAAGGCGGCTTCGTCGTGCCTGCCGAGGATGTGGAGGCGCTGGCCGGCGCGATCGCGCGGGCGGCAAGCGCCGACCTCGCCGCCATGGGCGCAAAGGCGCGCGCGGCGGTCGAGCGCAGCGCAACGGTTGACCAGGTCTCGGCGGCGGTGGTCGAGGTCTATCGCCGGCTGGCCGGACGGGCGCGGGCGCCGATCGGCTAGGCCTGCTTCTCCGAGCCGCCTTCCGACGCTTCCTTCAGGGGGATGACCCTGGCCGGGACGCGCAGGTCCGGCACCAGTTCGGCGATGATCTCGCGCGAGCGGATGTCGTCGCCCGCCATGGCCGCGGTCTGGAGGCGCTTGAAGACCGGCTGCAGCTGCGACATCGTCGGGGCGCGGGCTTCCGCTGCGACGATCCCGCGAATGCCGATGTCGAGGCGCGGCTCGGTTTCCTCGAAGAGGATCTCCGACATCCGCTCGCCGGGGCGGCTGCCGGTATAGACGATGTCGATGCCCTTTCCGGGTTCGAAGCCCGCCAGCTTGATCATCCGCTCGGCGAGGTCGGCGATCCTGACCGGCTGTCCCATGTTGAGGACGAGAATGGCGGAACGGCCGATCGACGTAGCTTCGGCCGTGATGCGGGCCGCCGTCCACAGCAGGTCGGTCGATTCCCGCCGCGTCATGAAATAGCGGACCATGGCGGGGTCGGTGACGGTGACCGGGCCGCCGGCCTCGATCTGTGCCCGGAACCGCGGGACCACCGAGCCGGCTGTGCCGAGCACGTTGCCGAAGCGCACGGCCACCAGGCGGGTCCGTGCCTTGGCCGTGTCGGCAGTCAGAAGCTGGGCGGCGTCGAGGGCCTGGATGTACATCTCCGCCAGCCGCTTGGTGGCGCCGAGGATGGAGACCGGTTCGGTCGCCTTGTCGGTCGAGATCAGCACGAAGGCCGTGGCGCCTGCCGCGACGGCGGCGTCGGCCGTGTTCACCGTGCCGAGCACATTGGTCCGCACGGCGTCTGAGACCTCGCGCTCCAGATGCGGCACGTGCTTGAGCGCTGCCGCGTGGAAGACGACGTCGGGCGCGAATTCCGCCATGAGGGTCATCAGGCGGGTCCGGTCGCGGATGTCGCAGAGACGGCCTTCCACCGGCGCGTCGCCGGGCCGCTTCTCGAGCTCCACACGGTCAAGGACGGCGTGGAGGGCCGCTTCGGAATGTTCGAGGACGAGCACGGCCGCGGCGCCGAACTGGGCGCTGCGGAGCACGAGCTCCGAACCGATCGAGCCGCCGCCGCCGGTCACGACGACCCGCTTGCCCGCGACGAAGGCCTTCAGAGGTTCCTCCGCCACCTCGACCAGCGGGCGGATGAGCAGGTCGTCGTCGATCACGGCATGCAGGCGCAGCGGCTTGGCCGTGTCCATGGAATGGGCGACATCGAGGCGTATGGTCGGTATGCCAATCCGGCGGAAGGCGCCGATCACATCCTCCATCAGCGGCCCGGTATGCAGGGCCTCCGGCGCGATGATCGCCCGCTGCAGGGTGATGCCGCGTTCGGCGGCGCTGCGCACGATCGTCTCGAGCTGGTCCGTTGTTCCCCAGACCGGAACGCCGCGGACGGCCTGCCCGGATTCCTGGACGACGGGGGAGACGATGCCGAAGACGCGGATGGGGCCCGCCACGCCCGCCTCGACGGCGCGGATGACGGAATCGGCATCGGCGGCGCGACCGATCACCACGGCGGAGAGAGGGTCACGGTTATGGGCGGTCTGCCGCCGCCAGGCGCGATAGGCCCGGTAGGCGATGCGCGGCCCGCCGAGCAGAATAATCTGTAGGCACCAGTAGATGGCCAGCGTGCGCCCTCCCAGCAGTTTCGTCCCATCTCCCAGCCGGGGCGCGAGCATATAGTCCGCCAGCAGCAGAACGGCGGTCAGGATGCAGACAGCTTTGAAGATTCCGAACAGGTCGAAGAGCGAAGCGAAGCGCCAGCGCGAGGCATAGAGCGAGCAGACGCTGTAGATGACCAAGGCGAAAGCGGCGAAGGCCAGGGGAACAAGCAGGCGGTTGACGCCGAGCGAGGCCGGTACTGCTGGCTCGCCGCGGAGGACCAGCGCCAGCGTAAGGGCCGCAAATGTCATGACGAAGTCGTGCAGCACCACCACGACTTGCTTAGACCTGTCGGCAAGCGACGGCTTCAGAGAGTTAGCCTTCAAAGCATATCACCTCGTTCTGGCCGCATCTCGTAAAACGCTAATGCACGGGTCGCAAGGTGTCATTGCACGAATCGAGAATCTGCTGTCACGGCCTGTGAAGTCAGGCGGGAGAGCGCGCCGGACGCAGCCGCCTCAGCGGCGTCCGACATCGCCGTTGGCCAGCCGCCGCTCCCAGGCATAGGCGGCCTCGACGATCCCGGTGAGGTCGTCATGGGCCGGCGTCCAGCCGAGGCGGGTGCGGGCGCGCGTGGCATCCGCCACCACCGCCGCCGCATCGCCCGGCCGGCGCGGGGCATAGTCGGCGCGGAAGTCCACCTTGGTGACGGCGCGCACGGTGTCGATCACCTCCTTCACCGAATAGCCGTGGCCGTAGCCGCAATTGGCCACCATGCTCTCGCCCCCCGACCGCAGATGGGCGAGGGCGGCGAGATGGGCACGCACCAGATCGGTGACGTGGATGTAGTCGCGCAGGCAGGTGCCGTCCGGCGTCGGATAGTCGGTGCCGAAGACGTCCATCTTCGCCCGCAGGCCGAGGGCGGTCTGCACGGCGACCTTGATGAGATGGGTGGCGTTGGGGGTGGACTGGCCAGTGCGGCGCTGCGGATCGGCGCCGGCGACGTTGAAGTAGCGCAGCACGACATAGGTGAGGTCATAGGCGGCCGCGGCGTCCCGCAGTATCCATTCGGTGATCAGCTTCGAGGTTCCGTAGGGGCTCTCCGGCAGGGTCGGGGCCTCCTCCTTCACCGGCATCACCTCCGGCGAGCCGTAGACCGCTGCGGTGGAGGAGAAAATGAAGCGGCGCACGCCGGTGGCGACGGCCGCCGCCATGACGGCGCGGGTCTTCACGGTGTTGGCGAGATAATAGCCGAGGGGGTCCGCGACCGAATCCGGCACGACGATGCGGGCGGCGAAATGGATGACGGCGTCGACCCCGTGCAGCCGCATGAGCGTCTCGACCAGGCCCTGGTCGCCCATGTCGCCGACGACGAGGGTGGCGCGCGGGTCGACGGCCCAGGCGAAGCCGGTCGACAGGTTGTCGAGCACGACGACCTTCTCGCCGGCATCGAGCAGTTCGAGAACCATGTGGCTGCCGATATAGCCGGCGCCGCCGGTGACGAGAACGGTCATGGCTTTTCCCCGTGTGCGTGCCTTCGGGCGCGCCTGATGTCCCTTGGCAGCCTTATCGCAAAGAGTTCAAGAAAATTCCAAGGCGGCGCGGGCGAGCCTATTCGGCGGCCTGGGCGGCGAACAAGTGCCAGGTGGCGTCGCGGCCCACCTCGTCGCGCACCCTGCGTCCGACCGACCGATAGGCGAAACCGGCCTGTGCCGCGGCGGCGGGGTCGAACAGGTTGCGCAGGTCGACGAGGACCGGCACCCGCATGATGCGGGCGGCGCTCTCGAGGTCCAGCGCTGCGAATGCCGGCCATTCCGTGAGGATGACGGCGATGTCAGCACCGGCGAGGGCGGCCATGGCGCTGTCCGCCATGGCAATTCCCGGCAGCAGTGCGGCAGCATGGCCCATGCCGGCGGGATCATGGGCGATGATGCGGGCGCCCTGTCTCTGCAACTGCGGCAGGATGACCAGGGAGGCGGCCGAGCGCATGTCATCGGTGCCCGCCTTGAAGGTGAGGCCGAGGACGGCGATGGTCTTGCCGGCCACCGATCCGCCGGCGGCGCGCACGATCTTGCGAACCATCTCGCCCTTGCGGGCATCGTTGACGGCCACCGCTGTCTCGACCGAGCGCAGCGGCACGCCGTGGTCCTGCCCGGTCTTCATCAGGGCCAGCATGTCCTTAGGGAAACAGGAGCCGCCGAAGCCCGGACCGACCTTCAGGCATTTCTCGCCGATGCGCGGGTCGAGGCCGATGCCGCGGGCGACATCCTCGACATCGGCATCGATCTCCTCGCAGAGATTGGCGATCTCGTTGATGTAGGTGATCTTCAGCGCCAGGAAGGCGTTGGCGGCATATTTGATGAGTTCAGACGCCCGCCTGCTGGTTACCAGCAGCGGGGCGCCGGCCTCGGTCAGCGGCCTGTAGATCGCGGCCATCAGGGCGGCGGCGCGGGCATCATCGGTGCCGACGACAATCCGGTCGGGCTGCATGAAATCGGCGATCGCGACCCCCTCGCGCAGGAATTCCGGGTTGGACACGACGGCGACATCGGCGGCGGGCGTGTGGGCATGGACGAGCGCCTCGACCTCGTCGCCGGTGCCGACCGGCACGGTCGATTTCACCACGATGGCGGTGAAGGCGGAGAGGTTGGCGGCGATCTCCCCGGCGGCCGCCATGACCTGCGCCATGTCGGCATGGCCGTCGGAGGGGCGGGGCGGTGTGCCGACACAGATGAAGACGGCCGCGGCGCCCGGCACCGCCGCGGCGAGATCGGCGGTGAAGGCGAGCCTGCCGGCGGCGATCTCGGCGGCGACGAGTGCGGCGAGGCCGGCCTCATAGATCGGCATGAGGCCGCGGCGGATGCCGTCGATGCGCCCCTCGTCGCGATCGACCACGACGACCCTATGGCCGATGCTGGCAAGACAGGCCCCGGTGACCAGGCCGACATAGCCGGCGCCGACGACGGTGATGCGCTGCGGGCGGTGCTGCATGGCGGGTGCCTCGCCGTGCGGAGACGGTGATTCCCGTCCGTCTCCGGGACGCCCCCCGAAAAGCACCGCAAGGTGACAGGCGAACGACAGCGGCGTCCGCCCGCCGTCACATGACGGGCGGCGGATTGCGGGTCATCATGGTGCGGCGCTGGTGCCAGTAGGGATAGGCCGGCGGGATGGCGCTGGCGGCGTCGAGGGCCGCGGTCTGTTCGGGCGTCAGCTTGAGCGTGCAGGCGGCGAGATTGTCGCGCAACTGCTGCTCGTTGCGGGCGCCGATGATGACGGAGGAGATCGTCGGGCGGGCGAGGAGCCAGGCGAGCGCCACCTGCGGGATGGAACGGCCGACCTCGGCGGAAACCTTTTCCAGGGCATCGGTGACGGCATAGAGCCTGTCCTCGGGCACGGGCCAGCTGGCATCAGTCGCCAGGCGGCTGTCCTGCGGCGGGCGCTTCGTCCGCCCGATCTTGCCGGAGAGCTTGGCCCCGGAGAGCGGCGACCAGACCAGCGTGCCGACATTCTGGTCAAGGCCGAGCGGCATCAGCTCCCATTCGAAGTCGCGCGCCACCAGGGTGTAGTAGGCCTGATGGATGACCGGCCGCGGCAGGCCGTGCCGGTCGGCCAGGCCCAGCATCTTCATCAGGTGCCAGCCGGAATAGTTGGAGACGCCGTAATAGCGGATCTTGCCGGCGCGGATCATCGCGTCGAGGGCGGCCAGCATCTCCTCGATGGGGGTCAGCGCGTCGAAAGCGTGCAACTGGTAGAGGTCGACGTAATCGGTGCCCATACGCCTCAGGCTCGCCTCGCAGGAGGCGATGATCTTCGACCGCGAGGTACCGATCTCGTTGGGACCGGGGCCCATGGGCATGCCGGTCTTGGTGGCGAGGATGACGGCGTCGCGGCGGCCCCTGATCGCCTGGCCGAGGATCTCCTCCGACAGGCCGGCGGAATAGCCGTCGGCGGTGTCGAACATGGTGCAGCCGAGTTCGAGGCAGATATCGACGAGGCGGGTGGCTTCGGCGATGTCGGTCGCACCCCATTTGCGCAGGAACTCGCTGCCACCGCCGAAGGTGGCGGTGCCGAGGGTCAGGGCGGGGATCTTGAGGCCGGAGCCTCCGAGCGTGCGGTAGTCCATGGCTTTGCCTCCGTGGGGCGATCGGGCGTCGCCGTCAGGGGAGGGAGTGTCGGGAGGCGTCGGCGATCGCGATAGGGTGCTGGCAGACGGGCAGGCATGCCCTATCGGTGCTAATCACCCGCCAGGGTGGCGCTGCCCATGAACAGAACGAGTGTTGCATGTTATTTTGGCAGACCCCAGATTATCGGTGTCCGGCCCGTGATCGTCCTTCCTCGCCGAGACAGTCTGGGCGTGTCGCGTGACCGGGTTGCGCAGTGAAAACGGGTTGCCGGGCTTCAGCCTGGCCTGGGGGAAAACGACCGGCGAGGCGGCGTTCCAGGAATGGTCCGACACCGTGTCGACCATCTTCGACCTCGATGCGACGGCAGACAGTATCGCCCAGTTCCGCTTCGGTTTCTCGGCGTGGCATCTGGGCTCGCTGGTGCTCGGCGTCAGCCAGAGCGACCCGATACGGTTCGAGCGCAGGTCCTCGACGATCGCGCGGAGTTCCATCGACCACTACCTCGTGCAGGTCTACCAGACGGGTGGGCTTGTCGGCGAGGTCGAAGGGAGCACGGTCGAAGTCGCGCCGCGGGACGTCTGGATCCTCGATCTGGCGCGTGAGGCCAGTATCCGGGAGATCGATTTTCGCAGCATCAACCTGGCGATTCCGCGCAACCTCCTGGCTCCCTTCCTCAAGGATCCGGACGGATTGCACGGGCTGAAGATTTCCGAGACCACGCCTCTTGGAGGGATGCTGTCGCGCTATCTGATCGATCTTGCCGGGCAGGCCGCGCAGATGAGCCAGGCGGAAGCCGCCGCCATTGCGGAATCGACGATCCATCTCGTCGCCGGCTGTGCCGGTCCCAGCCGCGACGCGAACGAGGCCGTGCGGACAGGCGTCACGACGATCTCCCTGACCGCCATCCGCAGATTTATCGACGCAAACCTCGGCAATCCCGCCCTCGACGTCGACCTGATCTGCCGACAGTTCGGGCTTTCGCGTGCCACGCTCTATCGCCTCTGCGAACCGCTTGGCGGGGTTCACGCCCATATCCGGCGGCGAAGGCTGGCCCGCTGCTTCAAGGATCTGGTGTCGCCGGGCGAGAATACCCTGCGCATCTCGCAGATCGCATTCCGCTACGGCTTTACCGACGAAGCCACGTTCAGCCGCGCATTCCGGTCGACCTACGGCCTGTCGCCGAGCGAGGCACGGGCAGAGGGCTATCGGCACTTCGCCCGGGTGATGGCCGGTGACCAGGGCACCGGGGCGAACGAGGCCGATCTGAGCAAGTGGATCGTCGAGCTGATGAAGCTCTAGGCCGAATCGGCCCGGCCGGGCAGCACAATCGTCCCGCTTCCAGCCGTCGGCGGGCAAGGCCTGACGATGCATCCCCACACGCAGGATCGCGCCGGCCCTTCGTGGTCGCGGAACCGGCCACGGGTGCCGATTGCGGACCCGTTCCATCTCAAGTTCTTGGCGTCCTGTCTCAATCGGCGGCATGAGCGGAGCGAGGCGATTGTCCAGTTCCGACAGGGGACCTACAGGACGGCCAGGAGTCGGCTCGCTTCCGCCATAGCCGACGATCAGGTCAGCGATGTCATGTTTCGCCGCGCACCCGCCAACCATCCGCATGCAGGACGAAGGTCTCGCCTTCGACTGAACTGATCCAAGGTTTCAGAGACCCGGCGGGGGGAATGGTATCGCTCCCGAATCATGCCCCTTGCTTCCGGGGCGGCCACTTCCCCCGCTGGACCTATCGCCATGACCAGACATAGTGCCCCCGCTCTCGCCGCGCTGACCGATCCGGTCCTCTGCCCGTTCCAGTGGAGGATGTCCGGGCAACCGGCATCCAGCGGCAACCAGCGCCGTCGGCGCGGCATGCGCGGCGCGATGTCAGGCGCGCCCGCCGGCCACCAGCTTGGGATGCAGCACGGGCGCCGGACGCTCGCCGAGGCAGCGCATGGCGATGTCGAGGGAGGCGAGGCCGTCGGCACCGCCGGTGACCGGGGCCTTGCCGGTGCGGACGCTGTCGATGAAGGCGACGAGTTCGGCGCGCAGCGGCTCGGCATAGGCGACGGAGAGGTGGCGCATCGAATAGGAGCCGTCGGGCTTGTAGTCGAAGCACTCGGTGACCTGGCGGGTGATCAGGTCGCCGGAAATGTACTTGTTGCGGGTGGCGACATGGACGGTGCGCGCCTTGAACGGCGTCAGCCAGTTCGTGTTGATGTGGGCGAGCACGCCGGAGGCGGTGCGGAACTGCAGGAGAGCGATGTCCTCGCGCTCGGCATGGACGGAATTGGTCTGCGGCTGGATCTCGGTGATCTCCGAGCCGGTGAACCAGCGGATCAGGTCGATGTCGTGGACGGCGAGGTCGATGACGACGCCGATGTCGGACATGCGCGGCGGGAAGGGGCCGACGCGGGTGATCTGGATCGACAGGATGTCGTCGTCGGCGATGGCCTGGCGGATCGACTGGACCGCCGGGTTGAAGCGCTCGACATGACCGATCATCAGGGTGACGCCGGCGCGGTCGGCGGCGTCGATGATGCGCCGGCCTTCCTCGACCGACTGGGCGATGGGCTTTTCCACCAGGACGTGGATGCCGCGGGCGATGGCGGCGAGCGCGATGGGCGTGTGCAACTGGGTCGGTGCGGCGATGGTGAGGGCGTCGACGCCGGCATCGATCAGGGCATCCACGGTGGCGAAGCCCGGGCAGCCGAGGCGGGAGGTGACGAATTCGACCTGCGCCGCATTGGGATCGGCGACGCCGGCCAGCACAACGCCCGGCAGTTCCGCGAGAACCCGCGCGTGGTTCTTGCCCATGACGCCGAGGCCGACGACACCGACGCGCAGGGGGGTCGCCGCTGATGTGGACTGGGTCATGAAGGGGCCTCGGGAATCACGCGGTGGCGGCGGCTCGGCCACCTGACCAGACCCCTATACGATTTTGCCCGGGGGCAGCGCAAACCGGCGGCGTTCACGAAGGGTGACGGCGCGTGTCAGCGCCGCCAGCCGGCGAGGGCGGTCGCGGCGCCGTGGCTGCGGGCGAGACCGGCGACATCGGAGGCGACGACGCGCTGTCCCAGCGGGAAGACCGAGGCGGCGGCGAGCTTCAGATGCGCCCAGCCGAAGGGAATGCCGATGATCGTGACGAAGCAGGCGAGCGCCGCAACGACGTGGATGACCAGCAGGATGAAGCCCAGCGGCACGAACCAGATGATATTGCCGAGGAAGCGCAGAACGCCCATGGCACCCTGCGGCCGGCCCGTCAGCTCGCTGACCCAGATGACCTCGCGGCCGAAGGGCCAGAGCGTATAGGCGCCGATGCGGAAACAGGCGAAGGCCCAGGGCAGGCCGATGATGGTGATCGCCGCGATCAGCCCGGCGAGGAACCAGGCGAGGCCGGCGAGCAGGCCGCCGAGGACGAACCACAGGACGTTGAGCAGAAGGCGGATGGGTCCCATGGCGTTTCGATCCGGACGGAGGACGAGGTGCCGGTGATATAGGAACCCGCCGGCGCCCGCGCATCGGCACGCCACCACCGGCGCGGCCATGATTGCGGATTGCAGGCATGGCTTCAGGCTGGCGGGTTCGCCTTGCCCGGCGCGAAGTGGGCGATGGCGGCCTCGATCTGGGTGGTGTCGACATCGAGATCGCCGATGCCGATCATGAATTCGGTGCTGTCTGCGAATTCTCGCATCTTGCGGTCCCACTGCTGTTCGCGCGGGCCATATATGGCTGCCTTGGGAACATCGACCACCAGCAAGTCCGCGCGTTCGTGCTGCCGGAGGATCCTTGCGCTGGCGATGGCCTCCCACGGCACTCTGTGGACGAAGTATTCGGGCATCAACATGCCGGTGCCGTCGACGATAAGCTGGGGACCGTGGGCATTCTGGATCCGGCGCTGCCCGAAATGTATGAAGGCCAGCAAGACACCGCAGCCGATCATGCCGATGACGATCCGCTTCACCTCGGCCTCTCGCCAGGCGAGGAAGGCCATCAGGGCAAGGAACACAACGAAGATATAAGCCCCTTGCTCGGAGCGCTTGCGGGCGTACCGCGCGACAAGAGGGGCATGGGGGGCCTGCGGCATGGCGTCTCCGGCATCGGGAGGCAGCGCTGCCTGTCATCATGTTGGCCCGCGGCAGGGCATACAAGCGGAAACGCCGGTTGGACACCCGTCGCCCGCGGCCCTAAAACCGGCAGCCTGAAACACTGGGAGACGCACATGCCGGCCATCGCCGACCTGAAGGTCAAGCTTTACACGGACGGTGCCGAGAAGGCCTCCATCGTCGAGATGGCGAAGAAGCCGTGGATCCAGGGCTTCACCACCAATCCCTCGCTCCTGAAGAAGGCCGGCGTCTCCGACTATGCCGCCTATGCGAAGGACCTCGTCGCGGCGGTGCCGGACCACCATATTTCCTTCGAGGTCTTCTCCGACGACCTGAGGGAAATGGAGGCGCAGGCCCGGGTCATCGCCACCTGGGGCAAGAACGTCTACGTCAAGCTGCCGGTGACGAATTCGCAGGGCGAGCCTCTCTACGACCTCATCCACAAGCTCTCCCGCGAGGGGGTGAAGATCAATTTCACCGCGCTCTACACCCAGGCGCAGATCAAGGCCTCGGTCGAGGCGCTGAAGGGCGGCGCCCCCTCCATCGTCTCGGTCTTCGCCGGCCGCCTCGGCGATGCCGGCCATGACTACATGCCGGTGATGACCTATGCGGTGGGGCTGGCCCGCGGCACCGACAGTGTCGAGGTCATCTGGGCCTCGACCCGCGAGGTTTGGAACGTCCTCGAGGCCGACCGCATCGGCTGCCACATCATCACGGCGCCGGCGGACATCCTGAAGAAGCTCGAGGGCCTCGGCCGCGCGCCGGAGGAAATCTCGCTCGACACGGTGAAGGGTTTCGTGGCGGACGCCAAGGCGGCCGGGCTGACGCTGGCCATCTGAGGCGGCGCCCCCCGCCGAATGCCGGTCTTGAGGCGGGCGGCGGGGCGGGGCCCAATGACCGCATGGATGGCGCGATTCCGACGGAGACCGACACCCCGCCCGGCTTCCTCAAGCTCGGCGAGACCGAGGGGTTCATCGGCCTCGCCGGGCCCTATTACTGGCGGCCGATGCCATCGGGGGCTGTGGATTACGGCTTTGCGGCAGAGCAGCGCCACGGCAATCCGAACGGTGTGCTGCATGGCGGTTCCATCACCACCTTCATGGACACGGTGCTCGGCTACGAGGTGATCCGCGTCACCGGCCGGCGTTGTGCCACGATCGCGCTCAACACGCAGTTTCTCGCCGGCGGACGGGCCGGGGACTGGGTCACCGGACGGGTGACGATGCGCCGGCTGACCGGCTCCATGGCCTTCATCGACGGCGAGGTGCTGGCCGCCGAGAGGCTGATCGCCACCACCACCGCGATCTTCCGCCTGTTCACGGCGGAAGGCGCGCCGCATCTCCTGCGCGGCGGGCCGCCCATCGCCGGCGGCTGAACCCACGCCGAATCGTTTCTCCTCGTCTAAACCTTCGTTTGGTCGGAATGAGCCGCTAGCGCAGGCGGGCGGCAAGGCATCGGCGGGCGTTCACCGCCGCGGCACGCAGAGGGATCCCGTCGGTCGTGATCAGGAACATCTTCTCGGTCTCGGCGCTGACGCTGCTCAGCCGGCTTTTCGGCTTCGTGCGCGACCTCATGTTCGCCGCCATCCTCGGCGCGGGAGCGCTGGCGGACGCCTTCTTCGTCGCCTTCCGCATTCCCAACCAGTTCCGCGCCATCTTCGCCGAGGGCGCCTTCTCCGCCGCCTTCGTGCCGGGCTTCGCCAAGGTCGCGGCCGAGCGCGGGCAGAACGCCGCCCTCGTCTTCGCCGACCGGATCTTCGCCTTTCTCATCCTCTCCCAGCTCGTGCTGCTCGCCGTCGCCTTCATCTTCATGCCGACGGTGGTGGGACTGATGGCCCCGGGCTTCAGCGACGATCCCGTGCGCTTCCCCGCCGCGGTGGAGCTCACCCGCATCACCTTCCCCTATCTGGCGCTGGTGTCGCTGGTCATCCTCGTCAGCGGCGTGCTCAACGCGGTGGGGCGCTTTGCCGCCGCGGCGGCGACGCAGGTCATCCTCAGCCTCGGGATCATCGGCGGGCTGCTGCTCGCCCAGCATTTCCCCACCCCCGCCCATGCCGCCGCCTGGGGCATCATCGTCGCGGGCATCCTGCAGTTCCTCCTCGTCTCCGTCGATGCGCTCAGGGCCGACGTCATGGTGGAACTGCGCATGCCCCGGGTAACGCCCGAGGTGAAGCGGTTCTGGAAGACCTTCGTGCCGGCGACGCTGGGATCGGCGGGCACGCAGATCGCCGTGCTCGCCGACACGGTGGTGGCGAGCTATCTCGTCGCCGGGTCGGTTTCCTGGCTCTACTATGCCGACCGGCTCAACCAGTTGCCGATCGGTGTCATCTCCATCGCGGTGGGCACGGTCCTGCTCTCCGAGATGAGCCGCCGGGTGTCGGCCGGCGACGAGGTAGGGGCGCGGACGGCGCAACTGCGCGCCATCGAACTCACCCTCGTCTTCACGCTGCCGGCGGTCGCCGCCTTCGTCATCGTGCCGGACATCCTGATGAAGGCGCTGTTCATGCGCGGCGCCTTCACCGAGAACGACGCCGTCCAGTCGGCGCGGGCGCTCGCCGCCTATGGCGTGGGCCTGGCCGCCCTGGTGCTGATCCGGCCCCTGACAGTGACCTTCCATGCGCGCGGCGACACGACGACGCCGGTCATCGCCGTCGCCGTCGCCATCGCTGTCAACGTGGCGCTGAAATTCGCGCTGATGGGACCGCTCGGCCATGTCGGGCTCGCCACCGCCACCAGCGTCGGGGCCTGGATCAACGTCACGCTGCTCATCGTCTTCGCGCGGCGGAAGGACCTCTTCACCCTCGATTCGCGGGCCCGCTCCGTGCTGCCGCAGATCGCGGTGGCCTTCGCCGTGCTGGTCCTGGTGCTGGTCGTCGGCACGACGATCATGGCGAGCCTTCCCGGTCCCGGCCTGAACCACAAGGTCGCCCTGCTCATCCTGATGGTGCTCGGCGGCCTGTCCTATTGCGCTGTGCTGGTCCTGCTCTTCGGCAAGCAGTTCATGGCGGATGTGCGCCGGCTGCGGCGGGGCATCGCCGGCTGAGCCTTGCGCCCTGGCGTTCAGCCCTGCGGCGTCGTGACCTTGCGCTGGCCGGCGCGCTCAATGCCGAGCTGGTGCTCGCGCCAGATGACGAAGATGCCCGAGGCGACGACGATCGAGCCGCCGGTGACGACATAGGCGCTCGGCAGGTCGGCGAAGACGATGTAGCCGAAGATGACCGCCCAGATCATCGAGAAATAGTCGAAAGGCGCGATCAGCGAGGTGTCCGCATAGCGGTAGCTCAGCGTCAGGAAGATCTGGCCGAGCCCGCCGGTGACGCCGACCATCACCAGGATGAGCGCCTTCCACGGGCTCGGCACGACCCATTGGCCGATGGCGGGCAGGACATGCCCCAGCGGCCATGTGAGGAGCGCCAGCGTGGCGCAGAGCGCCATGAAGGAGAAGACGATGGCGGCCGTCGTCTCGGTGTTGACGAGCCTGCGGACCTGGATGGTGGCGAAGGCGGCGCAGACCGCTCCGCCAAGGGCGAACATGGCGCCGGTGCGCTGGCTGTCCGGGCGGTCACCGAGGGTGCCGATATCGAGATGGGGCCAGAGGATGACGATGACGCCGACGAAGCCGATGGCCACAGCCGACCAGCGATAGATGCGCACCTGTTCGCCGAGGATGAAATAGGCCAGCGGCACCACCATCAGCGGGGCGGCATAGCCGATGGCGGTCGAATCGGCGAGCGGCAGAAGGGTCAGGCCGACGAAGCCGGAAAACATGCCGATGGCACCGATGACGCCGCGCTTCATGTGGGAGCGGAAGCTGACAAAGCGGAAAGCGTCCATGACCTCATGGCGCCAGGCGAGCATCATGAAGAGCGGGATCAGCGCGAAGAAGGAGCGGCAGAAGACGATCTCGCCGACCGGAATCTCCTGGCCCGCCACGCGCGCCAGCGTCGACATGGAGGTGAAGGCCACCGTCGACATCAGCTTGAAGAGGATCCCCGTGGCGGCGCGGGAGAGAACGGGCATGAAGCGGGGAGGGGTCAGGAGGGATGGTCTCCCGTCCCTTGAACCATGACCGGGCGGTTTCGGGCAGGGCCAATGCTGCACGCATGCCCTGCGACCGTGACCCGGCTCCGACCCGTTTTCGCCCTGGCGGGGCCGTCCTGATGGTCGCCCTGCGCCCGACCGGCCGGTTGCGCCCCACCGGTCAGCCGATATGGTCGCCGCACCGCCCTGCAAGAGGCGGTGCCACTCACTTCGTCACATCACGGGACCTTCTCATGGACAGCCTCAATCCGACCCTCAACGCCTGGGCACCGCGCGTGCTCTCGGTGCTCCGCATCATGGCCGCGCTGGTCCTGCTGCAGCATGCCTTCGTCAAGCTCTTCGGCTTCCCGATGAGCGTCAACTTCGCCCCGGTCGGCTCGATGCCGTGGATCGCCGCCTGTATCGAACTCGTCACGGGCGTCTTGATTCTGATCGGTTTTTTCACCCGCCCGGCCGCTTTCGTGCTCGCCGGCACCATGGCTGCGGCCTATTTCATCGGCCATGCTGGCCGCGGCTTCTACCCGATCCAGAACGGTGGCAACCTCGCCATCATGTACTGCTTCACCTTCCTCTATCTGGTCTTCGCCGGTCCCGGTCCGTGGAGCGTCGACGCCCAGCGCTCCAGCAATCCCTGACGCTGATCCGTCACGCCGCGTGACGGTCCAGGCCGCGAGTCGCCCCGTTCGGCTCGCGGCTTTTTCGTCTTTGGATCCAGGTGGTTACCTTGAGGTGACCTCAGTTTTCCGCGGTTTTTCCGCACACAAGATCACCGGCCGGGGTCACGGCTGCGTGATGGCCACCGAACGATCTCAGCGGCGGGGAGGGGCCCGGCCCTCACGCGCCGGCAGGGCCTTCAGGTAGGCCGCCATGGCGGCGCGGTCGTCATTGCTGAGCTGGGCGGTGTTGCGGATGACCGATGCCATGGCCCCGCCGGCCGAGTCGCCGGAAGGCGTGAAGCCGTCGGCGAGGTAGCTGGCGATGTCGTCCTCCGACCAGGAGGCGATGCCGTCGCGGTGCGGCGTGATGTTGGGGACCCAGCCCGCGCCTTCCGGATTGGGGCCGCCCGCGAAACGGCGGTCGACGGTGATGGCGCCGGTGAAGGCACGCGGCGAATGGCATTCGGCGCAATGGCCGGGACCCTCGACCAGATAGGCACCGCGGTTCCAGATGGCGGATTTTGACGGATCGGGCCGGAACGGCTGGCCGTCGAGGAAGGCGAGCTTCCACAGGCCGAGGCCACGGCGCACCGTGAAGGGGAAGGGCAGGTCGTGCGGGCGATTGGCCGTCGGATCGGCCGGCAGTGTCTTCATATAGGCGAAGAGGTCGCGGACATCGCCGACCGTCATGCGCTGGTAGGAGGTGTAGGGGAAGGCCGGATAATAGTGCTCACCCGCCGGCGAGACGCCTTTCAGCATGGCATTGGCGAAGTCGGCCTCCGACCAGCGGCCGATGCCACGCTCCGGATGGGGCGAGATGTTGGGGGCATAGAAGGTGCCGAAGGGCGATTTCAGCCCGTGACCGCCGCCCATCCGGGTGCGGTCGGTCTGGCCCTCGGTGACGTGGCAGGAGGCGCAGCCGGCGGCGGCGAAGACCAGACGGCCGTTCTCGGCATTCGGCGCGGGGCCGGCCAGTGCGGCCGGTGCCAGGCGTGAGGGCATGGTGAGCCACCAGAAGACGGCGCCTCCGGCGATCCCGAGGACCGCCAGCACCATCACGAGCCGCCTGATCATGCCTTACCTCGTTCGTTGGCGCGACGCGCCGGCCCGCAAGACCGGCGCGTCGCGTTGGCTGGCGCCGCTCAGTTGCGACGGGCGCGGTAGGTCTCGTGGCAGCTGCCGCAGTTCTTGGTCACCTCGCCGAAGGCCGCCTGGAACGTGGCGAGATCGGTCACCTTGGCGCCCTCGGTGCGAGCATCGGCGCCCCACTTGGCGACGGCGGCATTGAAGGCGGCCCGGTTCGCCCAGATCGTCGGGAGAGCCGCGGTTTCGCCACCGGTCTGGCTGCCATCGGGAAAGAGGTTGGCATAGGTGGCGGCCGACTGCTCATAGGCCGCGAAGATCGCCCGCGCCTGCGTCAGATCGAAGGGCGCCTGGCCGCGCGCCATGCGGGCGCCGGCGCCGGTCTGTTCGCCGACAGTCTTCATCGATGCCTTGCGGGCGGCGATCGGGTCCGCGCCTTGGGCCGAGACGGCCAGGGTGCCGATGGCGATCGTCGCCACGGCAATGATCAAACGCTTCATGTGAACTTTCCCCCTTGATGTCCTGCGCGAGGACGAGACCGTCGGCCTCGTGCCGACTGGAATCATTCCACACCACAGAAGGCGCTCGCGGGTATCCCCATATTGCAGCCGAGTGATCACGCCTGCGTTATCTCGCCGCACAGCCTTGCATTCGCGCATATTCACATTTGCCGCCGTGCAACCTGCAGGGGCCGGGCGGGGGAGGAGGCCCGCCCGGTCGGCGTCAGGCGGCCTTCGCCGCCTTGGCATCCTGGATCGTCTGCCAGACGAGGGCAGGCGTCGCCGGCATGTCGATCTCCTTGATGCCATAGGCACGCCAGAGGGCGTCGACCACCGCGTTCATCACCGAGGGGCAGGCGCCGATCGTACCGGCCTCGCCGGCCCCCTTGATGCCGAGAAGATTGGTGACGCAGGGCACATTGCGCGTCTCGAAGTGGAAGTTCGGGATATGGTCGGCCCGCGGCATGGCGTAGTCCATGAACGAGGCGGTGAGCAGCTGGCCGCTCTCCTTGTCGTAGACGGTGCGCTCCAGCAGCGCCTGGCCGATGCCCTGGACGATGCCGCCATGGACCTGGCCGGCGAGCAGGGTGGGATTGATGGTGACGCCGAAATCGTCGACCACCGTATAGGCGACGATCTCGGTTACACCCGTCTCCGGGTCGATCTCCACCTCGCAGATATGGGTCCCGTTCGGGAAGGTGGGCTCCGGCGGCCGCCAGGTGCCGTGGCTCTTCAGCTTGTCCTCGGCGCCCGGGAGGGACGCGATCTTCTCGTAGGAGATCGCCTTGTCGGTGCCGACGACGCGCACCGCGCCACCGACGATCTCGACGTCGCCGACGCCGACCTCCATCTCGGTCGCCGCCATGTCGCGGATGACGTCTGCCAGGGCCCGCGCGCCGACATCGACGGCTGCGCCGCCTACGGGCAGCGAGCGCGAGCCGCCGGTGCCGGTGCCGGTGGGAATCTGGGCGGTGTCGCCCTGGATGACGTTGATCTTCTCGATGGGGATGTCGAGGTGCTGGGAGGCGAGCTGGGCATAGGCCGTCTTGTGGCCCTGGCCATTGGACTGGGTGCCGATCTTGATGGTCACCGTGCCGTCCTTCTCCAGGCTCATCCAGGCGTTCTCGGGAGCGCCGCCGCCACAGGCCTCGACATAGGTGGCCATGCCGATGCCGCGGATCTTGCCGGCCTTCTTCGCCGCCTTCAGCCGGTCCTTGAAGGAATCCCAGCCCGCCACCGCCATGGCACGCGTCATATGGCCGTCGAATTCGCCGGAATCATAGGTGCGGCCGACGGGCGTCTTCCACGGGAACTGGTCGGGCTGGATGAAGTTGCGGCGGCGCACCTCGGCCGGGCTCATGCCGGTCTCGATGGCGATGCGGTCCATCAGGCGCTCGATGAGATAGGCCGCCTCCGGGCGCCCGGCGCCGCGATAGGCATCCACCGGAACGGTGTTGGTATAGGCGTATTTCAGCCGGACATGCATGGCGGGGAAGGCATAGACGCCGGCCAGCATGAGGGCGCCGACATAGGGGATGAAGGTCGCGTACTGGGACAGATAGGCGCCCATGTCGGCGACGGTGTCGACCTTCACCGCCAGGACCTTGCCGCGCTTGTCGAGCGCCGCCGTGGCGGTGGAGACATTGTCGCGGCCCTGGCTGCAGTTGACGAAATGGTCGCCGCGGTCCTGCACCCAGGCGACCGGCTTCTTCAGCTTGCGGGCGGCCAGCATGCACAGCGGATATTCGCGGAACATGAAGGTCTTGGTGCCGAAGCCGCCACCGACGTCAGGCGTGATGACGCGGATCTGCTCCTTCGGCAAGTTGAAGATGCGGGTCGCCAGCGTCGCCTGGATGCTGTGGCTGCCCTGGCTGCCGAGGGTGAGGGTGAAGCTCTTCGCCTTGGAATCATATTCGGCGAGGCAGCCGCGCGTCTCCATGTAATTGGTGATCAGGCGGTTGTTGACGATGGTCAGCGAGACCGTGCGATGGGCCTTGGCGAAGGCCTTCTCGGTCGCTTCCGCCTCGCCGAGATGCACCTCGCCGCAGAGATTGCCGGGAATCTCGGGCCAGACCTGGGGGGCCCCCTTCTGCAGGGCGTCGACCGCGTCGATGATCGGCTCGCGCGACGTCCATTCGATGGCGATGGCCTCGGCCGCGTCCTTGGCCCGGTCGAGCGTATCGGCCACGACGAAGGCGATGCCGTCGCCGACATGGCGGACGGTCTTCGAGCAAAGCACTTCCCAGGGCGGATTGGGGATCGGGGTCACCGAGGGGATCTGCGACAGGCAGGGCAGGTTGCCGATGCCCTCGAGGTCGGCATGGGTGAAGATCGCCTTGACGCCCTTCATGGCGCGCGCCGCCGTGACATCGGTGATGACGAAATCGGCGAAGGCGAAGGGCGAACGCAGCACGTAACCGACCAGCGCCCCGTCCGGCACGAGGTCGGAGACGAAGCGTCCCTCGCCCTTGATCAGCGGCGCGTCCTCGACCCGGCTCAATGCCTGGCCCATTCCGAATTTCGTCGGCGTCATGTCATGTGCTCCGGGAACTCGGGACCAGAATGGAACGCTTCGCTGCTGCGAGGCAAGCCTTGGCCGCCGCAAAGGCGCAATGCGGCGGAGACTGGCCTTGCCACGGAGAACCCGCGTAAATGGCAGGGATCACGATCAGCGCAGGACGGGCTTCATGGCGCCGGACAATCCCAAGACGTCGACCCCGCCGGCCATCTATCTCGGCCTCGCCTTCTGCCTGGTCTCGGTGGTCTGGTGGTTCGCCTATTACGCCCAGTATGGCGGCGCCTTCGGCCTCCTCGGGCTGAAGCTCGCCTGTATCGGCTTCGCGACGCCCGAATGCGCCTTTTTCCAGGCCAATATCCGCGGGGCGATTCCGCGCTATGTGCCGGTGCTCTGGTATGCCGGCATGGTGACGCTGGCCTTCGGGGTTTTCCAGATCTGGCGGCAGCGCCAGCCCTGATCGGCCCGGTCAGAACGCCTTGAAAGTGATGATCGTATGGGTGTCCTGGATGCCCGGGATCAGTTGCACCTTCTCGTTGACGAAATGGCCGATATCAGTGCCGGGCTCGACATAGAACTTCACCAGCAGGTCGAAATTGCCGGCGGTCGAATAGATCTCCGAGGCGATCTCGCGGTCGGCGAGGGCGGCGGCGACCTGATAGGCCTTGCCGAGCTGGCATTTGATCTGGACGAAGAAGGCGATCATGGGGACCCTCGCGGCGCGCAAGGCCTCTCCCATGCCATCAAAGGGCGCGCGCGTCATCCCCCCGGTGCTTGCGCCGGCGGGTTCCTTGGCCTAACTGTCGCTCATTGTCTCGTCGGGGTGCCCTCATCGGGCTGAGAGGTCGCAAGACCAACCCGTCGTACCTGAACCGGGTCATGCCGGCGGAGGAAACCGAGATGGACAGATGGCCCCCAAGCGGGGATTCCGACTTCAACGCCCGCGTTCTGCGCACCGCCCGTGACGGCCTCGCCGCCATCCGGGTCCGGCGGCCGCGGATCCATTGCATCACCAACACGGTGGCGCAGGCCTATACCGCCAATGCGCTGCTCGCCGTCGGCGCGGTGCCGTCGATGACGACCGCGCCGGACGAGATCGCCGCCTTTGCCGGCAGCGCCGATGCACTCCTGGTCAATCTCGGCACGCTGGAGCCGGAGCGGCGCGCCGTCATCCGCACGGCGATCGAGGTGGTCAGCGCGGCCGGCCGGCCCTGGCTCCTCGACCCCGTCTTCATCGACCGCTCGGCCGGGCGTGCTGCCTTTGCCCGCGACCTCGCTGCGCTGGCGCCGGCGGCAATCCGCGGCAACAGCGCGGAAATCGCGGTGCTCGGTCCCGACGAGGACCTCGCCATGATCGCCCGCCGCCTCGCCACGGTCGTGGCCGCGACCGGGGAGACGGATGTGGTGACCGACGGTGATCGCCTTGCCGCCATCGCCAACGGCCATCCGCTGATGGCGCGGGTCACCGCGATGGGCTGCGCCGGGGCGGCGATCACCGCCGCCTTTCTCGCCGTCGGCGACGATGCCTGCGCGGCAAGCGCCGCCGCCATGCTCGTGCTCGGGATCGCCGGGGAGAGCGCCGCCGAGACGGCGCGCGGGCCGGGCAGTTTCGCATCCGCCTATCTCGACGCCCTCTACGGACTGGAGGCGGCCGATATCGCGGCGCGGGCGCGGGTCACGACATCCAAGCAGGGAGAGGCGCCATGACGGCCATCGCGGTGACCATTGCGGGCTCGGATTCCGGCGGCGGTGCCGGCATCCAGGCGGATCTCAAGACCTTCTCGGCGCTCGGCGTCTACGGCGCCAGCGTCGTCACGGCGCTCACCGCCCAGAACACCCGCGGCGTCCAGGCGATCCATGACGTGCCGGCGGATTTCATCGCCGCGCAGATGGATTCGGTTTTCTCGGACCTGAAGGTCGGCGCCACCAAGATCGGCATGCTGTCGCAGGTGCCGGTGATCGCGGCTGTCGCGGCGGGGCTCGACCGGCACCGTGTCGCCCATGTCGTGCTCGATCCGGTGATGGTCGCGACTTCCGGCGACCGGCTGCTCCATCCCGACGCCGTGTCTGCGCTGCGGAGCCTGCTCTTCCCGCGCGCCGTTCTGGTCACACCCAACCTGCTCGAGGCGGCGGCGCTGCTCGACCAGCCGGCGGCACGGGGCGAGGATGAGATGCTCGCCCAGGGCCGGTCGCTGATGGCGCAGGGGGCCCAGGCGGTGCTGATGAAGGGTGGCCACGGCGCCGGCGACACCAGCGTCGACCTCCTGGTGACGCCGGCCGGAACGGTGCGGCTGGAGGCGCCGCGCGTCGCCACCCGCAACACCCACGGCACCGGCTGCACGCTCTCCTCGGCCATCGCCGCCGGCCTCGCCAAGGGCTTTCCGCTCGGCCAGGCCGTCAGCGAGGCCAAGGATTATGTGACCGCCGCCATCGCCGCATCGGAACGACTGCAGGTTGGCAGCGGCCATGGGCCGACCCATCATTTCCACGCCTGGTGGTGACATGACCCTCAATCGCCGCATCACGCTCGCCGCCGGCGCCGCCGGCCTGATCGCCGCTCCCGGCCTCGCCCGGGCCCAGTCCGTCCTGCGCTGGCGCCTCGTCACGTCCTGGCCACGCAACCTGCCTGGCCCGGCCTTCTCGGCCCAGCGCATCGCCGACCGGATCAAGCTCCTGTCCGGCGGACGAATCGAGGTCCAGGTCCTCGCCGCTGGCGAGGTGGTGCCGGCCTTCGCCGTCCACGAGGCGGTGGGCAATGGCACCGTCGAGCTTGGCCATACCGCCTCCTTCTTCGCCATCGGGCGGGAGCCGGCTCTCGCCTTCTTCACCACCATCCCCTTCGGCCTGACCCCGCCGGAACACAATGCCTGGGTGCTGAAGGGCGGCGGGCAGGCGCTGTGGGACGAGGCCGCGGCGCGGTTCGGGGTGAAGCCCTTCCTCGGCGGCAATACCGGCGTGTCGATGGGCGGCTGGTTCCGCCGGGAGCTGCAGTCGGCGGAGGACGTGAAGGGTCTCACCATCCGCATGGTCGGCCTCGGTGCGGAACTGTTCCAGCGGCTCGGCGCCACCGCCATCGCCATCCCGCCGGGCGACATTTACCCGGCGCTGGAGCGCGGGGCGATCGACGGGGCGGAGTTCACCTCGCCCGGTTCCGACATCCAGCTGGGACTGTGGCGGGTGGCGCCGTTCTATTACGCGCCCGGTTTCAACAAGCCGAACGGATCGAGCGAACTCGTCGTCAACAAGGCGCTGTGGGATGGTCTGCCGGGCGACCTGAAGGGTGTCGTTCAGGCGGCGAGCGAGGCGGAGCAGGCCATCGCCCTCGCCGAGATCGAGATCCTCAACATGGAGGCGCTGGCGACGATGGTCTCGACCCACGGGGTCAGGCTGCGCGGCTTCCCGACGCCGCTGGTGCAGATCGCCCGCCGCCATGCCGCCGACCTGGTCGGCGAACTCGCCACCCGCAGCGCCATGGCTGGCAAGATCGCCGCGCATTACACCGCCTTCCAGGGACGGATCGGGCCTTGGACGCGGGTGTCGACCCATGCCGCACTCGGTGCGCGCGAGGTGTGACGGCCCGGCTGCGGCGGGGGATGGCGGGTCGCCATCCTTGCCCCCGCGGCCGGCAGGGCATAAGATCGTTTAGTCGAACGATCGTTCGACACAACGTACGAGACGCCTTGCCGCCGATGGCCGACCGGGACCCGAAAAAAATCGAGATGGATGCCGGAGCCCATGTGCTGTCCGGTAATCTCGGCAAGACCGTGCAGCGCCTGCGCAAGGCCTACAACCTTTCGCTGTCGGAGCTTTCGGAACAGTCGGGCGTGGCCAAGTCGATCATCAGCCAGATCGAGCGCAACGAGACCAATCCGACGCTCGCCACCATCTGGCGCCTCAGCCAGGCGCTCGATGTGTCGATCGAGCGTGTGCTGGCCACGGCGACCGAGGAGCCCTTCCTCGAGAAACTGTCGCGGGCCGATACGCCGCTGCTGGTGTCCGACGACGGCAAATGCCGGCTATCAATCATCGGCTGGATCAAGACCGTCGAATGGCTGCAATGGTATGATTTCCAGTGCGATCCCGGCGGCGTCCTGGAGAGCGAGGGGCACCAGCGCGGCTCCATCGAGAGCCTCTCCGTGCTGTCGGGCGAGTTGCAGGTCGAGGTGGGGGACCGGTTCGAGACGGTGGGGACCGGCGAGAGCGCCCGCTACCGCTGCGACGGGCGACACGTCATCCGCAATGTCGGCCAAGAACCCGCCCATGCGGTGATGGTCTGCATCCTCAAGGCGGCGGTGATGGAGTGAGGGCGGCGCCCGCCGGTCTCTCCTCGCGATTCCGTCTCTGCCCGCAAGTGTCTGGACGTGAATTGCAATCCGTCCTCGTGCTCAGGTGGAGAGTCCGGTTCTTCATGCGGTGATTCAACTGCTCCGGCGCCGTTTTTCCCCTGCCAGGATGACCAGAGCGATCCCCGCGAGGATTGCCAGCGAGGCCGCGGCCATGCGCAGCGTCAGGGCCTCGCCAATGAAGACCACCGCGCCTGCCGCGGCGATGGCCGGGACGGTGAGCTGGACCGAGGCCGCGGTGACGCGGGACAGCGACGGCAGCACGGCGTACCAGACGGCATAGCCGAGGCCGGAGGCGAGGGCCCCCGAGGCCACCGCATAGGCGAGGCCCGCCGCGTCCGGCGGATGGACGCGCCAGCCCCAGCCGATGAGCAGCAGCGCCACCGGCAGGCAGCGCAGGAAATTGCCGGCAGTGTCGGCGAGCGGATCGGCGGAGCCGCGTCCCAGCAGCGAATAGACCGCCCAGCAGAGCCCGGCGACGGCCATCAGCAGGACGCCGAGGGGCGAGGGGGCGGCGGTCCCCGGTGCGACCAGCCAGACGAGGGCGGCGAAGGCGATGACGAGGCCGGTGGCCTCCAGCGGGCCGGGCCGGTCTCCCGCAGCGATGGCGCGGGCGATCATGCCGAACTGCACGGCGCCGAAGAGGACGATGGCGCCGACAGCCGCGCCGAGCCAGAGATAGGCGATGGAAAAGGCGAGGGCATAGCCGAACAGCGCGGCGGCCTGCGGCCAGCTGCCGGCGACGGCGGACCCGCCGTCGCGGCGCCCGACGATGCGCGCCAGCACGAAGAGCACGACCGCCCCCGAGGCGAGGCGCCAGCCGGTATAGCCCATGTCGTCGATGGCCCCGCCGGCGAGGGCGAGGCGCGCCAGGATGGAATTGGCCGCGAAGGCGACCATCGCCGTCGCGGTGAGGGCGATGGTTCTCAGCATCGGGGATGGCTTCATGTCCGGCGGAGGCGCGGCTGGCGGGCGTTGGTACGCCCGCCGGTCCGGGTCACTGCCAGGCGATGACCTTCTGTTTCTGCTCGCCGAGGCCCTCGATGCCGAGCGACATGACGTCGCCGGCGCGGAGGAATTTCGGCGGCTTCATGCCGAGGCCGACACCGGGCGGGGTGCCGGTGGTGATGACATCGCCGGGCTCCAACACCATGAATTCGGAGATGTAGGAGACGATGGTCTTGACGTCGAAGATCATGGTCTTGGTCGAGCCGGTCTGCATGCGCTCGCCGTTGACGTCGAGCCACATGCCGAGCTTCTGCACGTCCTTGATCTCGTCGGTGGTGACGAGCCAGGGGCCGAGCGGGCCGAAGGTCTCGCAGCCCTTGCCCTTCATCCACTGCCCGCCGCGCTCGATCTGGTATTCGCGCTCGGAGACGTCGTTGCAGACGCAGAAGCCGGCGACGACGGAGAGGGCATCCTTCTTGGAGACATAGCGGGCGCGCTCGCCGATGACGATGGCGAGCTCGATCTCCCAGTCGGTCTTCACCGACTTCTTCGGCAGCATGACGTCGTCGTTCGGGCCGACGATGCAGGAGCGCGCCTTGTTGAAGAGGATCGGCTCGGTCGGGATGGCGGCGCCGGTCTCGGCGGCATGGTCGGCATAGTTGAGGCCGACGGCGATGAAATTGCCGACGTCGCCGACACAGGCACCGAGCCGCGGACGGCCCTTCACCAGCGGCAGCTTCTGCCAGTTGGCCTTGGCGATCTTGGCGAGGCCCTTCTTGGTCAGCGCCGCGCCGGCAATGTCGGGCACGATCTCCGACAGATCGCGGATCTTGCCTTCAGGATCGATCAGGCCGGGCTTTTCCTTGCCCTTGGCGCCATAGCGAACGAGTTTCACGACTATCCCTCCCGTTGTTGTCGAAGCGTCGTTGGCAGAATGATGCCGGCCTCTTCAAACGTTTCGCAAGGGCGGGACATGCATGGAAGGGCGGCGCAGCGGAGGGAGGGGCGGCTTCGCTACCGCACCAGTTCCTTCATCGCCTTGTCGAGGCCGGTCAGGGTCAGCGGGAACATGCGCTGTTCCATGATGTCGCGCATCATGCCGATGGAGTGGGTGTAGTCCCAGTGCTTCTCCTTCACCGGGTTCAGCCAGACCATGGAGGAGTAGATGGAGGCGACGCGCTTCATCCAGGTGACGCCGGCCTCCTCGTTGAAATGCTCCACCGAGCCGCCGGGCTGGGCGATCTCGTAAGGGCTCATGGAGGCGTCGCCGACGAAGATGACCTTGTAGTCGTTGCCGTATTTGTGCAGCACGTCCCAGGTCGGCATGGTCTCGTCGAAGCGGCGCTGGTTCTTCTTCCACACCTTCTCGTAGAGGCAGTTGTGGAAGTAGAAATATTCCATGTGCTTGAACTCGGCCTTGGCGGCAGAGAACAGCTCCTCGCAGAGCTGGATATGCCAGTCCATCGAGCCGCCGACGTCGAAGAAGATCAACACCTTGATGGAGTTGCGCCGCTCGGGCCGCATCTGCACGTCGAGGAAACCGTGGCGCGCCGTCTCGCGGATGGTGCCGTCGAGGTCGAGCTCGTCGGGTGAGCCGGTGCGGGCGAACTTGCGCAGGCGGCGCAGCGCGATCTTGATGTTGCGGGTGCCGAGCTCGACCGTGTCGTCGTAGTCCTTGAACTCGCGCTTGTCCCAGACCTTCACGGCGCGGAAATTGCGGTTGCCGTCCTGGCCGATGCGCACGCCTTCGGGGTTGTAGCCGTAGGCGCCGAAGGGCGAGGTGCCGCCGGTTCCGATCCACTTGCTGCCGCCCTGGTGGCGGCCCTTCTGCTCCTCGAGCCGCTTCTTCAGCGTCTCCATCAGCTTGTCCCAGCCGCCGAGCGCCTCGATCTGGGCCTTTTCCTCCTCGGTGAGGAACTTCTCGGTGAGTTTCCTCAGCCATTCCTCGGGCACGTTGACCTCGAGGCCCTCGGCGAGGGTCTCGAAGCCCTTGAAGGTGGCGCCGAAGACCTTGTCGAACTTGTCGATGTTGCGCTCGTCCTTCACCAGCGTGGCGCGGGACAGATAGTAGAAATCGGTCGGGGCGCGCTCGATGATGTCGGCGTCCAGCGCCTCCATGAGCGTCAGGTATTCGCGCACCGTGACCGGCACGCCCGCCTTCTTCAGGTCGTGGAAGAAATTGATGAACATGCCGCCAGCTTAGAACGCTCCGCGCTGCGCGTCATCCCGTGCCTTTGGGCGGATCAGTCGCCGCCGCCGTCCCCGTCGCCGCAGGAGATGCCGTCGGCCGAGGTCGAGCCGGACGGGCGCGGTACGCCGTTGCGGTCGCACCAGTGGTCGTACCAGACATGGACGCCGACCAGCGCCAGGAGGACGGCGGTCGCGCCGAGGGTTATGGCATTAAAGCCGGCAAGAAGCTCCATGGCCGCTACTCTGCCCGGAAATCCTTGCGGATACGCGAAGATCGAAGATGAAAATCGCCGAAACTCCCGATGGCTCGCGAACCGCCGGTGTGACCGGCTCAGGCCGGCTCCCAGGCGCCGCCCGGCGCGCGGCAGAAGCGCTGTTCGTCGAGCGGGACCGGCGGCGGGGCGCCGAGGAGGGCTTCGGGCGTCGGGCCGTAGACGGTGAGGGTCGCGGCGACGAGGCGGCAGGGGCGGCCGCGGCTGGCCTCGACGGGATAGACCGAGAGCGTGATCTCGCGGCGGGCGCCGGCGCGGCTGCGCCAGTTGGTCTCCATGCCGCGGGCGCTGGCGGCGGTGGCAAGCACGAGGGTCTGGATCTCGCCGACATCCTCGTCGGTGAGGGCGAGGATCGAGGGGCAATCCTCGGCAGATCCGCTGCGGGAGACCGCGGTGACGGAACCGAAGACGACAAGGCCGCCGCCGCCGGCCATGCCGGCCCGGGTGCCGCCCGACTGGGTGGCCCGGCAGCGGGCGACCTGGCGGTCGATGGCCCAGGCCGCCGTCTCCGGCCGGCCCGGCGGGCTGGCGTCGAGCCCCGCCGAGCAGCCGGCGAGCAGAACGAGGAGCGGCAGGGCGGCTGCGCGGGCGCCCAGGGACATCACGGCTCTCATCTCTCCCGATCCGGGCGGTTCGTCGTGGTCGCGCCCGTCCGCACCATGCCTCAACCGCGCTTGGCGAGGAAGGCCAGGCGCTCGAACAGGTGCACGTCCTGCTCGTTCTTCAGCAGCGCGCCGTGCAACGGGGGGATGGCCTTGCGCGGATCCTTCTCGCGCAGCGTCTCCAGCGAGATGTCCTCGACCATCAGCAGTTTCAGCCAGTCGAGAAGCTCGGAAGTGGAGGGCTTCTTCTTCAGGCCGGGCACGTCGCGGACTTCGTAGAAAATGCGCAGCGCCTCGGCCACCAGCTTCTGCTTGATGCCGGGGAAGTGGACGTCGACGATGGCCTGCATGGTCTCGGTGTCGGGGAACTTGATGTAGTGGAAGAAGCAGCGGCGCAGGAAGGCGTCCGGCAGTTCCTTCTCGTTGTTCGAGGTGATGATGACGATCGGGCGCTGGGCCGCCTTCACCGTCTCGCCGGTCTCGTAGACGAAGAATTCCATGCGATCGAGCTCCTGCAGGAGGTCGTTCGGGAACTCGATGTCGGCCTTGTCGATCTCGTCGATGAGCAGGACCGGGCGGACCGGCGCGGTGAAGCCCTCCCAGAGCTTGCCGCGCTTGATGTAGTTGCCGATGTCCTTGACCCGCTCGTCGCCCAGCTGGCTGTCGCGCAGGCGCGAGACGGCGTCGTATTCGTAGAGGCCCTGCTGCGCCTTGGTGGTCGACTTCACGTGCCACTCGATGAGCGGCGCGCCGATGGCCTTGGCGATCTCGATGGCCAGCACCGTCTTGCCGGTTCCCGGCTCTCCCTTGACCAGCAGGGGCCGCTGCAGGGTGATCGCGGCATTGACCGCCACCTTCAGATCGTCGGTCGCGACATAGCCGCTCGTCCCCTCGAAACGCCCGGACGCCATGTGATGTGCCTCATGTGCTGATGTGCGGAGGAAGCTGCGGCCTCCATCGTCTGGCCTCAGGGTAGGGGCCGCGGCTGGCGCCTGCAACACCCGGCAGAATATGCCGATCGGCACAGGCGATTGTGCCGGCGCAACGCCATAAACCCTTTGTAAACCATCCAAGCCATTGAAAAATATTACGTTCGTCCGCCCCGGCCTTTGGCATGGCGACTGCACGGGAGGATCGCATGGTGCGGCGGTGGTCCGTCGCGTTCGCGTTCTGCCGGCATCGGCGAAGGGAAGTTCGATGGGTATCTTCGGTGCAATGACGACGGCGGTCAGCGGCCTGGCTGCACAGGCCTATGCCCTCGAGAACATTTCCGGCAACATCGCCAATTCGCAGACGACAGCCTTCAAGCGGATTGAGACGAGCTTCGTCGATCTCATCCCCGATTCCGGCCCGAAGCGGGAGCTGTCCGGGTCGGTCACCGGCTATTCGCGCTCGACCAACACGATCCAGGGCCAGATTTCGGCGACCTCGATCACCACCAACCTTGCCATCAACGGTGACGGTTATTTCGTCGTCCAGCAGCCGTCCGGCTTTGTCGACGGCAACCCGACCTTCTCGACCTCCAATGCGTTCACCCGCCGCGGCGACTTCACGGTCGACGCCAACGGCTACATGGTCAACGGCGCCGGCTACTACCTGCGAGGCCTGCCTCTCGACCGCACCACGGGCAACCCGCTCGGCTCCTCGCCTGTGCCGATCCAGATCACCAACGACGTCATTCCCGCCCGGGCCACCGACAATCTGAAGTACCGCGCCAGCCTTCCGACCAAGCCGAAAACCGCCAATGCCACTAACGTCGCAGGCACCGAACTGATGCAGGCCTCGCTCATCGGTCAGTCGACCATCGGCCCGGCCAATGCGGCGAATTTCGTCGCAACCTCCATCTCCGGCGGTTCGCAGACGGCCTATGACGCCCTCGGCAATGAAGTGAACGTCCAGGTTCGCTGGGCCAAGACGGCCAATGCCGCGGCCGGTCCGCCGGCCGTGTCCGATACCTGGAGCGCCTATTACCAGTCCGCCTCCGGCTCGGGGGCCGAGACCTGGACCCGGATCGGCGGCGACTTCACCTTCTCCGCGACGGGGCAGCTGACCTCGCCAACCGCCAACCCGAACATCCCCAACCTGACCGTCAACGGCACCAATATCGGCAATGTCACGCTCGATATCGGCACCAACGGCCTGTCGCAGTATTCGCGCTCGGACGGCACCGTGCAGGTCACCGATATCGGCCAGAACGGCTATGCGGTCGGCGAGCTGATGAACGTGTCGATCACCGACACCGGACGGGTGCGCGGCAACTATTCCAACGGCCAGTCGGTCGACCTGTTCTCCATTCCGCTTGCCAGCTTCAACGGCGACAACATGCTGAAGCGCCTCGACGGCGGAGCCTTCGCGGAGACGTCGGGCTCGGGACCGCCGATCCTCGGTGCTTCGGGCCGGATCGTGTCGCAGAGCCTCGAGAGCTCGAACGTCGACATCTCCGAAGAGTTTACCAAGCTGATCATCACCCAGCAGGCCTATGCGGCCAATACGCGGATCGTCACGACCTCCAACTCGATGCTGCAGGAAACGATCAACATGATCCGCTGACGCGGATCGTGACGCACGGCAAGGAGTGACCGGGCATGACTTTGACCAGCGCGCTGAGCAATTCGCTCTCGGGACTGCGGTTCACCTCGACGGCGACGGCGCTGACCAGCGCCAACATCGCCAATGCGGGGAACCCGAGCTATACCCGCAAGCTGATCGACCCCGTCGACGCGCTCGCCGGCGACCAGATCGCCGGCGTCAAGGTCGGCTCGATCCGGCGCGAATACGATGCTTTCGTGCAGCGCCAGCTGGTGGGCGAGCGTTCCAATGCCGGCTATGCGTCGACACGGTCGCAGTTCCTGTCGCGGCTCGACCAGATGATGGGCGCCCCCGGCTCGGCACGCGCCCTCGACACGGTGCTGAACACCTTCTCCTCCTCGTTCCAGACGCTGCTGACCTCGCCGGAGAGCGACACGGCCCGGGCCGGCGTCATCAATTCCGCCACCGTCGTCACGCAGACGCTGCGCAGCCTGTCGAGCACGACGCAGGACATGCGCCTTGATGCGGAGAGCGGCCTCGCCGATGCCACCGTTCGCCTGAACACGCTGCTGACCGACCTGTCGAAGATCAACAGCCGCCTGTCCGTGGCCTTCACCGACGAGAGCCGTGTCGGCCTTCTCGACCAGCGCGACGCCATGGTCGCCGAAATCGCCGACTATGTGCAGGTTCGCACCGTCTATGACGACAGCGGCGCAGTGCAGCTCTATGGCGGGGCGGGCTTCGTGCTGCTGTCGACCAGCCGGTCGGAGCTGTCCTTCGATGCCCGCGACATCATCGGCCCGACCAATGTCTACGACCAGGACCCTGCCAAGCGCACGGTCGGCACCATCACGGCCTCCACATCCTCCGGCACCGTCGATCTGATCGCCGCCGGCGTTTTCACGTCGGGGAGGATCGCGGCGCTGATCGAACTGCGCGACAAGGACCTCCCGGCGACCCAGGCCCAGCTCGACCAGATCGCCGCGACCCTGGCCGAGGCGCTCGGCAACACCTCGACCTCGACACCCGTGACGGTCGCGGGGCCGGGGCCGACCACGGGCTTCGACACGGCGCTGCGCAGCGGGCTTGTCGACGGCGACACGGTGACCCTCGAACTGACGGCCAACGGCGTCAAGCAGAAGATCACCTTCAAGCGGGTCGACGATACGACCTTGCCGATGTCCGATGCCATGACCGCCGACCCCAACGACATCGTCTTCCGCCTTACCGGAAACTCGTCGGCGGCCCATGCGACCCAGATGCAGGCGGCGATCGACACCTGGGCTGCGGGGGCCGGCGCTCCCGCAGGCGCCTTCGCCATCTCGGTCAATGGCGGCAACCTCCGGGTCCTCGCCGATCCGACGGTCGCCGGCGGCGCGAAGGTCGGCCAGGCTGCTGCCAATGTTACGGCGCGCACGCTGGCCGATGGCGGCAGCGCCTTGCCCTTCTTCATCGATCCGGCCGGTGCCGGGGGCCTGTACAGCAACCAGGTCACGGCCAGCCGGACCCAATATGTCGGCCTCGCCGCCCGCATCGACGTCAACGGTGCCCTCAAGGCCGATCCCAGCGCGCTGGTGAAGATCAGTCCGACAACGCTGGAATCGGACGAGACGCGTCCCTCCTTCCTCGTCGCCGCACTGGCCAATACCAACCGCTACTTCGCCCCGGCCGGTGGCCTCGGCACCGCGTCGAACCCGTTCCAGGGCTCGGTGCTGTCCTATGCGCGCTCCGTCATCGTCACCCAGACCAACGACGCCGCCAGCGCCCTGCAGGTCTCGCAGGGCCAGGAGGCCGTGGTCACGCAGCTGCAGGCCCGGTTCGACAGCGTGGCGGCGGTCAATATCGACAATGAGATGACGCTCCTGATCCAGCTCCAGACGGCTTATGGCGCCAATGCGCGTGTCATGAGCGCCGTCCGCGAAATGCTGGAGTCCCTCCAGAGAATGTAAGGGGCACCATGTCCATCCGTACCGCAGGGATCCTGTCCGGCCTGAACGCCAGCGACTTCATGCGCATGAAGTCGCAACTGTCCGATCTGCAGCGCCAGCTCGGCTCGGGCCAGAAGTCGGAAACCTATGGGGGCCTCGGCCCCGAGCGCGGCTTCTCGCTCGCCTTCCGCGCCTCGATGAGCCAGATCGACGCCTGGCAGCAGAGCATCTCGCTGGTAAGCACGCGTATCTCGATCATCGACACCTCGCTGACCGGGATCGCCAAGACGGTCTCCTCGACCAAGACGTCGTTCCAGCCGAACGAGTACAAGCTCTCCTCGGGCCGCACCATTGGCCAGGTCGCGGCCGGCGATGGTCTGAACGCCGTCGTCTCCATGCTCAATGCCAATGACGGGACCCGCTACGTCTTCGGCGGCCGCAAGTCGGCGACACCGCCGGTGCTCGACCCCTCGATCTTCCTCAGCGGCGACAATTCCAAGGACGGGTTCAAGACCGTCATGCTGCAGAGGATGCAGGCCGATCTCGGCGTCGCCTCCGCCAATCCGGAGATCAACCCGGCGGCCACCGGCCGGCTGACCCTGTCGGCGACCGGAACGCAGCCGGTGACGCTGGCCGAAGACGGCACCCATCCGTTCGGGTTGAAGGTTGGCCTCGTCTCGGGCGCCGTGGACGGTCTGACGGCGACCCGGACGGCAGGGCCGCCCGCCTCTGTCTCCATTGCCGCAGGTGCCGGCAATGCCTCGCCGAACCAGTCCCTCACCATCGGCTTCACCCTGCCGGACGGCAGCATCGAGAACCTGACGCTGACCGCGGTTGCGGCGGATGCGCAACTGGTCGCTCCTGACCAGTTCCGGGTCGGCGCCACCTCGGCCGACACGCTGAACAATCTGCGGGCCGCGCTCGGCACCCAGGTCAGCCGGATGGTCGGCACGAAGCTCGCCGCCGCCTCGGCGGTAAAGGCCGGCGACGACTTCTTCCATGGAGAGACGCAGGCCGCGGCCCTGGTCGGCCCGCCGGCCATCGAGCCGGGCGTGCCGAAGCGGCTGGTCGCGGGCGTGTCCGGGACCATGGCGGATGCTGTCGCCTACGATACGCCGCAAAATGCCGAGGCCCGTACCGTGCGCTGGTACCAGGGCGACCGGGTCTCGCCCAATCCCCGCGCCACCGCCTCCGCCGAAGTCGACAATTCGCAGGCGGTCTTCTACGGCGTGCGCGCCGACGAGGAGGCGCTGCGCACAGCGGTTCAGTATATGGCGGTCGCCAGCACCTTGCGCTTCAGCGAAAGCGATCCGAACGGGCTTGAGCGCTTCCAGGCGCTGACGCCGCGGGTCGTCTCCGGCCTCAGCATGGACAAGGCCAGCCAGACGGTGCAGTCGATCCAGATCGAGATCGCCGCCGCCAACACTGCCGCCGATTCCGCCAAGACCCGCCACGGCGACCGCCGCGCCATGCTCGGCGGGCTCCTCGCCGATATCGAGGGTGTCGACGACAATGACGTCACGGTGCAGATCCTGGCGCTGCAGACCAATCTGCAGGCGAGCTACCAGACGAGCTCGATGCTCTCCAAGCTCACCATCGTCAACTACATGTAACACCAACGGCTGTGGCGGCTGACTCTCGGTTGATTCCCAGCGGGTTTGATCCATGATTCAAGATGGTATGGAGGGCCCATGCCATGCGGAATGATTGGGATCACCGGTAACTGGACGGCGTTTGATTTGTGTCGGATGGCGGTGAGTTCGAAGCATCCGAACCCGAGCCGGCGTCTTCTGTCGTTGGCGGCACTATTGGACGGGATGACCTTGACGTAAGCGCCAAGGATCGGCGGCATGGTTCGCCAGACGCTGCGCGACTCGGTCCGTCACTTCAACTGTGAGGAGCCTCATTGGTTTTCCACAAATCCGGATTTAGCTGCCACAAATCCCGAATGATCGCCCTCACGCCCGAGCCGCAGCCTTTTTTGGGCTGTTAGCGGTGCAATGGCTCCAGACCTGATCGCGCGACCCAACTGGCGCCGAAGAAGCCGTTTGCCGTGTATCGCGTCAAAGTAAGGGGAATTCTGTGTTCATCGGCTTTTGGGCCCCAATCAGACATTGGGGACGTCCGCTTTGCGCCCCCGTTTCAGACACTCAAGGCGAGGTGCGTAGACGCCGAAACCCGACATTCATGAGATTCTATCAACCTCCGGCAAACCGCGTGCGGTTCATCCCGCATCGTCCCCCAAACTCGTGCAGAGCGTCGTCAGTCGACGCGGAGTTGCTCGCCGCGGATCTCGGGTTTGAGTGTCATAAGCGCAGAAGGTGCCAGCCCGAATATGCGACGGAACTGGTGTGAGAAATGAGCCGAGCTAGAGAAACCCGCATCGTATGCGGCCTCGGTCATGTTGGCACCGGAGGCAAGCGAACTCATGGCTAGGCCCATACGCCGCCAAAGCCTGTAGCGCCGAAACGGTGCTCCGAGTTGTCGGCGGAATACCGCTTGGAAACGCGACGGTGACAATCCCGCAGCACGGGCCGCTTCCAACAAAGAAGTGTAAGCGTCCGGCTCCTTCACAATATTCCGGGCGACTGCGGCAGCACGTGGATCGATCACCTCCGAGGTGGGCACTCCAAGCACGGTTCGCCAACGTTCGAGGCCCCAGAAGCGAAGGGCGTCCCGACTTTCGGCCAAAAGGACCTGATGGGCTGCGAGGATGTCCGACATTTCAAGAAAGGCGGCATCATCACCAACAGCATCCAGATAGAGAAACGCCATCATGCCTTCCGCTTCCAGCCGGTGCAGACTCCCGGCTGGAACGCAAACAATGGGGCCTTCGGTGGTGGACGACGATGCCGAGCGGTCCCGATAAAGCGTCAGTCGAATAGGCGCATCCAACCCTACAGCAAGCGTGAATGCCGCATTTCGATGCGGCTTCAGGCCAAGGGCCGGGCCCAGATAGAGTGCGCGTGCACCTTCGAACGCGATCAGCGGGCGGCTGAAGCAAGCGTCCGTTTGATGTGTCCATTCGTTCAAGCTGCTCAGCTTCTCCATGCCTGCCAGGCGACAAGGCCAAGCGGTGCCAGCGCAATGAGATCAGCAAGTGCAATGAGGCGCAATGACCCGGCAGGCGCGCCGGCCGCAGCATAAATCGTGAGAAAACTCACGACGCTGATAGCAACAACGAGGCTCGCTGCGCGGCGGGCGCCAGGTTCCCAGGCTGCATAAAGGCAAACAAGAACAATGGCGAGGAACAGGCCTCCGCGATGAATGAGCAGGATACCCAGATCGCCGGCAGCCTCAACGCCATAAAGTGACGTGATCAGGCCAGGTCTCACGAGAACCGCTGCCGGCATCACATGGACGAGTGCGAGGAGTATCCATGCCACGATCAGTATCATTGCCATCTCCGTTCAGGAGACGGCTTCATCGCATGATGCCGTGCTGACCGCTTTCAAAAACCGACTGCGGGAACAGGTGACCTGCCACTGAGATTTTCCTCCACGCGGAGTTAGAGTCCGGCCCTGACGAGGACGGACAGATGAAGCGAGCAAGGTTCACCGAGGAGCAGATCATCGCGGTTCTGCGCGAGCACGAGGCGGGGGCGAAGACCGCCGACCTGGCG